>VRUJ01000010.1 GCA_019456165.1 Chloroflexota bacterium
TTCATTCGGAATTCTCCTTGCTATATTTTGCCAGAAAATTCCACTTCCGTTTGGTATTATTTTAGGGGATGCTTACCCGGGGTGAACACGATATGATATTTACACATCCACTTAGTATGTGCTAAACTTTTTGCCATGGAAATCACTCCTTGTTTTTTGGCGGCTTGAACTCTGCTATTCTACTGGAGTGATTTCCTTTCTGTAAGTCCTTCCCTTCCACCCGCTTGGCGGGTGGTTTTTTGTTTCGGGGTGCAGGTCATGTTATGAGTTATCTAGAAATATCTAAATCGTGAAGTTTTTTCTTTAGGTTTTCCACCCCAACATTGGTAACCTTTTCACAACCCCGCAACCTCAACTTTGTAAGCTGCCTTAATTTACCCAAATGCAATAAACCCGCATCGCTGATCATTGAACAATAATGCAAATTTAACCAAGTTAACTGGCTCAATTTGCTCACGTGCGCTAACCAAGCATCGCGGATTTGATCACAACCATACAAAATCAAATAGGTCACCTGATTTAACTTGCTCAAATATGCCAAGCCAACCTCGCTGACCCAATCGCAATCAGTTAAGTCTATCCCAGTAATCCGATTATCATATTCAATTTCTTTTGTCAGTATTTCTAGTTCATTATCGCTTTTCAATTTCGATACACGCAGCCCAATCTCATGACCGGCTAATACAACAAATTCTCCCGGAGTCTCTCCCAAAAAACGCCAATTATTTTGTCCCCGTTCACGTGTAAAAACTCTGATCGGCCAGTCGGTTTTGAACACATCATCTTTTTCTATAATTGGGGTTTGGGCAACTGCAGTGATTTTATTCGGTATATCCTTTATAGCATCTTTGGTTTTCTTAGTAATTTTATTCAGCTTGTCCTTATCAACAATGCCTAGAGCGATTGCCCAGGTATCAACTCCCCAATCTGCTGCCGTCTCTGTAAGAAAATATTTGTTTTGTAGTTGTAGCGACAACCTTTTCCGTGATACTTCCCATGAGCTCTTGTTATTTAAGCTTAGATGTTTTTGTGGGATGCCTGATTTCAATTATAGTTCCTGTTGTGGTTGCCTGCGTCGTTTTTTGTTATAACATCATTCCCCCATTTTTATTGCTGATCGAGGCCCCATTCAATAATCCACCAGAAACGTTTCAGTTATCAGAATTTGTTGGCACATGGGAATCTAACTATATGGTTAGGGGTCATTTTTTAATAAACTGGCCATGAAGTGCGAGCTAAAAACACGAAACCGAGAATGTTCTAAAATGGTTTCAATTCGAGAGAATTTTTTCATAATCCACTTTGGGGTGAAATCAGGTAAGAAAAAAAAGTGGCTGACTTGGTCTGACCAACTACCACCAGGAATTATGGGAAGCTTGTTGGATTTTATCCAGAGTTCCGACCCATCATCAATTTCCTTTACTAAGGGGAAAATGTATCCTACATAAAATTCGAACAGTGGGTTAATTATATTGATTTCATGCAGAAAGAAGATTCCTCCGGTTTTTAGAACTCGGATGATTTCATTGAAAGTTTCTTGTTGTTCTTCTGGTGTAACTATATGATGAAGCACATTGATGGCCGTGATGAAATCGAAGCTATTGCTTTTATATGGTAAACGTTTGCTCATAGCCACAGAAAGCCTATCTTGTATGTTTATATCAATTAAAGTATTTTTGGCTTGAAGAATTTGTTTATAAGCCAAATCGGATGCAAACATTTCAAAATTCAATTGCGATAAGCGGCGTGAATACCAACCTTGGCCGCAACCTAAATCTAAACCTTTTAATGATTTTCTTCCCATTTGTAATTTTTGCAAGTATATATTCATCTCGCTTACCTTTCGATCCAATAAGCGATCACGCATATGCTCTGGAATGATATTTTTATAATAAGGAGCGATATCGTCAAAATGATTTTGTAAATTATTTGAGAAAAGTTTAGCCCTAAGCTCGTTTTTCCAGATTAGAAATGCCAAAACTCCAATGATAAGGGCAAGCCATGTTGTTCCTATACGGAATATTGAAATAGCAATTACGGCCACCTGAAAATCTATCCCTCCTCCTTGACCTAGAAAGATCGCAGTAGTACCTGTAACACCAATTCCTAAGGGAAGATTAGAAAGACCACCAAGAAATGCACTTGTGATAAAAATTTGATTAGCGAGGAGGAATGTGGTATGGGAACCTAAATTGATAAAAGTAACCCAAAGAGCTGTAATTGGTAACGACCATGCCAAAATAGATAATACAAATGCAAAGCTTGAAATCATTATCGTTCTTGTATTATCTTGTGGTCGTATGAGAAATAGGATGATGATAAATCCGAGGGATATAGAGCTTATAAGGAGAATTCTAATCCCCCCAAAAAGTGCTAATGCGAAAAGGAAAATCATTGCTAATACATCTAAACTTCTTTCTATGAACCAAACTTTGAGCCCAGCGCTTTTTTCAAGATGATTACCTTTGGAAAGGAATAGGTTTCTAAAAAGCTCTCCTAGATATAGAGGAATTGGATTTAAAACTTGTGATGATAAATAATATTTGATAGATAACTTGGCTGGAAGGCGAACTTGACTATGACGCAGGTAAATGGTAAAACGGACCCATCTCAAAGTAATATTAAAAATTGTGCTTACTGTAGTGATTAAAATCGAAGTAATAATGGGAATTACATTTTCATAAAAGTAGCTTGGTTTTATGTTTATGTTGAACCAAAATACTAATGTAATGATTAGACCCAAGGTGATTGTGAAAAACAAGATGAGATTGATAAGACGTGGCTTGGTCATATTGCCTGGGCAATTTTGCGTTTATTTCCTAAAAGGATTTGGGGGGAAATGTACCTTCAGCATGAAAGGCTTTCTGGCACAGCTGACATTATACACCAGCCACTAGTAAGGGGTGGGAGGGTGAATAACAAATTGTGCAATGGATTTCCTTAATGTATCTATAAAGCAAAAAATATCAATCAGCTCATAATGAAGATAATTGCAATGTATCTCAAAAGCGCCTAACTCTGGGGACTCAAAGACATGCGGCAAGAATTATGCATGATTGACCTTTCTCCTATGAGGATGTATTGTTCTTAGTTACAATTACCTTATCTAGCGACAAGAAAGCGAGGTTTGAAAGTTGTAATGAATAGATTGCGTTGGAAATTTGTGATTTTCCCGTTAATTGTGTTTTATATATTATTTTTGCGCCAATTGCTTATTTGGTTTGATTTATTTGAATACCTCGGCTATGATTACTATATTTACAGAGAGACAGTTAATGTTGTTCGCGCAGAAGGATTTACACAAGCTTATAAACTCCCTCAAGAGAATGACTCTGAATATCCTTTATCAGACCCCTCAGCAGAAGGATCGGGTCAAGTCACTAATAATACATTCCCCGTCCCGTACTTGCCAATTTTTGTTATTCCTTTTTGGATATTACTCTCGCTAGATCCAGCGCTTGGATTTATCCTTTATACGATAATCAACATAATATTACTAATTGGCTATTTGATTCGCTTCATGCGGGCAATTGACTATAAAGGATCCAACAGTATTCTTCTCCCCATCCTACTTTCTTGGCCCGTCATTTTTACCCTAATATCTGGGTCGGTAAATATTTGGTTATTAATCTTTATGGGAGAAGCGGTCCTTGCATTATCCCAAGGGAATGAGTACCGGTCTGGCATTTGGCTGGCTGGTCTTTTACTAAAACCACAATCGCTCATACTTTTAGTTCCAGCCATGCTGATAGGTAGAAGATATAAATTGTTCAAAGGGTTTTTAGTGAGCAGCGTGATTATTAGCTTTGTTTCATTACTCATAGCCGGAGTTGAAGGAATAAAAAACCTTCTTGAGCTTGTATTTTTATATTCAGGTGGAATTGAGCCCACCTATCCAGAGATTATGATGAATTTTAGGGCTTTAGCGGTAAACCTTAGCAGATTACTGCCTTCTCAAATATCCTGGGGTATCGCAATCATCGGCATGGCGCTCGCAACGGTGATAGCTATTGCCTTGTGGAGAATACCTTTGACAACCTCGTCGAAAGAATTCCAAATTGTCTTGCTAGGAACTTATGCTGCCACCGGTGCTGTCACTTGGCATTCACATACGTATATGGCGCTTCCTATCGTCGTTCTTCTGCTCATTCTCTTCAGGCATGAGTTGTTGTCAGACAATTTATTGTATGCATGGCTGTTGTTGCCGCCAGTGATATTCTCACTTGGGGCTCTGGCGGAATATTTCAGATTTCAAGGCAACGCCCATATGTGGGTGGGATTAGCCATTCTGGCATTGAATGTGTACTTGGTAGTGTGGGCGGAAACGAATCTTAGGAAAAGCCGGGGATGGCGCGGGCAAAAACCAAGTGCGATTAAAGCCTAGGGTTTGAACAAATAATGATTAGTACGCATCTCTGGAAAACCTCGTATTTTGGTTTGTTTATTTTTTATATTTATTTTGTCACCGTGACAATATCTTCACAAGGATTCTTTGGATATATCGGCAGTGATTATCGTGCTTATCGGGCAGCTGCAATCATATCAAGATCAGATGGTTTTAGTGAAGTATATGATCTCGCCAAACATGATAGTATCCAACGCCCCTTGTATGATGTATACGCCGAAGAAGGTAGCCAAATCTCTTACGTAACACTTCCTACCCCCTACTTTCCATTGTTTATTTCGTCTTTTGCAATACTTTCAATTTTAGATCCCATTCCAAATTTTGTTCTCTACACAGCGTTCAATGTCATCTTACTTGGCAGCTACCTTGTGCGGTTTTTAAAGGCCGTTGACTATAAGCGAGGCTACTGGTTTGTCGCCCCTCTAGCACTATCGTTGCCCTCTTTCTTTAACATTCAATTTGGCTCAATGAATGTTTGGCTGCTGATATTCATGGGAGAGGCAATCATCGCACTATCTCGGGAGAATAACTTTAACGCTGGCATGTGGCTGGGAGGACTGCTGCTCAAACCCCAGACCCTAATTCTATTGGTACCTGGTATGTTGATTGGCAAGCGCTTTAGAATGTTGGCTGGTTTAACCATCACTGGATTACTTGTATTGTTATTTTCAACATTGATAGCCGGGTTTGACGGAATCAGGAATATGGCCGAACTCATTCTACTTTATCCCCGTGATTTTCCTGAGGTAATGATGAACTGGAGAGGATTGGCAGTAAACCTTGATCGTTCCTTGCCCACTCAATTGTCTTGGGGGATTGCTATAATTGGAATGGTTCTTACCGCAGGGTTGGCATTTTCTCTTTGGCGAGTACCTCTCTCTTCTTCTTCAAAGCAATTCCAAATTGTATTATTGGGCACTTATGGTGCCACTGGGGTGGTGACTTGGCATTCCCATGTGTACCTCGCGCTTCCAATAGTGGTTTTGCTTATTTCCACTTATGGCAATCATATGTTGCACGCCAGGGTACTTCACCTTTGGGTTTTGGCGCCAGCTGCCATATTCGCTCTAGTGATTATTTCCGGCACTTTTGGAGACGCTCATATCTGGGCCGGTATGGCGACGATGTTATTAAATGTGTTCTTAATATTGTGGGCGGCTATGACTTTACGGAAGCCTCAAATTTAGGCGCATGATTGAGCAGTCCTCAAATGGAATGGCGGGCAAACACAATATTCTTTTGAGGAAGTCTCGAATTCAAGCGGAAGACGGAGAGTTGCCTCAATTCTCTCGCTCCAATTCTATCTCCCCGTTAATGGAAAATATGGGATATACCCGGTATTGGATTGAAATAACATCCGGTTCAGCAAACTTGATCCCTACCTCCCAAACAATATCACCTTTTTGGTCAACTTCAACTAGGGTAAAGACGCGCTCGTCCAATGGTTTTGGGTTTTGTAGATCAGCGCCAAAATCTGAACCAAACACAATGACGGTGTTTCCATTTTCAAGGCGGAATGCGCTGGAGCAGCACAGTGCGAAAAGGTTATCGGGATGCCGGAACTCCCAAACTCTTGTCGCAGTCATTTCCTCGAAATCCAACTGAAGTTCAAGCGCCCTCGAATAACCGCCCCCCTCTTCTTCTGGTCTGTCATTCCCATTATCAAAAAGAAGAATATTTCCATTAGGTAGTTCGCTGACGGTATGTTGGTGATAAAAGCGGTCAATTGGATTTGGAAACGAAAAATCGCTGTTTTCCCCTCCAAGGCGCCATTCTACGGATTGGAAATCAGGAGCAATGGAAATAATTTGATTCACGTGCCGCATGGATAGCAAAATGTTTCCGTTTAATCCCACATCTAGGGAATTGGCATGAGTCCAATCTTCTAATCCTTCTACCTCGGGGCAACCATGCCAGAAAAACACTGCGTTTGGGTTGTCCGAGGATGAGGTGCGGTCTTCATGTGGAGAAATGTGGTCAAATACATCAAACAAAATGTTCAAATCTGTGCTGTTTTGACGATCCCAAATCCCGATGGAATCGCTAGCCTGAGGCCTGAGGATGTCACCAAAGAATACGTCATGAGTTTCTGTGGATAGATAAAGAATGTTACCTTCTAAATCCAAAATCACTTCATGATGAATTCTTCCTAAAATGGGGGTCGTTGTGTTAGGGCAATCTTCTACAAGTTCAGCAACCGTTTCTCCCAAAGGCGTAACCTCCCGTAGACCAAAGTGACTAGCTACATAAACGAAAGTGTTGTCAGGCGTTTGCCGGATGGCTGATGGGGATAATTCCGGGGTTTCGAGATACCAAGCAACATTTGCCTCATTGTCTAAGATCACGTAGCCTCGAAACGCTTGGTCCACATGATCCTTAAGCGCCAAGGGGAAGGTGGGGCTTCCCTGCGTTACTGTAAAAGAAGCACGAGTTAGACCCAATGGCAGCGAACCGGTTGTGAACGTTCCTTCTGCACCAGAATATTTAGACCCATCTTCCTTTATGATGAATATCTCATAAGAGTAGGTCATTTCCGCTCTCAGTCTCACCAAAGCGATCTCATGCTGCGTGTCGGCTACTTGTGTCGTTGCTGAGCGAAATCTTCCAGCATCGGGGTTGTGCTATACTCTATGTAGACTTTTGCAGGGTTATTGAGCACAATTTCAACTTCTGCAATTAAAGCATTGCTCGAGCTGATACTGGCTTGCTGACTCGTTACGCGTACCGAATTACCCGATTGGCAGCTTGCAAAGACGTGCATGCTCATTAGCACAATAGCCAACAAGATTGCTTTGTTTTTCATCTCTAATACGAACGCCTCAAAAAAATTTAGGAATATTTCGTCTGGAAATTCGAGCATTATAATACAGATTCTTTGCCACTCTTCGATTCGTGACAGTCCCAAAGATGGTGGGGTTTGAAAATTGAAAGACCTTTTGTATGATGAGAGTTGGTAGAAACTCATCGAAAAGGTCCTTCAACCATGATTGGATTACAACTTCCGAAAGTTATGCCTAAAACAGAAGCTCGGCCCGGGAAATGTCGGTACTGTAAAGTTAAAACTTTCCAAAGATGGGGAAGTGTGAAGAAACCAGTCAAAGACACCAAAGTCAGAATAGCCAGAGCATACCGCTACAAATGCACGACCTGCAAGCGCACCTTTCGACATTATCCAGAAGGCGTGCTTCGAGGCAGTCAAACGGAACGCTTGAAGAAATTGGCAGTCCACTGTTGGAGCTTGTGACTGAATCATCGGTCAGTAAGTTTGAAACTGAGTGGATTTGGAATGAGTTTGAGTCGGATCAGGGTGTGGTGGGATGTGCAGCAGCAGGCGGAAAGCTTGAGGAAACAAAATAATTGGAAAGGAGTGCGGGTGCTGGGTTTGGATGGGGCCTGGGTGTTGAGTGGCGGGAAGAAACGCGGTGGGGTCGTAGGAATTGATATGGGAGATGGAAAACCAGTTGCAATCGGGCAGATCATTGAATGGGACGGTTTCAAGTTGAAGCATTGGCTGCAGCCCTTAGTGCAGCAGATTGGGGTGAGTGTGATCGTCAACGATGATCTCCATATCTACAAGGATGTGGCAGATCGCTTGGGATTGGAGCATCAAGTGTGTCAGATTCATGTGCCCGCTGGGTCGGTAAGCGATGTTATCAGTTCAAACGCAAGCCTCTTATGTTATACTTTGTGAATTAAAATTGTTAGAAAAAAGGCAAGCATATTAATACCATAAATTTTTTTCTATTATGAATATTAGGTACGAGATTCATGATGGCTAGTCCTTATAACAGAGCGGTTTATGATGCTGAGCCCCAGCTACGTCGACCGCTTCTCTTCTTGAGGGGGATGTTCTCCGATATACGTTCCTCGCGAGAGCTGGCCTGGATCCTTTTGATGCGTAATTTACGCTCACAATACCGAAAATCTATATTGGGATATGTTTGGGCTGTCTTACCCACACTAGTGACAACGCTAATTTGGGTGTTTCTCAATCAGGCCAATGTAATGAATGTGGGAGAGACGGACATACCCTACCCAGTTTATGTACTCGTAGGCACAATGCTGTGGCAAGGGTTTGTTGATGCCCTCAATAGTCCTCTAAGGCAAGTTACCGCCTCTGCTTCCATACTTACCAAGATTAACTTTCCTCGTGAAGCGCTGATTCTGGCTGGATTGGGTGAGACGTTATTTAACTTTGGCATTCGCCTGGTTCTTGTGCTTCTCCTTTTTGTAATTCTTAGAATTCCAATCCCCTCCAGTATTGTTATGGCTCCGATTGGATTTTTTGCTCTATTGGGATTTGGCACGACCATTGGTATTTTTATGATACCAATTGGTATTCTTTACTCGGATATTGAGCGAGCCATGGTTTTGCTCACTTCACTATGGTTCTTTGTCACACCGGTTGTCTATCCATCACCAACAACATGGCCAGCCTCATTATTGGCAAACCTCAACCCGGTAAGTTCATTATTGGTGACTTCTAGAGAGCTTATGACCACAGGGAATCTGTCCCAAGTTCTAGATTTTTCTGTAGTCACAATTCTAACGGCGATTCTACTTTTCATGAGCTGGGTGGTATATAAGCTAGCAATCCCACACATAACCTCCCGGCTGATGGCCCGATAAACTATGACAAGAAATACTATCATAAACGTTGATAACCTTTCGAAAAAATTCTCTAAGGATTTGAAGCGTTCATTGTGGTATGGGGTGCAGGACTTTACAAGTGAACTGATCCCATGGCAGAGAGCAGGTGGGAGCAAATTGCGTCCCAAAGAATTCTGGGCGCTTAATGGAATTTCGTTCGATTTACATTCAGGGGAAGCGTTAGGTGTAATCGGGCCAAATGGGGGAGGTAAGAGCACGTTGCTAAAATTACTTTATGGTTTGGTCAAACCAGACCAGGGCAGAATTACCATAAATGGGCGCGTAGGCGCTTTGATTGAATTGGGAGCAGGCTTCAATCCAATACTAACCGGCCGCGAAAATGTCCAGGTAAATGCCGCCTTGCTTGGCCTTACAAAGAAACAAGTCAATGCCCGCATGGACGAGATCATAGAATTCTCTGGGATCCGAGATTTTATTGACACGCCTGTGCAGTATTACAGTTCAGGCATGTGGGTAAGGCTGGGCTTTGCGATCGCAAGTCATATCAAACCTGACATCCTCTTGGTGGATGAGATACTGGCTGTGGGCGACATGGCATTTCAGCGCAAAAGCTTGCAACACATGCACCAATATCTTCACGATGGCGGCTCATTGGTAATTGTGTCCCACAATATGTTTTTGCTGCAAGCTATTTGCAACCGATGCTTGCTTCTAGACCAAGGTCAAGTAACCTACGCCGGAGCGACGGTTGATGTCGTTAACAAATATTTTGAGAGAAACCAAGATAAGGAGAAGGACACTCCCAGGCTGCGTATGGGAAATCAACCTAACGATGATAATCCGGTCATCATTGATAAAGTGGCAATAACGCCCTCTCAGGGGGAGGAGATATATTCTGGTCAAAGTATGACCGTAATGTTGAATTACAATGCTCTCAAGGAGATTAATGACGTTTATTGGGGTTTCTCGATTTGGACTGGAGATCAATGGGTCAGAATCGCCAGCGGCTATTCAGGCTACCCAAATGGATCACACAAAGTGACCGAGGGAAAAGGACGGCTGAGATGTACGATACCCAATCTGCCGTTGGTCGCTGGACAATATGCCCTTAGAGGAATAATTGGAGATGGCAAAACCAAAATGCCCTTGGTTTTGTTTGGATGGGAAGACGCAGCCGAATTTTTTACAGTCAAATCTGTCGCAAGCGAGCTTGATAACTTATATAGGCTTTCAGGAAATTTGGTGAATTTGGAAGTTGAATGGGATACATGATGGGCATGATTAAGATGTGGTTATCTAAAGCTTCCCGGGTTGTTCGCGCGGGAAATTGGTGGTTATATAAGATTCCACCATTATTGTCTATTGCATATTTGGGTTTGCTAAAAGAGGAGGCGCCACCCGAAATTGGTCTATTGGCTATCTTGGGAGTATTAATTTCCCTCATATCGGTTGCGGCATACGGACATATCATCAACGATGTTTTTGATATCGATGAGGATCGCCGCGCGGGAAAGCCCAATATCATGGCTGATCGAAACAAATTTGAGCGTGGATTCCTGTCACTGACGTTGCTACTAACAGGATTTACACCGTGGCTTTGGATTGATTTTGGACCAGGCGCTGCAGCGGTGCTTGCTGCCAACTATCTGCTGCCCACAATCTACTCGATTCCCCCAGTTCGGCTGAAGGAAAGAGGAGTGTGGGGAATCATTTCGGATGCTTCGGGGGCACATGCTGTCCCGACGTTATTCATTTTCATTGCGATGATTACAGTGACATCGGCTTCAATAGATGAGAGTTTCCCTCTAGTTGTGACGGCGACAAGTTGGGCATTTTTTGTCGGCCTTCGGGGAATTCTGCTGCACCAACTTTGGGATCGTGCAAATGATATGCGCGCAGGCGCCGAGACACTCGCTGCCAGGCTTAATCCATTGGAGATTCGCCGCTTTGCAGTAGGGGTTATTTTTCCTATTGAAATGCTGGCATTCGGCGCGGTTATCTGGGTCATTTCTCCCTTCGCCCCTTGGGCCCTATATACCGTTGTATTATATGCGATATATGATCTATTAAAATATAAATTTATCTTGAAAATCCCTTTCGATCCTCTTCCTATCTCAACCAGCGCCTATTTTCCCCCACACGGTTTGTACGTGGTGTGGATCCCAATCGTATTAACTGCCTCATTGGCAGCCCAAGACCCTCGCTACTTGCTCGTGCTAATTCTGCAGGTCTCGTTATTTTTTAAAGATGTAAAAGCGAGGGGACGAGAGGCGACGAGCATATTGAAAAAGATTTCTAAGCAGCAAATTGGCAATCTCTTTAATTGGCAGGTATTCGGGCAGCTGGTGAAAAAATTACCGAAAGGGATTCGTGATAAAATTGCCTAAGATCATTATCTGTCATCCTTTAATAAGCAAACACTTATAACCAATATTTAGATGCATGCTGCAAATCATTGTCATTCATAATTAAGTTGCTTTCACCAGCTTGGCCAGTTCAATAACAATAGATAAGAATTGCAAAAAGGAGATAAATATGGTGCAAAAGGATGAGTTCAAACTTTTTTCCAAAGAAAGGATTCGAAATCCGTATGGCATCTATACCAAGATGCGACGTGAGGAACCTATATGCCAATACATGGACCCTCAAAATGAGACAAGTATTTGGTATCTCACACGGTTCGACGATGTGCACGATGTATTGAAAGACGATAAACGCTTCGTAAGCGATAGGAGGAATGTTTCCACAGAAATTTCCGAAAAAAAACTAGTAAAAGATAAGTATGAACGTGTAATACAGAATCATCTTGCAACAAAAGATCCCCCTGACCATACTCGCCTGCGAGATTTGACGAAGAAGGTATTGACGCCGGAATTGGCCGATGAGTTGGAATCATTCGTACAGGAAACATCAAATCAATTGATCGACAAAGTGGAATCCAAAGGGAAAATGGACTTAATTGAGGATTATGCTATTCCAGTTCCCCTATCAGTTATTGGAAAGCTTTTAGGTGTCCCCGCAACAGACCACAACAAGTTTCGTCGCTGGACGCAGGTGTATGTGGATCCATCTCAAAGCAGGAAGTTCAAGAAGCAAATAGGTGAATTTACCTCTTGGGCAAGGAAAAAGGTTGCAGAGCGTCAAGCCGAACCGCAGGACGATTTGATCACATATCTCATCCAAGCAAGGGAATCTGGTGAAATATTGGACGAGGACGAACTTCTCAGCATGATGTTCCTTATGCTACTGGCTGGCCATGATACCACCACTAACCTTATCGCCAACGGCACGCTTATCTTGCTGCGCTATCCAGATTTATGGGAAAAGTTGAAGGACGATCCCACGCTGATGGATACCGCTGTGGAAGAACTTCTGCGCTTTGAAAGTCCCGTGCAGGGAGCGACCGTGCGATATGCTTCCGAAGACGTTAATATCCGTGGGCATTTGATCAAGCGAGGGGACAAGGTTCAAGTAATGATGGGGGCAGCAAATTATGACCCAGAACAGTTTCATCTGCCAGAGGAACTGGATCTAAGTCGTAAGCCGAACCGGCACATGGCGTTTGGACATGGCATCCATTTTTGCTTGGGGGCTCCCTTTGGGCGCATGGAAGGACGTGTAGCATTGAACACACTGATTCAACGGATTCCCAATCTTCGATTGGCGGTATCTGAAGAGAAATTGAAGTGGAATCCAAGTATCTATATCCGTGGCTTATCAAAACTACCCGTAGCATGGAATAAGTAGATCTGATAGCCTTATTACTGAACTTGGAATCCTTTTGTGATTAGCTACCAAATTTTTTGGAGCGATATAAATGGCATGAATACAGCAATTGATTCCGCGAATGTTAGCAGTCTCATTGGCTGCCCAAGATATTAGGTATTTAGTCATCTTAATTCTGCAAGTCTTATTATTTTCGAAGGATGTGAAAGCGAGAGGACGAGAGGCGACGAGCATATTGAAAAAGATTGCCAAGCAGCAAATTGGCAATCTCTCTAATTGGCAGGCATTCGGGCAGCTGGTGAAAAAATTACCGAAAGGGATTCGTGATCAGATTACCTGAAATAAATATGGGCATCACTTTTCTCCTGAATCCTTGTGCTTAGTGGTAACTGCTTGATGCATCAAGTTGCCTTGTAGGGCAATTTACCTGCTACGGTTTTCCAGGATAGATATTATCAAATAGGAATTGCATAAAGAGGAGATAAACATGATACAAAAAGAAGAGTTCAGATTTTTCTCCAAAGAAAGGGTTCGAAATCCGTATAGCATCTATGCCGAGATGCGGCGTGAGAAACCCATTTACCAGCACATAGATCCCCAAGATGGGACAAGCACCTGGTTTCTCACACGCTTTGACGATGTGCGCGCCGTAATGAAAGACGATAAACGCTTCGTAAGCGATTGGACCAATGTTAATAAAGAAATTCCAAAAGAGTTTTTGGTAAAAGAAAAACATGAGCGCGTAATCCAGAATCATCTTGTAAGAAAAGACCCACCTGACCATACTCGCTTGAGGGAATTGACGAAGAAGGCATTGACGTCGGAATTGGCCGATGAAATGGAAACATTTGTGGTGGAAACATCAAATCGGTTGCTCGATGAGGTGGAATCCAATGGAAAAATGGACTTAATTGAGGATTATGCTATTCCAGTTCCCCTGTCAGTCATTTCAAAGATTTTAGGCGTCCCATTAAAGGATCAGGGCAGGTTTCGCCGCTGGACGGAGTGGCATGTCAATCCATTAAAAGGCGAGATGGTCAAGTCAAAAATAGGTGAATTTATCTCTTATGCAAGGGAAAAGGTTGCAGAACGGCAAGCCGAACCGCAGGATGATTTGATCACCTATCTCATCCGAGCAATGGAATCTGGTGAAATCCTGGACGAGGACGAACTTCTCAGCATGATATTCATTATGCTGCTGGCTGGCCACGAGACTACCACTAACCTTATCGCCAACGGCGCCCTTACCTTGATGCGCCATCCAGATCTTTGGAAAAAGTTGGGAGACGATCCTTCCCTGATGGAAACTGCTGTGGAAGAACTTCTGCGCTTTGAAAGTCCCGTGCAGGGGGCAACCCTACGCTTTGCTGCCGAAGACGTTAATATCCGCGGGAATTTGATTAAGCAAGGGGATAAGGTTCAGGTGATCTTAGGCGCGGCAAATTATGACTCAGAACATTTTCCCTCCCCAGAAAAACTGGTTCTTGATCGCGACCCCAATGGTCACATTGCCTTTGGGCATGGAATCCACTTTTGTTTGGGGGCTCCATTTGGCCGTATGGAAGGAAGAATTGCATTGAACACACTGATTCAGCGGATTCCCAATCTTCGTTTGGCTGTACCAGAAGAAAAATTAGAATGGAATCCAAGCATCAATATTCGTGGCTTATCAAAACTACTCGTAGCGTGGGATAAGTAGATCTGATAGCTCCAATTCTAAGTATGAGTTCCTTTCGAAATTATCAGTAAATATATTGGAGAGATATCATAGGCATGAAAACAGCAACAGAATCCGCGAATTTTGACAGCTACGATAAGAAGATTGCCGCGATAATTGATTATCTACATGAACAACAGAAACCGAATGGTGGGTTTAGAACATTGCAGTTTTTTAGATTCGCATATCTCCTTAAAGATTTGGGCGTACCCACTGAGTATGAAGATTGGTATGAATTAGATTATTCCATCTGGTGTACTTCTATCTTGTTATACCATCTGCATGAAATCGACGATATAAAGATTGCAGAAATAAAGAAAAAGGGAAGTGATTACCTCGAGAAGGTGGTAGAAAATGGGGTGGTCAGGTACTTACCTGGCTATAAAATGGCTATCTGGCCAACTGACGTTGATGATACCGGTATCGTGTTTGCGGTATTGCGCCAGAATGGCTATCAAACCTATTGCAATGAAGACATGATCTTCGCAAACCACGATGGAAAGGGGAATTTATACACTTGGTTTGTGCCCCGTATTAGGCACCTGCGCCATCTGAAAAATTTCTTCTGGCTTGCAAAGGATTATTTGGTCAACAATGTAGGATATTCCAAACAATTTGGATTTAGCGTAAAGCAAATGCTAAAAATTGCCAAAGAATATCATTCTTCAACTGAATCAGCCATCACAGCAAATGTGTTCCTTTATTTGGGAGTTGACGAACGCACTGAGATTTTCCTAAAGACCATGATTCAGCACATCGAAAAAGACGATGCCCCTATACAATATTATCCAGACCTCTTATCGCTGTATTTCCAGGTAGCCCGATTGTATGCTACTGGGGTCAAAGAAATCGAATCTCTAAAAGATAAAATCGTCAATTATGTTGAGGGGCGGCAGGACCCGGATGGATCGGTGGGCGGGCCATTTGATACAGCCATCGCTGCCCTTACGTTAATCTACTTTCAATGTTGGAACCGCAGCTCTTTGAATAAAGCAGTGAACTATATTGCGAATCATGAGATGCATGCGCAAGGCTGGAAACCCTTCCACGCCTGCAACGACATCGATGATACCGTCCACTTTGGAGGGCCAGAGTTGACTGCGACCATGTATCTTGAGATCCTATACAGGTATCAAAGGCATCTTCTTGAGGGGCATACGGACTCTGCACACCAAACTGATGAGTATATAAAAGAGGCATGAGCAAATTCATTTTGCATATCGGTTACGCCAAGGCGGGATCGACCTTCCTGCAAAATTGGTTTCAAATACACCCACAGCTTCAATTCACGCCAATGGGTATTGCCGGATTCAGCTCCGTAATTGATATTTCTGTGAAGGCGATCTTCGACGCGAAACCAGCCCCAAAATATTATGTAACCAGCCACGAATCTATTAGCACTGGAATGGCAATTGGTAACGATTTTGTCAATTTGGAATTTATAGTATTGGAATCTCAGAACAAAGACAAAAAGGAAGTGAGGCGGAATCAGGCTAGAATATGTGAAACACTTCACCGCATTTTCCCCGATAGTCAGGTTATCATCGTAACCCGAGGCTTTGAGAGCATCTTGCTATCCAGCTACTCTGAATATATCAAGCGGGGTGGAGGGCTGGATTTAGAAACATTTCTCGAGTACTATCGCATTTTCAATGTACAATGGCTCGATATTAATCACCTAATCAACCTTTATGGCGAAGCCTTTGGAGAGGCGAACCTAATTGTGCTTCCATACGAGCTGTTACGCGATAATCAAAGCAAATTCCTAAGCTTTCTTGAACAGCGGCTGGAAATAGATCACTGCGAGGTGGACCCTGGAAATCCCAATCCTTCTCTAAATCCTGATGAACTCTTTTGGTACACTAAGATGACGAAATTTGGCATCACTCCTCTCGCGAAACTACTCGGAAAAAAGGCTGGGTATGCTTTATATAGAAAATATATATTGCACATCGTCCTGCCGAATAGATTGCGCTCCTTCATCCGACTACCAACTCTTTTCTTGGGGGAAAGAAAAGTGAGCGATAAAATCCCCCCTGAGCATTTGGATGAATATAAGGCACGGGGAACAATTTTAGCACGGAATCCCTTTTATACTGATTACTTATCAGATTACCTTCTGGACAGTTGAACAAATGTCTAAGAGACTGATTATGGTCATGGGAGTTCAAAGATCTGGTACCACGGCGCTCTTCCAATCCCTTTCGCGCGACCTAAACTTAATATCCTTTAATGAGAGCCAAAATAGTGAGATATTCAACAATTTTCTCTTAAGCCCCGAACCCAAAATCAGGCCCACACTGATTAGTGTTGCCGATCCTGTACTTTTGAAGCCGATCAGTGAAACCAAAAAACGAACGGTTACAGATCTCTTTAAAGAGTTCAAGGATTATGATCTTCAGATCGTTTGGATTTACCGGGACCCCGCAAATGTATTTTATTTTATGACTCAGATGGGATGCCAGCGGCCAAACAGAGTCACTGCAAAATTCTTTGCCCACGATTGGAACCGTAGAAATCGATTTCTCCTTGAGGGCCTATCAGAATATCCATTTGGAATAATGGTTGTAAGATATGAGGATCTTGAGGTCCTATACAGGTATCAAAGGCATATTCTCGAGGAGCATACGGACTCTGCACACCAAACTGATGAGTTAATAAAAGAGGCATGAGCAAATTCATTTTACATATAGGTTACGCTAAGGCGGGATCGACCTTCCTGCAAAATTGGTTTCAAATGCACCCACAGCTTCAATTCACGCCAATGGGTATTGCCGGCTTCCGCTCCGTAATTGATATTTCTGAGAAGGCGATCTTCGACACGAAACCTGCCCCAAAGTATTATGTAACCAGCCACGAACTAATTGGCGCTGGATTAGCAATTGGTAGAGATGTTGCCAGGGTGGAATTTAAAGCAGAGGAATTTCAGGACGAAAAGGAAGTGATTCGAAACCAGTCCAAAATATGTGAAGCGCTTCGCAGTCTTTTCCCAGATAGTCAGGTTATCATCGTAACCCGAGGATATGAGAGCATCTTGTTATCCGGATATTCTGAATATATAAAGGGGGGTGGTGAGCTGGATTCAAAAACAAGATTCGAGGTCAATCATAATTTCAATCTTCAATGGCTCGATATTAATCAGCTCATTAACCTTTATAGTAAAGCCTTTGGAGAGACGAACCTAATTGTGCTCCCATACGAGATCTTACGCGATAATAAAAGTAAATTCCTAAGAATTCTTGAACAGCGGCTGGGAATAGATCATTATGAGTTGAACCCTGGAAATCCCAATCCCTCTCTAAATACGCATGAACTCTTTTGGTACGCTAGGATAACGAAATTTGGCATCACTCCTCTTGCGAATCTACTCGGAAAAAAGACTGGACATGCTTTATATAGGAAATACGCATTGCACATCGTCCGGCCGAATAGATTGCGCCCTATCATCCGGCTAATAGCTCAACGGTTTCCAGAAAAAAAAGAGAGCGATAAAGTCCCTCCTGAGCATTTAAACGAATATAAGGAAGTGGGGACAATTTTAGCGCAAAATCCCCTTTATACTGATTACTTATCAGATTACCTGTTGGACGATTGAACACATGCGTATGAGACTGATTATGGTCATGGGCGTTCAAAGATCGGGTACGACAGCGCTTTTCCAATCCTTTTCCCGTGATTTGAGCTTGGTGTCTTTTAATGAGAGTAAAGCGAGTGAGGTATTCAACAATTTTATGTTAAGGCCTGAACCCAAAATCAGGCCCACGCTGCTAAGTGCTCCCGGACAAGTGCTTTTGAAGCCGATCAGTGAAACTAAAAAACGAACGGTAACAGATCTCTTTGAAGAATTCACGGATTATGATCTTCAGATCGTATGGACTTACCGGGACCCCGTAAATGTATTTTATTCTATGACTCAGATGGGGTGGCGGCGGCAAAACAGAGTCAGTTCAAAATTTTTTTCCCGAGATTGGAACCGTCGGAATCGATTTCTCCTTGAGGCCATATCAGAATACCGCTCTGGATTAATGCTTGTAAGATATGAGGACCTTGCAGCCAATCCGGCGGTATTTGATCAATTGTGTTTAGCCCTTAATATTAAGGGGAAATATTTATATCGCCCCGATTCCTCGGTCGCTCGGAAAGAATTGTCAGGAAATCTAATCGCCCAAATTGATAGGGATACCAACGATATTCTTTCTGAGCTATATCGACAACGAAGTTACAAACCCGCGGAATTTGAACATCAACCTGTAAATTTTAAGTCTATTTCTCCAAAGGAAATTACATCTAAGCAGGAAGAAAAGCAAACCATAGCCGCGAAGGAAATCTTGCCATCCAAAATAAACAATCTGTATCTTTGGTTAAAACCAGAAGACCTATCAGACCACCCCGAGGGTGAAGCAATATCGGATTGGAAAGATGCTGGACCAAATAATTTTAGCATCGTCCAAGGTAATTCGAATCCTCAGTATACGAAAAACAGTGCAAATAACCTACCCTCATTGCATTTTATGAATATTCCCGCGGACAATTCATCAAAGTATATTGAATTCGGTACCTCCGATGATTGGAGATTCCTGTACGATGGCGGTGAATTTACGGTTTTCGTGGTATTTAAGCCTTCCAGTCTCACTGAATATGATTGGAATCAACACTTATGGACGACAATACTAACCACAATGAATGTTCAAGGAAGGGGTCCTGGGTTACAGATCTTATGGGCAAAAGAATATCTTTCCAGTGTCGTAATGTTGGTGCCGCAACTGAAAACAAAGATGAGCGCAATCTCTCAATCTGTGGTTTCGGCAATTTGTCCGGTGAACTTGCACCCGCTCGGAGAATGGCATATATTAGTTTGCAATCACAAACAAACTGTAGACCATAAGAATTTGACTGTTTACGTAGACAACCAACTAGCTGAAATCGGGTCGCAAAATCCCAATTATAAGTATGCGAAGAATAGTCAAATAGACGGCGGTTTGATTTTAGGAGCAAATCTATCGCAACCCGAAACGCCATTTAATGGGCAGATGGCAGAAGTTATTGTATTTAGTGAAGCGCTGAACAATGAATTTCGGCTAGGGGTGACCCGCTATTTGAAAAAGAAATATGATATCCAGTAGCCGATTTCCCGAGATCAAAGATCTTCCCGTGATAGTTGCCTCCACCTATTGGACGGTCAACGGTGTTAATATTTTTTCCACGAATTTGGTGCACGGTTTGCAAGAGCGCGGGTTTGATGCCCATATCCTTCTAACAATGCAGGGATCAAAAATGTTCTCTCCCCCACACACAGATTCCGCTTTACCTATGCCTGAGAACATCCAGGTAAATAATCTGCCTGTAAATGCCTATGCCAGTTGGCCGATGCACTGGGCGGCTATGAGCCGCTACCTTGAGGAACATAAACCTTGCATCTATATCCCCAACCATGATTGGTGGCACTCTTGCGTTAGCCCCAAAGCGCCAGAGGAAGTCATTATTGTCGGGACTCTCCATAACAATGACCAACACCAGCACAATTATGTTTCTGCTCTAGGTAAATACTGGAACGCTGTTGTGGCTGTTAGCGGAGAAATCGCAAAGCAGGTGGTGGCGCATAACCCTGGACTTGAAGATAGAGTCGTTACCATCCCAAATGGCGTGATGATTCCTTCCAACCTCCCTCTAAGAGCGAGAAAAGAGAACGCACCGTTGCGGATCGTCTACGCAGGCAGGCTCGTACAACATCAGAAGCGCATTCACGACCTTCCCAAAATTGTTTCCGCCCTCGTTGAGCGAGGGGTGCCGCTGGAACTCACAATTATCGGTGGCGATCCCCCTCAATTGCTGCTGGACGAGTCGAGTGAATACACCAAGCAAAAAAAGGTGAGGTTCACAGGGGCATTGCCGAATAGTGAAGTTATTGAGATATTCTCCAAAAGTGATGCCTTCATACTCACTTCTGAATTTGAAGGCCTCCCGCTAAGTTTGTTGGAGGCGATGGGTCAGGGATGTGTTCCGGTAGTGACCGACATCCCCAGCGGAATTCCAGAAGTAGTTATTGATGGAGAAAATGGCTTCTTAATACCGGTTGGGGATATTGATACATTCGCAAGTCGCTTATCTCGATTGCAAAATGACCCCTCTTTCCGACGCGAGATGTCAAAGAAAGCTTATCAAAAAGTTCATGCTGGGAAATACGGAATTGAAAACATGGTTGAGAATTATATTAATCTTTTTCACCGTGTTGCTAATGATTCAAGCGATGGTGTCTACATTCGTTCAAATGGAAGGATAGCCCCCCCTAAATCTTTGGGAGGGAAACGACCGCTAAAACGGAGGGTTTTTGCCATTGAGGTATTGTTAGCGGAACTCTCTTATTCGTGGATGAGTCCTATAATTGCGGTCATCCTTGAAATGCTTCAATTAATTAGGTATAAGAGAAAATGGATTCGTTCTCGCCCTACAGCCTAGCCTTATGACCAAAGACAACAAAAATTCGCGAAATCGGGTAATTATTGCATCCACTAATGGCAGGCTCAGTGGGGTGGATATATTTTCAGTCAATTTAGTGCGCGGCCTCTTGAGGTTGGGGATTCCTGCACACGTCCTCCTCACAAAACATTACCAAGTTCCTCGAGACCCCCTGCGATTTCCATCTGATATTCCGGTAAGAAAGTTACCGGTAAATCAGGAAAATAGTTGGCCTGCTCGTTGGCAAACACTGATTGGCTACTTGGAAGAACACGCGCCGTGTATCTATATCCCCAACTATGATTGGGATCATTCCTGTGTTAGTCCCGCACTTTCTGAAAGGGTTGGAATTGTTGGGGTCGTGCACAGCGATGATCCCAAACACTATGATCATGTATCTCGGCTAGGGCGTTACTGGAATGCAATTGTAGCAGTTAGCGACGCGATTGCCCACCGTATCAATCAGCTGGATACTGATCTTCCAGGGCGGTTGGTCACCATTCCGAATGGAGTCGAGATCCCTCCAAAAATGATCCGCCGAGATTCAAATGACGTTGACCCCCTGCGTGTCATTTATGCCGGCCGCCTGGTCCAATATCAGAAACGCATTTTCGATCTTGTAAAAATTGTCAAACTCTCAGCAAACGAAGGGATCCCGATCGAACTTACCGTCATTGGCGGTGGATCAGCCCAGAAAAAGTTTCGAACCGCGCTTTCGGCCTATATTGACCAGAAATCCGTGAAATTATTAGGTATACTTCCCAATCAAAAAGTTCTTGACAAATTTGCTGAGAGTGAAGTATTCATAATGACATCGGACTTTGAAGGTCTTCCGATGGGATTGCTGGAAGCGATGGGACGTGGGTGTGTCCCAGTTGTAACCGATATCCGCAGTGGCATCCCAGAATTAGTACAAGATGGCGTGAACGGCTACCGAGTATCTGTAGGTGACATTGAAGCGTTCGTAGACCGGCTTGATAAACTTCAGCGAAATCAGAATCTGAGAGAGGACCTTGGGCTGAAAGCGTACCAAACAATTCGTGACGGAGGCTATCGAGTTGAAGATATGGCCCAGAAGTACTCTACACTGTTCGAAAACGTTTGGAAAAACATTGACGATGGCTCTTACCGACGTCCACACGGAATTATCACAACGCCCCCATCTCTGGCCTGGAGAGCTCACATGCCTACCGCCGTGCGAAGAATATACCGGGTTGCCAAGCGCCTTTTGTATTCCTAAGGCACATTGACAATGCAACATAAACTTTTCTCAGGCTCAAAACAAGAACCTGTATAATGTCTGACACCTGGTATACAGCAAATACCATGAACAACTTAATCCCAATATGAAAATATTCCTGACTGGCGGCGCCGGATACATTGGGTCTGTCACCGCGGATGGATTGCTTCGTGCCGGCCATGAGGTCACAATTTATGACTCGTTGATTACGGGACATCGCGCCGCTGTGCCAAATGGGGTGAACTTTGTCCACGCCGAATTAAGCGACCGAGCAACTTTGGCCGAGGCATTAATGGATCAAGGATTTGATGCAGTTCTACATATGGCCGCTTCTACCGATGTGGGCGCGAGCATGCACGTTCCCGGAGATTACTTTCAGAATAATGTGATAAATTCTCTTTCGTTAATAGAGCGTGCACACCAAGCTGGTATCGGGCGATTTGTTTTTTCCTCTACTTACTCTATCTATCACAGCTCGAAGGATCCCCTCCAGGAAGATTCCGTCAAAGATCCCAAAAGCGTCTACAGCCAGGGAAAACTTATGGTTGAACAAGCCCTAAACTGGTACCATTCTATATTTGGTTTGGGGGTCGCCATTCTTCGCTATTCCAATGCTGCCGGATCTACGGAACACCGTGGCGAAGACCATACGCCGGAACCGCATATGATCCCACGCATCCTCCAAGTGGCCATGAACAAGCGGGCCAAATTCGTGATAAATGGTAACGACCACCCCACCCAAGATGGCACGCCTATTCGAGATTTCGTTCATATTGAGGATCTAGCCTTAGCCAATAAGCTTGCCCTGGAAAACCTGGAAAAGGAAAGCAGGATGGTCTATAACGTTGGTAATGGCATTGGTACTTCTATTCAGGAAGTTATTACAGCAGCCCGTAACATTTCTGGACACCCTATTCCGGTAGTTTTCCGGGCGCGGCGTCCTGGTGATCCTAGCATCCTGGTTGCATCATCTCAGCGTATTCGCCAGTCGCTTGGCTGGAAACCCAAATTTGATAACCTGGAGCAAATCGTCGCCAGCGCTTGGAATTGGCTAGTGGCTAACCCCGAGGGGTATTCTAATTAAGGAATTATTCTGATTTGGCAAGTCTCGACGATTGCTTTTCACGACCGCTTCGCTCACCTAAACCCCATCACCTCTAGGTTATCTCGCATTATTTTCTCCAGTGAATACTTTTCTAACCAAGCATCATCAATTTTCTTTGCATCTCCCGATAAAACTTTCAACATTGCCTTGGCTAAAGCTTGCACGTCTCTTATAGGAACCAATTCGCCATACTTACCTCCCTCAAGAATCTCCTTCGGGCCGCTTGGACAATTGGTGCTAACCACTGGACAATCTACTCCCAATGCTTCTATAAGAACACTTGGCAACCCCTCCCAAATAGAGGACAAGACAAACACATCTGCATTTTCCATATACTTCAACGGATTTTTCACGATGCCTGGTAAGGACACATACTTCTCAATTTGAAGGTCACTGATCAGCATTTCAAGAGACCTGCGCTGTGACCCTTCCCCAAGAATGATTAAATGAGATGGATGCTCCTCATGGACAATTGCAAAAGCCCGTAGAAGCGTAGGAAAGTCTTTTTGTTCCTCCAGACGTCCTACACCTAATACAAGACTTAGATTGCCGGATTCCTGCCAAATATCATGTATGTGATCTTCTTCTGGTTGTTGAAATAGTCGCGATAGCATTGGGTTAGGGATGACATGTATCTGGCTTACAGAGTTGCGAGTGTATTCCGACAAATCTCTGGCCACACCTTGAGAAACCGCAATAACAGCATCCGCCCAAGGGTAGATCGCCGTGAGCATCAACCGTTCAATTATTTTCTTCAGGAGTGCTCTTTTATGGATCGAAACTGTGTTTTGTATGCTGATTACAAAGCGTGTAGATACCCTAGAAAACCTTTTGGCGATCAATGCCATGAGATTAGTAAGATCCAGCGCCGAATAGAATACGTCTGGCTTTTCCCGATTCAAGTAGGCTATTAGTTTTGGTAGACTCGTATACGTGCTTTTGGATTTCAGATCAATGATTCGTATTTCAGGGGCAACAAGCGAGAGAAAATCCCCCACAGAGGTATCCAGTACCACATCAACCTGAAAACCGAGTTTGGCGAGTTCCGCTGACAAAATCAGCATAGCTCTTTCGGCGCCGCCCACACCTAGTTTAGGTAAGTAAAACGAAACTTTTTGGGCAGAATTCTCGGGGGATTTTTCCATATTGAACTTTCCGGCGATTCCTAGGGAAAAAACAACTACTCCCTAGGAGTAGCAGTGACCACAACTCGTTGGCCGGAAAATTTCATTGCGCAGTTCTGAATAACCTTCCACATGTCACTCCTCATTCTCATTTAATAAATTCCCGAATCACATCACTACCCTAATCCCAATTTTCAGCTCGCCCTAACATGCGATTTTTAGGCACACATCAAGTATACTCCTGGTTGCCCACTATTTCCATTTTCGAAAGTGACTTGACCCCATTATATTTACCACCTTTTATGTGATTAGCATAGACTGGGGAGTGACAAAATACTTGTACATGGTAAACTGGTAATTGACCTGCACCCTAATTTATGTACTACCTAGAATTGGACTCTAACCGGGTCTGGATGATCTGACAAGGGGATCTGGGCATGGTGGGCGGCGAAAGTTGCTGGTGCTAAGTATCCCAGGGCACTATGGGGTCGATAGTGATTATACTCCTCACGCCAATCATCGATGATGCTTCTGGTTGCTAGTCTCATAGTATTTCGGCTCACTGATAAGAAAAATATTACGATCCCTTTTGTTTTTCTAAATTATTTGTCTTACTTACTATTTTTTTCCTTTTTATTCGACCGGTTCTACCAGACCCGCTATGGGATTTTTGTAAATTATTGGTACATTGTAGTAGTAGCCGTTGGTATTTTTGTGATTTATTCTGCTCTCCACCAACTTCTAAACAACAGACTCAAATATGTGGTTAATTTGATTGTGTTGCTGCTATTCTTTAACTGGAATCAAGTTTTACTCCCAGCTCTAAGGAACGCAAATGGTGTTCATCCAATAACGGACGAATTTCACTACGAGATGGAAGCAGCTGCACAATACCTATTGGAACATTCTAAAGAGGGAGACGTGTTAGTTGCAACTAACATTGATGAATTCTTGTTTCTGTATTATGAGACCGATCTTTTAGAATTTGAGAAAGTTTTTAGATACTTCATATTGGACTCTGAGAAAGAGAAGGTTATCAATCAAGCCGTCCTCAATTATGACCAGGGATGGATAGTACTTGATTATCAGCAGGGGTTCCTATGGGAGCAACCCCTACCATTCGAGGATTTTGAATTGGGAGCGAAAACTGTCATTTATCATGGCAGATTCGGCGATCAGTTTATATACCATTGGGGAGAATGATTTGGGCCAAGAAAAACCCAGTGTTGAATGGGGACATCAGCAATACGGCCGAAATTGTTTTAGTTCATCTAGCTGACCTGCCCTGTTAGGTATAGTAGACAGTAAGTACTGAAAAAGGGTAGAACAGAAATAGTGACACCACTCACTTTCTGGTCTACTTCAATTGAAGATCGGTCATTTCCTGGATGAGAAAAGACAAATCATAAGTCGATTTTGGATCAAGGAACAAAAGCGTGGTAAGCGCCACGAGATTGCCGTCAACCAAAGCATTCGAGGTGCTCTTACCGAATATCTAACTGTACTTGCACACATGAAGCAACGCCTCAATCTCATCCTTCGTGTATGGGTGAACTGGTTTTTTCTCAAATTTAGTTGCTGGAACTTTTTTCATAGGGTTAACGGTCTGGAATTCTTCACTAAACCAACGGAAGAAAGAGGACAATGTGACCCAATGGTTTCTAATATTTTTTTTCGAAAGTGGGTCAGTATTGCCATTGAAACGTTGGGGAGAATACTCAGTACGCAACCATGCAATGTAATTCGTAAGATCCCCCGAGGTTACCTTCCCCACATCTTCAACCCCAGAATGTTCGTGCCAGAGCTTCAAATCGCGCCGATAACTTACGATGGATCTTGGGCTCAAACCCTCGGCAATTTTATATTGCAAAAACCCCTGAATCGCCTTTTCGAGAATCAAAAAGCCCGATGGTGTACGGTTCATAACAAGCCTCCTATTTTGGCCCGGCTCTTGCAACCATACATCGTAGGGCTAGTAAAAAACCGCAGGCCTGATGGTCTACGGTTTGCGAAAGGTAGCGGGGGGAGGACTCGAACCTCCGACCTTCGGGTTATGAGCCCGACGAGCTGCCACTGCTCCACCCCGCGTTAAGTTTTTTGAGCAGCAGGATTATAGCATGCACGAAAATGAGCGTCAAGGTTCACGATTGAATAACCACGCCATCCATATCTGCCAGTTGGTCAACGGCATTGGTGTTGGAGTAACCAATGAAGGAGCTTCCGGAGTAAATGCTTCCGGTGTCAATGGAACAATTGAATAATCCCCCGGACGGACCATGTCACCTTCTTCCCTCGCCCAATCCTCAACTGCGGGCACCGAGGTCGCGTAGTCAATATCAGATTCAAGGCCGATTACTGTTTCAGTTAAGGCGGCCAATTGCTGTTCGTCATTCGCATGTTGCGCCGTTAAGCGTGTTAATTCAGTCATGCGATTATTAAAATCAGTCACAAGGAGAATCAATACGATCAAACCAGCAAATATGAAAACCCGCTTTAGGAGAACTACTAGACTATCCATACCAAAATATTACCCCAGCCTAACACCTGGCGCAAGAGTGAAAACCAAACCTGACAAGGTAATGGATGAGTGCCGAAGGTGGGAGTCGAACCCACATGGGCATAAAGCCCACTACGCCCTGAACGTAGCGCGTCTGCCTGTTCCGCCACTTCGGCTCGCGCGGTATTTTACCGTGTATTATTGCTTTGTCAACCTCTTTCTCCTGAAATTGTATTGATAGTTATCTAATCTGCATGCTATAATTCCGCTTGAGAGGTTATTTTGATCCATGTCTTCATTTTTCCAGGAAGTATTTAATTTACTAACAGTTCCCCCTGGGAATCTTGTTTACCATTTAATCCTAACATTTTCGATTGTTGGTTCGTTACAGGTTGCCTTTTTTTATTGGCGGAAAAGTGAAGACCCCAATGGGAGACGAATAGTAATTGGCCTGGTCAGTCTTTTAGTTTTTCGGTTGCTAGTTTTCTTGTATGCCGGTCTCGCCTGGCAAGGAATTAGCAATCCTCTTTTAATTCTACCACCTGTTGATCGGGCTGTTAATTTTATTAGCCTAATTATTCTCATATGGTTATGGTCTTTTCCGGAGTCTTTCCGAATTGCGGATATCGGTGCGATACTTGGGGGTTTCATCTCAGTAATATTAGGAATTCTTACGCTAACTTTTTTGGCCGGCCAGGACTCACCCGGTAATTTCAATTCATCACTACTTGATTTAAGCTGGGTTATGATTTCTCTCGCCATAGGTCTATTTGGAGGGATAATTTTAGTTCTCCGCAAACCAGAGGGCTGGGGTTATGGGTTAGTTTTCTTAGCCATACTCTTCTTAGCTGATTTTTTCCACATTTTCAGCAACTTTGAAAGTGATTTCTCGGGAGCTGCCCGAGTCGGTCAAATTGCTGCTTATCCTCTTCTATTTGCCCTTACCCAACGAATTGAATTTTTGTCTAAGCAAGAGGAAGATGACGACGACTACGCGTATGCGGATTACGATAACGATAAAGAACCAGAAGATGGTGAAACTAAACCATCCGCATCAGAGATCAAAAGACAAAATGCTCTGCTGCAGCAAGAAGTAACCGATTCCAACATATTTATGACTTATCTAAGCCTTGCAGTAGAAAACGATCCAGAAGAAATTTGCATGCTAGTTACCCAAGCGCTCGGCAAAACAATTGTAGGAGATTTAAGTTTGTTACTCGCCCCACAAGAAAATACCGATCAAATTATCCTCCTGGGTGGATACGACCTCATTAGAGAAGAAAGTTTAGGCGGAATGTCAATCGATGCAAGTGTAATTCCCAGACTGTCAAGCGCTATTCGTAGAAACAAACCACTCAGGCTGCCTGCCAGCAGCAAATCTCAAGATATGCAAGGTTTAGCTCAATCACTAGGGCTCCCAGAAATTGGTAGTTTATTAGCTGTCCCCATTCAAACAAAAGACAACGTAGTCATCGCGGCCTTAGTACTGCTGACACCATATTCAAAACGCGGGTGGACGCAGGAAGATCAAGCCTATCTTGAAAAATCTACGCCAGCACTAGCACAAATTCTTCAAAGGCCACAAACTCACTTCAATGCCGAAGAAGCACAAATTCACGCCCCAGAGGGCAATTTTGAAGATTTAATTCAAAAAAATGAAGCATTACAACTTGAGCTTGAGGAAAAAAGTGAACAGTTAAAACTACAGCAAACTCTGGTTGCAAATTACGAATCTACAGCCGCTGAGGGAGATGAGACCGAAAATACCTTTCGAAAATTAGAAACGGAAAATATTAAGCTGTTAGAAACCATCGAAATGCTTGAAGAGACCAAACAAACTCCAATTGCTGGTGTGAAAGAAAACTCCACAACCGATAAGGAACTTAGCGAAGCCATCGCACAAGTGCAAACCCTCCAAGACGCGATTGCAACAGCGAATAAAAAAATTACAAAACTTCAATCATCCCCGGTAAATGAACCAAGACTTTCGGATGACCACGCAGAAGTGATCGCCTCAATTGCCCAGGAATTGCGGCAGCCCATGTCTTCGATCTCAGGATACACTGACCTGTTATTAAGCGAATCCGTGGGAATTCTCGGGGCCTTACAACGAAAATTTTTAGACCGCGTTAAAACTTCCACTGATCGCGTTGCTTCTATGATCGATCAAATAGTCCAGATCACAACGATGGAAACAGGCAGTTTGAAGTTAACCCCAGAACCTGTCAGTTTAAGTGTTGTGATTGATGATACGATAAACTCTACTAGTAATCAGATGCGCGAAAAGGAAATCATCCTGCGCGTTGACCTACCTGAAGAGCTTCCTAGTTTGAACACCGATAGAGATGCACTCCAGCAAATTCTTCTACATCTCTTCCAAAACGCTGGAGCGGCTACCCCAGTGGATGGAGAGATCAGTGTGCGTGCTGTGGTCGATGACGATAAAAATGCTGGGGATGAATACGTCTTGGTCCAAGTTACTGATTCGGGTGGAGGTATTCCAGAAGAAGAACTACCTAGAGTTTTCTCTCGTTTATATAGGGCGGATAATCCCTTAATACAAGGCGTAGGAGATACCGGAGTAGGACTCTCGATCGCCAAGACCCTTACAGAAGCATTGGGGGGAAGAATTTGGGTAGACTCTGAAATCGGGTATGGAGCTACCTTTAGCATATTGCTGCCGGTCTCTCAGCAAGAAAATACCTTCAACGGTCGCGGAGAAACCCTCGAGTGAATTCAGTTTGTGATGAAACAGAGCTGATTTTAGATTCCCCAATCGGCCAACCACCTCCTACCCCTACTACACGCCACCCGCTAATGGGTACAGGGAATCAACGAGCCATTAAACCCCTAACTATAAAATAATCTCTTGGCATGCCGACCCGCAATTTTATTAACCTGCAAGTAATTTTATTATTCCTTTCCGCCTGTAGTGCTTTTAGCAACCCACAGGGGAACCCACCTCTGAACCAATCAGACGCAATCCAACCAGCTTCCTTGATAGTTGCCCCCCCTGACTCAACCGCAACCCCGACACCCTTCCAACCCTTAGCTCCCTCACCTACTTTTATTCCCACTGATTATCTAAATCCAATTAGTTCCGCAGGACCGACATTAGATGCCATTGCCACTTCAGCAACATTCCCCATAACCTGGGTAGGATATCCCGGACCAACTATATACCCTCCTATTGCTATCCCACCACCTATGGGTATTTGGGATCAACCAGCGAATCAAATAAACATTCTTTTAATGGGCTCAGATCAAAGACCATACGAGGGTGGATTCCGCACAGATGTACTCTTACTCGCTACATTAAACACCAATTTGGGTACAGTCTCGTTAACATCCTTCCCGCGTGATTTATTTGTTTATATACCTGGCTGGACAATGGAAAGAATAAATACAGCTCACGCGAGAGGTGGCTTCCAGCTCACAGAATTGACGTTCGAATACAATTTTGGAGTGCGGCCAGATTATTGGGTAATGATTAACTTTAACGGTTTTTTAACCATGATTGATGCTTTGGGAGGGATTGACGTGCAGGTCGGTCGAACTCTCAGCGACCAACGAGATAAATTTGGAGTGTACACAGTCCTTGCAGGTATTGTTCACATGGATGGTGAAACTACACTTTGGTATGTCCGCTCGCGTGGCACGAGTAGTGATTTCGACCGTACTCGCCGACAACAGGAAGTCTTACAAGCTATTTTTTTTAAAACTCTCAGTTTAGATGGTGTAACTAGAGCGCCCCAACTATACCAACAATACATCGAAACAGTGCTCACGAATCTAACCTTGGATGATATATTGCCACTCTTATCCTTGGCACCCCAATTAGCTAACGGCAATGGCTTTTCCCGATATGCTGTAGGCCCCAATCAAGTGACCCCGTGGGTAAACCCCTTTAACGGCGCCCAGGTATTATTGCCAAATCAGGAAGCAGTGCGGGCAATAATGAATCAGGCCTTAAATATCCCTTGAAAACTAGATTTTTTATCAGACTACTTCTATTGCTCCCTATATTCATCAGTTGCAGCCTGCCTTACAACGACGGCCAACCTTTCATATTTCCTACGAGAGATAATATTTTCCCAACCCTAACCGCCTCACCAACTTCTCCGTCTCCTTCGATCACATTAGCCCCCCCACCCCCGACACCCACGGCTCGGACTTGGCCCCCACCGTATTTTGGGAGTCCAGGACCAACACCGGTCACGCAAGTACCCACCCCGTACACCCTGATTAGTAATCCTGAAAGTATTAATTTTCTTTTGATCGGCTCAGATACACGCACGGGCAGTTCATTTCGTACCGATACATTAATTGTTGTTAGCTTCCAACCAGCCACCAATTTGGTTACCTTGATTTCAATACCTCGTGATTTGTACGTCTATATCCCCGGTTGGACAATGCAGCGCATAAATGCTGCATACTTGCACGGCGAATTGGGATATTATCCTGGAGGTGGCCCCGAACTACTCAAAGACACAATCCTTTACAACTTCGGTATCCAGATTGACCATTTTGCGATGGTGAATTTTGAGGGGTTTAAACAGATAATAGATACTCTCGGAGGCATTGATCTTCCCATTTCCTGCGCTTTCACTGAATGGCACATAATAAACCCAAATGGCGACCCCCAAGACGAAGACAATTGGGAACTAATTACCATAGGCCCAGGTGTTGTTCACATGGATGGTGATTTGGCGCTCTGGTATGCGCGCTCACGAATTCGCTCCAGTGACTTTGACCGCGGCCGCCGGCAGCAAGAAGTTCTGCGTGCCATTTACAGTCAGGCTCTTCAAATTGGCATGATTGCCCGAATGCCCGAATTATATTCCCAACTGAACAGCACTATCACAACTGATATTGGTTTAGATGATGTAATCAACTTCGCACCATATGCTGGTAATCTTTCAGCTGCAAAAATTCGAAGTTACTTCATTAACCTTGATCGAGTTTCCGGCTGGCGGACGCCATTACAAAATGCAAGTGTACTATTGCCCAACGGACGCGCGATATACGATATGCTGCAGGAAGCCTTGGGTCCGCCAAATCTTGCTGAAGAAATCCACATAGAAAGCATCGTAGAAATTTGGAATGGCACTAATAACCTCGACTGGGATCAGTTGGCTGCAGAGAGGCTTCACTTTGGTGGTTTTGATACCCAAATCGCTTTAGCCGATCAGCGCAATTATTCCCAGACCAAGCTTTTCGATTTCACACCCGAACAAGATCCAGAACAAAGCGCCGCCATCTTGAACACATTAGGTTTACAAAGCTCAAATTTGGTTGGGGACCCAAATCCGTCCAGCACAGTTGATTATAGATTGGTAATAGGAGCCGATTACCGTCCTTGTTTTGATCCTGCCGATATTTCCCGGTAACTATCTCATGCTATAAGTTAAATACCTTTGATAATCGCGCAATTTATCTGGGGAAAAATTAGAATGTGCTTTGCCCCTAAGTCCCTGAAGCAATTTAACCTCCAAATAAAATTAAAATACCGATCCATTTTTCTATATAATAATAATCACAACATTTTAATTGTGCAAGTTATTTTTATTTCAGTTACTTAAAAGATTGCAAGGTGTTTGTAACGGAGCTTATCTGGACAAAGGTCGTTAATAATGCCATAATAATTGTCAATGTTTAATAAACTACCAAAATCCTCTAAACTCCTATCCCCGCTGCAAGCAACGGGGTATTACGGAGTTTAGCCCCCACGGGTACGGATTTTGGAAAAACATGGAACCCTCGTAGCAAGCTACGGGGTATTCAGCAAGAATAAAGCGCGAAGTTCAAAAGCTCTCTTTATCATCAATATTGTAGAGTTAAATACAGTTTTAAATGAATGAAAAACACTTTTTGCCTGTATTCAAGGTATTCAATCAATAACATAAACAGGCCAGCTAGATGAATAATCAACTCAAAGTATTAATCCTGGATGACAATCCAGAATCAGTTAATTTACTTTCCCCCGAATTACACCAAGCGGGATATGAACCAGAATGGATACGCATTGATAAGAAGAAAGACTATCATAAAACCTTTAGCGATCCTCCTGACCTCATACTTGCGAAATACGATCTTCCAAAATTAGATGCGCCCAGCGCCCTAAAAACTTTGCAAAATAAGGGGTTAAACATCCCTTTTATAGTAATTTCTGAATCATCCAACGAAAAAGAAGCCATCGAGTGCGTGTGGCAAGGTGCAGATAATTACGTTCTCAGAGACCACTTGGCGCGGCTTGGGCCAGCCATTTCACAAGCTCTAGATAAAAAATCTATTCGTGAGGATAAACACAAGATCGAACAAGCTAGTGTCGCGAGTGAAGGTCAATATCGCAGCTTATTCGATAGTGTTCCTATTGGTTTATATCGCTCTACACCAGAAGGGAAAATTGTTGATGCTAATCCCGCCTTAGTCGAAATACTTGGTTTCCCAAATACAGAAGCTTTGCTGGCTGCTGATGTTATATCATTATACTTAGACCCAAAAGATCGGGATTTTTTAAAGAACGCTTTAGAAAAAGAAGGGGTTTTACATAATCATGAATTCCAACAAAAAGATTATCATGGAAAAATTATTTGGGTCGAAGAGAATTCCAGGACGGTTTATGATGAAGATGGTAATATTCAGTTTTATGAAGGCAGTATAAAAGACATCACCGAGCGGAAACGGGTCGAACAAGCTCTCCAAACCAGCGAAGAACATTTTCGTTCAGTAGTAGAATCCGCTCTCATCGCCATTGTATCAATAAACAGTTCGGGGAGGATCGTCTTCTGGAATAAGGCTGCCGAAATCACCTTTGGCTACACCGCGGCTGAAATTATCGGTAAACCGCTTACAGAAATAATGCCAGAAAAATTTATAAAATCCTTTAGAATTGCATTTGAACGTGCAGCTAAAAAGGGGAATTTGAAATCACCAAATAAAACTTTTTCTATAATGGGGATCAGAAAGTCTGGTGAAGAATTTCCTGTAGAGTTTAGTCTTGCTAATTGGGAATCGAGAGGCGAGGTTTTCTTTACTGCAATTATCAAGGATATCACGGAGCGCACCGAAGCCGATCGCGCCCTGCTTGAAAGCGAAGAAAAATATCGAACAATTTTCGATAGTTCAAGAGCTGCAATTTACCTAAGTTCTCACGAGCGCATTATTCTAGATTCAAACCAGTCAATGGTAGAAATGTTTGGCTTTAGTAAAACCGAACTCCGAAATCTTGATTTTACCGAATTGTTCATATACGCAAAAGACGCTGTAATGTTCGATGAGCAAGTAAAATCCAGGGGTTTTGTCAACGATTTCCAGGTCAAATTTGTCAGGAAAGATAAGTCCCAATTTGATGCAGAAATTACTTCTACGATTAGAAGAAATGAATCTGGGGAAATAATTGGATACCAAGGCATCATCCGAGATGTGACCGCAAGAAAGCTCGGAGAGCGTGAACTTGAAGCCATGGTGAACGTCAGCGCTGCCCTGCGGAAAGCTGGCGGACATTCTGATCTGCTGCCAATCATACTCGACCAAGTCTTAGAAATCGTGGAGGCTGATGGCGCTGCCTTAGCACTTATAGATGCTATTACTGGAGACATTGTTGTTGAGCAAGCGCGCGGTCGATGGAAAGAATGGAGTAGGCAAGATTTTGAGTCAATAAATCAAATTTCCAACCAAATACTCGCAAAAGGGAAACCTTTTTCCAACAGTAATATTAGCAAAGATCCATTGCTAAAAAAAATTAGTGCATTCAAGGGGGTCAATGCTGTGGCCTGCACTCCTTTGATAGCGCAAGAAAATCGTGTAGGATTGATTTGGATTGGGTGCGAAACGAATTTTTCAGAAGAGGCTTTAAGACTAGTGACAGTGATCGGTACTATTGTTGCCAATGCATTACACCGTTCAACACTTTTGGAAAATTTGGAAAGAGCCTTAAATGAGAGCCGGGCAATAGCTGAAATTGGCCGAGAACTTATTCGTACCTTGAACTTGAAGAAAATCTTTAAACTAATTGTGAACGCTGCTGTTAACATCATCCCAAATGTTAACCGGTCAATTATCCATATTTTCAATGAAAATAGTCAATTATTACATCCAGTAGCAATCAGCAGCAACGACCCATCCTTTACACCAATAACATTTCCTGAAATTAAGGTGTCAGAGATGGGGGAATTCAATTTTGATGTCCTAGGTCCGACTGATTTGAGAGCCTCAAGCATGAGTATTGGAAAGGGCATTGCTGGGAACGTAATATCTGAAGGAAAGACCATTATCGTAAATGATACTCAGAATGACCCCCGCTATATGACATCATCCAGCACTTCTGATATCAATGCGATGATAGTTGTTCCTGTATTAAGCGGAGAAAAACGGCTTGGCACCTTGAGTGTTATGGGCCAAATCCCAAACTCTTTTACCCCTGAGGATCAAAACTTGCTGGAACAGTTAAGTGTCCAGGCTACAACCGCCATCGTGAACGCTCGTTTATATGAAGCAGAGAGGATCCAACGAGAATTGACTGAAGCCCAGGCTGAAATCGCTTCAGCAATCAATAGAAGCATTGAACTTGATGACGTACTCAACCTTATCTTGGAACAGACTCAACGAGTAGTTCCTTGCGAGGCCGCTAATATAATGCTGCTTGAAGAATATTCGACTCGCACGGTGGGTCACATAGGCCATGAAGATGGCACAAGTATCACCAAATATGGTCCGGGGGCATACGAAAAAGCATTGTCAGATATCACGCCAATCCTATCAGAAATGATTTCCACTCGGCAGCCGATTATAGTAAATGACACATCAGAAGATCCGCGCTGGATAACCAACAAAGAGCTGCTTTGGGTCAGTTCCTACGCTGGAATTCCTTTAATCGTCGGTGACCAACTTTTAGGATTCCTAAATTTAGATCATAATATCCCAAATTTTTTCGCTGATCGAACCGTCCAACGATTACAAGCTTTTGCAGATGATGCCGCTATCGCGGTAAACAATGCCCGCTTATATAGGGAGATTGAAAATAATCTAAAACAAGAGCAGGCTACGCGAGTACAACTTTTGCAAGCTGATAAGTTAGCTGGAATGGGCCGAATGGTTGCCTCTGTAGCCCATGAATTGAACAACCCTTTACAAACCATAAAAAATTGTCTATTCTTACTTGAGCAAGACATGACAATGGTTGAAAACGCCGATTTGTTTGGTACTGCATTATCAGAAGTTGAGCGATTATCCAATATTGTTCACAGATTGCGAGAGGTATATCGTCCAAAATCAGAAGACACTGTTGAGTCTATTACTATCAAAAATCTACTCGCGGATGTTCAGATGTTAATTGAAATACATTTGCGACGAAAAAATGTGATCTGGATCCAAGATAAAACAAAAAAAAGTTTTATCATCTCTGGGATTACAGACCAACTAAAACAAGTCATGATAAATTTAAGTCTCAATGCTATAGAGGCCATGCAACCGGATGGCGGCAATCTCACGGTAAAAGTGTTTCCCTCGGAAGATGAGGAACAAATCGGAATATCATTTAATGACTCTGGTCCGGGAATTTCGCCTGATTTTATCCAATACGTATTCGACCCTTTCTTCACAACCAAAGAGACCGGGATGGGGCTAGGCTTATCAATATGTTATGACATTGTGCAGAATCACAATGGAAAAATTACTATAGAAAGCGATCAGTCGAAGGGAGCTACTTTCACAGTCTGGTTACCTTTATTGGCAATAGATGAGTTGGATGTTATCACAGGAGATTAAAGAATGACAAAAAACGGAACCATCCTGATCGTTGATGATGAGAAAAATCTCAGAAATACTCTTTCTAAGGTACTCCAGAAGGAAAATTTTTCGGTTACCGGAGCTTCGAATGCCCAAGAAGCATTGCAATACCTCCAGGCTGGATCGTTTGATATTACTTTCTTGGATTTGATGCTTCCTGGCATGGATGGCCTCACCTTATTAGCAAAAATCCGTGAGATGTATCCTGAAATGCCTGTACTGATCTTGACCGCAAACGCTTCACTAGAATCAGCCATAGAAGCCGTTAGGAAAGGAGCGCGTGATTACCTGCTAAAACCAGTGGATCCCCCGCGCATAATTGCCAGGATAAATGACATTTTGAAAGAACAGCTTCAGCCCAAAAGACAACGGGAGATCGTTGGCCAAATCCAGACCTTAGTTGGCGAGCTACAGCACTTAAGAGGGGATGTTCATCTATCAGCGGAATTGCTCACCACGCTTCCCCCGACCGACCCAGCTCGTTTTTTGAAACGCGGGTCCTTTACACTTGATCTTCACGCCAGGCACGTAACCCTCGACGGAAAACTGATCCCCCTATCCCCCACAAACTTTGATTACCTCACCACTCTCATCCGCCATTGCCCTGATCCTGTCTCGTATGTAGAACTGGTTAAGGAATCCCAAGGCTACGAATTAACCCGTATTGAAGCTCAGGAAATGACCCGCTGGCGCATCCACGAACTTCGCAAAGCCATCGAACCAGAACCTAAAAAACCTCAGAATATAATCACTGTTCGAGGACAGGGATACCGCATCGTAGTTTAATAAAACAGTCCTCCAGCTAAGGAAATACATTATCGCGTATTTACAAACCACAATGACATCGTCACTGAACCTACCAGAGATTAGCAAAGTTTTTGAATCTACCACACCGCAAGATATCCTATCTTGGGCTGGGAAAGAGTTTAATCCAAAATTAACCATAAGTTCATCATTCCAAACCCAAAGCGTGCCATTACTACACTTTGTTTCCCAAACTATTCCGGATACTCCGGTATTATTCGTGGATACTGGTTATCATTTTCCGGGAACTTTGGAATTCCGTGATCATTTAACAAAACTATTCAAGCTCAATTTAGTGATTGTCAAGCCGAAACTGACTAAAAAAGAATTTGAAGAGCAGTTCGGGCTAATACAATATAAAGACCCAGACACGTGTTGTTTGGAAAATAAAGTAAAACCTATTCAGGAGGCCTTAAAAGGTTTTGACGCCTGGATTAGCGGGATCAGGAGAGACCAAACTCCCCAACGCAGTCAAATTCCGATAATTTCCCAAAGTCCGTTCCAATCCATATATAAAATTTGCCCTCTCGCTAATTGGACCATTCAGGATGTTCAAAGATACATTTTAGATAACAATCTTCCACAGCACCCACTTCAAGACCACGGTTTCAAGAGCATTGGTTGTTATCCTTGCACAGATCCGGTGCTCAATGGGCAAAACGAACGCTCGGGTCGTTGGGCTTGGACAGATAAAACGGAATGTGGGCTGCATATCCAATTTGGTAAAAATTAACGTTTTCTATCACAAAATCTCACCCATAATTAAGTTGACAATCTGATTTCTATCGACTAAACTTCAATAAGTAAATATTGGCTATGCGCAATAATGTTGGAGGTATTCATGTCATCCGAATCTTCAAGTTCCATCAGTCACATCACAGCAAAGACACCCCTCACTCCAACTATCAATGCTTGGAAAATTTACCTTGATGATCAGGGCAGTTCTATCCATACCATTAAGGCTTTTTCTGCTGATGTAAAATTACTGGCGTCATACCTGCCTCCAGATCGTCAAGTCGGAGCTATCACAACAAAAGAACTGAACGATTTTTTAAATTGGATGAAAACTGGGCGCGGTGTGCCCTGCAGCCCAAAAACACTTTCCCGCAGGATTACATCCCTAAAATCATTTTTTCGTTGGCTCCAAAACAACGGAATAGTTTTGGTTGATCCTGCCGAGAAAGTAATTCAAAAATCAGTGCTGAGTCCTTTGCCAAGTGTTCTAACTGAAGAAGAAGTTCACGCAGTCCTTGAAACCGCAGACCGGCATCGGCACGGCCCAAAACCAGATTCCCGGCCGTTTACATTGGTAGAGTTATTACTGCATACCGGAATAAAGAAGGGTGAATGCCTAGCGATCAGCCCCAACCACATTGATCTGGAAACTTCTGGGGGACCTTTATTATTTGTGCGTTATGCTAGCCCTCAACACCGCTACAAAGAGAGAAAAATCCCCCTTTCGGAAAGTTGGGTCAATGCTTATAGTGAATATGAAAACCAATATGAGATCAACGACCGTTTATTCCCTTGGTCTCCCCGGCGGTTAGAATATATATTAGAAGACATAAGCAAGGAAGCTGGTTTGGAGAAACACCTATCTTTCCTTATGTGCCGCTGGACTTCTGCATTGACCGATCTAAATAATGAAATAGAGCCAAATAAGATTAGGCAAAAATTAGGGATTTCCGAAATTCAATGGCGCGAGGTTCGCATGAAACTCCAACTCTTAGCAGGTGACGAGATCAGTTAACCTTGAATTCGCCGGAAATTAAATTATCTTGTCAGAAACAAAAGTGAGAAATAAATGATTGGATCTAAGTTTTAGATCTCAATACTGGAAAGATTCGTTGGAACCACTACCCAGCTCAAGAAAGTTCATTCCCTCACATCCATTTCACAACGATATCCCCAATCACGTTAGCAGCTTCATCCCCTCTGTCGGCCGCGTTTGATAAGTGGCGGTAAATCTCACGCAGCTTTAATATTTCCATTATCCCATCCAAACTTTCTGGTTTTACAAAAAGATGCGCCAAAGCCTCTCGGTAGACTTGTTCAACTCGATTTTCCAAAGCTTTCGCTCGGACAGCATGATCGTTGGCCACACCGGGGTGATCTTCCAGGCGTAATACCCCGCGATAAATTTCAGTTGCCGCATCCGCTAATAACGAGACCATACGATCAATATAGTTGTTGGGTTCAACCTGGAACATATTTAGTTCATCAACCGTAGTATCTGCGTAATCTAATACATCATCAATATTCAAGGATAAGGCAAAGATATCCTCACGGTCGAAAGGTGTAACAAAAGTACGGTTTAGTTCATCAATCAATATTCGCCGCACTTCATCTGCTTCTTTCTCTATTTTTGAGACCCTAGAAGCAAGACTCTCATCCGGTTGGCGTACATATTCCCTCAATGCTTCCATCCCTTCAACCGCATACTCTGCTTGCTGTAGCAATAATTCTAAAAATCGATTGGGTTTCTTCTTCCGAGAAAACAAGCCCATGAGATTACCTCTAAATTAATTTTATATCAGTATACCATCTGGCCGCGAACAAATGCCAGGGCGCGTTCGTCATCCGGATTATCAAAAAATTTGTCGACATTAGATACTTCCACCAATTCTCCGTTCAGCAATAACCCAACCCGGTCGGCTAAGCGGCGAGCCTGAAATACATTGTGAGTTATCATCAAAATTGTGGTTCCATCTTGGTGGAGTTCACGGATGATTGTTTCAATGAGTTCAACATTATACGGGTCCAGATTTGCAGTAGGCTCATCCAACAGCAAGACCTCTGGCTCAACCACTAAGAGTCGTGCAAAAGCTACCCGCTGCACTTCGCCACCCGATAATGTATGGCTTGGCGAATCTGCTAATGAGACCAAATCCAAGCGCTTGAGAGTCTCATCTATTATTGAACCATCATTTATACCGCGTAACCTAAGTGGAAATGCGATGTTCTGACGAACAGTCCCCGAGAGTAGTTCAGTGCGTTGAAAAACCATCCCTATTCTTCGCCGCAAATTAATATCCATGGGCAAAGTTATTGGCTCTCCATAGAAAAAAACCTGGCCTGAAGAAGGAGCTTCTAAGAAATCACATATGCGCAATAGAGTGGATTTTCCAGCACCGCTTGGTCCAACCACAGCGAACAGCTCACCCGCCGGCAAATTGAGTATATCAATATTTAATATCCTGCGCTCACCAAAGCTTTTTGTAACCTTCTCCAAATTGTATAGCGTAGAAACACTCATTTCGCCCACCTACCTTCGTAGCGCATCGCAAAAGAATTGGTGAGCAAAGCAATCCCTAGCAAGACCAAACCTAAAGCGAGAGCCAGGTCAAACACACCTTGCCTTGTCTCTAATACGATCGCGGTGCTAAGAACGCGAGTCCGCCCAGCGATATTTCCTCCCACTAACATAACCGCCCCAACCTCAGAAATTATGCGGCCCAAAGCTGCTAAAACTGCCGCAAGTATTCCTCGCCGCGCCTGCTTTATAATAGTCCTGCGTTCCTGTCCTAGTGTTGCGCCCAGAGAACGAATTTGGATCGTTAGATCATCCGGGACTGCTGCAACTGCTGCTGCAGTTAAACCTGCCGCCAACGGAAAAGCCAAAATAGTTTGAGCCAAGATCATTCCAGATGGTGTGAATAACCAATTTAATATACCTAAAGGACCTTCATTCGATAGCAGTAAGAACACTATCAAACCTATCACGACCGGGGGCATTCCCATGCCTGTATTAATAAGGAGTTGGAACAATCGTTTACCTGGAAAGTTTTCTAATGCCAAGATCATTCCCACCGGAATACCGAATAAACATGCTAAGAGGAGGGCAGTCCCGCTGACTCGTAAAGTCATCAAGATGATTTCAAGGAAGCGCGAATCTCCTTGAAATATTAATTTAATTGCTTCCCAAAGCCCCGAATTGGATGTCTCAGGCTCATCGATTTCTTGGTTTGTAACTCCATCTCCTGCCGTGCTTGCATGCCATTCCTCAGAGTTTGGATAAAATAGAGGCTGCCCATATTGCTCTACGCCAAAACCAAACATGGTTTCTTGAACTTGAAGCGATGTGATCCAATCTACAAATAAATTTGAGAGTTCTATTTCAATATTCGGGTGTTTATCTGGATTGACCGGTATCACTGAATAGTAATTTAATAAGCTCGGGTCAGGGTTGGTCTCTATATCTTCTCCACCAAATAAGATCTCAAGATCAGGTAAATTTTCTTTCTGGGCTAAAAATGTTCCCCGGTCTGATAGAGTATAAGCGGCTTGCTGGTTTGAAAAATTTAATGTCGATCCCATCCCCTGCCCGACAGAAAAATACCAAACCGCATCGCCCTCGGGCACAATCCCCGCTTTTTCCCATAGCGCTAATTCCATATTGTATGTCCCAGAATTATCCCCGCGGGAAACAAATAGCGATTGGGTATCCGCAATTAGCACTAGACCGGCAGCAGCATCGGGGGCTGATGCAATTCCAGCGGGATCGTCTGGTGGGCCGACGAGAACAAAATCGTTGTACATAACTGCATAACGAGCAATTCCATCTCCAGACTCTATAAAAGCTTCTTCTAATGCTGGGGCATGAACCAAAATTACATCCACATCCCCGCGCTCGCCTAACGCGATTGCCTGGCCTGTCCCCACAGCGATTACGGCTACTTCAACCTGGTATTCATTCTCAAAACTAGGCAGGATTTTGTCCAAAAGACCAGAATCATTGACACTGGTAGTAGTGCCAAGGTGCAAAATCGGTAAATCTGGCTGGGATTGTGAGCAGGCTGCCAATGAGAAAAATGCTAACCCAAGTAAAGCCTTCCACCAGAAATGAAATTTATTTTGTTTATGTGGGGTTGGCATATTAATCTTTTTTTATTTTCTCCAAACTGAGCTTGACAACCTGTTGGGTAGAATCCGTCAGTCTAAAATCATGACCTATGCGAAAACCTGGAACCCATAATATTTCATCCTTGAAAAAAATTACGGGCCATGCTCCACGAGCACGGCGAGGAATTTTAACATTAATGAAATATTTTGCAAGCTTAATCGAATGGCCATCCATTCCTAGAGGCTGAAAACGGTCTCCAGGCTGCCTTCTGCGAACCGATAGAGGGAATTCAAATTTATCCGCAGACAACCATGCAATAAATGGATCGGTATTTGCATAAGCCTCTTGTTTGGCAAGCTCAACATCAGCGGCGTAATCAGCGACCAAGCGCCACTTATCACCAAACTCTAATATTGCAGGAACGTCAAAGAGTAAACTCTCCTCTGGGATTATTGGCCAATCAGAAGAAGGTAAATCCGCTTCCCAAGCAGCCAGAAAGACACGCTTTCCTTCAATCTGGATGCGCAGTCCAGCTATCAAATCTTGCTGTTTCGTTTTAGTCGGTTGGGAAACAAATTCAAGGGCTCTTTCAACAGCTCCAAAATCAATATCTCGTAACCCCGGACGTAGATAAGTAAACGCTTTTCGCACGATGCCACGTTGTAATCCAAGAGATTGAGTGAGAAAATTCGGCGCAGAAAATGAAACGAATCCCTCCCCTAACTCTGGGGCACAAATCTTCCAGGCATCTTCTGTTGCAGCCGCTAGTACTACCTGGTCTGCGGCGAGTGTTTGGGACATTCGCCAAATAACTTTCCGAAATTGGGGATTGTAGCTCTCCAATTCGGGTATCAACTTTTGACGAATTCGGTTACGAAAGTAAGTTGTGTCTTGATTGCTTCTATCGAAAACCGGTTCTAGATCATGATACGAACAGTATGTTAAGATTTCTTGTCGCCAGGTGTTTAGCAGCGGTCGCACTAACGAGATTTCGGTACTCCACTCCGAAAGTAGTATGTGCGGTTGCATACCTTTCAACCCAGAAATTCCAGCCCCGCGCAGTAAATGCATAACGATAGATTCTACCTGATCATCAGCATTATGCCCCACAACCACAGCCTGAGCATTGGCAAGCTTGGCTTCCTGGAATAAAAAGCGATAACGCAAAATTCGGGCGGCTTCCTCAATCGAAATGCTGTTGGCATCCGAATAAGCCTTTACATCCTCCTGGCCTAATCGAAATGGTTTATTTAATTTAACGGAAAATTTTCGGACAGTCTCGGAATCGGATCTAGCTTCTTTCCGGATGCCGTGATTAAGGTGCGCAATCACCAGTGAAAAACCCAAACTAGATAGCATGTGGGCTAAACATAAGCTATCTGGCCCGCCAGAAACCCCGACTAATAGCGGTTTTTCAAGCTTTAGCATACATTCTTCAGTAAGAAATTCTTTCATATCTTCAAACATGCCAACCAATTATAGCATTTTGGGATAAATTTATCGTCTAGGGTTATGCACGGACTGATAAAGAATTCTTGAGTCAACTCCCCCTTGCCCGGAAATCAGCTTTATGCTAGACTGAAAGAAATATTGGATAATTTCAAGGAGCCTTTATGGAAGGGAAAATACTAATCGTAGATGACGACATAGACACCTTGCAACTGGTTGGTACGATGTTGGAAAGGCAAGGTTTTAAAATCGCCGCGGCAAATAATGGCGAGAAAGCATTAGAACTTGCCCAACAAGAGGTTCCTGATCTCATCCTCTTGGATATTATGATGCCGGGTATGGATGGGTATGAAGTTACACGTCGATTAAGGTCTATTGAAAAAACCGCATACATTCCAATTGTTATGTTTACTGCCAAGGCTCAGGTGGATGATAAAGTGGAAGGGTTTGAGGCTGGCGCGGATGATTACTTAACCAAACCAACACATCCAGCTGAATTGATCGCACGGGTACGCACAATTTTAAGCCGTCCGAAGACGGGATCATTGGTATTAGATGAGGCTGTCGAGGGGCTTCAAAAAGGCCAAGTCATAGGCGTCCTTTCAACCAAAGGCGGATTGGGTGCCTCAACATTAGCCTTAAATATAGGCGTAAGTATACACCAACAGGTTAAAGAATATGTCACAGTTGCAGAAGTTCGCCCCGGCCAAGGGGGTATCGGAATTTTTTTGGGTTATTCGCAATCTGATGGATTGAACAAATTGCTTCGGAAGAACGCGTCAGAAATCTCATTACAAGATGTCGAAGATGAGTTAATCACCCACGGCTCTGGAATTCAACTCATGTTGTCTTCCTATAATCCTAGTGACGCTAGTTTAATGAGTGCGGTGGAAGAATTCAAAGTAATCATCAAACATTTAAGCTACATCAACCCATATCTAATTATTGACATGGGTGTTGGATTACCCGAAGCTAATAAAGAGATTCTTAATTCGTGTGACGATCTCATAGTCATTATTGAGCCAACAATTTATAATATTATCCAGACAAAAGCATTATTACAAAATCTTACAGAAAGACAGTACGAAAGCAAAAGTGTTCATCTTGTGATGTTAAATCGAATCCGAATGGAAATCACTTTACCAACAACCGAGGTAGAGCAAGAATTAGGGCACAAGCTTGCTGGGGTCGTTACACCAGCCCCAGAACTTGCTTACCAGGCAACCATCAGACAACAACCTTTGGTCATACATCAACCTGATAGTCTTCCAGCACAACAAATAAATAAATTGGCCAAAGCTATCGCAAATCCTGTAAAAAAGCCAGCTTAGTTATTGAAACATCCCCCACCAGCAGTGCATCAATGTCAATATTAAAAGCCGCTGAGCTGCTTCGAAACTCAAAGAGCACCACAATCCTTAGTGGAGCAGGAATATCTACACCTTCAGGAATCCCCGATTTCCGCTCCAACAAAAACGGGCTGTGGAATAAAGTAGACCCGATGGAAGTAGCCTCATTAACCGCTTTCCGGTTACAACCAGAAAAATTTTTTAGTTTTATTAAACCATTGGTTGGAGATATTTTAAAGGCAGAACCAAATCCCGCACACTCTGCCTTAGCTCAACTTGAGGATGCAGGTTATATACGCGCAATCATTACCCAAAATATTGACGGCCTCCATCAAAAAGCCGGTTCGAAAAACGTTTACGAAATACACGGCACTTTCAGCACACTCACATGTGTGAGCTGTTTCAAACAATATAAGACGGCTCAATTTACAGATATGCTTCTCGATCTAAGTAAAATTCCAACTTGTCCGGATTGTGGGAGTATTCTAAAGCCAGATGCGATCTTGTTTGGGGAACAATTACCGGTACAAGTCTGGCAGGATTCAGAAAAAGCCGCCCGGGCTTGCGAACTAATGTTCGTGTTGGGATCTTCCCTGGAAGTTGTTCCAGTTGCCGGATTGCCAATCCTCGCACTGAATAACGGCGCGAAGCTTATCGTAATCAACGAATCTCCAACCTATATAGATCAACGGGCTGATGTAGTGCTTAACCAAGATGTTGCAGTAGCGCTACCAGAAATTGCGAAATATGTCACCAGAAATTAAAACCACACCTCTAGCTCTCCATAAACGTTACTTGAAGTTGATAGAAATTACCAATGATCTCGCTTCTACCTTAGACCTGGATATCCTCTTGGATAGAATAGTGGAAGCAGCGGTGGATGTAACCAACTCTATGGCTGCATCAATCCTGCTTTACGACGAAGCCAGCAATGAGCTTTATTTCCAGTATTCTACAAGTTTAGATTCCCCGCTGATGAAGGGCTTGGTTGTACCGGTCGAAGGAAGCATCGCGGGAGCTATTGTTACTAATCGAGAACCGATTATTGTCTCTAACGTACCAGACGATCCCCGCCATTTCGGAGCCATCGGCAAAACTACAGAAATAGAGATTGAGTCATTACTTGGCGTCCCACTTATAACCCAGGATAAAGTCGTTGGAGTGTTAGAAGCAATTAATAAAAAAATTGGGGAGTTTACCGAAGACGATCAGGATCTACTGACCACGCTTGGATCTCAAGCGGCTGTGGCTATCGTGAACGCGCGCTTATTCCAACAATCGGACCTTATCGCTGAAATGGTGCATGAATTGCGCACACCATTAGCATCTATAAGTACCGCATCCCACCTTTTGATGCGTCCAGAGATATCTGAAATGCAACGGACAAACATGGCAGAAACGATTGAGAGAGAGACACGCAGACTTTCAGATATGACTAGCAGTTTTCTGGACCTTGCTCGCTTAGAATCAGGCCGCTCCCAATTCAAAGTCCAGCAGGTCGATCTAATCAACCTACTGGAAGAGGCTCGAGAAATTATGGGCGGCCAGATTGAAGCTCAAGGGTTAGATCTAGAGTGGGATGTTCCAAAGCAGCTGCCCACCTTCCAAGGTGATCAGGACAAAATAAAACAAGTGATCCTCAACTTATTGAGCAATGCAATTAAATACAACCGCTCTAACGGTTCAATAATTGTGAACGCTTTTTCTACAAGAAAATGGATCACTTTCTCAGTAAGCGATACTGGTCGAGGCATAAAGCCCGAACATGTTGACTCGTTATTCCAAAAATTCTTTCGCGTGCCTGGATCAGATAAAGTCGCCCAGGGCACAGGCTTGGGGTTATCGATCACTAAAAAGATAGTCGAATCTCATGGGGGGAATATTGAAGTCGGAAGTACTGCAGGGGCAGGCACAACCTTTATAGTAAACCTACCGCTGGATCCCGGCAGTTAAACCTGTAATATCTAGCGTGCGCCTTTTCGCCCAAATTGACGTTCGAGTAAGTCTATTGAAAGATGTATCATCGTCGGCCGTCCATGTGGACATGTCCTTGGCGCTGTGCACACTTCTAAGTCACTTAATAAGGCGCGCTGTTCTTCAACTGAGAGAGATTGCCCCGTTTTCACAGCCGCTCGTTTGCAAACACGGGCAACAATTTTCGCTTCAATCTCCTCCTGCAGCGGAGTTTCATCCTCCTCAAAATCTTCGACAACCACGCGCAAAGCGATTTCTGGATCGGTTCCGATCAAAATTGATGGGATCGCCCTGATAATGAATGCTTTTGGCCCAAATTCCTCAACTTGAAAACCAAGGTTACCCAAGATATCTAATTGTTCCGATAGCAGGCTGGCTTGGTCAGCGCCCAATTCTACTGTCACAGGTTCGAGTAAAGCCTGAGATGGAATTTCAGCTTGACGCTGAGCCATAAAGCGCTCAAACAGGATACGTTCGTGTGCCGCGTGTTGGTCAACAAGATACAGCCCATCCGGGCCTTCTGCCACCAGATACGCGGCCCCTATTTGGCCGACCAAGCGCAGCAAAGGCACTCCAGATTCAGGCAATCGAGTTTGAGGTTTATCTTGGGTGGATTCGTTAGAGCTTGGATCTCCTAGAGATTCAGGAACGCCATCAACCATAGCGTCAGATTCTGCACTTGCTTTCCAATTTGTACTCGTTGTTTTATTTCCAGTATCACCTGAAAGGGAGGTCGCCCAACTTATTTGAGTATTCACTTTTGGGACAGGGGTATGCGCCAACATCGCCCGTCGGACAGAACTTTGAATCCCACTAAAGACCTGTTTTTTCTCCCTAAAGCGCACTTCGGTTTTCGCCGGGTGCACATTGACATCTATTTTCTCATGCGGCATCGATAGCAGTAATACAACCAGAGGGAAGCGGCCGACCATAAGCATGGTGTGATATGCCTGCACCACAGCTGTATTCAAACCAGAATCTTGCACCCAGCGACCGTTTATGAAGAAGGTGATTTCACGGCGGCTGGCACGTGTTAGGCTGGTTGGACTAATAAACCCTTGGACACGCAGCTCTTCATATTGAGTGTTTACTTCCAGCATCTGCCTGGCAATTTCCGAATTATATAAGGAGGCTAAAACTTCGCGTCTGTCTCCATTTCCGCTGGTTTGGAATTTAGTTTTGCCTGCTTGTATCAATTGGAATCGTACGTCAGGATAAGCTAAAGCATACCGGATCACAAAAGACGTTATATGACGTCTTTCTGTTGAATCTTTTTTAAGGAATTTTAACCGCGCAGGAACTTTATAAAAAAGATCTTCAACGCGCACAACCGTTCCAACCGGAGCGCCAATGGGGTTTACTTTTCCTTGTTGACCGCCTTCGATGATCACACGGGCCGCGCTCTCTGCATCTATCGGCCGGGAGGTGATCGTCAAACGGGAAACAGATCCAATTGAAGCTAAAGCTTCGCCGCGGAAGCCGAGAGTTGAGATGTGGAAGAGGTCTTCAGCCGTGCTTAGTTTACTTGTGGAATGCCGTGCAACAGACAAAGCTAATTCATCAGATGGAATTCCAATCCCATCATCAGCCACTTCGATTAGTTTCCGCCCTGCATCCACAATTGTTACAATTATATGGCTGGCAGCAGCATCTAAAGAATTCTCAAGTAGTTCTTTAACTACCGATGCAGGTCTTTCTACCAGTTCTCCTGCGGCAATTTGTGAGGCGACGTCATGGGGGAGAACACGAATTGACATAGTGGTTAAGCCTATATTGGAAACCAATTTTCGTCAAGTAAACCAAAACTTGAGGGGCCAGAGATGAATTCTTAGCAAATATGTGAACTATAATATCTATCTTATGAAGTCTACGTTTACAGCCATACTCCTTTGTTTAGTAATTGCCGCCTGCGGGCAGACTGAAACTGCCACCCCACCAACAACCCCGCAATCAACCATTGGTGTGGAGGAAACTCCTGAGCCAATTATTTCACCGTCGCCGACCACTTCTCCCGCCTCCCCCCCAACAGAACTTCCATTTAGCGGTGCGATTAGGTTTGCCAACGACGCAGAGGCAACAGGAGGCACCGCGGGTGAGACGATTGATATCTACGTTACACTGGAAGCTGAAAGCCCGTTTGGAGAAATAACCCAAATGCGCGTTGCAGGTATATATGGTGGAGGTTGTCTTTTAGAGGAAGATTTAACCAAATTTTCTTGGGAGCCATTTACAGAGGAGAAGAGATTCTCGGTCGGACTGGCAATTAACTGGATAGGTTTTTACGTTACTGCGCAATTTGCAGACGAACACGGCAACGCATCCCCCATTTACTGCGCAGATATTTCAGTTGAAGGCATGCCATCATTAACTCCGAGTGACTAGATGGGCCATCTCACCGAATAACTCTTTTTATAGGAGATAAAAATGGATATCCGAGTGGTTTCATTTCAAGAAAGAGTGTTTATTTTTGATTGAGTCTATCCCTTCGCTGGAGAGGTTATTGGAACTCAATAATAAGTAATCCATTATCATTTCAAAGATTTATTGGTTCTAACTAATAATTCCACCCTCGGTCAATTTACGCAAGTCGCTTAGAGCCGCGTTGATCTCCTCGGGAGAGACTGGACGATCTTCGTGGATATGCTTTAGTTTCCCTGCCTCGGCTCGCTCCACAGCAACCTCGCTAATCCGTCTATTATCAGCTATAGCTTCTTTAACTAAAGCTGCCCCAGCGGAATAGCCAATCAGGGGGTTAAGTGCAGTAACCACGATTGCATTCTTAGATAACCAAGCCTCGGCTTTTACTGGGTTGGCTTCAATCCCAAGCACACATTTATTGGAGAATGCGCGCAAAGAACCGATCAGTACCTGCATCATTTCGAACAGGTTATGAGCGATGATGGGCATCATCACATTGAGTTCTAGTTGTCCAGCCTGAGCAGCCAAAGAGACAGTAAGATCGTTACCCTGTACGTGAAACATGGCCATGTTAGTCATTTCCGCCATAACGGGGTTAACCTTCCCCGGCATGATACTCGATCCGGGTTGCACAATAGGCAATTTAATTTCATCCAATCCCGTGGAGGGACCTGAGGTGAGCAGACGAAAATCATTTGCGATGCGCGTCATGGTGATAGCCAAAGTTCGCATTGTACCGGAAAAATCGGACATATCTGCCATAGATTGCATACTCTCAAACAGGTTATCCGAGGTGAATAACTCCAATCCAATCGACTTAGAAAGCTTATTTATCATTTTTGCATGATAGTCAGGATGGGCGTTTAGTCCACTGCCAGCAGCCGTACCTCCGATGCCCAGGCGCTTTAATCCTTCAGCAGACCGTCTGATGCGTTCGGCATCCCTTTTGACGGCCAAAGCATAAGCACTAAATTCCTGGCCTAAACGCACTGGTACAGCGTCTTGCAGATGCGTGCGCCCAGATTTCACCACATTGTCAAATTCTTCCGCCTTATCAGCCAAAGCCGCGCTTAAGGCCTCGACCACTCCCAAAAGTTCATCCAGTCGCCATAGGCAGCCCAAACGGATAGCAGTAGGGATGGTGTCATTTGTGGATTGGGCCATATTTACGTGGTCGTTGGGGTGTACGAGGTATTCGCCCAACTTTCCCCCTAATATTTGAGTCGCCCGGTTAGCGATGACCTCGTTTGCATTCATATTGTGGCTGGTCCCAGCCCCAGCTTGGAAAGGATCGACTACGAAATGATCATCCCATTTTCCATCCATAGTTTCGAGGCCAGCCTGGGATATCGCGCTGGCAATATCCTTATCCAATAATCCCAGCTCATGATTGACATTTGCTGCTGAAGTTTTAATAGCGGCCATAGCCCAAATGAAAGCCCGCCAAGGACGCAGCCCAGATATTGGGAAGTTGATCACGGCGCGTTGGGTTTGAGCTCCCCAGAGTGCCTCTCTCGGAACTTCCACTACGCCCATGGAATCCATTTCATTTCTATATGAATTTGGTGGTTTCATTTCAACCTCGGTATCACGTTTGAATCCAGCGATATAATAATTCTCAATTTACAGACTAATTTCGGCATGCTTTCATTACTGGTATTATATAGTAGCATGATGAAATTTGGATAATATTAGGAGATTATTTATGTCAATGACCCAGCGTGAAAGGGTACTTGCAACCATAAATCACCAAGAACCAGACCGAGTGCCTATTGTAATTGGGGCAAGCAATGCGACCGGAATTAAGATGAAGCCTTATCAAGGGTTGAAGAAATTACTTGGGGTAGATTCGGATGACGAATATATTTATGACTGGCCTGAACTTGGTACCGCCAGAATTGATGAACAAACAATGCTGCGCTTACACAGCGATGTGCGCGGGGTTTTAGACCGGCATCCAACATCAACTTATGTGCGCAATCGCAAACGTGAAACCCACAGCCCATTCATTGATTCGTGGGGTTCTGGGCAGAAGGAAATCTCACCTGGAGAATGGTATCCAGGAATACACCCTTTGGCGGAAGCACAAACTATCGACGAAATTGAAAATTACCCCTGGCCAGACATGGACGATCCAAGTCGGGTGACCCACGTCAAGGCACAGGCCAAAAGATTAGCAAATGAAAACCAATTCGCCATCATGGCTACGCCTTGGCTGCTCTTCCCCCTGGAGCGCGCTTTCGCCATGCAAGGGATGGATAAATTCTTAAAGAATTTGGCAAAATCGCCGGATTTCGCCCAAGCGCTCTTACACAAGATCGCTGACTTATGCAAAACCTTAATGGGTCATTTTCTCGCAGAATTAGGGGATAGCGTTGATATTATCAAAATTGGTGATGACCTCGGGACCCAATCAAGTTTAATGATTTCGCCAACCATGTACCGCAAAATTCTCAAACCCATCCATGCGGATTACATCCAATTTATCAAAGAGCGAACTAAGGCTAAAGTCTTTTTCCACACAGATGGAGATGTTTTTCCACTAATCGATGACTTCATCGAGATTGGGGTGGATATTCTCAACCCGATCCAAACTTCGGCTGGAAAAATGGCAAATCTCGAGGAATTGAAACTCCGTTTTGGGAAGAAGATAGTATTTTGTGGAGGCATCGACACACACCAATTATTACCCCATGGCAGCCCAAAAGAGATTCGGGAAGAAGTCCGTCGAGTGATCAATATTTTAGCTCCCGGCGGCGGCTATATGGTAGCGGCAGTCCACACGATTATGGATGATGTTCCACCAGATAATATCTTAGCGATGGTGGATGCCGTGGAGGAGTTTGGCTATTACCCGTTGAATTCCTAGTTGGTATCGACCAAACCCTATTGTCGTTAGGAGCGATACCAACGAGCGAAGAATCTCTTAAGCAAGCAGGCTATCTAAGATTTTCTTAGACTTCTGGTCAACCTCATCGTGAATGCTGCTGCCGTGGCTGTCCATAGTTACCACTACCGGGAATTCCTCGACTTGCAGAACCCAGATAGCTTCAGGTACTCCGAAATCCAACTTGTGCACACCCAACACTTCTTTGACAGATTGGGCGATTAATGTCGCAGCCCCCCCTATGGCGTGAAAATACACTCCGGGGACATCTCTGCACGCCGCCAACGTGTTTCCTGCCATACCGCCTTTACCAATAACGCCTTTGAGATTGAAATGCTGCATCACGCGTGCCTGGTAGGGCTCTTCGCGGGTGCTGGTGGTCGGTCCTGCTGCTACGAATTTGTAATCTCCGCTGTCTAATCCGGCAACCACCGGACCACAGTGATAGATCACACCGCCTTCCAAAATTTGCTTAATAGCCTCGTAAACTTCCTGGTCGTCACCTTCTGGAGCGCGCTTCTTCTCGATAAATGTGTCGAAAATCCATTTGTGGACTGCATCCCGCCCGGTTAACATCGTACCATTGAGAGTTACTGAATCACCCACCTTCAAGCTGCGGATGTGATCGTCACTTATAGGTATGGTTAATTTTTGCATTTTAGCTCCAATTATGCGTATATAACATTATCACCAATTACCGTCATCTTCCGGCGGCGGTAAGCCCAGCACATGTAAGAAATGGATACAAAATAGCTGGCCGGCAGCCTATGCACGGCTTTAACTTTGGCACCCAAAACGGTTGTCTCACCCCCAAAACCCATCGGTCCGATGCCCAGCTGGTTGGCTTGCTCAAACAAGGTATCTTCCAACGCTGCGAGTTCAGCATCAGGATTCTTATCATCTAGTTGGCGTAGCAGAGTTTCTTTGGAAGCAATGAAAGAAGAGCCGCGGTCGCCGCCAATTGCCACTCCCAATATGCCCGGTGCACAGCCTTTTCCCTGTGCCTGGTAAACCGCATCTAACACAACTCTACGCACGCCTTCCAGGTCGCGCCCGGCATCCAATTTGCTGTTCGGCAGTTTGTATTGTGCACCCACGTTTTCGCAGCCGCCCCCCTTGAGCATCAGATCTACAGACAATGTATTCCCTTCCATTTCTTCGAAATGGATCGTGGGGTAGTGTTCGTCTCCTGTATTGTCTCCGGTATTCTTGCCAGTCACCGAGTTTACGGCATTTGGCCGCAAATATGTCAGCTTCGTAGCTTCAACAACCGCCTCCCGTATCTGAGCTTTCAGTTCAATTGTGCTCCAGCCCTGAGGATAATGTACGTAAAAGATTGGTGTGCCGGTATCCTGACATATGGGCGTGGATTTCTCACGTGCCAGCTCCACATTTTTCAATATCGTTTCCAAAGCTCCTCGGGATGCCGAGCTTGGCTCTTCCTTCTCCACTGATTCCCTCAAAGCTTTTTCCACATCCGGTGGCAAACTGGTAGCAGCCAAACGTACTAATTCTAAAAATTTATCAGTCAAATTAAGCATAAAAAAAATCTCCTAAAACATATCTTAAGATGATAAATAGCATACATTGATCATATATGGTAATTGTTGACCAAGGATAATATATTTTCCAACAAATAAATAGTTACATCTGTCCTAAGATTTCAGAGGATATGGTCACATCCTTATTATAAGTTCACTATCTGCTCCAATATCTAATAATTGTCGAAAAAAAAAGGAGGAAGCCGGGGGCTTCCTCCTCCACTCAAACTATATTTGACGGTCTATTTAACCGCTTACGGCCTCTTCCCATCCATCCCAATATCCAGGGCCATCTTCAAAGAAATCGTAATTCGGTTTTGTGTCTGCGGTCAAATCAACGGCCTCACCAGCTTCCAATACTTTGGTACTGGCAAGTTTTACCGTCTGACCGTGATGGTTTTCACCTTCCCAGGGGGTATCAAATCCGGCAGTGCCTGCTGGCATGCTCTGGACTTCGTCACCCATGGCTTCAAATGCATCGGGAACTTCGTCTTCGGTGAAGATTGCCTCGTAAGGACATTCAGGGATGCACGCGCCGCAGTCGATGCAGGTATCCGGGTCGATGTAATACCAGGGCCACTTGTCTTGTGGGTTTCCCGGAACTATACATTCAACCGGGCAAACATCCACGCAACCACCGTCACGCAAGCACAGGCTGGTAATAATATAGGTCATAATGTGTTCCTCCGTAGTAATCTATGATATTAGTATTTTATTATTAACCATCAAATCGCTGGGCGACCTCGTCCCAATTGACAACGTTCCACCAAGCTGAGATGTAATCTCCGCGGCGATTTTGGTAATTCAAATAATATGCATGCTCCCAAACATCCAAGCCTAGGAGCGGGGTTAGGCCGTCTGACAAAGGACTATCCTGGTTAGGAGTCGAGCCAACTGTCAAAGTACCGTCGGAATCTTTGCTCAACCAGGCCCAACCGCTACCAAAACGGGTAGCTGCAGCCTTGGCGAACTTTTCTTTGAAACCAGCATAATCTCCGAATGCAGATTTGATGGCGTCCGCTAATGCTCCGGAGGGTTCTCCTCCGCCATCTGGAGACATACTTGTCCAAAACAATCCATGATTTACAAATCCCCCGCCATTGTTGCGTACTGCTGTGCGGACTTCAGATGGAAGACTTTCGAGGGTTTGGAGCAATTCCTCGGCAGATTTTCCAGCTAAATCGCTGTGATTTTCAAGTGCAGCGTTCAGGTTGTTTGTATACCCCTGGTGATGCTTGCTGTGATGAATCTCCATTGTGCGTGCATCGATGTGTGGTTCTAATGCATGATATGCGTAAGGTAGGTTTGGTAGGCTAAAAACCATTGATTCTCACCTCATTATGGATGGATATTCGGCAAGGGAGTGAATGAATAACGAATCCCTTGCTGTAGGATATAATTCTGGCTGGATTCTAGCCTCCCTAGCGATGTTTGTCAAGAAAGCATAAAGATTACGCATGGATACTAAAATTAAACCCCCACGAATACCGCCTCTGCTGGCGATAATGGTCGGTATCTTTGCGGCTTCAACTGCCTCAATTTTTATTCGATATGCTCAAGACCTCGGTAATTCGCTGGTTATCGCGGCTTACAGATTATCCATCGCAACTCTAGTGCTATCCCCGATTGCCTTAACAAAGTACCGCTGGGAATTAAGAAAAATATCACTTAGGAACTTTCTGCTAGGAATACTCTCTGGGGTTTTCCTAGCCTTGCACTTCGCAGCGTGGATCTCTTCACTCGAATATACTACCGTAGCCAGTTCTGTGGTGTTTGTTTCCACTGCTCCACTATGGGTGGTATTGGTTTCAATAATTACCCTGCGCGAATCGGTTTCACAAGAAGTGGTGGTAGGCTTAATGATTGCTATGCTGGGCAGTTTGGTTGTTGGGATTAGTGATTCGTGTAATATCTCTGATCTGGGTATAACTTGCCCTCCTTTAGCAGAGTTCATTCGAGGTGAAGCATTTCTGGGAGATATATTAGCTCTAATTGGGGCAGTCATGGCTGCAGGATATTTAATTATCGGAAGGAATTTACGCGCCAAAACATCTTTGATCCCCTACATCTTCATTGTGTATGGCATTGCCGCTTTGACTCTAGTCACTTTAGCAGTCGGCTCAGGCCAGCCACTAACCGGTTATCCAGGAAACTTTTATGTGTGGGTGATCCTGCTCGCATTGATACCTCAACTATTGGGGCATACTACCTATAATTGGGCTTTGCGATACCTTTCTGCAGCCATTGTCTCGATAACATTACTGAGTGAGCCAATTGGATCTACAGTTTTAGCTTACTTTTTCCTGCACGAAGCTCCTACCATTTTGAAGCTGTTTGGTGCTATACTCATCTTGGTAGGAATCTACGTTGCCTCGAGAAAACAAAGCAAATATTAAGTATTGAAAACGTATACTATTAGGAGATTACTATGCAAATCCGCTGCTATAAATGCCACACTCCTTTTGATTTCAAAAAGGATGAGATCCACGCAGCATTAGACGAGATCACATCAAAGGGGCATAAATATTACAATGCCCATTGCCCGCGCTGCCGCAGAGTAAATAAACTGCCAAAGAAACAGCTTCGACGTTGGGCACCGACCTGGAAACCATCCCAAAAACCGCTAGCGGCGAAAGCCAGGATTGAGAAAAAAGTTGTTAAACCGAAAGTATCCACTGCAAAAGCAACCAAAGAGAAGAAACCCAAAACAACTAAAACAAAGACAGCCAAAAGCAAGTCGGCAAAACCTAAAACCAAAAAAGCCCCTGCTAAATCCAATAAAACACCGGCAAAATCGACTACGACCAAAACAGAGGATAAAAAGGCAGCCAAGGCAAAGACTACTAAAACTAAAACCACCAAGAAAAAGACAAAGAAATCAGCGAAACCAAAAACCAAGGCGAAGAAGTAAACATTACCTTATCAGGTTTGAAGATTTATTTAGAGAACAACATGACCAAAGACGATGGGAATAACCAGGATAGTCTGAAACCGAACGAGATCCTGATCGCCGAATTTGAATACAGTTCAAATGTCACCCTGCAATCTAATGAAGAGTTCAGCAGAGTGACTAATCTCTACCTGGTTGCTTTAGGAAGTGTTGTGGTGGGAATATTGGGATTGAATACCGACAACTTCAATATTGATTATCTTAATCGTGGACTATCATTAATTGCTGGATTCTTCAGTTTATTCAGTCTTCTTATTATTGCCCAGTTAGCCAGGGTGCGATTTACCTGGTTTGATAGCATCGAGGCGATGAAAAAGATCAAGGAGTATTACCTGGAAGAACACCCCGAGCTTAATCAAGCCTTCCATTGGAATGATTTACCCAAAAAATCTAGGCTTGGGAACAGTTCATCTTTGTGGGCAATTTTTATTTCAATCATAGGCAGTGTAACTGCTATGTTCAGTGTCTTTTTCGCGAGCATAAGCGACGAAAATCGGGAGTTCCTGCCCGGGATAATTGCAGGTGTAATATTCTTAATTGTTCAGATAATTGTTTATATCATTGGGTTGCGCGATAAAAAATCTACAGTTGAAAATTCAAGGTAGTATTGGTCTAATCAAAACAAAGACTTAAATGCGGGATTAACCAAACAGGGTTTAACATCGCTACTAGGATCAATATAACCAGAGGAAGAACGATGCCTGATCTTAATAATTCTGAAGCTATCGACATCTTGCTGCGCAAACTAGAATCTAAAGAAGCCGCCACCAGATTTAAGGCCATAGAAGAGCTTGGCAAAATGGATAGCAGCAGGTATGAAATTGTGCGCGGATTAGAAAATATTGCCATCCATGATAAGAGCAAAAAGGTCCGTGACTCTGCAATTTCGGCGCTGGCCTCACAGGCCAACCGAAGCTTAATCCAGCAAAGTTCCACCGTATCCAGGCATTACCGGGAATTAATTATTGCCCACATGAAACGCTGGGAGGCGGATGGGCTGATAAGTCCCGAACAATCAATTGTGCTCCAGGGGCGTTACAATTTCGACCTTCAACCAAGTCTCGGTAAATCTAAGGTACCCATCCAAACTATCAGCCAGAAACCACCACAAGCCAAACAAAGTATTGGGGAAATATTACTAAGCGAATCCACGATCAAGACTGCATTATATCTGGGAGCGTTTTTCGTTATCGCCGCCTCCTTCATCTTCGCGGCTGTAATTGAGAACTTGAGGATTCCAATTCTCCTTGGAAATACGGCCATATTCTTGGGAGCATCAATAGCCCTGCGCAAAAGGCTGCCACAGGCTAGTTTTGTTCTGTTTATAATTTTTTCATTCATGCTGATTACCGATGCCTCGGTGATTGAAGAAGCCCTCAATTTGTCACCCAGCCAGGATGCGCCATATTGGTTTTTCGTGACTGTATTTCTAGCAATCATATGGGGGGCCAGCACGATTGGTTTTCAATCTCCCTTTTTCAGCTTAGCCGCGCTCGCTGCCCTCAGCTTTACCGGAATTCATCTTGGGAACTGGACGAATGGCTCTAGCCATGTGACGCACCTATTTTTGATCTTGATCGCATACGTAGGTCTATTCGGTAGCCGTTGGTTGCAAAGTTGGAAAGACAGCGCTTTTGCTAGACCGTTATTTCTTTTAACCCAACTTCAAATTTGGCTGACAATGTTGGTTTCTCTAATTAGTGTGGCGGCTTTCGCTGCTGGTCGAACAAATTTGGCAGACACCTGGTGGTTGCTGGTCAGCTTGAATTGGTTACTTGCCGCTGGTTTTTTCGTGGCGAGCAATATCATCTTCCCGGCAAAGATTCTCGCATATTTCGCAGTCGCCAGCTTACTTCCTGTCGCCTGGTACTTCATGAGTACTTTTTCTCCCAATGATACAACCGTAATGATCTTTACCTGGGTTTGGGCAAGTCTTTTCGCACTGAGCAGCGAATTTGTTCGGAACATTAAACGCGTCGTGGGGGAAGTGTATTCGCGTCCATTATTAATTGCCACCGCACCGCTATATTTTTACTCAATCGGTTTGGCAAGTTCTTCAGGATCGTCGGTTTCCCTTTTCTCAACTTTTTTAGTTATTGCTATGGTTTATGCTTGGCTCCACTTCCGAAGGCCGCGGCATATTATTTGGTTTTCTAGTCTGTTTTTGTCATTTCTCGCGTATCTAATATTTTTTACCTTACCAATAATGGATAACCTTATATTTTTTCCGGGGTTCGTACTCTTATGGCCCACTCCTGTATTCCTGGCAATTGACATCGCAGCCAGAAAATCATTTCAGTTGGGTCCAGTCTGGTATATTTCTCCTCGCGTAATGGGTGTTTTCATAGGCGCAATAAATTTATTAGTATTAGTTATTGACGGGTCTTACGATCCGATGAGGGTGGGGTTTGCTTATCTAATCTATGCTGCTGTGGTATATGTTTATGCGATCTTAGACAAGACTCCAAAGCTAGGTTATTTGGCTTCAGCCATTCTAACAATTTCAACGCTTTATTTCCTGGATTATTTTGGGGAGACAGCTTTGATGGCTTACCTGATCAGCCTGGCAAGCATCTACTACGTAACCGGCATCTTCCTCGGCGCGCGTCTAAAAGTTACCAATTGGGCGGAGGTCTTGCGCCAGAGTGGTCTAGCATTGGCATTATTGGTCTCGGTCTTGGCACCTGCCATTGGAGGCCTTGCCAGCATCGTTAGTATCGCCCTGACAGCATTATTATTCGCTGCTGAGGCTTTTTCACAGCGCAAGGATTGGGCTGGTTTTGCCGCTCAATTGCTGCTATTAGGCGCTTATTTCCGCGCCTTATTTGAATATGATGAAACTGAGCTGATTTTCTTCGCGGTGGGAATATTCATTTATTATCTGTTGGGATTCATACCTATAAGATTGAGAAGGCCAGAAAGATGGTCTGATTTGATGCGCGCCAGCGGTTTAACCTTTGGTGTAATTCTTTCACTCATAGCTCTGTTTTACGGAGGAGTAGGGGCAATAGTGAGCGTAACACTTGTTGCCGCAGCCTTCACCATCGAGGCTTTTTACCGTAAGGATGTAATGTTTGGATTTCCTGCCAATCTTTTTTATCTTGAAGCGTACTTCCTGGCTCTTTCCGCTATGGATATCTCGCAACCACAATTTTATTCGATAGGAGCGGCGAGCTTGGGAATCGTCATGCATTACCTCCTTGCAAAGAGGAAAATTAATACTGCCGCGTTCATTACTGGAATGCTCTCACAGCTCATCTTATTGAGCACAACATATCTTCAAATGATCTCTACCGGAGAATTCCAATACTTCTTTATCCTATTCTTCCAATCTTTGGCCGTGATAGCTTATGGAACTATATTGCGTTCTCGCAGTTTGGTCTTCACGCCGGGTGCATTCTTAGTTTTAGCCGTCGTGAGTATTATCTTTGACGCTCTTTCAGATTTGGGATCTTTATTTATCATATGCGGAACCGGATTTTCATTGTTGGCATTTGGTATTATTGCCCTGACTCTACGAGAGCGATTTTCAAAACTTAAGGAAGACATTGAAGAAAAAACTGGAGATTGGCAAGCTTGATTGTGGGGCTTGAGGTTTTAGGGTTGGTGGTATACTCTTTCAATGACCAGCAGTGCTGAGGCATATTCCCCAACCACCCCAAACCTAACCCAAAAACGTATCTTAATCTACTGGCTGCCACTCGCTGCCAGTTGGCTGCTGATGGCTACTGAGGGGCCTGTCATCAATGGCGCTTTAGCGCGCATGTTTGATGCCGAGCTAATGATTGCAGCTTTCGGGATCGTGGTCTCGTTGAGCATCACCATTGAAAGTCCGGTGATCCCTTTGCTGTCTACCAGCACGGCCCTCTCCCGCAGCCGGCAGAGTTATCTGCAATTAAGGCGCTTCACGCTACACTTGATGGTTATTACAACCATCATCCACGCCTTGATGGGTTGGACTGTTTTATTTGATATCATCGTAGATGACCTAATGGGGATTCCGGAAAAGCTCCTAGAGTCGATCCGTTTGGGGATGCGTTATATGCTATTTTGGAGTGCAGCTATTGCGTGGAGACGCTTCAAGCAAGGGGTGTTGATTCGGCATGGAAAAACTCGTTTTGTCGGCCAAGGAACCGCGGTAAGATTGACCAGCATAGCTGCAACAGTCATTCTCCTGGCTTTCATAGGGCAGATTCAAGGTGTCATAGTCGGAGCGCTTGCACTCAACGTCGGTGTAATCGCCGAGGCGCTATATGCCCAGTGGGCGGCGAGTAAATTAATTGCGGAAAAATTCAGCCAGGAAAATCAGCGGAAAAACGACTCCGAATTGAAATATTTCGACCTGGTCAAATTCCACTCACCGCTGGCTGCCAGTATGCTGCTCTTCTTGCTCATGCAGCCATTAATCGGTCCGCGCTGGCGCGAAACCCCAATCCAGAAAATACCCTGGCTGCCTGGCCCATTTTATCTAGCCTCTTATTTTTCGTGCGCTCACCTACGGTCGCGCTCCCTGAAGCTATCATCGCACTTAGTGAAGAAAAAAACAGCCAAAAACCTCTTCAAACTTTCAGCTTTCGTGTAGGATTGGTGTGTTTATTAATCTTAGGATTTGTAGTTTTTACCCCATTTTCCCAGTTCTATTTTCGCACACTGATAGGACTCTCACAAGAATTAACAAATTTAGCTGTCATTGGTGGACGTATTGGTCTTCTAATTCCCATAATCTCCGCAGGAGTCTTCTTTTTCCGTGGACTCCTTACCGCCAGAGGAGCTACGATACCGGTGACTAGCGCTATGATAATCAATTTGATATCAATGCTGATTGTTTTATTTTTTGGGGTTTCATTCAGAGCACCCGGAATAGCTCTTGCAGCTATTGCACTGACGATTGCCTGGTTTTTCGAGGCTTTTAGCCTGGCAATTTCTTTTAGACGAACGAGGTTAATACAACAATGATCTTTAAAACTTTGATTCCGGTTGACCTATTAGCCGATCAATTCAATAACCCTGATTGGGCCATAATTGATTGTCGATTTTCTCTAACGGACACCTCGCTCGGGAGAAAACAATACGAGCATGCACATATCCCTGGCGCTGTTTACGCCAACCTAGATGAGCATTTATCCGGTCAGGTAATTCCTGGAAAAACCAGCCGCCACCCTTTGCCCCCCATAGAGACCTTTGCAGGCAAATTATCTGCCTGGGGAATTGGCGAAACCACCCAGGTTGTTGTCTACGATGATGCTAGTGGCGCAATAGCTGCACGTCTCTGGTGGATGCTAGGCTGGCTTGGACATGAAGCCGTTGCGGTTTTAGACGGTGGTTGGCAGCATTGGTTGAAAAACAATCAACCCACCAAAAATGGTGTAGAAAACAGGCCGAGCCAAGATTTTAATCCGCGTCCGAATGCACACTTGATCATCGAAGTTGATCAGGTTTTGGCTATGCGCAACAACCCAGATATGCTCCTGGTCGATTCACGCAGTCCTGAACGCTTCCGTGGAGAAGAGGAACCATACGATAGCATTGCTGGGCATATCCCCGGTGCATTGAACCTCCCTTTCAAGCAGAATCTAAATAATGCTGGTCTATTCATAGAACAGGAAGAATTGCGCACCCATTTCGAAAATATTCTAGGCGAAGTAAATGCAAAACAAACCGTGTTTTACTGCGGTTCAGGGGTAACCGCAGCACATAATATTTTAGCTCTGGTTCATGCTGGTTTAGGCCAAGCTCTACTTTACCCCGGTTCGTGGAGCGAGTGGATCACTGATCCTAGTAGACCAATCGAAAAATCCGATCAGCCAGGTTGATCAGATAAATAGTTAACCTTGGAGGTTACACGATGGAATTTACACAATTAGGACGCAGCGGTTTGAAGGTCAGCCGGTTGTGTTTAGGTACGATGAATTATGGTACAGAAACCGAAGAAAAAGACAGCTTTAACCAGATGGATAAGGCCCTTGACCTGGGAATCAACTTTTTCGATACCGCGAATGTATACGGCTGGAAAATGGGGGAAGGCATCACAGAAAATATCATCGGCCGCTGGTTGGCAAAAGGAGATGGTAGGCGCGAAAAAATCGTTTTAGCCACGAAAGCTTATGGGCAAATGGGGGAAGGTGAAAATGAAAGACGTCTGTCCGCTTACCATATCAAGCAAGCTTGCGAGGCCAGCTTGAAACGCATGCAAACCGACCACATCGACCTCTACCAGATGCACCACATCGACCGTTTAACCCCCTGGGAAGAAATCTGGCAGGCGATGGAACAATTGGTCAGGGAAGGAAAAGTATTATATGTTGGAAGCAGCAACTTTGCAGCCTGGAATATCGCCCAAGCACAAGGAGAAGCCAAAGCCCGCTATTTCATGGGATTGGTTTCCGAACAAAGCTTGTATAACCTCAGCTCGCGCACGGTTGAACTAGAAGTTATCCCAGCTTGCCGCGAATTTGGTCTGGGATTGATTCCCTGGAGTCCGTTGAGCGGGGGCATGCTTGGAGGAGCTTTGAAGAAATTTACTAAAGGCCGCAGGGCTTCTGATTACCAGAAAGAAAAGATCGAAGAAAGTAAAACACAACTGGAAGCATATGAGGATTTCTGCAATGAATTAGGGGAAAGTCCTGGGGATGTAGCTTTAGCCTGGCTGCTTAACAATCCGATTGTAACCGCTCCGATTATTGGCCCGCGTACAATGAAACAGCTTGAGGGCAGTCTTCACGCCTTGGAAATCATACTTGATGAAGATAGTTTGAAGAAATTAGATGAAATCTGGCCAGGGCCAGGAGGCCAAGCCCCCGAAGCCTATGCCTGGTAGGGCTATCAAAAGACCCTAAGGGTCTCCTAATAAGAACTAAACAGTAATCGGTATTGTTTTGAATTTACCAACTTCGTAAACAAGCTCTACAGACCCTTAGGGTCTAATTGCTACATCTAGATACAATATGTAATAATATACCTTTAATATTATCAAAGGATTCACTCATGGCGAAGAAAATGCATAATGCGATCACGGATGTCCCTGGAATTAAAGTGGGACAAGCCCAGGACGATGAAGCATTAACCGGCTGCACAGTTATCATGTGTGAAAAGGGCGCGGTGGCCGGCGTTGACCAGCGCGGTGGAGGCCCTGGAAGCCGCGAGATCGCTCTGCTCAACCCTGTCAACCACATTGAGAAGATTTATGCTGTCATGCTCTCTGGGGGCTCCGCGTTTGGCCTGGACGCTGCATCAGGAGTCGTACAGTATCTTGACGAAAAAGGGATCGGTTATGACATTCGTGTGACTAAAATCCCAATTGTCCCCTCCGTGATTCTGAATGATCTTTTCATCGGAAATCCAAAAATCCGACCAGATGCGGAAATGGGCTATCAAGCCTGCCTGAAGGCTAGCGTAAAACCCCCAGCCGAAGGAAATTTCGGCGCCGGCACAGGCGCTACGGTCGGAAAAATATTGGGTCCTACCCAAGCAATGAAAGCTGGAATAGGAACTGCCAGCATGGAAATCGGAGCGGGGGTGATAGTTGGTGCGATAGTGGCTGTCAACGCGATAGGCGATGTGATTGACCCCGAAAATGGTCAGATCGTCGCAGGTGCGCGCAGCGTCAAGAAAGGGCCGTTAAAGGTCGGGGAGGGTATGTTTGCAGATGCTTTGAAAGTTATGCGCGGCTTGGTTGGCCGCACCTTATTGAGCCTGGCATCCCGCCAAAATACCGTGATCGGAGTGGTGGCAACTAATGCCAAGTTTGACAAACCTCAAGCTACAAAAATGGCTCAAATGGCACAAAATGGCGTTGTTCGGGCTATTCGTCCCGCTAATACATTACATGATGGAGATACGATGTTCTCAATGGCAACCGGGAAGAAAAAAGCGGATGTAAATATTGTCGGCGCTTTCGCCGCCCAGGTAGTGTCACAGGCAATCTTGCGCTCAGTTCATGCGGCTATAGGAGCTGGAGGTTATCCGGCAATCTCAGATCTGAAATAATCAAGTGACAAACAAACCCCCTAACGCTTCTCTCACCATCAGCAATAAAACCGCCAGGCGGTTCCTGCTGGCTCATCAGGGCCTTTGGCCGCCGCGTAAATTAAAGGGGAAAAGCGGGGTTATGGATTATATCCAGCGGGTTGGCTGTATCCAGTACGATCCAATTAATGTGGTTGGGCGCAATCCTGATTTGGTCCTGCAATCGCGAATAAAGGAATACAAACCAGCAATGTTAGAAAGGCTGCTATATAAAGAACGAAAGCTTTGGGACGGACGGGATAAGATGGCATCCATTCATATGGCTAACGATTGGCCTTTTTTTTATCGTAAACGCAAGCAGCTGCGTGAGTATTACGAAGAACGCTTCGAAAGCGCGGTAGATCTAAGCCAGAAAGTTTTACAGATCATTGGAGAACGCGGCCCTCTCTCATCAATAGATATACAACATGAAGATACGGTAGAAGGTTTTTGGGGGCGCCAAACTCGCTTGGTGACAGCCGCTCTTGAAATGCTGTATGAAAGCGGGGCCTTAGGCATTCATCACAAGGTTGGGACCAGGCGCGTATTCGATCTGGTCGAAAACTTGCTGCCAGCTAGTCTACTGACTACTCCAGAGCCGCATAAAGAAGATGATGATTATGCCGACTGGCACATCTTACGACGGGTGGGCGGGTTTGGCTTGGTAAGAGCAATGGCTGGCGATCAATGGTTAGGGTTGAGCAGCATAAAGAGCCAGCGGCGAAATTTGGCCTTCCACAGGTTGGTGGATAGCGGAAAACTAATGGCATTAAACATCGATGATATTCCAAAACAAGTATTTCTTTTGCGTACAATTGATCTGCCTGCACTCAAACAAGTTCAATCTAAAAAACCTCGTAAAGCACACGCTACAATCATTGGCGTGCTCGATAACCTCATTTGGGACCGAAAGATGATCAGCATACTCTTTGGATTTGATTACGTCTGGGAGGTATATAAACCCAAAGCAGAGCGCAAATATGGTTATTACGTGCTGCCAGTCGTCTATGGAGATAGCTTTGTAGCTCGTTTTGAGCCAGTTTTTGATAAGAAGAAGCGCTTCCTCACCATGAACGATTGGTGGTGGGAAGAAGATGTGGTCGTAAATAATGACATGCAAGCCGCCCTGCTGTCTTGTCTTCGGGATTTTATGAAATATTTGGACTGCAACGTGATCATGCGAGACGGGAAAGCCGCCAAAGATAAGAAATTAAGTTGGATTGACGATTTAAACTGAAGTTCACCCACAATTTCTAAGAAAATAACCAAAGATCATAATTTATATCGTAGGGGCGACTCGCCGAGTCGCCCCTACATTTTTAGAGTCCCCCCCCACATATTTTTTGAGAATACAATTGTTTCATTACATGTAAGAACACAACATCAACCATAGTCAAAGACACATCGGAGTTATTAAAGGAGAGGAGCGAAAGGATTGCTATGGAAAATTTTAAATATTACTCAAAATCTTGTTTTTCAATAATAAATTTAGAAGGAGAATTATTATGCAACAAATGATTGGAAAAATGGCGCGCATGTATTCCATGTTTATCCTTTTGGGATTTATGATCGTGATCATTGCATTTTTCGTCGGATATTCCAACTCACAAACCGCCGCAACTTACTTCGCTGAGACTAAACTCGTTCGCGAAACCACCCTCATGACGGAGCGCGCTTCCATGGAAAGCATCGGCCAATGGCTCCCCTATTTCAAATTCCTGGGTCTCGGCTTGATCTTGGGCGGAATAGTGATGGCCTTACGCGTCATTATCGATAATCTCAAAGCTGCTGGTGAGCAAGTAATGTCAAACTTACCAACTGAGAAACGCCCACCTATGCCCAAACCTCCGTGGTTTGGCCCGCTTATGCCCATGGTGATGATGGTAGGGTTATTAATCTTCATAATTGCCCTAGTTATAGGATTCCAAAATGCAAGTGTGGCCAGTAAAGTATTTTCAAATTCGCTGCCAGTGATTGACGAAGCCGCTGCTGGTTCAACCTTGCTAGGTCAGTTAGAATCGATTCACAGCACTTCCGCCTGGTTGATCCCTTTCAAGTTCTTCGGAATCGCCACAGAATTCCTGGCCATAGTAATGGGATTGGCAACAATTATCACAATCCTCACAAACCAAACTGAAATGATCAAGAAAGGAATTCACGTCGCCCGCGGAAATTAGCGAGCAATGACGCTGAATAATAGGAGATTTATAATGTTAAACGTAGCTCCCCCCAAATCATCCTGGCAAGCTAAGGTATTTCCGGTACTTACAGCAATTGGCTGGATCTTAGTAATGATTTCGTTCGTGATCGGGCTTTCCCTCAGCTCGACCGCCTCCGGTTACTTTGGAGAAAATACGAAAGAATCTCGCGATGGCGCAGCTGTGGGTGACGCCCTCTTGGGCGACCTCGAAACGCTGACCGTTACCCCGCGTTGGTTGGAACCACTCACATTCCTTGGTGTGGCTTCCTTCATGGTAGGGATTGCGCTCGCGTTCTCTACGATACCCAACCTGCTCAGCAACCGCGGCCAGGTACTGAATGTTTGTTTCCCCATCCTCGTCAAGAAGGGTGAATAAGTAAAAGTTTAGGAGAAATTATCATGCGTGAAATTCAAAAAGACCCCAAACCCGGTATGCCCTTCAATATGATTGAAGGAATGATGCCTATGTTCCCAATGATCGCAGTTGTTGGTTGGATGCTGGTATTGATCGCCTTGTTCGTCGGTTTTACAGTGCTCTCACCTGCTCAATCCGCATTCTTCGCGGATGCTAAAGAAGCCCGTGAAACTGCTGCGGCAGGTAGTACATTCGTAGATGCGAATGTCTCCAGGCACGTTATTGAAGCCTGGGTACCTCAATTCAAGTTCTTCGGCCTTGGATTGGGCTTGATGGCCATTACTATGGCTTTGGGCACGATTGCCAAGAAACTTCGCCACATGGGCAAGGTCATCGCTGCTCACATGCCCGCCAACCTGGCCCCTCCCACCCCGCCGATTCCCGGCAGAGTGCGGATGTTCCAACTCTCTACTGTGATGGGTGTTATGATCCTTTTGGCCGCCCTTATAATTGGAATCGTTTTGGCCACTGGAGTCGTTCCTGATTATTTTAATCACACGATTGCCACTGAACTAAACACCGCAGAAGTAAATTCTGAATTGCTCTCCCAACTCGGTACAGTCAGTAGTTATGCCAAGTGGCTCAACCCCCTGCGGATTGTAGGAATGTCATTCCTGTTCACAGCCATTACTCTGGCATTAACAGTTATTATCAATACCCTACGCATGCAAGCAGGAATGTTGGTACAGTTCTACAACAAAGCGAGTGGCTGATTAAGGTAGAAGTAACCCTTAAAAGAAATATCAAACTATTTATATCGCATCACTACCTATCGGTAGTGGTGCGGTTTTTTTTTAGAGACTAAACAAGCAAATTGTTTTTCGCATCTATAACTTTGAATTGGTGTTAATAATAATATCTCCCGCGTGAGTTTATGATAAAATGGCAGCCATAAGAAGGAGGCTGAAATGGAAGAACGCTATGGAAACATCGTCGGATGGGGAAAATATACGCCAGAACGGGTAGTCACAAATGCTGAGTTGGAGGAAAAAGTTGATACCTCACATGAGTGGATCGTTGAACGTACAGGAATTCACCAACGACATATTGTAAGCGAGGGTGAGCATACATCATATATGGCTACAGAGGCAGGCCGCGCGGCACTTAAGAAGGCAAATATCCGCGCTCGGGACCTCGATCTAATAATTGTAGCTACTTCCAGTCCAGACTACTTAACTCCTCCCATTTCTTCCCAAGTTCAACAAGCCTTAGGCGCGAAAGATGTTGGTGCTTTCACTTTAGTAACCGGCTGTACAGGATTCGTTTACTCTTTAGCCACTGCCCAACAGTTTATCGCTGCGGGAACAGCAGACAAAATCCTTGTAATTGGTGCCGAATTGATTTCGCGCTGGCTTGACTGGGAAGACCGTGAAACGTGTGTATTATTTGGCGATGGCGCTGGAGCAGTGGTGATGGAAGCAAGCAACCAACCTGCTGGAGTTCTAGCTTACACATTGGGCTCTGACGGCTCAAAAGCAGAGCATCTGATTCTTCCCGGAGGCGGCAGCAGGAATCCTCCTTCAACCGAAATGATTGAGCAAGGCTTACATAAACTGCAAATGAATGGTCGCGAAGTCTTCAAATTCGCCACCCGCATTATGGGCAAATCTCTGAAAAAAACCATTAAGAAAGCTGGGCTGACAGTTGAAGATATTGATCTCTTTATTCCCCACCAGGCCAATAAACGCATCATCGATTCTGCTGCCCGTCAGGTTGGTTTACCTAAAGAGAAGGTATTCGTAAATATTCAAAATTATGGTAATACTTCCGCAGCCTCAATACCGATAGCATTATGCGAAGCCCTGGAGCAGGACAAAGCCAAAATCGGAGACACCTTAGCCTTCGTAGCATTTGGAGCAGGTCTTACCTGGGCAACCGCGGTAGTGAAATTAACCGAGCGTGAGCAGCCGGAGAAGAAGAGCATTTGGCAACTGCCAATCCTAAAATGGTTTTCCCGCAATGGATTCAGGAGAGTGGCCAAGAAAGAAGCGCCTGAACCGGAAGCGGTCGAGGAAGTATAATCCACATATCGGAATGGTCACTTTACAATAGCCCTGGCTTATTTAGCCGGGGCTATATATTTTACGCTTTATTTAAAATAGATTTACGTAGAATTTTTAGCAACAATTGAAGGTATCAACGCCAAACTTGTAATTGATATCTAAACCTTTGGTGGTTTTCAAATAAAATCAGGTAAAAAACAGTCTAATACACATTAGCCGTTTTTTTTAGTCAGATGGAATCATCTTGTTCAGCCCCAGACAACCAACCGCGTTTAGCTGCCTCTGCGATGGCGGCCGCCCGTGAATTCACACCGAGCTTGTTGTAAATGGATGTCAAGTGGGCCTTGACGGTCCGCTCAGTAATGCTTAGATTATAAGCAATCTCCTTACTCGTCCCACCTTGAGCAACTGCGTTAAGTACTTCATTCTCCCGCTCTGTTAAATTTATTCCTCCACTATTTCTATTTGGCGACTTCTGGCTTTCCCCAGTGAAAGATAAGACACGGTTGATAATTTCTGAGGTGAGCAATGTTTCACCACGCGCCGCGACTTTAATTGTGTCGAAAAGCACTTCTCGTCCAGTATCTTTGAGCAAATACCCACGCGCGCCAGCTTTAAGGCCTTGAAGCATGAGCTTATCTTCGTTGTAGGTTGTAAGGATGATGACGGCAATATCCGGAAAATCCTTTTGGATATGCTTGATAGCGGTGATACCGTCCATGCGCGGCATGCGTAAGTCCATAAGGATAACATCAGGTTTAAGATCAGTTATCAATTTTATTGCCTCCGCGCCATCAGCAGCCTCGCCCACTACCTCAAACTTGTCCACAGTCTCTAAAATCAACTGCAATCCCTCCCTTACAATAGCATGGTCATCCGCGATTAATATCCTAATCTTATCTTGCATTATTCATTCACCAATTAGAGGAAGCTGCATGTGAATTTCAGTCCCATTGTTGGGTGCGCTGACGATAGACAAACTACCTCCAGCGAGTTTTGCACGTTCCCTCAAACCCAATAATCCGTAATGTCCCGGTAGTGAAAACGCGGATTCCACCTCAAAACCAATTCCATCATCTTTAATATTTATTCCAAGGATATCATTATGTGCTTGAATCTTTAGTGACACATTTGAAGCTTTGGCATGTTTGGCTACATTCCTCAAGCTTTCAATTACAGCCCTTTCAGTATTCTCGATTAGCGTCTGGCTCAATTCCTGAGGTAAATCCAACTCAAGCTCACACGAGATTCCATTGGTATGTTCGAACTTCGCGGCCACATCAACTAACTCATCTCTCAAATCTTGAACGCCAAAACGCTCCATTCGTAAATCATCGATTGCTTTGCGAGAATCAGCAAGAGTGGCGCGAGCTCTAGTCATTGCCTGCTGGACGATCTCATCTGCACGTTCGTATGTACCTCCCTCAAGATGCGAATCAACCGCTTCTAATTGCAATACCAAACCGGCAAGCCCTTGTGCGAGCGTGTCGTGAAGCTCGCGCGCCATGCGTTGCCTTTCTGCCTTCAGAGTCAGGTCTTCTACCTGGAGAGTATATTCAGCCAACCGGGAGTGGGCAACCTCAAGTTCTTTTAGGAGAGTTCGGGCACGGTCGCGTGCTTCAATCTGGCGGTTAAAAAGGACGATAAAAATAATGACAAATATAATGGCTGGAATAAATGTTGAAACTATTTGTTCGGCTGCAAACAAATCACTTGATAGCATGAAACTGAATAATGCTAATGTAACAAAATATGCTACTGCAATCACCGATCTGCGCCTATTTCCGATAATTCCGATTCCCTTTCCGATCAACGCTGCAAACAAGGAAACTACTAATGGGGGATGTAAACTTATTAATACAAGGAATAAAGCCAAAATTCCTTGTATTGAAAGGTAAACATAGGTTCTGCGTACAGAATAAGAAAGATTAATTGCCATCCAGTAAAGAAGAATGTGAAGGAAGAATAATATCGAAAACACACCCAATCGCCATGGATCATTTAATTCGGTAGATGAATTTACCGACTGTACATACATAAATCCCAGGACAATTGTGATTAATATAAAGAATGGAGCGATTTCTTTAAATTCTTCCAGGTTCTCCTCACCGGGAGGAATGAACAATTCTTTAATTTTCCTTCGAATATTTTTATTCTTTTCCATTTCATTTTTATTGTACTCCACCTGAGGATTCCTGCCATTGGTCGGGAGTACATCGTACGAAAGGGTAAGTTGGAAATGTATGATTAGACGATGTCAGATATGACAATTATGTTTATATTATCCATAGAAAAAATTTACTTTTTTTATCGTTCAAGGAGAAATCGTATGACAGAATCAATTATCCAAGTGAAAGACTTCCGCAAGACTTACGGTGATTTCGTCGCCGTTGATGGCATAAGTTTTGACGTGAAGGAAGGGGAGATCTTCGGTCTGCTCGGACCCAATGGAGCCGGGAAGACCAGCACCCTCGAAAGCCTCGAGGGTTTGCGTGACCTAAATGGTGGTTCAATGCGCGTAGCGGGCATCGACCCAACAAAGGAACAGCCAAAACTTCGTAACCTAATCGGTGTACAGCTTCAATCTGGCGGGCTGCCGGAAACCTTTACTCCGGACGAAGCGATGAAGTTCTTCTGCGCTTATCACGATGTTGCGCCGCGCTTCGATTTGCTAGACCGCATGGGTTTGGAGGGGAAACGCAAAACACAATACCACGAACTATCGACAGGGCTGCAGCGCCGTTTGGCTTTGGCCTTGGCCGTTGCTCACCAGCCTAAGGTGCTTTTCCTGGATGAGCCGACTGCTGGATTGGATGTGCCCTCACGCGTTGAGCTGCACGAAATGATGCGCGAACTTCAAGCCGCTGGCACCACGATAATATTAGCCACACATGATATGGCTGAAGCAGAAGAAATGTCTGATCGGGTGGCCATTATGTTAAGCGGAAAACTTGTCACTATTGGTACACCGATGGAAATCACCGCTAAAGGCGCAGGATTAACTAAAGTTTCAGTACGCACAAAAAACTCAAGCTTATCTAATTCTGGTGCTAATTTTCCAGCAGTAAATCAACATACCCAAAAAGAAGATTACGACGTTTACTTCAGTACTGATATTGGCCCCACTGTTTCAGCCATAATCGCACACGTCGAAGCTCAGAATGATACCCTCATCGACTTACGTGTAGAACGACCTTCCCTAGAAGACCGTTTCCTAGAAATAGCAACCTCCGGAGGCACAAAATGAACGCTTTTATCAATCACTTCAACTTTCAATTCCGCGTCGGCATCCGTGATAAACAGGCATTTATGTTGAATTACTTATTTCCACTTGGATTCTTCTTCATGATGGCTTTTATTATGGTTGACATTAACCCTGATTTTCTTGAGACCCTGATCCCAGTGATGGTAACTTTTGCGATCATTGCCTCCACTTTGCTGGGTATCCCAGACCCATTAGTAAAGGCACGCGAGGATGGCATCTACCGCACCTATAAAATTAATGGTGTTCCCGCACTGTCAATATTGATTATCCCTGCTTTGACAGCCATGCTGCATTTATTGATCGTTTGCACGATCATCACGGTTACATCGATATCTCTTTTTGATGCTCCCGTGCCTGTGGATTGGTTTGGATTTGTCTTCACCTTTATGGCAATTGCAGCCGCATCAACCGGAATCAGTGTATTAGTTGGTGTGATCTCCCCATCTACCCGCATGACCGTGTTGTGGTCACAGGTAATCTTTCTTCCCTCTATGTTATTGGGCGGGTTGATGATCCCCAACAGCCTATTACCAGAAGCAGCTGGGAAAATCGCTCAAGTTCTACCGTCTACCCATGCGATGAACGCATTCAATGCTTTGGGAATGGGCAGCTCAGCAGATTTTAATCCTTGGGGGTCGGTTGTAATATTGGTCCTGGGTGGTTTGCTGGCATTTGGGTTGGCGGTCTACCTATTCAGCTGGGACAGCCGCAACGCAGAACGGCGCGGCAGCCCTTTATTAGGTTTGTTAGCTCTGCTGCCATTTTTAGTAGGAATATTTTTGTCTTGAAATCAATTTGGAATGAAACAATAACAGATTTCTTATACAATAATCATCTCACTAATTTACACATAGGGGGCTGTCCCATAAGTAGGTTTCGTGTAATTGTAACCACCACATGTTGAGGTTTCGGAAAAAACCAACCCCAATATGTAGGAGTTTGCGGATATCGAGGGGAACTTTTGGGACAGCCCCCTTTTGGTTTCAACAGAATTTCATTCCCCCCGTTAATAAAGGCTGACTCACCCATGAGCCACTTTGACTGCCATCCGATCGATCTCCCCATTTTCAAGTCTGGGAAGTTTGTTAACAAAATCTACCTGCTGGGGTTTTTTATATGATGCAATCTTTTCCCCTGCAGCAGAGATAATCTGCTCAGCTGTAATGGTTTTCCCCTCGGCCAGCTCGACTACCGCTTTAACAGCTTCGCCCCATTTTTCATCTGGGACACCGATCACACAAACTTCCGTGACTTCGGCCAGTTCTCGAACAGCATGCTCGACTTCAGCGGGGTAAACGTTTTCACCACCCGTTTTGATTAATTCTTTTTCCGGTTTTCGTCCGATGTAATAGAGATAGCCTTCTTCATCCACCTTGCCGACGTCGCCTGTATGATGCCAACCGTAGCGGGAGGTAAAATTTGTAGCATCTTCATCGCGCCAATATCCCGCGAAAACTAATGGACCTTTCACAGTAATCTCACCAGGATCTCCAACGGGAATTTCTTCACCTGCACTGTTGGCTATGCGCAATTCTAGGTTTGGCACTACTTTTCCAGCTGAACCAGGTTTTTCTGCAACATTCAAAAATGTGGCGATTCCACTGGTTTCGGTCTGCCCAAATCCCGTCCAATATTCAGCCCCCACATCAATAATAAATTTTTTTACAACTTCTGGTGGATTGAGCAGCCCAAAACAATATTTTAGGGAACTCCAACTAGCTTCAAGCTGCTCGCGAGCTCCAAGCAGCATTTCTAGCATCGGAGGAAATGTACCAATTAATGTCACCTGATGATCATCGATCAACTTGGCACCCAAGGCTGGGTCGAAGGTCTCCATAACAACATTAGCGCCACCAGCCCAGGCGATCCCTAGAGAATTGTTCAAACCAGCGATATGGAAGAATGGGAGCACAGCCAAAAAGCGATCTTCAGGAGTTAATTTGAATGATTCAACGAAAAGTGAACTTACTGCTGCAAAATTCCCATGAGTAAGTACAGCCCCGCGAGGTACACCGCCAGTCGCTGCCGTGGAGATGATAGCTGCTGGGTCTTGGCTTTCAACTGCTTCGGCAGATCTGATCTCATCATTATAAATTTCTGTGAGAAGACCGTATCCCAGTTTGGATTCGGTTCCAAATAATAATTTCGTAGGAATAGCAGTTAAATCCGCACCTTCCAATTGCGATAAAAATTCGGGATCTACAACCAGCATTTTTGGGTCAGCTAGTGAAATAATTCCAAAGATTTCATCTGCAGCTAAGCGCCAATTAACCGGATATAGAATCGCTCCAATTTTTGCACAGGCCACGAGTAATTCCATAAAAGCGACAGAGTTTTGAGCCAAGATACAAACCCGGTCCCCCTTTGATACATTGTGATCGCTCAATCCAGCCGCAAGTTTGTCAACCCGTTCTAAAAACTGGGCGTACGTGACCGTTTCCTCCCCAGCAATAAATGCAGGAGATTGGCCGAATGCTTGAGCATTATGTTCAAATAAAGCATAAATTGTTTTTGTTTTCAAATCCATGACCTACCCCAAATTATTTATTTCCGAATAAGACAATAATCACCCCAACCAACGTTTACGGCGTTTGTAATGTTTCACATCCCGATAACTTTTGCGCTCACCCACTTGTGTAAGCCCCAGGTAAAACTCCTTGATATCTTCGTTTTCAGCCAATTGATCTGCGGGGCCATCTAAAACCACGCGACCGTTCTCCATGACGTAAGCATAATCTGCAATGTCTAAGGCTACGCGGGCATTTTGTTCGACAAGCAGTATGGTTACTCCAGATTCTTGATTAATCTTTTTAATGATTTCAAAGATCTCATTTACCAACATTGGAGCCAGACCGATTGAAGGTTCGTCAAGCAGCATTAGACGTGGCTGGGCCATCAAACCGCGGCTGATCACTACCATTTGTTGCTCTCCACCAGACAGGTAACCGCTGGTCTTGCGACTCATATCTTTTAGCCGCGGGAAATAGTTATACACCATTTCGATGTTCTCGCGTTCTTTCGCCCGCGATACTCCGCTAGGGATCGCGCCAACTTGTAAATTTTCCTCAACCGTAAGATGGGAAAAAAGCCGGCGGCCTTCAAGCACCTGGATTATTCCACGCCTCACGATCTCCTCAGGAGAAAGCTTATCAATGCGCTGACCATCAAGCTCTATGCTGCCGCGTGTGATATCTCCTTCTTGCGTACGCAGCAACCCAGAAATCGCTTTCAAGGTTGTGGTCTTCCCCGCTCCATTAGCACCTAAAACCGTAACAATCTTTCCCTGTTCGATCTCAAGGGATACGCCTCGTAGAACAAGGATTACGTCAGAGTAGATGACTTCAATGTTATTAATTTTTAGCATGCATCACTTGCCCGTAGATTAGGCTAGTCTGAGGAATAATGGGAGCGCTCCCATAGAAAGTAGGTGAGCGCTCCCATACTTAACTTAGAACGAACCGAATTACTCGGCCGCTGGTTTCGTGTCAGGCAGTTCGAACCATTCTTCAATGACAACAAACTCGATGCCACTGTCGGTGAGTTGGACCTGACCCATTTGTGAAAATGTTGGAGCGCGTAACTCTCCGCTGACATCATACTCCCAAACCCCAAGAACGCTGACCGGACTCGCCAACTGTAGAGTCTCGAAGAATGTATCTCCTGTAAGATTCTCAAAACCAACCCTATCGATAGTAGCTTCTACAGTCTCAACCCAAGCGAAGACTCCCACATAAGCAGTCAGGAAACTGACGCCTCTATCGGCTTCCGGATAACCGCCAGCTTCGAAAGCTGCTCGCGCTTGGGCGACACCTGGGACGTCTGTGTCGTTCCACCACGCGAAAGGCATCAAGCCATACATGCCAATTGCAGCGCCGGCGCTGTCACCAAGCACGGTCAACACGTCCTGGTTCATTCCCCAGTTTACTGAACCCACATGCATCGAGCTCCACAGTTCCATTCCCTGGAGCGTGCCGATCACTTGAGCGGTTCCGAAACCAAGCGATTGGATATAGATCACATTGGCGCCTTGCAAAGCCAGGCTCTGTAATGGAGTAATCACGTCGGCCTCAGCAGCAGCCGGGAAAGTCTCTAAATCTAGCACAGTGATGCCAAGTGAATCTGCATAAGCCAGAGCCTCCGGTGTGGTAGCGCCCGCACCAAAAGGTCCTTCCCAGCCGATTACGCCAACAACCATATCATCCCCGGCGCCTTCTGGTTTGACATCCGCCCAATTATCCTGAGACCATTTCAAGAAGCCTGCAAATTGGTCAGAATAGATTGGGGCTACCAGGATGGTGAAGCCGTCGCGAGGCACGTACGCAGCCTGAGCATTTAAACCTGCAGCGTAATTAACGATATGATCTTCGTTAACTAGTGGGGACAGGGCAATGGTCGCACCGCTGCCAGCTGTGTTGAAGACAAATGGTGGAGGTGTATCTTCACGATTCGTCTGATATATGACGACTTCCTGCTCCGGATCATATTGTGTGTCTGTCAGCACCAGTTCAACTGTGGCTCCGCAAACACCGCCATCTGCATTGACTTCAGCAATAGCATCATTGAGCGCGTTCACAAAGGTCGTACCCAAGATTGTGGAGAGTGGTCCTGTTAGACCAGCTTGATAGTAATACTTGATGGTCTCGCCATCCAACCCATCATCACAATGTGTAACTGCTGGGCCTTCTGGGGCATCCGTAACGACAGGTGCATCAGTGGCATCGCCATCACCACAAGCACCGAGGACGAGTGATGCAAGTACCAGTATTGATAACACTAGTAGTAGTTTTTTACGCATAATTTTTCTCCTCCAGAAATTCGAGAATAGGAAATTGGGTGTTTTCAGAAATATTTATATATTTTCGGGAAATAGCATACCTCCTTCTTATATATTAAGCACTAGTTTATTATAATCCTCTTTTAATCATAACCTAATGTGAAAAAGGCCTCAAGCGCCAAGAAGCTTTAAACAACTGCCAACGGTAGGCCAAACCACGCGGCTCAAATATCAAAAACAACATTAAGATCAAGCCAAAGAATATCGGCCTAAAGGAAGTTAGCACACGTTCAGTCATGCCTGTCAACATTACAGCAGAAACCTTGGTGCCTACAATATTCGAAAAATCCTCCATTAGGATGATTAACGAAGTACCTAAAAATGGTCCCAAATTTGTTCCCAACCCCCCCACAACCAGCATGCCCAGAAAGATTATAGACTCTGATAGATCATAGCCCATCTCGCTGCCAATTTGCCAACTGCTGTGTGCTCTCAATGCTCCAGCAAGGCCAGCATATACTGCCGCAATAAAAAATGCCCGCAGCTTATAGCCAAATAGATTAACCCCTAATAGTTCTGCTGCTAAGTCATTGTCACGGATGGCCACAAATGCACGCCCCATGCGCGAACGAGAAATGTTCACTGCGGCAATGGTAGTTAAGATCAACACAAACAAAGTGATATGGATGAAACGAGCTGGTTCATTGAATTCATAGGAGCCAATTACCGGAACTGGTGCGCTGATAATCCCGTTTTGTCCTCCGAGGTATTCTGGAAACATGTGCAATGTAAACCAAGGGATAATAAATTGAGCTGCTAATGTTGCCATTGCGAGGTAGAAACCTTTTACACGCAAAGATGGTATTCCAAAAATTAACCCAACCAAACCAGCACCGAGTGCGGCGAGCGGTAATGCGATGAAAAAGGATAAATTCAGATAGGTGACTATTAATGCAGAAATATAACCGCCAGCCAGCATAAATGCGGACTGCCCCATTGAGATCTGGCCTGTAAATCCAGTCAGAATATTTAAACCTTGCACCGCTATCAAGGTATATCCTATCTGGTTTGCTTTGATGTAGACATAAGGTGGGGCCCAATAAGGTGATGTCGCCACAGCCCCAATAGAAAGCAATAGAAGGACCCACTGCCAGGGTTTCCGAATCAGGGCCATATCTTGATTGTAGTTACGATCAAAATCTCCAGATGGGCGAATAACAGCCATTTATTAAATCCTCTCTATCCTTTTCTGTCCGAACAAACCTTCTGGGCGAATGAATAATACAACGAGCAATAAGATGTAAGGAGCAATATCAAAAGCAGATTTCACTTCAGTCACGGTGGATATCTTGACAATTTCTGTAGCTAATCCAACTGCAATGCCACCAATGATCGCCCCTGGGAAAGATTCCAAAACCACCTAGGAGTATAGCAGGGAATGCTACCAACACCACAGTAGATAGGGTGAGACTAGCCCCTGTCAACATGGCTAATAACACTCCTCCGGCAGTAGCAATTACACCCGCAAAAGCCCAGGAAAAACCAAAAATTCGGGGGACATTAATTCCAGCGCTGAGCGCCAATTCGTGATCCTCTGACGTAGCTCTCATCGCTAATCCAATGCGGGTATACCGAAAAAATAATCCGATCACTATGACAAGAAACATGGCGACAAGAAATGCCGCCAAACGGAGTTTTTGGACGAAAATTATTCCATTATATTGATACTCAAACGGGATTTTGAACATTTCAATTCGAGAGATTGGAGCCGGAAAATTTGGTTTTACGTTAATTCCGAAAACAATGCTCACGAGTCCCTCAATTAACAGCGCCATACCCAACGTCATAAGAACAATTGATAACAAAGGTTGGCCTGTCATTGGCCGCAGCGCTAATCTCTCAACGAGAAATCCCAATAGAAAGATAACGATAAGAGCAGCGATTACAGCAAATCCAAGATTTAAATTCAGTAATTCCTCGCCAGTTTCATCTGCGCCGGCAAACCACCAGGTAATAAAAGCGCCTAACATCAATAAGTGACCTTGAGCAAAATTAAAGACTTCGGAGGATTTGTAGATCAGCACCACGCCAAGCGCGATAAGGCCGTAAACTCCGCCGGTAAGAATCCCGTTAATAATGCTTTGCGGCAGAAGTTCCCAATTCATACGTTTACTGCCTCCTTCTCAGTATCGGCTATACGCAGCATGGTCTCAACTGTGGCAGTTCTTCCATCCTGATATTTCACTTCAGCGCTGACACTATAGGTTTCTTCTCCGCCATACATGGAATTGATCATATCTTCGTATTGACTGACTAGAAATCGCCGGCGCAATTTTCGTGTGCGTGTCATTTCTGCCTCATCTGCATCAAATTCTTTGTGCATAAGTACGAATTTACGAATTCGTCCGCCTCCAGGCAATGTCTTGTTTACCTCCCTGACATCTTTAAAGATTAATTCATAGATCTCTGGCTTTTGAGAGAGGTCGACAAAGGTTGTGTACGCAAGACCGCACTTTTCAGCCCAACGACCGACGTTATCAAAATCGATGCTGATAAGTGCGCTGGCGTATTCTTTTTCCGGGTCACCCAAGGCCATTACATCACGAATGTATGGGCTAAATTTCAAACGGCCTTCGATGAACTGGGGAGAAAATTTATCTCCGCTGGCAAGTTCAATCATATCCTTTACGCGATCGAGATAGATCAAATGGTTATCCTCATCTATATATCCAGCATCACCTGTGCGGAACCAACGTATGCCATCTTCATCGACCTCCAGGGCTTCCTGTGTCGCCTCTTCATTCTTGAAATATCCCTGGAATATTATCGGTCCTCCGACACATATCTCGCCTTCATCAGTTATTTTAATATGTGCACCATCATGAGGAAGGCCAACACTGGCAAACTTGATATCATCCTCAACATGCTGCGTCCCCGTAGCTGTTGTTTCAGTTGAACCGAAAACTTGGATTAAATTAAAACCCAAAGCCCGGAAAAATCGGAACATGTCGGGGCTTAATGAAGCGCCTGCAGTTATTGCTGTACGGACATTGATCAATCCAAACTTATCGCGTAGAGGCTGAAATACTAATTTATCACCAATCCAATATAAAATCTTTAACCTCAGAGGAACAGCTTCCTTGGCAAAATGTTTATCGGCAACTTTATATCCAATTGGCAGGAAAAGAGCATAAAATTTACGGTTCAACCAAGAGCTATCAGTCATGCGGACTTGAATTTGAGCGGTAAGTCCCTCCCATAAACGTGCCGGGTAGAATACTATATCTGGTGCGATCTCGCGAATATTATCCTGCACGGTTTCTGGCGCCTCAGGGAAGTTGATTATGATTCCGTCGATTACGTGAGGAGTGACTGCTAAAGTGTGTTCTGCAATCCAAGCAAGAGGCGCAAATGAAACGAGGTTATCAGTATCGTACCTAGGTTCAATATTTTGGACTGCATCTCGAGATGCTATGAAATTGCTGTGAGACAACATCGCCCCCTTTGGTAAACCCGTTGTTCCAGAGGTATAGCAGAAGTTTGCCAGATCGCTTCCCTTGCCTTCAGCTATCAATTTCTCAAACTGATCTGGCTTTTCTTGGTTTAGTTTTCTACCAAGTTCTTGTACTTCTTGATAAGAAATCAACCAGGGGTCATCGTAATACCACATGCCTTGTGGGTCCCAGTAGATCACATTTCTAACCTGTGGAATTTTTTCTTTGATTTCCAACAGCTTATCACACTGCTCTTGGTCTTTTGCTAAAGCAAGCACCGCATCGGAATGTGTGATGACGTATTCCATTTCATTGGGTCCAGAATCTGTAAAAATGCCTACCGGTATCCCGCCCACCGCCATAATAGCAATATCTGCCCATAGATATTGGCGGTCATTATCACCGACGATAGTGACACGTTCGCCGCGGCTTATTCCGAGGGAAAATAAACCAAGCGCGAAATCTCGTACGTTTTCATATGAATCTTTCCAGGTGTATTCTTGCCAGATCCCAAAATCTTTTTGGCGGAGAGCAACTTTAGTATCCCCATACTTTTTATAGTTGACCAAAAAATATTTTGGCAGTGTATCTAACTGAGGCATTTTATCATTCTGCATAAAAATATCTCACTTTGCACAATCCCTTTAAATATGTTCTTCACCTAAATATGCTTGGATCACGATTGGGTTTTTACGAATCTCTTCCGGTGTACCTTCAGCAATTTTACTTCCAAAATCTAGCACTACTACTCGATCAGCGATATCCATAACTAAACCCATATCATGTTCTATCAACATAATGGTTGTTTTGCGTATTTCGTGGATATCGAGAATAAACCGGGCCATGTCCTCCTTCTCTTCCACATTCATTCCTGTCATCGGCTCATCGAGGAGCAGCACGTCGGGTTCCATTGCGAGAGCCCTCCCCAGCTCTACCCGCTTTCGAAGGCCATGTGGCAACGCGCCCACTATCGCTTTGCGAATATGTTCAATTTCCAAAAAACTAATAATTTCCTCAACTACGCGTCTGTGTTCAATATCTTCTTTTTGCCCCATACCCCAATATATAATGCTCTGGATCATGTTCGACTTCATATGGATATGGCGGGCCGCCATTAAGTTATCCAAGGTACTTAATCCGCTGTATAAAGCTAAATTCTGAAAGGTCCTTGCAATACCTAATTTCGCAATTTTATGTGGAGGTATTTTAGTGAGATCGTTTTCTTTGAAAATTATTCCGCCTCTGTCTGGACTGTAAAAATGATTAACACAATTCAATAAAGAAGTTTTGCCTGCCCCATTGGGACCGATTATTGCTAGTATTTCACCCTTGATTACCTTAAAACTTACATCTGTAAGTGCTAAAGTTCCTCCAAAGCTGAGGAAGACATTTTCAAAGCTAAGCTGAGTAGAAGTTTCTGCCATTCACCATTTCCATTTGATTAAAAATCGTCTGATTTGAACGTCTAAATGGTCAAGCTTCAGCAAGATAATGTAAGTCTTTGCAGACTCGTTTTTGGTTTTTTCCGGGTTCAGGTTACCTAAAGAGCTTAGGGTAAATCCCTGCTGAAGTAAGAGTAGAATAAGATTTTACCAGCGTATGGGAATACGTATTATACACGAAATTGTGTAATCGGGTTAAAATTCTTATTAACCTAAACTTTTTCCCAAATACATTTTTTGAAGGTTAATTTGCTTATGAAAAGGATAATTAACCAATGCACAACACCAGCGAAAATTATGCCCAAAACCTTATCAATTCCCAGAAGAAGGTTTTACTTATTCAATTCTTCGTAGATATGGTCTGATTTAGCTGCTGTGATAAAGTCGTTTTGATGCAATCCATTATTAAAGTGTGTCCACCAGGTTACAGTTACCTTTCCCCATTCGGTAAATATTGTCGGGTGATGATCTTGCTCTTCGGCTAATTCTCCTACCTTGAATGAAAATTCCGAGGCCTGACGATAATCATCAAAAATAAATTCCCTCTGTAAGCGTTTGATGCCTTCCGCTTGGATCACTATCCATTCTGGGACCTGAAGGTTTAAATCTTGGATAACCTGATCACTAAGTGGTTTATCATCCTTCCTGGGAGTAACACAATTCAAATCTCTCAATTTGGACACGGCTGTCTCCTTATATTTCGAATTACCAAATATTCTACATTTGATAGATAGCGGTTATAATATATATCTTACTCTTACCGGTGGCAGCCTACCCGGTCTATCAAAACTGCGCTGAGAACGCGTACGCGTTTTTTTATTTTAATGTTTGTTAATTATAGAAATTCAGGAGGTTTCCAATGTCAACCCAGGCATCGGATCTAGATAATCTAACTCTACTTGGGAAAAAAGCAAAACCAAGTAAAAAGCTCGAGGCTTTCCCCAACCACAATCCGGAGCGGTATTACTCTGTTACTTTAGAGACTGATGAATTTACATGTGTTTGTCCTGCAACTGGACAACCAGATTTCGCAACAATTATCGTCGAATATATTCCAGACCAAAAGATCGTAGAATCAAAATCCTTTAAACTATATATATGGTCATATAGGAATGAAGGTGTGTTCCATGAGCATGTGGTTAATACAATCCTTGAAGACCTGGTCAAAGCCCTAGATCCCCACTATTGCAACGTGAAGGGAATTTTTGGTATTCGCGGTGGTATCCGGATTACGGTTGAAGCCGAAGAGGTAAAAACCCCAGAAGCTAAAGCAGCATTAACATTATTGGATAATAATAATGGATAATAAAAATTTCAAGTGGTATCCCTTGGTTGTAGCAATATTCGTCGCTTCATTAATCGTCTCAAATATCATTGCTGGAAAAGTGACGAATATTTTTGGTTTATTTTTACCAGCAGCAGTTATTTTGTTCCCGGTTGTTTATATCTTCGGTGATGTTCTTACTGAAGTATATGGTTTTGAACGCGCCAGGCGTGTGATTTGGATTGGCTTCTTTTGCAATTTGCTAGTCGTAGTCGCTATCTGGGTCGCTGGTCTATTGCCGCCCGCCCCAATTTGGAATGCTGGCGGCGTTTATGATACCCCGGAAGAGGCCCAACAGGCATATCAAGCGATCCTTGGGTTTACTCCACGCTTGCTCGTGGCCTCATTTATAGCCTATTTAATTGGAGAGTTTCTGAATTCAATCGTATTGGCAAAACTCAAGGTTAGGACAGCAGGCCGCCTCCTATGGTTACGGACGATCAGCTCAACGATCATTGGTCAGGGAGCTGACTCCGCCGTGTTCATCACGGTTGCATTCCTCGGGATATTTACCGGAGATGGATTGCTGAGGGCGATCATATCCCAATGGTTATTTAAAGTTGGATACGAAGTTCTTGCAACCCCCTTAACCTATATGGTAGTTAACGCGCTCAAACGAGCGGAGAACATAGATCATTTTGACCAGGACACAAACTTCAATCCGATCACTTTTTCAGGATAAATAACTATACCCGAAAATTACTTGTCTTCTCAATTGAATAGGGATTAAAATAGAAACCCCACCATGCCGTGTGCAACCAAGTTTTGAACCTGCCTTAGCAGGGTGGGACCCTCTCTAAAAGCTCAGCCTTGGCTCAAGCCTATCGCATCACTTTTACGAATTTGAGCCCCATAAATATCTTGTTGGCTCAAAACGCATGTGCTGCATCGCGGACATAGTAGGGTAATTAATTTTATACCACAAAAAAATATCCCTGAATAGGTAACAAAGATTAATGTTTTTGTTAGGTCCTATTTATTTGCCGCAACCCGTTTCCTTTGAGAAATATTTTCATGATTCATCTAAGTCCAATTTAATATGTAATTCTTTGAGTTGTTTTGGTTCTGCCGGGGAAGGGGCATCTGCCATCACATCACGTGCGGCTTGATTCTTGGGGAAAGCAATCACCTCGCGTATGGTTTCCTCATCTGCTAGCAGCATCACCAATCGGTCCAGGCCCGAAGCGATACCGCCATGTGGAGGCGTACCATATTCGAATGCTTCCAGCATGTGGCCAAAACGTTCGTGTGCCACTTCGCTATCTAAACCAATCAATTCAAATACCTTAGCTTGCATTTCTCTATCATGGATTCTGATTGAGCCGCCGCAAACTTCAGTGTTGTTCAGCACCATATCATATTGTGCGCCGCGCATGCTGCCCGGATCGCTGTCGATCAGGTGTGCATCTTCCGGTACGGGCGCGGTGAATAAGTGGTGGCTGGGATCCCATTTTTTTTCTTCCTCATTCCAGAATGCAAAGGGGAAATCCGTGACCCAACAAAATGCCAACACATCTGGATCGCGCAATCCTACGATATCGGCAAGATGAACCCTCAGACGGCCCAAGGTATCAAAAACGATTTCCGGTTTGTCCGCAACAAATAGGAGCAAATCACTTTGCTTTGCGTCCAAACGTTCCAATATCGTTTGCTTTGTTTCCTCTGAAAGGAATTTCGCAAAAGAAGATCGTTCTTCGCCCTCAGATGTAATGGCTAAATAAGCCAATCCTTTTGCCCCGAACTGTTTAACATATTCGGTGAGTTCTTCAATTTGCTTGCGGCTGTAATCCCCCAAACCCTTTGCATTGATTCCGCGAACGTGGCCACCCCCCTTGATAGCGCCTTCAAAGACTTTGAATCCGCTCTCTCCTGCAAGGTCGCTGATATCCTGCAGCTCCATCCCGAAGCGTACATCCGGGTTGTCTTTACCAAAACGTTCGAGAGCTTCGCTGTATGTGAATCGCGGCCAGGGAGTCTGGATGATCTTCTTTTGCGGAGTAACCTCCTCCACCATCTGAGTGTACATTTCTTCCATTAAAGCCATGACATCTTCGCGCTCTACGAAAGACATCTCTAAATCCAATTGGGTGAATTCCGGCTGGCGGTCTCCGCGCTGGTCTTCGTCACGGAAACAACGCGCGATCTGAAAATAGCGCTCTACTCCCGCGACCATTAACAATTGCTTTAGCTGTTGAGGTGATTGGGGTAATGCATAGAAACTGCCTGGATGGACGCGTGAGGGCACCAAATAATCCCGCGCTCCTTCCGGCGTGGTCTTAAACAAGATTGGTGTCTCAATCTCTAGGAAATCCTGCTCATCCAGGTAATCGCGGATAAATTTAATGATCTTGTGGCGAAGTTTAAGATTTTTTATCATGCGCTCACGGCGCAAATCGAGATAACGGTATTGTAAGCGCACACTCTCATCGACCGTCTCGTCGTCTTTATTGATCGTGAATGGTGGAGTCTTCGCGGGGTTCAGGACCTCGAGAGCCTTTATTTCAACCTCGATTTCTCCAGTCTCTAATTCGGGATTCTCCATTCCCTGGGGACGTTTGCGAACCACACCTTCAATTTTGAGAACCCATTCGTTACGCGCCTGGTCAACCGCTTTATGAAGTTCTGCAGGCCCTTCGGGATCGGTCACAACCTGCACAATACCAAAGCGGTCACGCAGATCGATAAAAATTACGCCTCCGTGATCGCGGCGGCGGTGTACCCAACCCGCCAAGGTTACATCTTGGCCTGCGTGCTCTGAGCGTAGTTCACCGCAGGTGTGGGTTTTATGCATTGTCTGCCTCCAAAATTCGTTTTCCAATTGTCATTATCGATGTAAAATAAAAAACCCGCCGCATGATGCGGAGGGCGTGGTATTGCAGGACGGTTGGATCAGCGCCAACCCAGCGTGCAACCTCCCGCCCGGTGCAGGGTATTATTATTATCGTTATTATTCTCGTTCAAGAAGAACCAAGGTAAACCAATTTGAAACATTGTGTGTGCATTATAGCACAAGTATTATGACTATGGAATCAAAAAACAAGACCAACAAATATTTCCGCCGCCACATTGCCATACCTTCCGATCACGGCGCCTGGGTTTTCTTGCTCAGCCCCTTGCTGATCGGAATTTTCGCAGCGGGGAATTGGACCAGCGCATCTACACTCGTAATCATCGCGGCGCTGGCAGCATTCTTATTACGGCAGCCTTTAACAATTGCGGTCAAAGCCTATTCAGGCCGACGCTCTCGTGGCGATCTATCCGCAGCCTGGTTCTGGATGATAATATACGGCCTGGTGATAGCCGCTGTGCTCGTGTTTCTAACATTAGATGGTTTCGGTTATTTATTTTGGCTGGGTATTCCCGGCGCAATTGTTTTTATCTGGTATCTCTGGCTGGTATCTAAGCGCTCAGAACGGCGACAAATGGTCATGGACATTCTCGCCAGCGGAAGTATGGCTTTGGCTGCACCTGCCGCGCTGTGGACAAGCTTGGGAAATGCTCACCCCGACGGCTGGTGGCTATGGCTGCTTACCTGGCTGCAATCTGCCGCTTCAATCGTGTACGCTTTTATGCGCCTGGAGCAGCGTAATTTGACACATTTGGGGGGTCTAAGCACACGTTTGCGTCAGGGTAGACAGGCACTGCTATTAAGCAGCTTTAATCTCGCCTTTTTGGCAGCTTTTTCATCAAGCGGAAAGCTGCCTGCACTATTATATTTACCCTTCGGATTGCAGTGGCTCGAAACTATTTGGGGGACGATGAGACCCGCGATTGGCATACAACCAGTTCGCATCGGCATGCGCCAATTGGCGGTGAGTACCTTGTTTACGATACTTTTTATCGTGGTTTGGACCGCGAAATAAACAATTTCAAACCACTGAAGACATTCACTAGGCACATCTGAAAGCTGGCCGGTTGATAACTTGGAATTTGAATATAATGAATATTTTTAGGATTCTGGGGAATTATCAACACCAAGCCAATAACAATCTAATACTCCATGAGCCAATCCCAATTCTCGCGAACCAGAAATAAGTTTACGAATTGTCCCGGAAATCACCTTAATTCCTACCTACCATACCACTACAAGTTGCTATTACATATGCTCCAGAAGAAGTCGATTCTTTCCAATCCTCCCCATCCACTGTAATTTTACAAGTAACTGTACCAAACTCCCCAAGGTTTTGAGCAGAGATATAGGCAAAATCTCCACCCTCCATAATATATGTTTTCTTGAACGGCACATTGGAATCTCTCTGCTCTGTTCCACCAGTTTCATTTTCATATGTAAGGGAAACTCGATTTGCAGTGCCTTCAATCTCGTAAACCACTGTGTGGGTTGATGGTAAGGAAAAAGAAGGTGATGAACTACTCGGAGAGGATGATAAGCAGATACCAGGTAGCCCAATTAATAAACAGACGAAGATTAACAAAATAAAGATCAGTATTGACAATGGATGAGATTTTCGTTTTTCCCTAGTCTTTTTTGGAAGTCTGATTCTCAAATCATTTCCACAATATCGACAAAAGACAGCATCAGCCTTTATTGTTTCAGCACAGAATTGACATTTCTTGGTATCGTTTACCATCTTTAATTCTCCTATAAATTTACATATCCATCACTGTAAATAATTTTACACCTTAATAGAATTTCTCACCATCCCCCAGAAAAAGGTACCTGTTATCCTCTTTACATCCTACCGCATCCATCCCTATCCCACCATCTCATCGCGCTAACGCGGCTTCGGCTGGATCATCAGGGTTGTAAAACACCTCTACCTCCATCCCAAGCGGATATTTATCGATCATATTGTAGCTTTGTCTTGTTGTGTGGGAAGCGAAAAATTTATCTCCAGCGCGAATCTGGTCGTAGCTGTAACTTACATTATTCACTTGATACTCATATTGTACGTAAGGTGAAATAGAAGTAAATTCGCCTCCCGAAACCTCCACACGGGATTTAATAACTTTGCTCATCGTACTATGCCAAGATCTGGCAGCCAGCCGCACAGCTCTGGCTTCTTTGGCCTGTTTTTTAATGAGCCAAACCAACCCACCAAAAACACCCACGAAAGGCACTGCAAACGCAAGCATGGATAACACAACTGTAAAGATCACCCCAATTATACAAACAATTGCAAACACGATTTGTAGGGTCGCTTCGTCCATGGTTTCCTCCGGCCAAAATTGGAATATTGGTAAATTGATTTGGCGATTCTATTGCGTTGAGCTTGGCTAAATTGTAACCCATTATTTTCTAGAGCCTTCCCGTCAAACTCTTTACATATCACCCAAACATCTTGCCCTCCTCAGCTCCTTCCGCTATCATCAATGCATGAACAGCACTGGCAGGATCTTCGATATCCCAGAACCTGAAAATCACAGTTTTGTGTTTGAGGTCAGAAACAACAGAAGAAAATTTCTGAAGCCGTTTATTTATACGTCTCAACAAAAAGAGAGATCACTGAGAAGGGAGTATTCCCCCAAGATTTCAAAAGCCCGAATTCTAAGAACGATGCAATTCAATAATTGATTTCACCCAGTAGCGCGGGTGGGGGTCGAACCCACACGATGTTGCCATCGGAGGATTTTAAGTCCTCTGCGTCTGCCAATTCCGCCACCGCGCCACAAATATAAGTAGATTGCGGAAAGATCTTTACATTTGGTCTCGTTCTTCTGTCGGTCTGAAGATTATAACCGCTATCATCAGAACCGCAATCTATTAAAAGTAATCGCCAAACAACGTATCTTTTTAAGTTACTTATCTGCGATTACTTAATTCTACCCGGAAGTTTAATTAGGTCAAGGTGTCTGGTTAAATCTCTTACGCCAGACAGCGTATCGCGAAGTTAGATGCACCCAGGGGGCAGAAAGCTTCGCCTCGAATTTTGCCTCCTTAATGGCTATGCGCAGCTCCTCTGCATCCTCAAAATATGGTATAAACATTGTTGCTCGCCCCACCTCAAAGCTAGCGTGGGCATCCGAGCCAGCCGTGCCGAGTAGATCGTGTTTCTTTGCGAAATCACGCGCTCGGCGGTTATATAATGGCAGATTACATCGCGAATTGAAAGTCTCGATTGCATCCACCAACGGAGCAATACGGGTCAGGTCGGGCAGCTTCCAATGCCCCGAGCGGAATTTATCGAAGGGATGCGACACGCTGATGAACGCGCCTTGCTCACGCAGGCGTTTGATGACCTCTTCGGCAAGTAGACCTTCTGGAATTTCCTCTTGCACAAATGCGGCAAGTATTTCCCCCTCCTGTGTCATGATTTCCTCTCCGACAATAACGCGATCGGGATCCAGCTCTTTAGCTTTGAGCGCCCCGGCAATCGTGTTGTGATCTGTGATCACCAGGCGGTCAATGCTGCGCTCCTCGCATACCGCTAACAAATCCTCCACATCGCTCAAACTGTCTTTCGAATACTTTGTATGGCAATGAAATTCTACGCGCAGGTGGGAGGTCATATTATAGGAATTTCTCAAAGGTTTAATTTAGATCTCGACAGGCGGTCTCAAGAACCTGGAACTGGCAAGCCAACTTCCTGGACGTAAAGGATGCTCTTATTGAACATCAACAAGGAAAACATAATAATAGAAAAGTATGCAATTCGGATAGACCGTTTGGGATAGAGCCTTGGGTTGCGATTGTTAACTGCTTCTGACCACAATATGACAACTAAAAATGCCCAAAAATAATATTGCCATTGGTCTGTAATTTCGGCAGTTATCAATAACCATTCTGTAAGAATCACACCCACGATAAACAATCTATTCATCACATCTACCTTATAAAGTCTTAATGGACCTTTCAACTACAACACTATTGTAGCAAAAACTAGTAAAATGTGCTTGATATTACTCATTTGCCAATAAATATATATCTATTATAAAATCTGTTTATGAAAAAAACTGGTTTACAAGACCCAGCCCGACAAGCTCTAGTAATCGTTTTTGGAGCGACGATTCTATATATCTTTCTTACCGTCCGCCTGGGAGGTATTTCTGCTGTCGATATAATTTACGCCATGTATTTTGCTGCATCCTTCCAGTTTGAATTTATTTCACCAAACGTGCGCGCGATTGTTTTTGATATCGTAGTAATCATGATCGGCGGGACAATATTCTGGTTGAGTTTCTTAGGACAATTTGTTTTACCAGTTCAAAGTCTAGATGAACGCAAAAAAGTGATCCAGCGATTAATCGGTACCTTAGGGGTTCAACCTGGCCCAGCGCTTTTCATTCGTAATGGTGAGATCATAGAAGATCCGAAGAAAAAAAATAGAAAAGGTGCCGGAGTAACTATTCTAGATACCGCCAGCGCAGCTGTTTTACACAACCAATCATCCTATACACGCGCGATTGGACCAGGACTGGTATTTACAAAAAAGAATGAAGCAACCGCAAGAGCAATTGATCTACACACTCAAGTCCGGCGTTTAGGGCATAAAAGCCCTGATGAGGATCCTTTCGCTGAAAGGGGCGAAAATGAAAGTGAAGAAGAATTCAATTTCAGACAATCAAGGCGGCTGCAAACCAGCGGCTTAACCAGAGACGGCGTAGAGGTTGTACCCAATATTACTACTGTATTCCGCTTGATTTCTTCGAAATCTGAAGGCAGCACACAGTTTGGCTACAACCACGATTCAGTGTGGCAGGCGGTATCCTATGAAGCCATTGTTCCAGAGGTTTCCAAGGAAGAAAGCAGAAGAAATGAGGCCTGGGACCGGTTGCCTGTTTTCGTAGCAACTGATCTCTGGCGTGAATATTTACGTAAATTCACCTTGAACCAACTTTTTGGTTTCGAAGACCATGAAGCAAGTGTTGACGATAAGGGAAAATCTATACCCGTAATAGAATTTATTATTAAAAAAGTTAACGAACGATTGAAAAATGCCTTGTTTAATGAAATAGATGAAGTCGGTTTGCCAACCAACCGGCGAATCAGCAGTCTGGAATTCCAAAAGATGCGCCAACGCGGTATTCAGATAATCAATGCTGGCATAAGCAATTTACGCTTTGATTCAAGTATCGAAACAATGCTCATTTCTCGATGGAATGCAAAATGGCTTGATTACGCTAAAGGTTTCCAGAAAACTGTAAAAGGGAGACAAAGTAATGCTAAGCTTATTGGCGAAATTTCTGCCCAACGAGAATTCGCGGACAATGTATCCCCTATACTTTACGATCGGATAAAAGATTGGCAATGGGGACAGACAGCGAAAATAACACTCCTCGAGAGCGTTGAATCTCTCATTCGGGGCACATTGGATGGCATAACTCTAAATCCAAAACTAAAAACAGCACTTGAAGATGAAGAAGCAGGGTTATTAGATTTGATTGAATGGTTGCACAAATAAATCATGGAACAAATGCCGGATACTAATACTAAATCACCAAAATTATATGAGGTGATGCTCACCGATATAAAAAAGGCGTTCGGCTGGTTAAAGACCAGCGCAACAAAATTTGTGGGGCTGACCTTTGCTACGACTAGATCCGCAGCGAACCGGCGTCAGTGGGCGATCATCTTATTCGCAGGATATGCCTGGGCGAGGGCTGCTGCGAACGCCCATCCAATTCCACTTAGCGGTAATCTGATCAGCGACCTGATCGTTTATCCATTTAGTGCCCTGTTCGCCGCGGATATATTCCGGCATGTCATCGTAATTGTGACAATATTCTGGCTTTCATTACGCAGGGCAGCTGGTTATCTGGATGACGTCTTCGAATTGAACGATATTACCATAGCTGAGAAGTATATCTTACAGGCTGCGTTCGCCAGCCAATATGACACCATAAACATCCTAGATGGTGAAGTTGCAAAAAAACATCGAAATTCGCCCATCTTCAGGATTGGTGGACCAGGATTAGTGAAAGTACATCTTGAAAATGCAGCCTTATTTGAAAAAGCCAACGGAACCGAGCGAGTGATCGGGCCTACAGCAAATGCAGCTATTTTGGACCGTTTTGAACGTTTGCGAGCGATTATTGATTTGCGCGACCAGTCCATGGAATTAAATGTAAGTGCGCGCACTAAAGACGGCATTACCATCACTTCCCAAGGGGTTAAAATGATGTATAGTGTCCGGCGAGGAAAGAAAGAACCGACCCTAAAACAGCCACATCCATTCGATGAGAAAGCAATAAAGAAGATCGTATACGATAAGACAACATTCAAAGCCTTCGACGGCGAAGGTAAAAATATTGGCCAAACGACTAAGGCTGGCTATAAACCAGGCATCCATATGCTTCAAATGCGCTCCTTCATTCAATCCGCGTTTAGTAAAATCATTGCTGAACATGATTTGAATGAAATCTTAGCAACTATCGGAGAGCCTGAGAAAGAAGCTGTCCAGTTACAAGAACAAACTGTGAGGATGGAAGCGGATAATTTAGCGTCTCGATCACCCAACGCACCCTTGGCAAAAACAAAACCATCTGAACCCGAAGATTTTTTCTCACGTGACCAGATAACAAAGAAATTTTATGATGAAATCAACGACGGCGCTCTGGAACGAGGTCTACAACTCCAGTGGATTGATATCGGAACATGGGTACCTTCAGATGAGACCCAAAAAGTCCGCGATCAGCACCTAAAAGCATGGGAACTTACTATTGAAAATCAAGCCAAAGTCGATGAGAAGGCCCTTACAAAAATTCAGAAACAGTTTCATGCTCGCGAACTTACCAGATTGTATAAGGAAGTTCCCTTAGATACATTTCTCTTGTATGTGGACCGAGTGGATAGCGATGAAATTATTCGCGAGTTAGCCCTCGTTTACCGGGAGAAACTCCGCAAAGCATGGGAATCCTATAAGAATCAAAATGAAGACCCTCCTTCAGAATTGCATCAAATACTATTATACTTAAGCTACATACTCTAAAGCCTTATTAAATCAACCATAATTGAATACCATACATCCAGACGAGATTTAATTTATGCAAAACGAGTTTGAACTGAATCCCGAGGCCCCAATCCTGGTAATAGGTGCCGCCAGCATAGATATAGTTGGGCGGCTGCAGCGAATTTTACACATCGGCACCTCAAATCCAGCGCACATCCTCACATCCTTTGGTGGCACCGCGAGAAACGTTGCTGAAAACCTGGCGCGACTTGGCCAACCCGTCTGGCTATTGACCGCCATCGGGAAAGATCAGGTGGGAGATCAGCTGCTAAACTACACTACCAAAGCAGGTGTAAATACAGATTTCGTGATTCGGACCACAAAACGCCCCACAGGGTCATACCTGGCAACTATCGATGAATTTGGAGAACTACAATTTGCGCTGGATGATATGCGCGCTATTAACGCGCTTACGCCGGATATCCTCAAACAAAATATTGAACTGTTTGAACAAGCCGCTTTGCTCTTTTTGGACGCCAATCTTCAAGATGAGAGCATAGAAGCAGCAATTAAATTAGCGAAGCATGCCAATATCCCGGTCTGTGCTGACCCAACCTCAACTTCTCTGGCAGCCAAGCTGCAGCCTTATTTATCTGATTTTTACCTCATGACACCCAATATTCACGAGGCGGGTATCTTATGTGAGCGTCCGGTTAGTAAAACCGATGGGGAATTAGCATTGGAGGCGGCCAAGTACCTGGTCTCACAAGGCGTAGATTTTGCTATCGTCACTTTAGCTGAGTTCGGCTTGAGCTATGCCACCTCAGAGACAAATGGTCACATTCCGGCTATACGCACAAAGATCGTTGATCCTACAGGTGGAGGAGATGCGCTCACTGCGGCAGTGATCTTCGCAACCCTAAATAATATCCCTCCGGATGAAGCTGTGCGCCTGGGGGTATCTTCGGCTGCGCTTACCTTGATGCACCGCGGGGCCGTATTGCAAGATTTGTCTTTGGAAAAACTCTACGATCATTTGGCAAACTAAAGTGGCAATTTCCCAAGCGTTCCACATTGCTCCCGAGATCAGCCGTGCTCGCGAACTTGGACTTCCAATCGTGGCGTTAGAATCCACAGTGATAACGCATGGGCTTCCACAGCCTGAGAACCTCTCTCTAGCGCAAGATATGGAGGAGGTAGTACGCGCCGAAGGAGCTGCACCTGCGACCATTGCGGTTCTCAGCGGCAAAATTCACATTGGGTTAGATTCTGTGCAATTAGAACAGCTATCTACCTCGTCTTCAGCTCGTAAAGTAAGTGTTAGAGATTTTGGAGCAGTTATCGCTAAAGGTTTAGATGGCGGCACAACGGTAGCCGGGACACTCTTCGCAGCTCAGCATGCAGGTATCCGCATCATGGCAACTGGAGGCATTGGGGGTGTCCACCGGCAGCCTCCATATGACGTTTCTGCTGATCTAACTCAATTAGCTCGCAGCCAGGTCATCGTGGTTTGTGCGGGTGCCAAAGCCATCTTAGACTTGCCGGGAACGCTTGAAGTCTTAGAAACATTGCGCGTGCCAGTTATCGGCTATCAAACAGATGAATTCCCGGCTTTTTATTCCAGAAAAAGTGGATTACATGTAAGCGATAGCGTCGATTACCCTGAGCAGGCAGCCAACATCGCCAGAGAACACTGGAGATTGGGAATACCAAGCGCAATATTATTAGTGGTACCTCCACCAGAAGATATTGCCATCCCAAAAGAAAAAATCGACACATTTATTGATCGGGCATTGGTAGAGGCTCAAGAGAAGCACATTCGCGGCCAGGATATTACCCCTTTCTTACTTAACCGAGTCAGCGAATTGACCGCAGGGGAGAGTTTGCAAGCAAATCTGGGCTTATTGAAAAACAACGCTCGTATTGCCGCAAAAATCGCCCATTTCATCCACCCCCAATCAATAATCAAATCAGCTTGATTCCCCTATAACCATTTAATTATTTCCAGAAGGTACTGGTGTTCGCGTGATAATCGGCCATGGTGTCAATGTAATTGTGCGAGTAAGAGTTGGGTAACGCGTGGGTGTAACCGTGACCGTTGAGGTGGGCGTCACCGTTGCTGTATTTGTTGGGGTCGGTGTGGTGGTCGGGGGTAGTCCCTGAACTATAAAATTACCCACAACTTGCCATTCAAAACCCACGAAAATCTGTACTTGATATTCCCCTGGCTGCCATTCATCAGGGATTGGCTCCCAGTCTGTAAACCCAAATCCACCGGTTACTCCATCCCACGGTTTGGTTTCAAAGAATACCAAATCGGCTCCTCGATACCATAAAGCTGTCCATTGTGTCCCAGGAATCATACCATCATAACTGAACATGGCGAATAATTGTCCTACCGGGTTTTGGAAAGTTGTATCTGGACGTACAGGTCTAAATAAAGAATCGATTTCTTGTGTAAAAATAAGCTCGCTGAAAACCATGTCCACGCCGGGGGTAATCTCACTTTCAAACTGGGCAGCAATTGCCAGAGGGACATGAGGTGTAAGAGTAATCGTGGGTGTGTTCGAGAACTGGGGAGTAGGAGTGATCGTTGGGGTCAGGGTGATGGTTGGAGAAAGTGTTATCGTGGGTGTGAGAGTGACTGTTGGCGTATGAGGTACAGTTGGTGTGACCGGAATATAATTATATGCAACCTCTTCCCCAAAAACATCGATAAAAACACCCAGAATGCCAAACAAGATCGATAAAAATATTAACCTCCAACCACGCAGTAAACGCTCCCGGCGTAATCTAAAATACGGGAGTTCACTAGATCCGCGGATATTTTGAAAGCCTCTGAAAAATACGAGCAGGAACCCCAAGAAAGCCAGGACGGTGGCAGCTTGCAAAAAGGCTTTAATGTCCAAGGCTAAGTTATCAAGAGACATAGAATGAAACAGAATTGTTTTTTGAAAGTGAAATACGGCTGAACTCAGCAGAAATTATATCAGGGCATCAAGCATTAATGCCAAAAATAGCAACGCGAGATACATACTGGAATAGCGATACATCCGCCAGGCCAATTTATTCCCCCCCTCTTGCCAAACCTTCCACGCAGAGAAAAGCAAAGCCGCGCCCAACAAGACTGCGGATATTAAATAAATACTCCCAGCCAGATTGAAAATTGGCATCAACAGAGTTAGAGAAACTAGCTCAATTGTATATAGCCATATTTGCCAGCGGGTTTCCCTCTTGCCGCGTACGACTGGCATCATGGGGATGCCTGCTCGTTCGTAATCATTCCTGCGAATCAACGCCAGAGCCCAGAAATGGGGAGGAGTCCATAAGAAAATGATGGCAAACAAAAAGATCGCAGGCATCGACAAACTTCCCGTGGCAGCCGCCCAGCCAACCAGAGGAGGTATCGCACCAGCGCCTCCGCCAATGACGATATTTTGGTCTGTTTTTCCTTTGAGGAATAAACTATATAAGAGGATGTAATACAACATTCCCGCGAGGGCCAGCAGTGCGGCGATTAAGTTCACAAAAGAGACAAGGATGTAAAAAGCTGCAACCAACAAGGCTAAACCAAAAGCTAGTCCCTCGGCTGCTGTCATCCGTCCGGATGCAATCGGGCGTTTGGAAGTGCGCGTCATACGTTTATCTAATTCCCGGTCTATGTATTGGTTAACCGCACCAGACCCCCCGGCAGCGAACGCTCCAGCTAACATCGTCCAAAATACCAATCGTATAGGAGGCAGCGCTCCCGCACCTACTACCATACCTGTAAATGTAGTAACTAACAGCAATACTACTATAACGGGTTTGGTGAGCGATAGAAGATCTTTGGCGCGTTGTTTAGCATCAGCTGGTGTAGCGGCCTCAATGCGTTCTTCCTCAGGTGTGCGTCCCTCGAGACCCACCATAGCAGCTAAAACCACGACTGCAGCCCAAACAGCGGCCGCAGTGGCCACGTGAATACCTAATAAGTACACTGGGAATCCCTGCGTCACCTTTAATGCCCCAACCAGCGCTTGAGCATAAAAGAAGCTAACCGCAAGCGTCGCAGCCGAAAGGGTGGCGCGTTGGGAGCGCTGGGTGCGCCAGGCGCGCAGGAACAGATAAATGAATAACAAGCTTGCTAAGCTCACTATCAATCGGTGCGCCATATGTACCCAGGCGAGATAATTTGATGGAAAAAGGTGTCCATTACAGAGTGGCCAGCCGATACAGGCATATGTCGCGCTGAAGCTGGCAACCAATGCCCCACTAACCAAAACGATGAAGGTTGTAACTAATACCAGAATTGACAGACGAGAAAATGGGCTAATAAATTTCATGCGATTATTGCTTGACGCATCTTGGGAATATTTAAAAGCGGCAACTGTTGAAATGAGGATTAAACCCAATATAATCAGCGCGATACCTAAATGAACGGCAACCAGATTGGGCGGTGTCTCCAGATAAACCACCAGGCCGCCTAATAACCCTTGAACGCCCAACAAAGCGACAGACCAAAATAAAGGCATACTCAATAATTTCGCCTCACGAAATCGCCGCCAGGCGACCACTGCAGATGCCAGAATGAGTGGAGATGTCAGAGTAGCGATCAAGCGGTGTAAATATTCGATGATCGCGTCTGCACGCATTGGCGGTATCCATTCCCCAAAACATTTCGGCCAATCAGGACAACCTAGGCCGGAGCCTGTGACGCGTACAATCCCACCCATCACAATCAATAAAAATGTCATGATCGAGGTAGTTATCAGCAGATTACGAAAAGCGCGCATATTCTGTTTTACTGATCTATTTTCACGTGTAGAAGAAACCATAAGTTAATTATACTCAATTAGAATTTTATTTATTAGAGATTACAATTCGAGCTGCTTTTATCATTGATTGACCATCAACTTTGTGGCATGTTTGTTTGGCTGCGCACAAAGAATGGGTATCCCAACAATAATATTATCGCAAAAGTAAACCATTGCACTGCGTAGCCTGCATGAGAACCTTCAGTAAGATCAAGTTCCGGCAGAGTACGGAATGGTGGTATAGTCTCTTCACCATCGGGCGCTTGATGGATATAAACCAGTAATAAGGATAAATCGTTCTCTGCGCCAATGCGCTCTAAATTGATAAAATTCCATAAATCTAATCGTTCCTGGTCAGTCTGCAAGGTGGGGTTGGGGACGCCTCCATAATCTGCGTCAATTTCAGAGAGTCGAATCATCCCACGGACAGTAACAATGCCAAGTTCCTCGAATTGACTCCAATTTTCGGGCGCTGCGTCTTCCATCGGTATCCAGCCTCGGTTTACAAGCACATATTTCTCGCTGCCTGGGATTAATAAAGGTGTAAGTAAATTCACCCCGGATAAACCGCGCCATGCCTGGTTGCGCACTGCAATTTCTTCCCCATGGTCATATACTCCCATAACTTCAACAGATCGATATTCCATCTCTATCAAATCTAAGGATATTGTATTCTCGTCCAGCACAAGCATCGCTTGATCAACTTGTTCTGCAACCCGCGCGTTGAAGGCGCGGCGCTGTTCCAGGCGGTCAAGCTGCCAAATCCCTAAGCGTACCAGCATCCCAACTCCAATTATCACGAGAATGGTTGTTAGAAACCATTTGCGGTTAAACATAATCAAGATGAGCATTTATGCACCATAATTGCCAATTGTAGATTAATCATCAACTTAATGTTGCTGGATAGGTTTTGCCGCCAAACTATAAATAAACACGATTATTGTCGTAGTAGGAACTGCGAAAAGGAGCGCGGTAAGCCGAGTCCATATATTTGTCGGTTGCTTAACATTTAATCCCAAATACCTTGAAGGATTGAATGAACATGATAGAGCGTAGCGATCAGCAGTATCTAACCTCATAGAAGCGCTAGATTCCGGCGGCACAAATACAGGCCCTAGCTCATGGCTTACCACATCTTGATTCCTCACCACCAGTACGTCTCCTAACACAAACACCATTTCATCCGGTATTCCAGTCACCTGCTCGCCCAAAGCAACCAATTCAGCAGTGCCCTCAGGTATCACCAACTCGATTTCCATTGGAATCCGGTCTGTATCTTCCTTTTGGATTAAGAAAACTATTTCGTTCACCGCAGCAATGAAAAAGGTAGCAGTGATCAAGATAATTAGGAAGCGAGTAGCATATGGACGCAAGCTTTCAAATTTCATTTGCAATCTCGCTCTACTCTCGTAACAGATGGATCACATCTTGCGTGATAGTATCTGCCTGAGCGCTAGCTTGATACGTTAGGCGTAATTTTCCCTGTGGATCAATCACATAAATTCTTGAGGGATGTTCCACCAGATAGTCCCCATTAGTCCCTATCTCAGCTTCATCCCAAGTCACGTAATACGCTTCCCAGACAGGCTCTAATTGCTCAATAGTTCCCGACAAACCAATGAATTCCGAACTGAAGAAATTTACGTATCTATTAATCTCTTCGGGGGTATCCCGGTTAGGATCAACTGTGATAAAAACAATCTCCACTCTATTAGCAAAATCTCCTAAAGCAGCTTGGACTCGTTTGAGTTCTGCCAGGGTTGTGGGACATACGTCTGGGCAGTTGGCATACCCAAAGAAAATCAGCACCACTTTCCCATTTTGCTCAGCTAATTTAAAGGTTCCGCCTGCATGGTCGCTTAATTCAAATTTATAGGCATCTTGGGCAGGGTCAAATACCGATCCTTGAAATTGATAATTTAATTCTGCGAATTGACTTCCCACAAATACGATCAACACCAGCGCTGCAGTTATCAAACTGCCGTAAAATACTTTCTTACCATTCATATCATACTTCTAAAGATGACAAATCCGAAAAAAGAGAAGGGTTTGCCACACCAAATTTCTGTAGAGGCAAACCCACCCTATGGAGCCGGGTTAAGTGATTTTTCAATAAGTTTTAATTATTCAGCACGAGTTCCCTTTATACAGGAGTACCAATGAGATACAGAGCGGGATAAATGAAGAACCACACAAGATCGACAAAGTGCCAGTAGATCGCGCCAGCTTCTACAGGCCAATGCTTTTCAGCTGAGTATAAGCCTTTGCTGCTGTTGCGATATACGATAACCAGCAAGATCACGCCGCTAAGAACGTGCAGAGCATGGAAACTTGTGAGTATATAGAAGACAGCCCCAACAGCCCCGTCCCCAGGTCCAAAAGGAGCTAAAGGCCATTCTACCCCAACGACTCCTAATACAAAGATCACACCCAGTATTATGGTTACAAGCAAATTGCGAGAGAAGCTTTTTTGGTTTCCGTGAGCCATGTGGGTTTCTGCACGATTCATGAAAAAACTGCTCATTAATAATATTAGTGTGACGATAAATCCTAGCGTCTGGTTCAAATCAGGGCGTGTGTATCCCAGCAATACTGCGCGTGTTACCAACAAGCCTCCAAAAATGAACATATCGGAGAAAAGGAACAACCATAAGCCCAGCCTATTGTTGCCTAGTTTGAATTTATAATTCGATTGTAGATCAGTGCTACTGGCCATTAGTGAACCTCCTCATCTTTTGAAAACAAGCGCCCAATGTGCATGTAATCCTTCAAAACGAAATAAGCTTTACTCAACGCGACCAAGATTAACAAATTACCCCAGCCTGTTGCGATTAATGCCATTATGAACTCGCCAAAAGTAATCACCAGAAGCATAACGATCACCCACACTCCAGCTCGGAGCGCTTCTTTTCGTTCAAAATCATTCTTTTCGTCATCCATATGTTTTCTCCTAAATGCCTGCTAGTTAATTGATATAATATTTATTTGTCGCTAGAAGCGCTGGGGTTCATATCCACATACACCGAACCTGGCAGACCGTAATCGTATGGTTTACCGACAACTGCAATGGGTTGTTCGTAATTGTGCAATGGAACTGGGCTTGGAATCTGCCATTCTGGAGAGCGAGAATTCCACAGATTGCCTGTGGCTTGCTCACCGCGGCGAGCGCTGCGAATTAAATTCCAGACCATGATTAACACAGATACCCCAATTACAAATCCAGCAATCGTAATCACCATGTGAGAATCGTCAAAACCAAGGGCTGGATCGTAGTCAGAGATCCGGCGGCGCATTCCCAAAAGCCCGACACGCATTTGAACTAGAGACATGATTAAGAAAGCCGGGAACATGAGCCAGAAATGCAGCTTTCCGAGCGTTTCACTATATTTTCGTCCGCTCATCTTGGGAAACCAGAAGTAAATTGCTGCGAAAAACGGAAATATGAAACCGCCAAACATGGTATTGTGAAAATGGCCGACAACCCAATAAGTATCATGCAAATGCAAATTAGTAGCCACCAGGCCGTTAGGTGGGCCGGTAAGACCCCCGATTAAGAATACAACCACCGCGCCGAGAGTGAATAACATTGGAGTCGGGAAGGATATCTTGCCGCGCCAGATCGTGCCCACCCAACTGAAAAACTTGACCCCAGTCGGAACTGCTACCAGCATGGTGCTGTACATGAACGGCACTCGTAAATAGGTTGCCATCCCAGAAGTGAACATGTGATGCGCCCATACAAAGAAGCCGACCAATGCAATGCCCATGGATGAAAAAGCCACCCACTTATAACCAAACAATGGTTTACGCGCAAAAACCGGCAGCAATTCACTAATGATTCCTAAACCAGGCAGGACGAATACGTAAACTGCGGGATGGGAATAGAACCAAAACAAATGTTGGAATAGAATTGGGTTGCCGCCATCTGTACCGTCAAAAAAGCTCATATCAAAGATACGTTCCAGGATAACCATCTGGAAGGAAAGCCCGATCAACTGAGTTGCTGTGAAGCCGATCAACGCGGTTGCCAGGGCAGCCCAAACAAAAATCGGCATGCGCATATATGTCATACCCGGGGCGCGCATGCGTACGATAGTGACTATCAGGTTGATGGAACCAAGAATAGAAGATAAACCTATGAAATACACCCCCAGGAAAAACATCTGCACTCCTAGCGCAGCGTAGACGCTGTTGGGTGGATATCCGGTCCAACCGGTGTCAAAGCCTCCTAAAAACAAACTGCTTAGCAAGAGAATTATGCCGGGTACATTTACCCAGAAGGCCAATGAATTCAAGCGCGGGAAAGCCATGTCATTGGCGCCGATCATCAACGGCACCAGGTAATTGGACATCGCGCCAACCCCTAATAGGATTGACCCGATCATGACAATGCCGTGCAAGCTCATCAAAGTATTGTAGACTTCTGGAGGTAGGAACTGCATACCGCTTTTAGCGAGTTCCGTGCGAAAGATCATCGCAAAAAGACCCGCGACCAAAAGCAAGATCATCGAGGTAACCCCATACTGGATGCCGATTACTTTATGATCGTAATCTACGTTGAAATATCGTATCCACGCAGGTTTATCTGGGTCAGGCGTATGATCGTCAGAGATTTGCTCGCCTCGCGCTAATTTCATCCAATCAGAAACCGCCCCCACCCCGAACACGAACGCAATCGCGCCCACCAGCGCCCCACCCACCACTACCGGTTCGCGATTCCAAGCAGGCAAACCCAGCGCAACGCGCACAGCCATAACAAATGCCATCCCAACGCTGGTTCCGAGAGTCTGAGCAAGTAAACCGCGCACGAGACCTGATGATAATAAGTTCATACTGCTCCTCCAAATACCGGAGTGAAATTACTCCAGGCTTTTAATAAAAGCGATTAGTTCTTCAATTTGTTCTGCAGATAAGCGGTCTGCAAAATTTTGGGCAGACATTATGCCTGGCAAATAACCCTCATGAATCTTTGCATCTGGGTCAAGAATCGATTCTCTAATAAAGTTTTCATCCGCTACCACGCTGGCACCACCCTCCAAGGGTACGTTCGAGCCGAATAACCCGCGCCACGTTGGTCCGATAGATGCAGTGCCATCAATTGTATGGCAACTCGTGCATCCGTATTCGCCTGCCCATTGGAAACCGGCGCACACCTCTTCCGAATCCTCACAACCAGTTTGCTCCATCACCCAGGCATTAAAACCAAACGCATCAGTTACCACCACATTCGCAATCATTCCTGTGTGCTGCAAACCGCACAGTTCTGCACAACGGAGCTTATATTCACCTATCTCGCTTGGGGTAAGGCGCAGTTCACGCACGAAGGCTTCACCGCCTGGCAAGACATCTTGTTTCACGCGGAATTCGGGTACCCAGAAAGAATGGATCACATCTGTTGAACGCATGCGTAATAAAACCTGTCTGTCAACCGGTAGGGCTAATTCCGCTGAAGTTACCCCATACTCAGGATATTCAAATGACCAGGTCCACCGGGAGGCGACAACGTTGATCTCTAGTGCGTTTGGATCGCGCGCTTCGATTTTTCCTAATGTTTGCGCCCCCAATATGGCAAGGTAAATGACAATACCAAGAGGGATTACGGTCCAGACGATCTCCAATTTTGTATTGCCCTCAATGTGATCGCCATCACCTTCTTCGCCGGGTTTCCGCCTAAATACTACGATGCTGTATAGCAGGAATACTACGATCAATGAGAAGAAAAAGGCAATAAAAAACCATTCGACGTTGAAGAGTTCGTCGATGGCTTCTGCTTGCAGACTGGCTTGTTCCGGAAGTAAATCCGCGTTGACTAGGCCGTTAAAAACAAAATAGGTAGAAATAATTACTAGGATTCCGACAATGACAAAATGAACCATAGGTTCCTCCTCATGCTAATTTTACCTTGTTTAAGATGAACCGAGGGGATAAATCTTTATTTTTTTGAACAATCAATTAGAGTTGAAAATCTTTAATGGATAATCTTAATTGTATAAATATAGAATGATTAATTAACAAGATTGTGCAACATCTTTTCTGTAAAATGGTCAAGCCCTTTTTAGTCGGGCAAGCTTTAGCCTGAGTTAAAGTTCAAA
>VRUJ01000011.1 GCA_019456165.1 Chloroflexota bacterium
AAAAAATCAATGACTTATGATCAAGGTAAAGAAATGAGTGAACACCAACAATTTACCATCGATACTGGAATCCAAGTGTACTTTGCTCACCCCGGATCACCTTGGGAAAGAGGAACAAATGAAAATACCAACGGACTCATTCGACAGTATTTCCCTAAAGGCACGGATTTTGCAGAAGTTTCTGAGGAAGAAATTAAAGTGATCCAAAGAAAGCTAAATGATCGACCACGAAAAATTCTAAACTTCTATAAACCTGATGAAGTAATTAACAACATTGTTGCACTAAAAGTTTGAAGCCACATATATAAAATAATATCAATATTGAGTGCATGGATATCAGAAACTGATCAAGTTCCAGAAAACCAAGAAAATATTGATTTGGAGGGAATAGACACTGACTTTGAAAACGAAAACATCCCTAAGAGTAGCATAATTGCTTTGTCATTTTGCTTGGCAAAAATCATACCTTCTGAAAATATCCCAGACAAATTTAAAAGTTATCTAATGGATATAGTATTTAGATTGTATTTTAAATTGAGAAGAATTGAGAGAATGGAAGATTATGCGAAGGTGTTGCTTCTAACATTTCAAAATAACCCATTAATTTTTTCTGCCCCTGAGAATGAGAAATTTAGAGAACGAATATCACAAATTTTTGAAAATGATTTTAGGCGATCCAAATATCCAAGGGAACAATTAGATGAAATAAGGGCGATGTTGAAATGAGGAAAGAACATTCCATTCGGGAAGATTCATACGAGGTTGAGAAATAGAGCATGAAGTCATTATTCTAAAGGTAGTTAAAGAGCTGATTGACAAAACGGTTTATTTTGAGATTTTGTCATTGCGGGGAAATGACCCAGACTAATATAAAACGCCCTCAATATTTGAGGGTTTTACGTATAATAATTGATTTACATTGTATAGTTTAATTAGCGCTTTGATTCCGTCAATGCATGCCTCACCCCAACGATCTATAACCAAACTAACAAACTGGCTCCTCACGAGGGATTAGCAGTTCTACGCCTGCATTAGCTAATGTCAAAATTGGTTCATAATAGCAAAGAATCGGTTGGGCGACGAGTGTAAACCATACATTATTCTCTTCGGCTAACGAATCTCTGCCTTCTCTTTTTAATCTCACGCCTGAAAGAATATCGCTCACTATCATTCCATAGCTCAATTCCTCAATATCTGAATGGAAGGAAGTAAGGTAAGCGTCATTTTCTGCCATCGCCATTTCCATCAACATAACTTTTTCGTATTCGAGAAGCGCTGGTACATCCTGGATCAAGCCAAAGGATAATAAATGCCGCTCTGCAATGAATAAAACATCCTCTCCTTGGTCTGCTACTTCCTGCACCAACACACGAATTTGATTTAGATCTTCTTCACCCTGTTCTAAACTAACAGACCGTACACCCCAGTTGGAATTCATTATATAAATCACTGGGATGACCAGAATTAATATTGCTAACGGTCGAGATGGAATTACGCGCCATTTCCTCCCCTCTTCTGTTTTAAAGCCTCCAAAATATAGATAACTCGCGATAGTCAATAAAAGGATCATGAAACCATCTAAGTGATGGATGTTAGCACTGCTACCTATTTTTGTGCTTGCTAATAACCCTCCGGCAAAGAAAACTAAGAGAAGCGACCCCAATCCTAACAAACGAACTGTGTGCCAGCGTGATTTCCAGGTTTGCATACCTTTAAGAATTAGTATAATGACAGGTAGCGAAACGATTAAGATGCCCAGGATGATCCCCGGTCGATACGTAGGATTTGGCAGCAGACGGTACCAGAGTAGTTGTTGATCAGGCAAATAGCTAAAGAATGATCCCTCAAATCCTGCGAGAAAGAAATATGAAGATAAAGCAAAAAATCCAACAGTAATACCTGAGAAAAACCAAAAGAATGGTATTTGGAGATATTTCCAAAGTGAGACTTTATTGTTTTTGATTACTGGGGTTTCGAGAAAATAAAGAAAGGCTGCTAGTGTACCTGGCATTGGGATCCAGGTCACCCTGCTTATCCCAGCCCAAATTGACGCAATAATTACGATTAATGTTGATTTGCGAAAATTTTCATTATCATATCCCCAAAACATTAAGCCCACTATCACTAATAAGTTATATAATACAGGCCCTTGATAGATGAATAAAAACGCCCAAGACACAAAAATGAACTTCTTAATTCCAGTGGTATTTTTAAAACGGCGCGCCAACAAAACCATACTCAAGGTAGAAATGACTATCCATAAAACAACATGCCATAGGCGGTGGCCCCAGATGGGTAATCCGACAATAAAATTTGGTATACCAAGAAGAAGGTGTTGGCTCAAATCTATTAATGGCAGTTCTACCTTTGCCTCCCAAAAATCGCGCTTATAAAACAACCAGGCATAATATTGACGGCTGCCTTCTGACCACCTTATGGAAAATGGGAAATTTGTTATTTCTGAAATGAACAATACTGCTTCGTGAACTAGGCCGATAATAAGCCAGTGAGATGCAAAGAGGCTGCTTCTCTGCATTTCCTTTTTCCTCCAAGGTATGGTTGCGTCTAGGATTACGCCTCCAAAAATCAGTACAATCCACAAGATGTTTGCTCGAAAAACAATGTGGGAGAAATAACCATCAAAGAAATCTAATAGATGATGAGGCGGAGTAATGTTAATATACCTTTGCCAAAAAAGCCCTTTCATCACGTATGGGGACATTGCCAAAAGAACTACATATCCAATTAAACTTAATAATCGGCCACGTTGTATTAAATGGTAACCTTCTCTGACCCAATGAAAAATACGTTTGTTCCATTTGGACCAAGATGCGGCAAAAACTGATAATTCAATAGCAGCTAATATAATACAAGCGCCAATTATGCTGGTTATGGATCGAGAAATAAATAAGAAATTATTTTCATCCGCGAGTGATGTGAGTAATACAGCGTTAATGACTGTAATTATGAAAGTGCCCCCAAGAACGACGCGCAATAAAAAAAGAAATTTTGACTTTTCCAATTTATACCTTTTTTGGTATTTAGGTTTGTTGACTAATGCTTCTCCTAGATCATTTGGTTTTTGGACTAAACTTTATTCCCAATAATTTCTAGATAAGCGGCCATATTATAGCAAAGAAGCAAATAATTAGGGCTATTGAGTAGATTAGATTTCAAATCAACTAATTTCACTGCTCCAAATAGGTCCGGGTGGTTGACCGGATTCTGTTGGGGATTTTATTAAATCTGAAAATCTATTGGGTGGTTAGCAGTGTCATCTGAACTTGGGTTTATAATCTAAATAACTAATCGCTGCTAACAACCGCATGCATTTACGTGTGATCGTTTATTATGAAAAATATCCAATGGTCTCGTTTTTTGAAACTAACCATCTTTGGTCTGTTAGCCGCCCTGCTGCTGCTTGACATAGGGGCGGCTTGGGTGTACGCGTATGCCCTCACTCATCCGGGCTGCCAAGCTCCATCTCCGCTCCCAGGCGATTTACCCGCACCCACGGTTATACAACTCAGCACACACGATGACTTGAGCATAGAAGCTTGGTATTATGCCTCGCAAAATGGGGCAGCCGTGCTGGCGCTGGGGGGCATGAATGGATCTTTAGGTGATCAATTACCAATTGTTGCACCTCTACTTTTGGAAGGCTATGGTGTATTGCAAATTGAAGGCCGCGGCTGCGCTGACCCGCCGGGAGTGGTTACCCTGGGTTTTGAAGAAGCTTACGATGTGACCGCCGGATTGCAATATTTGTTGCAGCAAGAAGAAGTTAACGCAAACAGAATTGGAATTATTGGATTTTCGATGGGTGGTGTAGCCGCCATCCGCAGCGCAGTCCGTAATACGGAAATATCGGCTGTTTTAGCAGAGGGTGGTTACGCTAATTTGGGAATCGACCTGGTTGAATCTGACGATGTGACCTCCACTGGATTCTTTGAAAGTATATTTCTGCATAGCGTTGCGCTTATGTTTTGGTTGCAGACAGGGGTAAATCCCTGGGATAGCAGTCCGGTTGATGAAATTGCTCTCATCAGCCCACGGCCATTGTTTTTGATCTATGGTGAATATGAGGCAGCAAACGGGCGCGCCCGCCTTCAATTTGAGGCCGCGCTTGAACCAAAGACGTTGTGGATTGTTCCGGGTGGGGATCACGGCTCAAACTATTTGGTCGCCCAACAAGAATACGAACAGAGTGTGGTGATTTTTTTTAATCAGGCTCTTTTAGGGGAGTAGCCATTTGGGGATAGGTGGTTTTACATTGGGTTTACAATTTTTGCCTTATAATCTATATGATTAAACCAGATTATCTATCTTAAACGCTATAAAAATAGCAGCCAATGTTTAGTTAATTGATAGAATATTCCTAAGAGGTGATTAATGCAACCCCCCGAAAAAGAAGTCATAATTCCTGTTGGCGGCGCCAAACCACTTGCGCCTTACTCGCCCGGTATCCGAGTGGGAATGTTTGTATTTACCGCCGGGCAGGTCGCTCTCGACCCGAATACCGGCAAACTTATTTCTGGTGATGTAAAAGACGAAACTCGGCTAGCACTCACCAATTTGAATAAGGTGCTGGAGGCAGCCGGGTCTTCCCTTGAGCAGGTTATCAAGACCACGGTTTTCTTACGAGATATCGCGGACTATAGTCCTGTGAATGAGGTGTACGGCGAATTCTTCAAGGAAAAACCCCCCGCACGCTCAGCAGTGCAAGTGGTTGCCCTCCCCGCAGGTGCGGCGGTTGAAATCGAGGCAATTGCTTTGATTACCCAAGCATAAGAGGAAAGTAGCACATGACCGGCGAATTGATCCTGGTAGTTGATGATGAACCAAACATAGTCCAATTGGCTCAGATGTACCTCGAGCAGGACGGTTTCCGGGTCGAATCTGCCGGAGATGGTCAGGCTGCCTTGGAGGCGGTCGAAAACCTTAAGCCAGCCATGCTGGTCTTGGACATTATGCTTCCAGAGCTAGATGGCTTTGAGGTCTGCCGCCGCCTTAGAGCTGCAGATAACCCGGTATTGATAATGATGTTAACTGCGCGCGATGAAGACATCGATAAGATAGTCGGTCTGGAATTAGGTGCGGATGACTATATGACCAAGCCGTTTAACCCCCGTGAAATGGTCGCACGAGTGAAAGCAATTTTAAGACGAGTAGAGCGGCCTAAAAAATCAGGCGAGCCGACACACATAGGCGATTTAGTTATCGATCCACCCCGTCGAGAAGTTATGGTCGCCGGACAGCATATCGAGTTGCGTACCCAGGAATTCGACCTTCTGCAGACTTTCGCGGAGCATAAAGGCCTTGTCTTGGGGCGCGAACAGCTGCTCAAATTGGCCTGGGGATATGATTTTTACGGCCAGACCAGAACTGTAGATGTTCATGTAGCCCACCTGCGAAAAAAGTTGGCTAACAGCTCGGTTAATATTGAAACTGTTACCGGAGTAGGATATAAACTGGTGGTGGATGTTTAAAACTCTGCGTTCACGACTGTGGTTGACATATGCATTGGTCATTGGCGTAGTCTTGGGGGTGGTTGGATTAGCGATATTCGTATACCTGTTTCGCAACCCACCATCTGTAAGGTTTGCTCGGGCAAGGTTAGCTGAAGCCGCATCTGAAATACGTTCTAACCGCTGGCCGTTGGACCAACCCGATCGTCTTGTTGAACCATTTCGCCAATTTAGTGAGACAAGCGGCGTGCGTCTGATTTTATTAGCCGCAGATGGAAGCACCGTGATCGATTCTGCTGGGGAGGAAAACCCGCAAATTCCAGGTCTGCGATTAAATACATTTGGTTCGAATCAATTTCCAATACAAGAATTCCGAGATGATAATGGGAAGCGCTGGTTGTATACGGGTTTTACTTCGCAAGCAGGGTATTCTTTAGTGCTCGCCATGCAGCGTCCGAGAGGAGTTCTATTATCAGTATTGGCGGATGAATTATTCAGACCTTTGTTCCAAGCTGGTTTGTTGGCTATGCTGCTTTCGCTGGTGTTCGCTTTTCTTATCAGTCGTTGGGTGGCAGCGCCTTTGCAGCGCATGGCCGCGGCTGCACGCGTCATGGAGGCTGGAGAACACCGTTCCATAAAAATTGATGGCCCCTATGAAGTCAGGTCTTTGGCGCGCGCTTTCAACGAAATGACCAGCCAGATGCATGCCAGCCAGAAATCACAGCGTGATTTTGTTGCCAACGTGTCCCATGAACTAAAAACACCACTAACCTCGATTCAGGGTTTTGCTCAAGCGATTTTGGACGGAACAGCAGAAAACCCCGAAACCTTACAGCAAGCGGCTCGGGTAATCTATGATGAATCTGGGCGTATGCACCGCATGGTGGTAGACTTATTGGACCTTGCGCGCCTGGATGCAGGCACAGCCAACATGCAGCGAGCTGCGCTTGATCTTAGCGAATTGCTGTTTGGAGTGACGAGGAAATTCACCCCTCAATCTCAAGAAGCCAAGGTTGATTTACGAACAGAGATCGAATCTTTACCTGGATTCATTGGAGACGGAGACCGGCTGGCACAGGTGTTTACAAATTTGATTGATAATGCCCTCAAGCATACACCTCCTGGAGGCCGTGTGACGGTTGCGGCACGGCAGGTTGGTGATCAGGTGGAAGTCTCTGTTGAGGATACCGGCAGCGGTATCCAAGCTGATGAGCTTTCACGAATATTTGAACGCTTTTACCAATTGGATAAATCTCGACGCGGCGGTACAGAACGCAGCATTGGTTTGGGGCTAACCATTGCCCGTGAAATCATACACTCTCACGGTGGAGAAATATATGCACAGAGTGAACCTGGAAAAGGAAGCAATTTTGTGGTTAGAATGCCTGTGGCACAGCCAGATGATACGACTCTTGTTACCGAGCGGAAAAAGATACTGGAGCGAAAAACCTAACCATCTGTGAGTCCCAGAAAAAAAATATGACATCTGTATCCATCATTATCCCTTGTTATAACGAGCAAAAAACTATCTCTCAGGTATTGAGGGCGATTTACGCTCAAACCTATCCGCGTCAAAAACTCGAAGTGGTGATTGCAGATGGTATGTCGACTGATAACACACTGGAAGAGATCGCTGCCTTCCAACACGCACACTCTGATTTACGCATCCAAGTTATCGAAAACCAACGCAAGACAATCCCTGCAGGGCTGAACCGAGCTCTCGAAGGAGCGAATGGAGAAGTGATTCTACGAATGGACGCCCATGCGGAACCAGAACCAGATTATGTTTCTCGCAGTGTGGATGGTTTGGATCGCGGATTGGGAGAAAATGTTGGAGGAGTGTGGGAGATTCTACCCGGTGGTGAAGGCTGGTTGGCCAGCGCTATCGCCTCGGCTGCCTCCCATCCGGTGGGTATCGGCGATGCAAAGTATCGTTTTACGACCAAAGCCCAGGAAGTGCAAACAGTGCCTTTTGGGGCTTTTCGTCGCGAATTAATTGATGAAATTGGGGATTTTAATGAAGATTTGTTAGCAAATGAGGATTACGAATTTAATTTTCGTATTCGACAAGCGGGGGGGAAGATTTGGTTAGATCCCGCAATAAAGGCTAAATATTTTGCGCGGCCCACCCTAAAAGAACTGGCTAAGCAATACTGGCGCTATGGTTTCTGGAAGTTGAACATGCTGCGTGAGAACCCTGGTTCGATTCGATGGCGGCAGATTTTCCCACCCGCATTTGTATCAGGTATTATGTTGCTTATCTTGTTTTCATTTTTGATCCCAATAACGTACTGGATATTAGGTTTTGTAGTGGTATCATATACTTTGACTTTGTTAGGTGTCGGCTTGCAGTTGGCCATAAAAAAGAGATCTTTATCCTTAATTTTCGGTGTTCCCCTGGCGATAGCTACAATACATATTTCTTGGGGGAGCGCTTTTTTATGGAGTTTTTTTTTAAATCCAAGTGATAGACCTCGGAGAAAGCAGAAGAAACAATGATGGACTGCACCGCGAAAATCTAAAAGTTGGAACCTAAGGAAACGATGTCCCTATCAAAACCGATTCAAAAATCAAGCCGCTGGCGGTTGCGCCAGGGAGAACGCCGCATCATCCTGGTTTTGGGTGACTCGGTTATGGCTTCGCTTGCGTTAATTATTGGATTATACGTTTGGGCGATCGCGGAAATAAATAGGCTTGAATTCGTTGAATTTTTAAAACTCAGACCTGACGCATGGATTTTTTTCCTCCCCATTTTGTGGATATTTTTGCTAATTGAAAGCTATGATTCCCATAGAGCGTCCGATTGGGGAAAAACTGTATCGGCTGTAACCATGGCGGCCCTGATCGGAATAGGTTTATATATGCTGATCTTCTTTATTGACCCGCGTTCTTTGCCCAGACGGGGTGTGGCTGGTTTTGTGTTGGCGGCATCGCTGCTGACGATGTTGTGGCGCTTTGTGTATATTCGAGTGTTTACTGCACCGCGTTTCATGCGCCGCGTGCTGCTAGTTGGTGCGGGTATTACAGGCCAGGCTATATTAAAGGTGATCAAAGATTTATGGCCCCCGCCATTCTATTTGGTAGGGTTGGTTGATGATGATGAAGATAAAATCGGAAAAGAGATCTTGGGGTATAAGGTTTTTGGAGGAAATGAAAGTTTATTAGAAGTTGTTACCGAAGAAAGTATTTCTGATATCGTCGTTGCCATTTCAGGCAGGATGTTGGGCCGTATGTTTCAAAGCTTGTTGGATGCACAGGAACTAGGTGTAGAGATTATCCGCATGCCAGTTGCTTACGAGGAGCTATTAGGGCGCGTCCCTGTTCAACATCTTGAAGCTGATTGGATATTGCGTTCTTTCGTTGATGAAGCCCGGGTAGGAAGTTTTTATGAGATTGGTAAACGTTTGCTGGATATCATTGGAGGATTAGTGGGTGTGGTGGTGCTGGCTTTGATCACTCCTTTTATCTCTCTGGCAATCTATTTGGAAGGCGGCCGGCCGATTGTGTTCCGCCAGACTCGCGCGGGTAGGGGCGGTCATCCTTACACAATTATTAAATTTCGTACCATGCACCAGAATGCTGAAAGAGATGGTGCCCAGTTAGCCCAGGAAAACGATGAACGCACTACAGGATTAGGCCGTTTTTTGCGTAAAACACGGCTGGACGAATGGCCGCAGTTTATCAATGTGCTGCGGGGTGAAATGAGCATGGTGGGGCCGCGTCCCGAACGACCCGAATTAGTGCAGCATTTTCAGCAAGAAATCCCTTTTTATCGCGGCCGCCTGCTTGATAAACCGGGAATTACAGGTTGGGCTCAAGTAAACTTTGGATATGCATCCAATATTGAGGAAATGGTGGTGAAACTGGAATATGATCTATACTACATCAAGCACCGCAATATCATCCTCGATGTGATTATTCTTTTACGTACTTTTGGAACCGTACTCGGATTTAGAGGGCAGTAACTTGAGTATTAGTTTGGTCACTGGCGGAGCGGGTTTTATTGGTTCTCACCTCGTTGAAGCTTTATTAGCGCACGGAGATAAAGTGCGAGTGTTTGATAATTTTTCGACGGGTAACCGAGACAATCTGTCACATGTAGATGGAAAGGTTGAAATTATTGAGGGAGATATTCGAAACCGAGAGCAATTAACCGAAGTTGTTCAAGGAGTATCGAAAATTTTCCATCTGGCGGCTTTTGTATCTCCTGCGTTATCGATTGAGCAACCCCAAATTTGTTTTGACGTTAATGTTCTGGGAACCTTGAATCTTTTCAATGCAGCCAAAAACACTGGCATAAAGGGGATAGTAATGGCATCCAGCGCAGCTGTTTATGGAGACGCGGAGACCATACCTTTAGTAGAATCCGAATCAACCATGCCTCTTTCTCCGTACGCGGCATCCAAACAGGCGACCGAATTCTATGCGGAATTTTATACTCGCATGTTTAAACTTCCAATAGTTTCATTACGATATTTCAATGTCTACGGACCGAGGCAATCGCCAAGTTCGGAATATGCAGCTGCGATACCGATCTTCATCAAACAGATGAAGGCCGGGAAAGCTCCGACAATCTTTGGTGATGGTGGGCAATCAAGGGATTTTATTTATATAAGTGACGTTGTCCGGGCAAATTTACTGGCAGCCGAATCTCCACGAGCTGCAGGAAAAGTTTATAATGTTTGCACCGGTGAGTCAATTAGCATTCTAAAACTATTAAATAGATTGACCAAACTATTTCCAGATGCACCTGAACACGAATCTTCCCCGCCTCGCCCTGGGGATGTTTACCATTCTCTGGGTGACCCTACACAAGCTAAAGACCAATTAGATTTCGTCGCTAAGACCTCATTAGCGGATGGGTTAACTAGTATTGTAGAATGGATGCAGTCATGAGAATACGTACTGTTCTCCGAGATCATAATCTCCAATATCTGGATTTTTTACTTATCGCTGTCTCGGTTGTCGGCAGTTATCTGCTGCGCCTTGAGATTAGTCATTTTTTCCGTGATTACGTACCGAATGCTTTATTGATGTTGCTGGTAGCCTGGTTGATAAAGCCTTTTGTTTACCGGCAATTTGGTCTTTACAAGCGTGTATGGGCATATGCAAGCACCCCAGAATTGAAATTAATTGCCAAGGCAGTTTCCGCTGCCTCATTATTGGTTTTAGCGCTCAGCTTATTGATCCGCACGATTCCACTTTTTGGCGCGGTTCCACGTTCAGTCTATGTTATTGACTGGTTATTCTCAATGCTGACTGTGGGTTCAGTGCGTTTGGCGCTGCGGCTTTTAGCCGAGAGCCAGGTTAACCAGTCCATAACTTCAGATGGCAGCCGGCAGGTTTTAATAGTGGGTGCGGGTGATGCTGGGGCTTTAGTGGTGCGGGAATTGCAAAAAAACCCTCAGATCAACCTTTCTCCAGCCGCTTTCCTGGATGACGACCCAGAAAAGCAGCGCCGTCAGATTCACGGTGTTCCAGTCGTGGGTATGCTCCAAGATTTAGCCGCTGAATTAGAAACCCGAAGATTTGACGAGGTGATCGTTTCCATACCCAGCGCACCTGGCAGCGTGGTTCGAGATGTCGCTGAGGTATGCAGAAATCGTAATGTCCCTTTCCGCACAATGCCCGGCATTTACGAATTAATTGGAGGTGTAGTCAGTGTCAGCAGATTGCGTGAAGTGAATATCACAGACTTGCTGCGGCGTGAACCTGTAGATATCGACAACACTCGTGTTGGGCTCAGCTTGAGAGGTAAACGTATCTTGATTACCGGCGCAGGCGGGTCAATTGCCAGCGAGTTGTGTCGTCAGATCGCACGCTGGGCGCCGACCGAATTGACCTTGGTGGGGCATGGGGAAAACAGTATATTTGATATTATGTTGGAATTAGAAGAGAATTTCCCATCCTTGCCATTGCACGCTCTGATCGCAGATATTCGCGATATGGAACGATTGCGATTGATCTTCGGAAACCGCCGCCCTCAAGTAATTTTCCATGCCGCGGCGCATAAACACGTGCATCTGATGGAATTGAATGTGGAAGAGGCGGTTACAAACAATATCTTGGGTACTCTCAATGTGGTAAATTCCGCACTGGCAAATGAAGTTGACCACCTAGTTATGGTTTCTACTGATAAGGCTGTACGACCGACCAGTGTCATGGGCGCTACAAAACGAATAGCTGAGATGGTCATTCAAGACTCCGCCCATCGTTCAGGGAGATCATATTCAGTTGTCCGTTTTGGGAATGTTCTCGACAGCCGTGGGAGTGTTGTGCCCTTATTTAAGCGCCAGATCGCTCACGGAGGCCCAATAACTGTCACCCACCCAGATGTTGAGCGTTATTTTATGACTATCCCTGAAGCCGTACACTTGGTTTTGCAGGCTTCTTCGATGGGCCAGAACGGAGAGATGTTTGTGCTCGACATGGGTCAACCCGTGCGTATCTTAGATTTGGCTGAAGATTTGATTAAGCTCTCTGGGTTGGAGCCGGGTGAAGATATTGAAATTGAATTTACCGGTATGCGCCCTGGAGAAAAATTGACTGAAGAATTATGGGATGAAGGCGCTGATTACCAACCTACCGACCACCCAGACATTAACCGTTTGGATGACGAACCATTCCTGAATGGTAAAGCCCTAAAACAGACAATCGACGAGCTAATTAGATTGGCGCATGAAGGTGATGCTCCGGCAATAGTACAATTGTTGGACGAACTCGTTCCTGGTGCGAAGATCCGCAGCACCCCTCCGCCTGATTTGAGGTCCGTGGTTTGACGGTAAAACTCCTAATTAACAAGCTCGTTCCCCGAAGTTATCCAATTTTATGTCTGAAGTAAACTCAACCGATTGGAACGCTTTCCTTGACCAGCATCCCGAAGCCCATCTTTTGCAAACCTCAGCCTGGGGGGAGTTGAAATCGCAATTCGGATGGGACGTAGCCCGTGTGAAGGTGGAAAAAAGCGGAGCGCAAGTTTTGTTCCGCAGATTGCCTCTGGGTTTTACGATAGCATATATCCCCAGAGGCCCTGTGGGGGTGGATTGGGCTTCGTTGTGGCCAATAATCCATTCTCTCAGCCGTGCACGAAAAGCAGTCTTCCTGAAGGTTGAACCAGACTTATTGGGAGAAGACAAATCCGCGAGCGATAATAAATTGCCTGAAGATTTTCTTTCTAGTGCTCAACCCATCCAACCACCCCATACGATTGTTATTGATTTGCAGGCTAAAGAGGCTGAGATCCTCGGGCGCATGAAGCAGAAGACTCGCTATAATATCCGCTTGGCAGGAAAAAAAGGAGTGCTGGTGCATCCTTCCTCAGACCTGGACACATTTTCCCGGTTGATTCAGGTGACCGGCCAGCGAGATGGCTTTGGCGTCCATAGCTTTGACTACTACCGACACGCTTACCAACTCTTTCAACCCCAGGGGACTTGTGAGATCTTTCTGGCTGAATGGGAGGGCGAGCCATTAGCTGCGTTGATGGTTTTTATCCATGGGAAGCGAGCCTGGTACTTGTACGGCGCTTCTAACGATCAGCGCCGCAACCTTATGCCGACATATCTCTTGCAATGGGAAGCCATGCGCTGGGCACGCGAAAAAGGCTGTACGCAATACGATATGTGGGGTGTACCGGATGCAGAACCTGAAACGCTTGAGGCCGAGTTCACTTCACGTTCGGATGGTTTATGGGGTGTTTATCGTTTCAAGCGCGGCTTTGGTGGTGAGTTGAAGCGCACTATTGGTGCTTTTGACTTTGTGTACCACCCAACACTTTATCGTTTTTATAAACTATACCTTCGAATACGCGCAGGGTAAAACCTTCGTTCAATTATCTGATTTTATGGATGCTTATACCTGGAACGAAATAATCTCCAATTTGCCCAACACCCATTTACTGCAAACCTGGGAGTGGGGACAGTTTAAGGCGCGGTATGGATGGAAGCCTTTCCACGAGGTGTGGCGCGATGAGCTGGGAAAGGTAGTCGCAGCTGCTTTGATTCTGCAGCGCACAATACCCATCGCAGGAATGGCGGCACGTGTGTGTATGCTGTATGTGCCCAAAGGCCCGCTCTTGGCAGATTGGGAGGACGCTGCCTTACGCCAAAGAGTGCTCACAGACTTGCGGAGATTCGCCCAAGAACGTAGAGCTTTTTTTATCAAGATAGATTCAGATGTGCAGTTGGGTACTGGAGTTCCCGGTGAACCAGACGCCGAGGATAACCCAACGGGCAAAGAAATCCTCGGGGAATTGAAAAAAACTGGCTGGCTGTTTTCCAAAGAGCAGATCCAATTCCGTAATACAGTGATGCTTGACTTACAAGCTTCCGAGGAAGAAATGTTGGCACGTATGAAGCAAAAAACACGCTATAACATACGCCTCGCCAAGCGAAAAGGAGTTCAAGTTCGGGAAGGCGGCCCAGAAGATTTTTCTATGCTTTACTACATGTTCGCTGAAACTGCTGTCAGGGATGAGTTCGTTATCCGCCACCAAGGTTATTACGATGATCTGTGGAACGCTTTTTACCAGGCTGGCAAGCTCAAACCAATCATCGCTGAAGTCGAAGGGGATCCTGTGGCTGCGTTGATGTTGTTTATTTTTGCTGGGCGAGCGTGGTATCTCACCGGCATGTCCCGCAGCGTGCATCGTGAGAAAATGCCCAATTATCTGCTTCAGTGGGAAGCGATGCGCGCTGCCAAAGGGGCAGGGTGCAGCGTTTACGATCTGTGGGGCGCACCGGATGAATTTGTCGAGACAGATGCACTGTGGGGAGTCTACCGCTTCAAACGCGGTTTGGGAGGTACGGTAGAGCGGCATTTGGGAGCCTGGGATCTACCAATCCGCCCCTGGTTGTATCGTCTATATACCCAAATATTGCCCAAGGTGTTGGGTATTATGCGCGGCAGGGGACGCGCGAACACAAAACAGGATATCCAAGGAGGAATTTGATGAGCAAGCAGCTGACCCGTATACCTTTTGCTCATCTACCCACCCGCGTTGAAAGTTTACCTCGCTTGTCGGACGCGCTAGGCGGACCGCAAATCCTGGTCAAGCGCGATGACCAAACAGGATTAGCCTTTGGCGGAAATAAAACCCGAAAGTTAGAATACTTGCTGGCAGATGCTAAAAACAAGTCTGCACGCACTTTGATTACAACTGGCTCGATCCAGTCAAACCACTGCCGTCAAACCGCCGCGGCTGCGGCACGTGTTGGAATGGATTGTATCCTTGTACTGACGGGGGAAGAACCAGAGCAGCCTGTGGGCAATACCTTCTTGGACTTGCTCCTGGGGGCTGAACTGGTCTGGACTGCACAAGAATTGCGTGATGCGACCTTAAAAAGTGTTTTCCAAGCGGCAGTGGATGCAGGCCGCGAGCCGTATTTGGTGCCCTACGGGGCTTCGAACCCCATTGGGGCAGCGGCCTACGTATATGCGATGCGAGAATTTTTAGAACAAAATATCGAGGCAGACTGGATAGTTTTCGCCAGCTCGTCAGGAGGAACCCAGGCAGGGTTGGTGGTTGGGGCTTATTTGTATGGTTTTCAAGGGCAGGTTTTGGGTATCAGCGTGGATGAGCCTGCTGCTGATTTGCGCGTAAAGGTAGCCAAACTAGCAACTGAAACATCACAATACCTTGAAAATGCAATTAATTATGCAGAAAATGATATTGACGTCAATGCGGATTACCTGGGAGGCGGATATGCCGTCATGGGGGAAGTAGAGCGGGAAGCTATTCAACTATTCGCCCGGCATGAAGGGTTGCTGGTTGATCCTGTCTACACCGGCCGCGCCGCCGCAGGAATGATCGACCTCATCCGGAAAGGATTCTTTTCGAAAGATGATACTGTTCTGTTTTGGCACACGGGCGGTACACCTGCCCTATTTGCTGAGGGCTATCGTGGAGAACTTTTACAGGAGGGGTAAATGAATTACTTAAGCCTAGCAATTTCAAATTCTCTAACCTTAGGAACATGGTGTCTCGTTTGTATCAATGTATACTTCAGCCAAAAGAAACAAGATTTAGAAGTTGATACAGCGAAGTCAAGCCTTATCGCCGAAACTAAAAGGGGTCCAATCGAATACATTACTATTGGTGAAGGCCCGCCTGTTTTATTTGTCCATGGAGGCCTAGGGGGCTTTGATCAGGGACTGGTATACAGTCAGGGGATGGGTGATTACAAGTTTATCGTGCCTTCACGTCCAGGTTTTTTACGCACTCCTCTCACCATTGGTTGTTCCCCTAAGGAGCAAGCAGATGTTTTAGCTGCTTTCTTGGATACGCTGAATGTCTCTAAAGCTGCTGTTTTCGGTATGTCTGCTGGGGGACCAATTGCCTTGCAATTCGCTATCCGCCATCCGGAACGCTGCTGCGCGCTGGTATTGCTCTCAGCATTAAATCAACCGAGATCATCAATCCCCATTCCTATATTTCTTGTTAAGAAGTTATTGTTATTGGCTGATCCTTCGATATGGGTGATGAATAGAATCCCACTCTTGAAATTATTTGGTTGGCTGAGGCTGTTAAGGAATATTTCAGGGGATCAGGAAAAAGAAGCCATGCTGACGAGGATTCTCCAGCCAGCTTTTTCAGTTAAGAGGCGCATAAATGGGATGGTCAATGACCTGACTTGGCTTAATAAGATGGAATCCTTGCCACTAGAGTCCATTTATACCCCCACCTTAGTGATCCACGGCCATGCTGATACGCTGGTCCCTTTTTCTCAAGGTCGCATATCTGAACAATCAATCCCCGGCGCTGAAATGCTATCTATCGCAGGAGGAGATCACATTTGTTACATCACTCATTTGGAAGAAACTCGTCCAACTTTGCGTAAATTTCTGGCTTCCCACGCCCCTTAGGATTAAAATATATTCTCTATTCCTCCTCGTTGGGTACTGCCCAGGGGACCATCAGCTCATCCCCATCTTCTACGATCACCTGCAGCACACGCCAGCGATCACTGGGTGATTGCACCATGCGGAAGATAACTTCCCCATCAATGCCATCAACCTCGGTAATCACGTCTAGGGGGTCGTCCGCCCACTCAGATTCCGAATCCTCGCTATCGATAATGGTTACCTCCCCACTCAGATCGATCAACAAGGCATTATTTTCCTTCGCCGCCAGCATAATTTGATCGAAAATATACCATCCCATATCGACATGCTCACCTTCACCTAGACCATCAGCGAATAATGTCACATCTTCGAAGACTTCCTCTCGATGCTCGGTCTGAAAGAAGTATCCATATTGCATAAGATTGAGTCTTTGCATCATTTGAAACTGTGCCTTTTGCGATAGCACCAGGTAGACAGTGAGGAAATCATCTCTAGCAAATGCATCGCTAAAAGTAATCACCGCGGATTCAGGCGTTTCCAAATCTAAAGTTTCATAATATGTTCTGGCTTCATTGTCTGATGATCCCAACAGATCATTTGTGAACTCACAAGCGCCGAAAATTAATAACCAAGCCGCAGAAATGAATAATAATCTTCTTTTTCGCATAATACGAACCTCCTTGAGTAAGTAAATTATACTTAATTCTTCAATTCCTGAGGGCGAATTTCCGCGTCTACTTGTTTACCAATGCGTATGACGATCCCCCGGATATGTTCAATATCTTCCAGTGACATGCGGAAATTGACCACACGGCCGCGTAAATCGAACTTGCCTCCAATATACGCGTTGGAGAGATTAGCTTCGCCTCCACTTTATTACCAGGTCAGCTGCTAAATGATGCTGGGCGCGTGTTTATAGGGAACTCTTGAACAAACTCTGATAATGTGCTTTTATCAAGCCAATCGCCTTTTGGATCAGCGCCCGGTTTTCCTCAATCTGGTGCCAGCGGCTGGCTCCGGAAGAATGCGGTAAAGGTATCACCCAACGGCCTTCTGTTTGGATCTGTGTGCCGATGATCTGGGTGAGTTTTTCCTTTGCTGGATAAAATAAGCTAATCGCCAACCTACCGATAGGGATAATGAGCTGAGGGTCGACCAAAGTCAGTTCTTGATCAAAAAAGATGCGGCAAAGCTTTTGTTCTGCGCGCGATGGCACCCTATCCCCGCCCCCGCCTTTGGCGCGGCCAGGGTAACATTTGGTAACCGAGGTCATGTATTGGGTAGTTCGAAACCAGTTTTCCTCTATCCCCGCTTGAGCAAGCCAGCTAAAGAGGCGTTTTCCGCTGCCGGCGTTGAAGGGGCGGCCAACTTCCACTTCTGTGATACCGGGGGCCTGCCCAACGGTCATCATGCGAGCGCCCACGCTGCCCTGGGTTACTGCGGGTGGGGTGACCTCATAGCCTGCGTCCACACACAATTGGCAGGCGCGCATATTGTTTTGAAGCCTGTCAAAGGTAACTCGTACTTCACTCACGCAGTATCTTCACTCTCCCCACTGATTTCCATCCAGGTTTTCTTGTATAGGGCAGTATCCTCTTCCAGTATAGGGCTTTCAGACAAGATGCGCCCGCCGCACTCCAAATCAGCCAGGGCTTGGAAGAGGGCTTTTAGATCGAAATCCGATTCGGTCATAGTTAAATGTTTGCGTTCCCCTTTGGGGCCATATTCGATACCCGAAAGGTGGCAGCTCAGGTTTCTGAGCGCCTTTTTCCCCAATCTCTTGCGGTATAACTCTAACACTGCCACCCACTCATCGTAGGTGTTCATGGAGCCATCCCCGGGGCGCGCGTGCAGATGTGCGAAATCAATTCCTGGAAGCACTCCCTTGATTGCTTTAGACATCTTGAGGGTGTCTTCCAGCGAGCCTAGCATAGCAGATTTGCCCATCGTTTCTGGCCGCAGAGTTGCCATATTACCGTCTGCGCGCAATTCATCCACGCACCCCTGTAAGCGCTGAATGGCGAAAGGGACTACCTCTTCTGGGGGGCGCTTGAAATAAGAACCTGGGTGGAAGATTATCTCTGTTGCTCCGGCCAGGTTTCCGAAATGAGCCGCATCCATCAGACGTTTACGCGATTTCGGCCATTCCTCATCATTGGCATTCAAATTGATGAAGTAGGGGGCGTGAATGCTGAGAGCGATGTCTTGCTCAGCTGCTACCTCTTTGATTTCCACGCATTTTTTCTCTGAGATGCGCACCGAACGCACCCAGGCTAATTCCAGAGCGCTCAACCCCAACGCACGCATATGCCGGATTGCACCTATGCTGCCTCCGGGGTTTTTTGGCCTAGAGATGGGCGAGCCTACAGTTCCAAATCTAAAAGATAATCCCGACATTTATTCCTCAACTTTCAATCTATATTTTTTTAAATTGATTGTTGACAAATTATATCAACATTTTGGAGGGTTTTTAGCCACCAAATAATTTTGTAAGTATCAGCGTCAATTTTTCCCAAAGAGGCGGCAGTAGTACTAATAAACCGATAAGGAAAGCTGCCCCAGCCGCGATCAGAACTCCAGCCGCGCCCACATCTTTGCCAACTTTGGCTAGCGGATGCTGGTCGGGGCTGTGCAAATCAACTACTGCTTCAAGGGCAGTGTTGATGAATTCTGCTGTCCACACTAGGGCTGTGGCGAGAATGATCAACGCCCATTCCGAGGTGTCAAGTTTGACCCAATAGGCGCTTATGAATGCGGTTATGCTGAAAATACCATGGATCCAGGCATTGCGCTGTGTGCGTAGTACGTACCACCAACCGGAGAAGGCATTGCGGAATGAATTTGCGCGGGAACTCAGGAAGGATAACATATGAATAAAACCAGAATTAATCAGGTTGCAGTTTATTGCCTAGTTTCTCTAAAATATCGTGTTGAACAGCCCACATATTTGCTTTAGCTTTTTCTTCTGAATGATCGAAACCCATTAAATGTAGCGCTGCATGCACGACGAGTAATTCTAGTTCTTGTTCCACTGTGTGGCCGCCATCTTTTGCCTGAGCAACAGCCCTTGGATGGGATATGATGATATCTCCGTAATACATATCTTCATTTGGCTCAGCAAATTGATCGCTAGGGAAAGCTAACACGTCTGTTGGAGCGTCTACGTCCAGGTATTTTTTGTTTAGTTTTTGAAGATGTTGGTCGTCGGTAAGAACAATAGTTAGCCTTCCCTCTTCATCCGGAATGATTGTCATAAGGGCTTTCTGTGCAGCATTTATTAGCCGTACGCCAAATCCCTTTGAGAGATACTCATCCGCTATTTGGAGTGCGATCATCAAGTATCAAGGGGAGGGGGAATTTGTTTTCGCATCTACTTCTGTGGCGGTTTGGATTTCTCTTCGAACTTAGGATACTTTATGCGCGGATGGTAGATGCCGCGTAGAGTAGCGCTGAAAGACTCAGCAATTACTTTCAGGTCTTTAAGGGTAATTTCGGTATCATCAAATTGATTTTCTTTCAACCGACCATTGACCACCTCGTTGATCAAGTTTCCTAGCTCTTCGCGTGTTTGCGGTCGTTCAGCGCGGGCGCGTGCTTCGCAGCCGTCTGCCAGCATCACTAAAGCAGTTTCACGTGATTGGGGACGTGGACCTGGGTAGCGGTAGGATTCGAGATCAACTTTTGAGTTGTCTCCTCCAGCAGCCTCTAATGCTCGTCCGTATTGGTAACTGGTGATCAATGTCCCATGGTGCTCCAAGACAAAATCATGCAATCGACGCGGTAGACGATATTTTTTAGCCAAATCGAGTCCGTCAGTAACGTGCCTGATGATCACCTGCGCGCTTTCTAGAGGTTTAAGGTCGTCATGGGGGTTTGGGCTTCCAGGAGCTTGGTTTTCGATGAAGAAATTTGGGAAGCGAGCTTTTCCAGCGTCATGATAGAGAGATCCAACGCGGGTTAGGAGGGCATTAGCCCCAATTAACTCCGCGGCCTGCTCGGCTAAATTGGCGATTTGCAAACTGTGTTGGTAGGTGCCTGGCGTAGTCCTGAGAATGAATTGTAATAATGGATGATCTGGCCGGGAGATCTCGTGTAGTTGCAGGGTGGTGGTTAAGCCCATTATCTGGGCTAAAAAGAATTGTAAAACGATCGTTATGCTGGCTGCTGCCAAACCATTTAGTGCGGTTGCCCCGAGAAGTGTGGCAATCCCAATCGGGTCAGTTGTTGAATCTGGTAATCGAAAAGCCAGGATTATTATTGAACCGGACACTGCGATAGCACCTCCAGCCCAAAAATATGCGGTAATGCGTTGCGCACGTTTGAGTATTAAAACGCCGAATATGCTGCTGAGCATATAAAACAAAGTCAGCTCGAGAGAAACTGGTAAATCATATGCCGCTAAAATGCTCATGGGAATTGTAGCCACTATCGCAGCCTGGAAACTAAAAAGAGTACTTACGACCAAGCTGAAACCCGCGAGAGGGAAAAGGTACGGAATTACGGTACGGCCAGGAATAGAGATACGCACTGAAAAAAGGAAAAGGACAAATAACAACATAATTAGGGTGAGACCGCGCAAGTTCTTCAACAAATCTGGTCGGAAGCGCAAATAAATTGGGAAAAGACTGAGCACAACAATTACTAATGCGATAACGCTTACCCGGTCTTGCCAGTTTATCTGTTCTTCCACCAGCCCTAATATTTCTAGTGCCTCGATGTCTTCAGCAGAAAGCACATTTCCTCGTTGGACAATGGTCTGGTTTGTCTGGAAAGAACGGGTAACTGGCTCGATGGCTGCTCGGGCTGCCTCAATCTCGGCCTGCGTCAAATCCTCGCTGTAAAAGCTGTTAGGAACGACGAATGCGCTGACAAGTTCGAAAACCATGGAGTTAAGTTCTACTGAGAGATTTTGGTTTATCCAATTTTGGATGGCGCGAATAGTTTCTTCCAAGGTGTCTTCTCTGACAGCATCACTCATCACTAATCCAAGCACTCTGCTTGCATCCTGATTGACAGCTTGCCAGTTAGGTTCGTTCAGGGAAAGGATAGCTTGGGCGCTTTCTTCGTTAAAGCTAATCTCTTCCAGGGCCAATAGTTGGTTAATTTGTTCTTCAGACCCTATGAGAATATCCGCGCGCACGCGGCCGATTAAATCTAATGCTTCATCAAGCAGATTTGCCTGTGTGCTTGCAATCGTATTGCTGGGAGGTTCATAAACTGGCAACACTGCATCTTCGGCTGCCTCACGCCGCTGCTCGGTTAACAATTCACTATCATAGGTGATGGCTCGCGGAGATAAAATATCTTGGGTTGTAACTTGGCCCTCGGATAGGGTTAATATTGAGCCGCCCAAGGTTTGAGGAATTAGGAGCGCAGCGATGGATAAAATTGCGCTGATAAGCAAAAGTAATGCGGGGTATACGGTATAACGGTTCGGCCAGTTGAAGAGGCGGCTTAAGATTCTTTTGAGCATAAAATAGTTTGGTTTAATCGTTTTGCAATAATTGGGTAACGAGTTTACTCACCTGGCCACCGTCTGCGCGTCCCTGAAGGCGTGGAATTACTGATTTCATCACATTCCCCATATCGGCAGGTGAACTGGCTCCAACTTCAACGATGACTTCTTTAACAAGTGCTTCTAATTCTTCGGCGGAAAGTGCTTGTGGAAGGAATTTTTCGAGGACCGTGATTTCAGCCTCAGCCGCGCGGATCAATTCCGGGCGTTCGGCGTGTTTGGCATCTTCGATTGATTCCCGGCGTGATTTAACCTCCTTCTGCAAAACGCTGATTATTGCATCATCCTCTAAACTGGTTTGTTTTTCTACCTCGACCAACTTAATGGCAGACAACGCCAGACGGAGTGTGCTTTTAATTACCTCGTCCTTGGCGCGTATGGCATCCTTGAGTGCGTTTTCTAAATCGGTTTTCAAGCTCATGGGAACATTATACACCAATCCTACGGCGCTTTCTTAAGGCATTGTGAATTACAGGCAAAATTGGTGGCCTGGTACAGTTCACCTATCAGATTTGTGGGGTGTCTATTCTTTATCCCATAGGATACTTCATCCCCTGGCCGCCGATCAGATGCATGTGCATATGCATGACCTCTTGATGGCTGTCTGGACCGGTGTTCATGATCAACCTGTAGCCAGACTCGGAAATGCCTTCTTGCTCTGCTAAAAGCTTCACAATCCGGAATATACGTCCAGCGATATGTTCGTCTTGCTCTGTAAATGTATTGTTATCGGGTATGTGTTTGTTGGGTACGATCAAAATGTGGCTGGGGGCAACCGGGTTGATGTCTCGAAAGGCAGTGACTAGGTCGTCTTTGTGTACGATGTCACCAGGAATATCTCCAGCGACAATCTTGCAGAAAATGCAATCGGGATTCGTCATAAGAAAACTCCATTCGGTTTTTCCGTTGAATCAAATTTGATTTTAGCTAATCGCACCGACCAACAAGTTATCTTCCAAGCTGGTTAATTTAGTCAGGGTGATTTGGTTCCAGATAGGTTGGTTTGATTGTGTTTTGACGCGCAGGTAATTGTCCGTAAGGCCATTTAGTTTCCATAGATCGTCTTCCAGGCGCTCTGCGCGCTCCCACAAAACCGGTAGTTTTTGGCCTAAGAAGCTAACTTGATATTTTTCCTTCGCGGTTTTAACCACCTCACGTAATATTGCGCTGCGTTCTTTTCTGGCGGCGTTATGCACCTGGTTGGCCATACTTGCAGCGGCTGTCCCTGGACGCGCGGAGTATGTGAAGATATGTGCGCTGGAGAATTGCATCTCCTCCAAGAAAACCAAGCTCTCCGAAAACTCTTGTTCAGTTTCACCGGGAAAACCGGTGATAATATCTGTAGTGATCGCTACGTTGGGAATCGCTGCACGGGCTGCCTCTATAAGCTTGGAATAATCGTGTGGGGTTGTTTTACGAGCCATGCGGCGTAAAGTAGAGGCGCTCCCGGATTGGAGAGGTAGGTGGAGATGTCGGCACAGCCTGGGATCTTGCCACAGGCTGAAAAAGTCTTCGTCTAAGTCCCAAGGCTCTAGCGAAGATAATCGCAGGCGGGGGGTGTCTGTTGCATCGAGAATCTGCTCAACTAAGCTCCGTAATTGATCGGGCTGCTCGAAATCGTAACCCCATGAGCCCAAATGCACCCCAGTGAGCACGATTTCCAAGGCCCCGCCGTTTAGCGCTGCGTTGATGTCCGCGATCACCTCGGTTGGAGGCCGGCTGCGGCTGGCCCCGCGAGCGATTGTGGTGACGCAAAATGTGCAGTGATTATCGCAGCCGTCCTGAGCTTTTATAAAAGCACGCGTGCGTAAGCGCGGGCCAGGGATGGGTTGACGTTCTATATGCTGAAGGTCAATCTTATTAGGGTCGATTTCCAGCAAATCCCGCATTAAATTATCCTTGCGAGAGTTCGGAACAACCCGCGTCACCCCCAGCATAGCAGCAGCTTTTTCCGGTTCGAGGGTTGCCCAGCAGCCGGTGACCACGATTTGATCAACTCCAGCGCGATTGGCCTGGCGTATTTTTTGACGTGAATCCGAGGCTGCCGGCGCAGTGACGCTGCAGCTATTGAGCGCCATCAGATCGGCTTGTTCCAAGCTGGAAACCAAGTTGTGGCCTGCCCCCCGAATCTGGCGTGCGTAATTCTCTATCTCGGATTGGTTCAGGCGGCAGCCAACGGTATCTAAATATACATTCATGAAAAACGCTTTACTTGTTTGAATAAGTAAACTTTTAAATTTTTCTTTTGCCATCTGACAGTTTAGCATTTCGGAATCTTGCGAAGGTTGCATGGTGCAATTGAGAAAATGTTTTCAGGTAGAAAAAACGTTTTCCTTCGACAAAATCCGATTAAACCTTCGCAAGGTTTAAAAGTGTCAGGTATCTAATATTTTTCTTTCTGAACCCAGAATATTATGGGTTGGTTACTACAAAATTGTCAAATTGAATATCTGTACCGGGAATGTCGAAAGTACCTGCGATTAACCCAATATCTCCTGAGGTGAGGTCGCTATCTTGGACTTGGTCGACGAGAGTATCGTTGACATAAAGAGCGAGATCAATACCGATGCAATCCACACGCAATTGGTTGGCGGCATCCCCTTGGTTTATAGCGTCTGAAATATTCATTTGTTCCGAACCTATCAAGGTTAAATCGCTATTATTGATTTTCTTGAAAAAGCCGTAATAACCATCACTGCTTATCATGATTGCGTAAAGATTGTTTAGATCGGTGTGGCGGCAGATAACACCAAATTGATTATCATCATCACCTCCCAATTTAGTAGTCTGTACTTCAATGCTTACGTTCGTAAAGTTTTGCCCTGGGGTTGCCCACAGAACTAAATTGGGTTGGGTTACAAAGATTCGGTAATTCCCTTGATTATAGCCATTAAATCCACTGGCATCGTTGGTTACCGGCCAGCCGCTATTCTGGTTTGAAAAGTCATCCTCGAAGAGAGATGTGCTTTCTGGAGTTACTTCTTCGGTTTGTGTAGCTGGTTCGAGCGTTCTGCTTTCCGAAGTTGCATCTTCGTTTGGAGAAAGTGTTTCACAAGCTAGGCCAGTTATAAGGAGCATGCAAAAGAAGACAGTTAACTTCAGTTTTATTCTCATTCTATATCTCCGAAGTGATGTGCTAAAGTGAGATGAAAGTGGCCCTATTTTAACACATTGGAAAGTTTGAAAATATAGAGAAAATTATTTTTAAGTCCCGCAGTTGTTTGGAGCTGCGTTTGCCAGCTCTTTGATGGCGCGCAAATTTATTCCCAGAAATATCAGGTGGGAAATACTAAGTTAGTTTCTTTTGCAATCTGGTGGAAAAATCAATAAAATGGATAACTAATTAAAGACTTATGTTTTGAGCCGTTGACATACCCAGTAACGCGATGATCAACAACACCAGGACATAGGTACCTACTTTTGATAACCTGGCTCCCAAAGCTTGCAACTCCGCGCCTTGTTCAGAGGTGGGTGGGCTGCCTTGGGTCTGGATTTGATGTCCGATGGCTCCCAATTGGTTGAATATATTTCTTATTACAAAAATAACGGTTATCCAGGCCAGCACACCAAATGTGCCGCCAATTGTAAGGAAAAGACCCTTTCCCGAAGCTGTGGTAAATTCCCATTTAAATCTTGATAAATCCCAATACATCCACACACCCGATAACATATTGAGTGTTGCAGCCAGATAGGTGACGATCAAGAACCGGGTTTTCCCAGAAAGGTGCTGCATCACCCTCTGCCCCTCGGCACCTGTAGCCTGCACAGTGGGTTGTAAAAAACCGATGTTGAACAGCGCTACTCCGACCCAGAATACACCGGAGAAGATGTGGATAATGCGTAATACTATAGTTAAGTAATCCATTGGGTGCCTCCGTTTGAGGAATGAATTATCAGGCTACTGAATAATTGAAATTCTTGATGAAGAAAGGGCTAAAAATAGATTATGAGCCAAATAGCCCGACTTCTGCTTATTATACTCCAAATTAGAGAATTTGTGTCCAAAATCGCTATATTATACTCTGAATGACTACTGAATTTGAGTCCCTAGAGCCTAATGTATTGCGCAACAGACATGCCTAGCACAACAACCACACCTAATCCGACTACAAAAAGACTAGCCCTGATCAGTTTGGATTCAGCTGTATGCAATGCATTTGTTTGTTCAGGTGTCGGAGGTTCGTTATGGGTCTGTATTTCCACGACCAGGGTTTCCATCTGACTGATAAATTTTCGCACACCAAAAATCATTAAAACCCAGGTGATTATGCCGAGAGAACCGGCAATTGTAAGCGTAAGACCATACCCAGATCGAGTAAAACCAGGTACATCAGTATACAAGGGGTAATATAAAAACACTCCAGACAGCATACTGAGTGTCGCGGCAGTGTAGTTGGTAATCATGTAGCGGTTTTCCGAGTTAAGTGCAGCATCAATGTCTGCCCATCCTCCCCAGTTTCCAAAATGGTGGGTTGTAGAAAACCGACCATGAATAAACCAACCCCAACCCAAAAGCCTCCTGAGAAGATATGGATGATGCGTAGAATTATCGTAAAGTAATCCATGATGTGCCTCCTTGTCAGATATTAATGAATTTGCTGGGATAGTTATTTCAATACTAATTTGGCCAAATTCCAATAAACAATTCGAACGGTTTCAATTATATAATAAATTTGAGAAATTATCCCCATTTTATTCAATTTAATTAAATTTTTCCCTATTCCTATGGCACAGCTAATCACAGATGTGGCTTAAGGAAAATACTGTTCCAACATCGAATTTGCTTGCTGACCGATTGCACCTTCAGGGTCAAGCTGGTTGGCTATTGATAAATGCTGCCGGGCTGCGGAATGGTTTCCTGTTGCCAGGTAGTAGATACCCAAGTATAGATGCGCAGGTGCAAAGTCGGGGTCTGCTTCCAGGGCAAACCGGAAGTTTGTTTCAGCGTTAAGGTTGTCTTCCAGCAGAAAATATGCTCTGGCTAGCAGTACCAGTGCGGAAGCATCCTGAGGATTCAATTCAACTGCCGTGAGAGCAGCAGGGAGCCCCACGTTTTCAATGAAAACTTCGTTATCAATAGCGAATGCTGCTAATAATTGCCAATAACGCGGGTCTTGAGGAGCCATTTCAGTCGCTCGTTGGTAGTGGGCGAGGGAGGCTGACAAGTCTCCCAAGATAAGTTGGAGTGCGCCTAAATCTACTTGCAAAGCGGGATTATTGGGGTCAATCAGTACAGCCTTCTCCAAAAAGGGCAGGGCTTGTTCAGGCTCGTTTTGTCGCTGCCAGTAAAGAGACATCAGCACGTTTGTGGATAGCGCATCGGGATTGAGCGCTAATGCAGCTTCAAGTTCTCTATATCCATCTTCTCCAAGCTGTTGACGGGTTTCCCCCAGGAAAGCCCAGGCTTCAAAGTAATATGGATCTTTTTGAACGGCGTTTAATAATGCTGCTTGGGCTAAATTCCATTCTCCAATTGAACCTAAAGCCTGACCTGATGAAGCAAATACAAATGCGGGCGGGTTATCGAACTGAGCACTGCGCAAAGCGCTCTGTAAAATATTGACCGCTTCGCTGAATTGTTCATCCTGTTCAGCAGCCTGAACCAGGTGCGCGCTGGCTGCCTCTGGTTGGACCGCGGCAAGTATCAAGCCTAATTCGTAATGCGCGCTCGCGTTGGTAGGTTCGAATTGAGTTAATTTTTCAAGATAAAGTATCGCGCTAGGGTAATCTTCCATCTGCCGGAATGCTTGGGCTAAAAGCCAAAATAATTCTCCATCCTGACCATTCTTTGCCAGGCTCGATTCCCACACCTGGACAGCTGAACTGACGTCGCCGGTGTGCTGGTATGCTTCGCCAAGCGCTTCTTGCCCCGCAGATGAAAGCCTGCCTATTTTGTCCGCTTGAGTGTAATATTCGATGGCTGCAAGGTAATCGCCTGCAGCGGTGGCATAGTTTCCCGCGGATTCCCACAGATCTGCCCGTAGGGGAAGCTGCTCAGCTGCGCGCCCAAGCCATTCAGCAGCCTCTGCAGGCGATTCTGAATTGATTGCCAAACGCGCTTGCTTCAAAGCCTCTGTTGCGCTGTGGGAACGTGCTCCCAACCCCAGGAGGGAGATCACCACCAGGGGAATTAGTATGCGTCCTAAAATCACTGGGTTGCGGAAAAGTTTCATTGCTGGAATTATAGCGCGATTACTTGTTTGCTCTTCCTTGTCTCTAAAGTTTGTTTAATCGTTTACTCATTTTGGAATTATCGCTCTCTCCATTGGCTACAAAACAAAACTGTTGTATTTTAAACATTCAGCGACTATAATTGAGCGTGAAATTAATCACACGTCAAACAAATTGAGAGTTACTTATGGACTTTAATCTATCCGAAGAACACTTAGGGGTACAGAAGATGGTGCGAGAATTCACTCAGAAAGAGATCGCGCCAGTGATCAAAGAGTATGACCGTAAACAAGAAATGCCATCTTTCATTCTTCCCCGCATGGCGGAATTAGGTATTTTAGGCATAAACATTCCTGTACGCTACGGCGGTCAGGGATTTGACTACATTACCCTAGGCCTGGTATGTGAGGAGTTAGAAGCGATGGACAGCACCCTGAGGGTGATTATGTCCGTGCATATGGGCCTCAACAGTATGGCTATACTGCAATGGGGCACGGAGGAGCAAAAGCAGAAATTTCTCGTTCCTCAAGCCAAAGGTGAGAAAGTGGCTTGTTTCGGGCTTACCGAACCTGGGGTTGGCACTGATGTGGCTGGTATGAGTAGCACAGCCAAGAAGGATGGCGATGATTGGGTGCTCAACGGCGAAAAAATGTGGATCTCATTGGCTACCAAGGCTGACCATGCTTTAGTCGTCATGCTTACAAACCCGGATGCGAAAGATTCTCACGATAGATTAACCGCTTTTATCGTCGAGATGGACAGCAAGGGTGTGACGACGGGTGACATACACGGCAAATTAGGCGTTCGCGCCGGCTCAACAGGCTGGATCGCGTTTCAAGATGTACGTGTGCCGGATGCCAACCGGTTGGGAGAAGAAGGCGAAGGCTTTAGGATTGCAATGTCTTGCCTGGACAATGGCCGCTACACTGTAGGGGCTGGAGCCACCGGACTGATCCGCGCCAGCCTGGACGCCAGTGTGAATTATGCTCACCAACGCGAAGCATTTGGCCGTGAAATTGGCAAGTTCCAACTTGTGCAGCAGAAGATTGCTTATATGGTGCAATCTTACGAGATGGCACGTTTGCTTTATTTGCGAGCAGGCTGGATGAAGAACCAGGGTGTGCGTAATACCCGTGAGACATCCATAGCCAAGTGGTTTGCTACCGATGCTTCCTTCCAGGCAGCCTCGGAAGCCATCCAAGTGCATGGTGCGTATGGTTACAGCGACGAATACGACGTTGAGCGTTATTTGCGCAATTCAAAGGGTGCGGTGATCTATGAAGGGACTAGCGAAGTCCACCAATTGATGCAGGCTGGTTATGCGTTGGGTTATCGCAAGGATGGCCCTCTGCGCAAAGAACTTCCGGCTTATGATGCAGAGTTTTGGCAAGAGGAAAAGTAAATATTGGAAAGTAAACAGTAAACAGTCAACTGAAAAAAGTCAACTGTACACTGTAAATTGAGTAAAGGAGGATTCCTTGAAAATCGTAGTGCGTATAAAATTGGTGCCCGACACGGCTGCTAAAGTTGTTGTCGAAGACGGACAAGTGACCTGGGGAGATGCTCCCCTGGTAATCAATCCTTGGGATGAGTTTGCGGTTGAAGCCGCCTTGCAGCTTACTGAACAGCATGGTGGTGAGGTCATCGCCCTCAGCGTGGGGGAGGAAAGCTCAAGGGAAGCCCTTAAGCATGCCTTAGCAATGGGCTGTAATGAAGCAATCCTGGTATCTGATTATGTAATTGACCCGGATACACAGAGAACCGCGAAGGTTTTAGCAGCAGCAGTTGAGAAGATTGGTGATGTTGACCTGGTCATATTCGGCAAACAATCCATAGATGGTGACAATGCTGTCACCGGAACGCAGACGGCGCGTAACTTAGGTTGGCCCTCGCTAACTTTGGTGTCTGCTGTTCCCGCCCTGGATGTGGATGCAAAAACTATCCGCATTGAACGGGCTGTAGAAGAAGGCAGGCAAGTGGTGGATGGAGTGCTGCCGGCGGTGCTGAGTATCGTCAAAGATTACGGTGAGCCGCGCTACCCCTCGTTTATCGGTATTCGCAAGGCTTCAAAAGCGGAGATCCCGGTTTGGTCACTCGAAGATCTTGGGATAGAGCTGCCAAATGTGGTGGTTTCTTGGTCGGAGATCATGAATCCTCCCCAGCGAGAAGTTACCAATGAGATCGTTCAGGGAGACAGCGTCGAAGAAACCGCGGCCGCCCTGGCTGATAAGCTTTTTGCCGAGAAGGTGCTCTAATGGCGAATAAAATTTGGGTATGTATAGATCAATTCAAGGGAGAGGCTCTGGTCACTTCTTGGGAGGCAGTTGGAACTGGCCGCAAGCTGGCTGACGAGGTGGGCGCCGGTCTGACTGCTCTGGTTTTCGGCGAGGGTGTTGAAAATATAGCAAATACAGCCATTCACTACGGAGCAGATGAAGTGCTTCTGGCCGACGACCCAACCCTGGCTGATTTCCGCCCTGAACCGTATGCTGCCTTGCTAGCTAAGTTGGCTGAGGACGGCAGCCCGGACGTGATCCTTTTCCCAACCACGACGCGTGGCCGCGAGCTTGCCGGTATGGCGTCGGTAGATTTGAACACAGGTGTGCTCCCGGATGTGATTGAGCTTGATGTGCAGGGGGATAAAGTGACTGCTATTCGACCTGTATACGCTGGCAAGCTGCTGGCCAGAACGGAGTGTTCTTCAAAACCCCAACTCGTCACTCTGCGCGTGCGCGCATTTGGCATGCCAGAATTGAACGAGTCACGCACAGGCACAGTCACGAAGGTAGATGCGCTAATGGCTGAAGATGAGATAGTTACTAAAGTGGTCGAATATGCCACAGTGGGAGCAGGCGTCAGCCTGACGGATGCTTCCATCATCGTATCTGGAGGCCGGGGCACCTCGAATCGCCCGCAGCTCATCCCGCCGGATGAGATTACCGATGAGAAAGAACAGGAGATCTGGCGCGCCCAGCAAGGGTTTAAGCTGATTGGTGAACTAGCTTCGCTCTTGGGAGCCGCCGTTGGCGCCAGCCGCGCCGCGGTGGACGCCAATTACATCCCCTATTCTGCCCAGGTTGGGCAGACCGGAAAAGTAGTCGCCCCAGATTTGTATATTGCTTGCGGCATATCCGGCGCAATTCAACACCAGGCTGGTATGCGCACCAGCAAGGTCATCGTGGCGATAAATAAAGACCCGGATGCCCCCATATTCAAGCTGGCGCGTTATGGGGTGGTTGGGGACCTGCATGATATCGTACCCGCACTCACCGAAGCCCTTGAGGATCGATTGAGTTATTAAATTATCGATATTGGACATTAGAAAAACAACCATATTTACCGAAAGGGCGGGCCTTTAACCCGCCCTCTTTTTAATCTCGACCTCCCACCCGTAGGGGCGAAGCATGCTTCGCCTTTGCTTCCTAATAATAATATAAAATTGTTGAACAAAATGTTATCCATCTCAGGCTATAATAAAATTAGGTAAATTGGAAATAATTGTAATTTGAAAGCGGAGGATAACTATGAGAGAAATTCCATCTCGCCTATTCATAACTGTGTTTTTGTTGTCCTGCATGCTTGCGCGCCAAACGAAACAGACTAATCTAGTAATTCATCTGATTTCAACCAAACCCAAGAAATCTTGATAATCCCACCTAGAGAGGAGATTTTCAGGCCGCCTAACGACCACGCTCACCTGCTGATATGAAGCACAGCGGAATACGGTCGGGTGCAGCGTTTTGTTATGTTTTGTTGTTATGTCACATAGTAATGACTACTTTTCCTAGGGCACGTCCCTCTTCAAGATACCGCAGAGCTTCAGGGAGCTCACTTAAGGGGTAGCGTCTATCGATAATAGGATCTACTTTGCCGGCTTCAAAAAGCTCTTGCAGAAAAACAAGGTCTTCTTTTTTGTTTGGTTTCCCCATAACGACACCCATTTTCTTACTCCCGGACCTTGAAATCAAAGGTCCCAGGAGCATGCCTTGGAAAATTGCTTTCGTGGAACCTCCGACATAGATAAAAATTCCATCGGGACCTAAAGCACGTTTGTAAGCGAAAATCGAACGATATGCCACTACATCAAGAATCAGGTCATAACGCTGCCCACTTTTGGTGAAGTCTTCTTGCGTGTAATCAATCACATGGTCAGCGCCAATCGAGCGAAGCATGTCCAATTTCATCGCGCTGTCCACCCCAGTCACTTCAGCCCCAAGGTACTTGGCAATTTGCACCGCAAAGGTGCCCTGACGCTGGCATAGCAAGGTCCGCTAGATACAGAGTTAGACTAACTTTAGCTGGAACTATATACAATCTTCTGCAACCGCGCTGCGACTTGAATCGTGGACAACTAATTCGCATCTAAAGCCTCTCTTAATTGAAGTTCTCTGATATAATTGTATAATTAAAGTTCTGGTTCCGGCCATGATTGGCCGGTTTTTTTGTGCAACTTTTTGAGGTACCATGCAAATAACACGTTCAGATCTGCGTAATATCGCCATTATTGCCCATGTTGACCATGGTAAAACTACTTTGGTGGATGGGATATTGCTTCAGGCTCGAGTCTTTCGCGAACATCAGCAAGTGAGAGAACGAGTCCTTGATTCATTTGATCTTGAGCGTGAACGCGGTATCACAATTTTGGCGAAAAACATCGCTGTTCATGTCACTGATCCTGAAACCGGAGAAGAAGTAAAACTTAATATTGTGGACACGCCGGGCCACGCAGATTTTGGTGGTGAGGTTGAGCGTGTTCTCAATATGGTCGATGGGGTGCTGTTATTGGTGGATGCAGCCGAAGGTCCCCGACCTCAGACTCGTTTTGTGCTCAAAAAAGCGCTAGAACTTGGGCATCGGGTTGTTGTTGTGATCAACAAAGTTGACCGCAAAGATGCCGATCCGGAACGTGTGCTGAATGATACATTTGATCTTTTTATTGAGCTTGGCGCCACAGATGAGCAGGCCGACTTCCCAACTGTGTATACAGTTGCAACTATGCATCGTGCCGGCCTGACCCCAGAGGTTGGCCCAGATCTGACGCCATTGTTCCATACCATCTTAATAGCCATCCCCGCTCCGGTTGTAGAGATTGATAAGCCATTACAAATGCTTGTCACTACTTTGGATTATGATAATTACCGTGGCCTGACAGCCATCGGGCGTGTTTTTGCTGGAGAAATGATTTCCGGACAGCCTGTTACCCGCATGACCTTGAATGGGGATAATTTTCCTGAGACCATACGCTATTTATATGTTCAAGAAGGTTTGGACCGTGTTGAGGTTGAACAGGTCAAAGCTGGAGATATTGTGGCAGTAGCAGGTTTGGATCAGATTGCCATTGGTGAAACTTTGGCCGATCCAGAAAACCCAGTTGCCCTGCCAGGCATTACAATTGAGGCTCCTACCGTTCGCATGACTTTTGGGGTCAATACTTCTCCAATTGCAGGGAAAGAAGGGCGCTGGGGAACTTCCCGCAATTTGCGTGAACGGCTGTTTGATGAGATAAGGAGCAATTTGTCTTTACGTGTGGAAGAAACAGAATTTGCGGATACATTTATGGTGGCCGGGCGAGGGGAGTTGCACCTGGCGATCCTGATCGAGACAATGCGCCGTGAAGGTTATGAATTCCATGTTTCCCGCCCAGAAGTTATCTTGAAAACTGATCCATCCGGCAAAATTCTTGAGCCGTTTGAAGAGGTGCACATTGAAACTAGTCAGGAAACAGTTGGCGTAGTGATAGAAAACCTGAGTAAACGCCGGGGGGAATTACAGAACATGATTGAGTCAACCACAGGAATAACCCTGCTGACCTTCATTGTCCCATCGCGCGGCATGCTTGGATTTCGCTATCAGTTCCTCACCGCAACTCACGGGCTGGGGATCATGAACACAAGGTTTCATGGCTATGCTCCCAGGGTAGGCGCGATCGCCACACGCTCACGCGGATCTCTGGTTGCCTGGGAAGATGGCACCACGACCACCTTTGGATTAAAAAACGCCGAGGTGCGCGGCACTCTGTTTCTTGCACCTGGCACTGAAGTATACGGGGGTATGGTCGTTGGGGAGCACCAGCGCCCAGGCGATCTGGATGTAAACGTTTGCAAGACCAAACATCTCACCAACATGAGGCAGTCAGTCCGAGATATTGAAGTGCGCCTCTCCCCGCACCGCGATATGAGTCTGGACGAAGCCATAGAATATTTGGGTGATGATGAATTGTTGGAAGTCACCCCCAAAAGCCTGCGCATTCGTAAACGGATCTTGGATACGACCGCGCGCGGACGCGCCAACAAACGCGCCAAGGTATCTTCTTAGCGGGATTGGAATATTAGGCATTCAAGACCAAATTTCAAAATTAGAAGAATTCGGTAACACGATTGCTCGTTGTATGCTTGAGGTTGGGATTATCGAATCCGCGTGTAACTTTAGTTAATTATGAGCAGCATTTTCCGGGTATACTACCCTATTTATGCTCATTGACGAATAAGATTTTTCGATAGAAGGCTGATCCGCAGCGTCCTATTATTTTGGAGGTTTATGATGAACGAAAACCCTGCTTTTGGCGCCGACCTGGAGCCTTTTATGGGTATCCCCAGCTTCATGCGCTTACCCGTAACACGCGAACTAGAAAGTGTTGATGTCGCTGTGGTTGGTGTTCCTTTCGACAGCGGAACATCCTACCGCAGCGGAACTCGCTTTGGACCACGTAAAATCAGAGAGCTATCTTTGATGCTCTGGGGGCACAACCCGACGATGAACATAACCCCATTGAAAAAATTGAGTGTGGTCGATTATGGCGATGTGTCCGTCATCCCAACATCTATTGAACTCACGATGACAGCTATCATGAAAACAGCCGGTGAGATTCTCGACTCTAACACAACGCCCATCACCCTTGGAGGAGACCATTCAATCACGCTGCCTCTCCTACGCGCGCATGCCAAAAAGTATGGGCCGCTCTCACTTGTCCACATTGACGCTCACCTTGACACTTGGGAAGAGGAGTTCGAGGGTGTTCCTTACAGCCATGGCACGCCATTTCGCCATGCATTACAAGAGGGGTTGATCCGTAAAGGCGAATATGTGCAGATCGGTATCCGTGGCCCGGTAGATAATGAGAAAGATTATGAAGATGCCGAAAAACTCGGCGCACGCATAATCAACATCCATGAAGTTTTCGAAAAAGGCATCCCTGAAATCCTGAAAGAGGTACACCAACGTATGAAGGGTCCCGTCTATGTCAGCATTGACATCGACTCGGCGGATCCAGCTTTTGCGCCCGGTACTGGCACGCCTGAAGCCGGAGGGCTAACCAGCTACCAGTTGCTGCAACTAGTACGCGGAATGCACGGCCTGAACCTGTCCGGCTTCGACCTTGTTGAAGTCTCGCCGCCCTATGACCATGGAGACATCACCGCGGTGTTGGCTGCTAATATCGTCTTTGAATACCTATCATTACTAGCGCTACAAAAGTAAACATAATCCCAAAGGCCAGATAGACCCCCTAGACACCATATGCGGTGGACACAGGCGTAACCGGAAGGACTTGAACCCGGAACCTACTGATACTGATTCGAAGTTCGGCTAAAAATGTCCATCCAATATTTGTGTTTTAGAAAGCTGAAAGAATCTGGTTATGCCCCAGACTCCTAATCTAAAAATTCGCGGATATATTTATCCCGGTTTGCGCTGCGGGCGATCTTGCCGCTGGAGGTTTTAATAAGCCAACGCTGTTCCACGAGGCGCACGTCTGCGAGCGTGACTTCTGTTTGTTTCACAATTTCCTGACGCAGAATCCGCTCGAGAAGCTCAATCACCTGCTCATCGGCCAGCTCGCGCAACTCACATACCATTACGATGGTTTCAGATCCTATGCGTTCATCAAACATTCCAAAAGCAACCGCGCGGCCAGGATAGATTCCCTTTACCGTGTTTGCGATTGCTTCCAGGTCTTGGGGGTATACATTTTTTCCACCTACGATGATCAAATCTTTCAAGCGTCCAGAGATGAACACATGCTCATCCGCGATATATCCCATGTCACCGGTGTAATACCATCCATCTCGGATCGTTTCGGAGGTGAGATCAGGACGCATGTGATATCCATCTAGCATACAATTGCCGCGCAAGATAATTTCCCCTACTTGTCTGGGTGGCAATACTTCTCCAGTGTCGTTAACCACCTCGACTTGTGTACCCTCAATAGGAAGTCCACAGCTTACCATTGGTATGGAGCCTTGATCCCCCTCATTTGCAGGGACAGCTTTACGCTGCTCTTGCAGGGGCGCAACTTGCACCCAATCGACATGCGGGGCCTTACCAGCCGGGTATTGTGTGACAGCGAAGGTGTTTTCAGCCATGGCGTAGGAAGATGAGAGGGCTTGTTCTTTCAACCGATATGGAGAAAACTTTTCGAAAAATGTTTGGTGGCTTTGCAGGTGCACTGGCTCGGAGCAATTGATCACCATACGCAAAGTTTCCAGATTTAACCCTTCAATATATCGCGGGCGCAAGGCGCGCGCCAGGTGGTTGTATGCAAAGTTGGGCAGCCAGCAGAGTGTGCCTCTATGGTTGTGAATAGCCCACATTAATATTTTGGGGTCAGAAATCCAATGGAATGGGGACATGAGCACCAGGGGAATCCCGGCCACAATTGGCATGACAAAACCTGCTATCAAGCCCATGTCATGGTAAAGGGGCAGCCAACTGACGATAACATCATTGGGTTGCAAATCGATCGCCCGGCTGTATGCTTCAATCTGATTCAAGACTGCCTGATGCGAAAGCGCCACACCCTTCTGCAGTCCGGTGGTGCCACTGCTGTGTTGTAAAAATGCAATCTTATCACCCGAGAAATCTTTCCATACTGGTTTTGAAGGAGGATCTGCAGAGACTTCTGGCACATCATCTGTGCTCAGTACCTGGCAGTTTGCCTCGGATAGTAACCTGCTGAGTTCGTCTTTGAATTCAGGATACGTGATCACTACCTTGGCCTCAGAATGTCCTACCAGGGCTTTCACCCGCTGCATGTATATTTCCGGGTCAAGTTTTTCGGTGAGGAAGGGGAAAATCGAGGGGAGGGCACCCAGATATAAGGCACCCCAAAAGGAAGCCAACAATACCTTGGAATGCTGCAGCACCAGAATCACTAAGTCTTCCTGGCCAACCCCAATGCGCTGCAATGCTTGGGCGAATGCGAGGGCTTGAAAGTGAAATTGCCCTGCCGATATCGTCTCTTCGGTATTGTCCGGATTTATGAAAATTAACGCAGGGTGTTCTGGGTCTGTTTGAGCGCGCTCGATTACAGGCTGGATGAGCGTCGCGTGCTTGAAAGTTTTTTGGTTAGGCACTCTCAGATCACACTCCGTTTTAGGACTGGCGACTTTTAATCAAATTGACTAGTTCGCTGAGAGTGTCGAATGTCTCTGCGTTTAATTCGGTGTCGTCAACCTGAACGCCAAAAGTATCCTCAATAAAGAGAGCAAGGTCAACCAGCGAGAAAGAATCTATCAATCCCCCCGAAATCAAGGGAGTGTCTAAGGCCAGCTCTTTATCGGGTCTTTTGATGATTTGAGTGGTAATGAAGGTTGTTAATCCATTGATAATTTCAGTGGTCATTTCTATTCCTTTGGCCGTTTATTTTTATAGGGAAGAACCCGTTATGGGAGATAATCTGGAAAACTGCGCCCCACCGCGTCCAATGCTTGAAGCGCGGTTAAATTGCGCCAGGGCCAACCAGAGAGCATGCGTACAGGATCGTCGAAGAAATTACCAGCAAATGTCAGATGAGCGCCATCCTCTTGCAACCCCTCATCTGGTAGATCTTGCAATACAGCCCAGAAATTCCAGAAGGGTAATTCGTATTCCAGGGCTAGTTTATAGAGCGTGCGGTTGATACTCCCATCCCCTTCCAGGTTATCGGCTTTGGATGAGATAATGGGGAGTACACCCTGTTCGATGGAGAATTCTATGATCCTGCGCATTGAGTCTTCAAAACCTTCTGCACGCGTGAAATCATTGGTCCCCAGCATTATCAAAGCCACGCTGGGGTTGTGAATTCTATATTCACACTCCAAGGGGCCTTCACCGCTTTCGCAAAATTCAGGATTTGCCCAAATCGGCGAAAATACTGTTGATGCATTATAGCCCGGGCTTACAGCCATACTTTGGCGATCAAATGAACCAGTAAAATATTCAATCACAGCGACAAGTTCCTGATAATCGCCTAAACTGTAATATTCTTCTCCATCATCAAAATTGCCGAGAAACCAACTAGGCGTTCCTCCGCAATCCCCAACTTTCGAGAAGGCGTGAGGGTTATTGCCCATTTCTAAGCCTGTTTGGTAAATTGCTAGAGCGCGTTCACTCACCGCAATGGGAATAACTGGAGCGATTTGCCAGTCATCCGGTGAGGGCAGGGGAGTGGTAGTTGGTGAGATTGTTTCGGTTGGATTTAGACCTTCTACCGCCGGTGTATCTGATGCTTCTGGTTCGTTCGTTTCAACTGGGGAGGCGCCCATTGGTTCTGTGGGCGATTCGGTGGGTGTCTCTGAACCAATTTGTACAACCGATTGAGTCGCGGTTATCTCTGCCCCCGCATCACCACAACCAAATAACAGAAGCATAACCCAGAGGAAGGGACCTAGCCTAACCCAATGTGTTCTGCGGTTGTGCACCTTAGCGATAACCGCACATCTTCCATTCCCCATCTTCGAGGGAAACTTGGTATTGATTCCCAGAAAGGTCGATGAATTGGTCTTCGCCTCCTGCGTAAGTGAAGACTAAATTACCGCTGCAAGAAACTGTGGCTTTGGTATCGCCTTGCTCCTCAACTTGACATTCAACGGTGTCAATTGCTACGTCCACCCCTAAAAATCCTGAAACATCGGTTATGGCACCTTGTTCCCAACTTACGCAAGAAAGGTTGACTGCACGGACTTCATCACCGGTTACCAGCGCTTCTAAGTAAGCTTCTATGGTTGCTGAAGGAGAGTCAGCTGGAGCACATGCTGATAATAGACCTGCCAATACGACAAGTAAGCTTCCATATAAAATTGTTTTCTTCAACATGAAAAACCTCTATCTAATAATATTTACCAGCCCGTATTTTACTACGGGTTTTGCTTAGGCTGCTATTCTTTTCACCTTATCTTAATAACTGGAATAGCTATCCTGCAGCTACTCAGAGCCCAGCGTCGAAGATTGGAACCCACTTTCTGCTAGTTCTTGTATAGTTTTACCAATTTCGCTCGCAAGAATGGCGGTTGCTGAGGGTGTCATGTGAATGGCAGAATTGGTAAATTCATCCGCGGGTATCAAATTCCAATAATCTCGGTAGAACCAGCCGTTCGCCAAAGCCTGATTTTCCATCAATTGCCTGTAAGCATCAAAAGCCCAGCGCGGATAAAAGAAATTGTAGCGCAAATGGCTGTTCACTCCATCACTGATAAATATGGGTTCATTGATTACCAGTACAGGGACTTCGCCAGCACGTGTTATGCCCGCGGCCAAGACGTCGACAGCGATACTGCTTTGACTAAGCGTTTCAGGTGTAAGTTCATAGTAGCTTTCGTCCGCTTCGAAATCAATTTGCGGGGGATCATAGGATGTAGAAATATACTGATCCACCCCGGTGGCCGCCCACATAAGACCGTAGAGCTGAAAACGCAACAAATCTGCTAAAGCGCGGCGCTGGCCTATGATAGTGCGTTCCCAAAAAGAGGCATCCACGAAGGCATCTGAATCCGGGTTGATGTTTAAGTCGTACTCATTGATCAGAGATCTAATTCTCTCTGGATTGTTTTGAACCAACGGTGTAAAAAGCTGTTTTTCAAAGGGAAATGATTCCAGAGTGACCAACCAGACGATGATATCTGGCTGGTACTGCATTGCATGATCCAGGATCAACAAATCCTTGGTGAGCGAAATGGTTGGGTAGCCAAGATTGTAAGCTCGTACATATTTCCCACTCTCCGTCACGAGATCTGCATCATTTATGTATGCAGTCAGCGTCTCTTGCGGAGTTGCTAAGAAGCCCCAGGTCGAGGAATCGCCGATCAACAGCACTCGAAACTCATCCTCAGCCTTTGCGTTTCCAGCTAATTCGTGGGAGGCGAACATCGCTTCCAGGTTGAACAGGCTCAAGCTGTACGCTTGCGTGGGATTCTCGCTGTATGGTAGACGCACACGTCCAGGGAAAACGAGATTGTAAGCTGATATGCGGCCCAGCAGGGGGAGGGGGTTGGCGGCCGCGAATAATGCGTTCAACAGAACGAATAACAAAAAAGCCTTTACGATCACGTTTCGGATGAATCGCCCGTTGGCAGGTTTATCTGGTTTAGGGGTGAGATTTTCTTGAGCCATAAGCTATATACCTGCCAACGTTTGCAGTGTGCGCCACGCAAGGCTGGGAGTGGGCAAAAAGAACCACACCCAACCGAGGGCGACAAAGTTAAATGTCAAAAAGATTCCACTCCAATTGTAAAGCTTTTGTATCCCCGGGCTTTGTGGAGCGCTATTGCGGGAAGCTGCGAATTCCGCCCAGCGGTTGTGGATGAATAAACCAAAACCGTGCCACGCGCCCCAAATTACAAAATTCCAGGTTACCCCGTGCCACAAACCGAGAAGTACCATCGTGGATATTTGGCTGATCAAGATGATGATCGGCAAAGGTAGCTTATTCTGGCGAGAGCGTAAAAACCGGGTCAGGGGATTGAAAAAATATGCCCGGAACCACTTCGCCAAGGTGATATGCCAACTGTTCCAAAAAGCGGTCAGGTTGGTCTTTAAATATGGTTGTGTGAAGTTTTCGGGCAGTTGAAACCCCAGCAGCTGCCCAATGCCTATGGCGATATCTGTATATCCCGAGAAATCGAAGTAAATCCTGAATGTATAGGCATACAGTAATACCCACATCCAAAAGGTTGAGCTTGTCTGCGATGCATTGGTTTGGTTGAGAGCCACCAAAGCCAGGCTGTCCGCCAAAACGAATTTTTTGAAAACACCCACCAAAATACGGCGTGCTCCCGATACCATTTCCGGAGAACCAAGATTGAAACTTTTACGCAGGTCCTTGATAAAGCGTTGTAGGCGGTCAATCGGTCCTGCGGTGAATGCCGGGAAGAAAATCACGTAGATCACAAATTCTTGGAGAGAAACATCCGGCAGCCTGCCTGTTAGGCGATCGCGTAATGTGTGCAGCAGGCGGAAGGCCACGTATGAAAACCCCAACCAACCGATATCTAAGCCGCTGGCTAAATTGGTGGACTGCCTAGTTTGAGTGCGCAGCCAGGCGCTGGCCGCTTGAGCTAAGCCCTCAGTTTTCAATACCAGGAATATGGCGATGATTGAGAAAAACAGCAGATTAAGTAAAATGCCGCGCTTTGGAAAAAACCAGGCAATTAGCGCTATCAACACCCCGGTGAAAATAATGGCTATTATGATTTGAGTTGCTTGGGGAGGGCGCGTGGGTGTCAGGCAGCAGAGTGGTTCAAGGTAGCGGGTCAACCCAACAGCGATGACTACCAAGGCGATCACGATGCCGCTGATCAGGTTTTCCCGTGAGCGTTCATCTTCCCCGGAACGGGTGGCGGCCCAACCTATTACTGCCACAGCTACTGTGGCGCTAGGCAGCCAGAAATCCAGGTTGCGGATGGGGGAGGCGGGCTGCATCCAGTAGATGGCCAAGAGGCTGCCTACCAACAGCATCCAGCCCCGGCCGCGCTCCTTGACGAGCACACCAGCCAGCAAAGCTGTAGCGCTAAAAACGAGCAGATGAGTTAGGGTCATTTAGAAGCCCTGGTATATCCACAATGGGGCTTGGTCTGCGGTGACAATTAGCACTGCGATAATGATCAAACACAAGGCTAATGCGTAGAGGTTCTCACGGGAGAGCAGTTTTTTGGGCATAAGATTAAAGTAGTATTTAGGTATAGATTGGCTACGAGCGAATCGCCTGATGTTTAGAAACACTTGATTACCAGACAGCGCTCCCTATTTTACTATTGGCGTAGGTATTGTCAACGGGGCTGTGATAGGCACTTTGGCCTTATAGTGCTTAATTATCCGTTGGGTCCGGCTTGTCCCTGCGCGTTAGCGGCACCCACCAGGGATGCCTCTTCACTCAGGAATTTCTTACCCAATGCCTACCAATCACGCAACCTTGCAAAGGTTTTAACCTTCGCAAGCCATTTATTTTTGCCATACCCAATCACCACCCAACATTGTGGCTTGTGGGGAGATGCTAAACAGCTCCTGTGGGGGACAGGTGAAGGGGTCGGTTTCCAAGACGATCAGGTCTGCCAAATAACCGGGGGCTAACATTCCCAGGCGCTCTTCCATACCTGCAACGTAAGCTGGTCCTGTAGTATAGCCTTGTAAAGCCGTTTCAATATCTAGCCTTTGGTGAGGCTGCCAACCTTCGGAGCCTGGGGAGCCATCCCTGCGCTGGCGCGTGACGGCCGCGTGCAGCCCCCAGAATGGGTTAGGTGAATCAACCGGCGCATCGGAACCAAAAACCAGATGTGCTCCTTTTTCTTGCAAACTGCGCCAGGCATACGCGGTTTCCGCTCTTTTCCCCCAGAATTTATCAACCATTTCCATATCTGCAGTGGCGTGGATGGGTTGCATGGAGGCGCTAATATTAAGTTCGGCGAATTTGGCCATATCGTCCGGGTGCAAAACTTGGGCGTGTTCCAGCCGGTGTCGCAAGGCGGGTAATCCTTCAGCGACCTCATAATCTCGCAGTTGGGCATAGGCTGCCAAAACTTCGTGGTTAGCGTGATCCCCAATGGAATGTATTGTCATGCTCAAACCGCCGTGGGCAGCCTGACGAGCTACCTCAAAGATTTCCTCTCGGTCTAGTAGCAGCATCCCGAGATTTTCGGCTTCGTCCTCGTAAGGCTCGAACATGGCTGCTGTGTGGGGTCCCAAAGCACCATCCGCGAACATTTTGACACCGCCGATGCGCAGCATATCGTTACCGAAACCAGAATGCAGCCCGATACCTATAGCGTGTTCCAGGCGTTCTTCGGGTATACTTTTAAGCGCCCGCAGTCCCAGCTCCCCGCGGCTGTGCAATGTTTGCAAAGCTTCAAAGCTGCTGCGTTTATCGAAATCGTGCACACCTGTCAGCCCCACTTGCCAAAGGGTCTCTTGGGCGTTTTTAATATCCAGGACATCTTGCTCCAAAGAAGGGCGTGGGATGACCTTAGGAATCAAGTCGGAGGCTTTTTCATATAGGATTCCTGTAGGTTCGCCCCTATCATCGCGCTGAATGGCACGCGGGTTCGGGTCGGGCGTGTTTTTATCAATTCCGGCAGCTTTCAAAGCAGGGCTGTTGACCCAGGCAACGTGCAGCGAGATGCCCGTCAGGTAAACGGGGTTATGTGGGGCGACGGCGTCAAGGTCGGCTGCGTTGCCTAAGCCTGTTTCCCAATCGTTTTGGTTCCAACCGTGTCCCTGGATCCATTCGCCTGGAGGTGTTTCAGCCGCTTGTTTAGCCACTCTCTGCACACACTCAGCGCGTGTTATGGTAGCGCAGTCCAAAAGGCTGAGGCTTTGGGTGTATTTGCGCAGGTGGATGTGGGCATCGGTAAGCCCAGGCAGGATAATGCGCATGGCCATGTCCTCGACTGCGGCGCGACCGCTGAATTCTGCAAGCAACGTATCCGTTTCTCCAACAGCCAGGATGCGACCCGCGTGGGGTGCGTGGTCGTCGATCACCAGAGCCGAGGCGGCAGGTTGTTTGGCGTTCAGTGTGCGGATTTGAGCGTTTGCCAGGATTAGCATAAAAGAAACTACTCCAATTTTAAGTTTTTCTTGCACCGACTTCTAAGACTTGATCTTCAGGGTTAATAGACTTGAAGGCTTTATTATAGAATTCCAACCTAGAAAGTCCAGACTTATCCCTCAGATCATAAAGTTCTTGTCTATTTTCAATCCCTTTAAAGGTAGGTGTGATTGATTGCTTCCAGGCGACCCCGCCGCCAACACCATTCATGGCATCCTCAATTCGCTGCCTGTGAAAAAAGAATAGAGGTTCAGGTAGTTGGTCTAAGCTGAAATAATCAATTGATATGGTTTCGCCAGGTTGAGTGCGGAGTTGGTCAGAAATCGGACTAGCAGTAAAAAGCACCAAGTGCAGGCTTGGGTGCATACCCAGCCTAGAATATACTCCGACCAATGTATTTATTTCCACCGCTAAACCGGTCTCTTCGCGCACCTCGCGTATTGCAGCCTCAGCGACAGACTCATCCTCCTCAACATGCCCACCAGGTAAACACCACACTTCAAAATCTTCACGTTGGGTTAGCAGCACTTTGTCGTTTTGAATAACTGCAACTAAAGTAGCAAGATCAGGCATGACAACCTCCGGAAAAAGTTTAGAACTTATTCAGTTGGTAATCCAAATCATAAGCCAGTGGATATGACCTGTGGCTTAACCTGTATCCCCCAATAAACGATCTACCAGGGCGTTCAATTCCTCATCGGAATAGTAATGGATAACAATCTTGCCGCCTTTGGGGCTGTGGGACAGGCCGATTTTTGTACCCAAAGATTCCCGCAGCCGGTTCTCTAATTCCAAGATCTCCGGTGAGGGTTTGGCCTTGGGTTTACTGGGGGTTTTCTTACCCTTTAGCTTGCGGATTAAATCTTCGGTTTGGCGAACGTTCAGGCCGCGCTTAATGATCGTTTGCAGTACTGCACTCTGAGATTGGGATGATAAAGGCTTGAGGGCGCGTGCGTGCCCTTCGCTGATCTCCGCCTCGGCCAGAGCTTTTTTAACAGCTATGGAAAGGCTAAGCAAGCCCAAGGTGTTCGTAATACTGACGCGACTTTTACCCACTTTGGCCGCGATTTCCTCGTGTGAGAGGTTGAAGGAATTGCTGAGTTCTTTGTAGGCACCGGCAGCCTCTAAAGGGCTTAGGTCGGTGCGTTGTAAGTTTTCTACCAAGGCCAATTCAAGCAGTTGTTGGCCGCTGGCTTCGCGGATTATGACAGGCACTTGCTCCAAATTGGCTTGCTGGCAAGCTTGTAAGCGACGTTCGCCTGCGATAAGCACGTACTTGCCTGGATTCTCTGCGTGTGTGACTACCAGGGGTTGGATGACGCCGTGTTCTAGGATGGAGGCGGCCAAGTCTGCTATTTCCTCCTCTGCGAAAATTGTGCGCGGTTGGAGAGGGTTGGGGGTGATGTTTATTACAGGCACTTGCTTGACGCTGCCTGCGCTTAGAGCGCTTTCACTGGGGGGGATGAGGGCATCTAAGCCTTTACCCAAGCCGGATTTTCTTGCCATCAGGTTTGTTTTCTACTCATTAAACTGCCACTTGCACGCCGTCTGCCTTTAGCACTTCACGGGCTAAATCATTATACGCTTTTCCACCCGGAGACGAGGGGTAGTAGGCCAAGATAGGCAGCCCGTAAGAAGGAGCTTCGGCTAAGCGCACGCTGCGGGGGATCAAGGTTTCCATGACGAATTGGGGAAAATGTTTACGAACCTCAGCGACCACATCTTTTGCCAAATTGGTGCGCCCATCGTACATGGTGAGCACCACTCCGCGAACTTTGAGGGCTGGGAAGATCGCACTGCGCACGCGCTCAATCGTTTGGTTGAGCATACTGAGACCTTCCAAAGCCAGGTATTCGCACTGTACAGGGATGATCAATCCGTCCTGAGCGGCCACCATACCATTGAGGGTTAGCAGCCCTAGAGATGGTGGGCAATCGATCAAGATGTAGTCATAATGGTCTTTGATTGGTTCGAGAGCCTCTTTTAGGCGGGTTTCACGCGCCAGTTCGTTGACCAACTCGACCTCTGCACCAGCCAGTGAGGGTGATGCCGGCAGCAGGGAAATTTTTAGACGTGGGTTATGCAATATGCTGGCTTCAACTTTTTCCGCGTCCATAAGGGCATCATATGAACCGCTTTTGACGCCGTATTTGTCAATTCCAAGGCACGAAGTTGTGTTGGATTGGGGGTCAATATCTACTAATAGAACGCGCTGGCCGAAATACGCCAGGTATGCTCCCAGGTTGATAGCAGTTGTGGTTTTTCCAACTCCGCCTTTTTGGTTTACAAGCGAGTAAATTCGGGCCAACTTTAATGCACCTCGAGCGTCATGTCGTAGATTTCGTCTTTGGTTGGTATGCTGCTTAAACCACGGCGCGTCACCGAGAGCGCGGCAGCTAGATTGGCAAAACGTGCTGCTTCAAGGGGATCATTAGTGCCTTTTAAGGTTACAAAAAAGGCAGCTGCAAAAATATCACCCGCTCCGGTAGAATCTACCTCGGTAACTTTTGGAGCTTCAATATGGTGCATTTGACCATTAGTATATAAAGTAACCCCATCTGCTCCGTGGGTTGTGATGAGAATTTGTACGGCTGCAGCCATCTCATTGATCCGGTTTTGGTCGTCGAGAACGTCTTTTCCACTGATCACGGCCGCGTCCACATGTCGGAGAACAAAATCAGCCTCAGGCCATTCGCTGGGAGAAACCTTGCCCGATGAATCCCATTCTCGCATCCATCCTTGGGGAGTTACGAATATCATCGAATTTGGAAATTGGCGCACCATTGATGATGCGAACTCTTGGGCGACTGGTCCCAGGTGGATGATGGGTGCTTGCCGCCATGTTTCGGGGATTAGATAATAATCCAATGGGTCGGCAAGGCGGCTTATCGTCTGCACCCTTCTAGATTGTGAGTAAGAGTTCTCGAAAGTAGTCGTTTGTTGGGCAGGAGAATTCACAATGGGAATTGAACTTAGTTGACCGATGGGGAGGTCTTCGTGGTGGGATGTGATGATGCCAACTCGCATGCCTAATGCCTTGGCGGTAAGGGCGGCGTAACTGGCTGTGCCTCCCAATTTAGGTCCTTGTGGGGTAAGGTCTTGTGTGATGTGCCCCAAAACTAGATAATCGATTGGTTCTGCGCCAGGCATTTTGAGCATGGGTTAATTATACCTTATCAATCCTGGAGACAGGTCCAAGTTAGATGTGGGGTGGAATGAAAAAATATTGAAGGTTAATGTCTTTGTTATAACCCCCACGCGAAGATTTCCTTTTTCGATAAATGTACTAATATGAATCAGTACTGCAACTCAAGTATCCACTGGAGAAATCGTTACTTTGCGGCGCGGATCCTGGTCGATGCTCTCTGTGGTTACACTTGGATCCTCTTGGAGTTCGAGGTGTATGATGCGCCGTTCATTGGGGGGCATCGGTTCAAGTTTTTGGCGGCGGCCAGTCGCAATGGCTTGTTCGGCCATGCGGCGCGCTAAATCGCGCAGTGTGCGTTCCCGGCGCACGCGGTAACCCTCCACATCTACGACAATATGTGTTCCGCGTCCAATCTCTTTACCCACAATTAGCCGAGTGATGAACTGTAGTGAATTCAGTGTTTCAGCTCGTCGACCAATAAGTATGCTCAAGTCTTTGCCGCTAATATCCACGATTATGGGGGGGTTGTAGTTTGGGTTGTCGCTCTCCCCGTGATGTGCTGAAACTTCGGCATTGATCCCCATTTTTTCAAGTAGTTCGGAAACAGTTTCACGGGCAATTGCCAGCGCGTTGTCGGCGTCTTCGTCCACTGAATCAGGGCTTGAGCTGTCAGTTGGAGCCGCAGATTCATCTTCCTGGCTGCCTTTGACCGTTAAGCGGACACGTGCCTGCCGACCGCCGAGACCCAGTAGACCGCGCGAACCTTCATCTAATACCTCGATATTAACGTCCTCTTCTCGAATACCAAGTTCAGCTATCCCTTTGGCTGTGGCTTCCTCAACCGTCGGCGCAATCACTTCTAACATAGCTCGTTGTTCGCTCATAAGATCCTCGTAAACTTTAGGATAATGTCTGGTGCATCAGTTTATTACCCATTGGGGCATAATTGACTTTCCAAAATTCCTTCACTCATACCAAGTTAAATGCATCGCCATTTTCAGGTGTGTGAGTCCGTAGGGCTGCCCATCTTAGGGATTAGCTTACGCCAATCAAGACTGCCCATTGCTGCAGATTGTATGATACTGACCAAGTTACCTGCGAAGAAGTATAAGGCCAAACCTGCTGAATAACTGTAGGATATCCATCCCATCAACAAGGGCATGTAAATGTTCATCGCCTGACCCATCCCAGGGGTTTGTTGGTTGGAAGATGATACGGGGCTCATCAATTTGGTTTGCAGGTATGAAGTGATCATCACCAATATCGCCAATATGGGGATGCCTTGCCCGATTATTGGGAAACTAGACGGAATAAAACTCACCGCGAGTCTTTCGGGCTGGCCAAGATCCATCCATAAAAATTGACTATTTAATGGGATCAACTCAGAGGCGTTTGGAATCCAGACGAGATCACTGTGCAGCTGCATCAATTCGAGAGGTGTGGCAGCCAGAGCGCGGCTGACTGCATAAAACACAGGAATAATGATCAACATTTGTAGGATTGATGGTAAACAAGAACCGAGTGGGTTAATACCCATCTCTTGGTACAGCTTCATCTGTTCTTGAGAAAGCTTTTCTTTGTCATTTTTATATTTTTTCTGCATCTTCTGATACTTATCAGAGCCTTGCATCTCTTGCATCGCTTGAGCGCTTTTTAGTGATTTTGCCGTAAACGGGTAAGTGGACAATCTAACGATCAGGGTGAACAAAATGATCGCTAATCCAAAATTTCCGATCAGGCTGTATATAAAAACCATTATATTAATGAATGGGACGGTAATTAATTCTAACATTGTAAGTTCCTAGTAGATGGTTGTTTAATTATTTGGATCTAACGACCAAATTTCATTGCCGTCTAAATCATACGCTATCACAATTTTATCTAGCCCGCCTGTGCTTACCATGATTAAATCGCCGGTAAGCAGGGGAGAACCATAAAATTTGGCTTCCTCATCATCGTGAGACTGCCTCCAATCGATCTCACCATTTGTATCCGCAATCACGGCGTATAAGCTGCCGGCTTCAGTAACAAAATAGATCATACCTTCGTGCACTAATGGCTTTCCAGTAATGGCTCCATCAGCTTCAAGGTGCCATTTCTCATTACCATTACTAGCATTAACTGCATAGAAATTCCCGCTCAAATCTCCAAAGTAAACTACATCATTGGCGAGCGCTGGGCTGCCCCAAACCCAGTCTTCAGTGCTGAATTGCCATTCGATAGCGCCGTTCCTGCTGTTAATAGCATACACCTCTTCACCAAAAGAGCTTATATAAAGTGTGCCATCTGGGTCTAAAGTTGGAGCGCTGGCAAGCGCACCGCCTAGATCTAGCGGATCCCAGCTTAGAGTGCCGCTCTCGGCATTTATCGCATACAAATAATGATCCATTGCAGGCAAAAATATCGTCTCCCCATCGAATACCGGGGATGCCCAAAGGGGCTCTTGAGATTTAATTGGCCAATCTGGGTCAAGGTCTGGATTACCAGATAAATTTAATTTGTAGAGATAACTATCGCTATTTGGTGCGAAAATACTATCTTCGGTTGCAAGTGGGCTGCCTATGTAGCGGTTGCTAGCGCTATCATCTCTCCAAATTTCATCACCACTGGAAGCATCCAGGCTAAATAGCAGAAAGCCATTGCCGTTGGAGCGATTATAGCTGCCCACCAACAGTTGATCGTCATCAGTGAGTGTGGGGGCAGCGAAAAAGTTGATGTTTCTTTCTGGTTCAGCTGGAAAACGCCAACGCTCTAGCCCATTGCTTTGCTGCAGGGCATAAACGTGAGCTTCATTTGCAACATAAACTGTATCTCCATCCACAGCAATGCCAGGCCAACCTGAAGGCAGCACTCGGGTTCCACAAGCGGCTAAAATTAGAGATACTAGAAGAAAACTGCAGAGTATAAGGATTTTATTTTTTTTCATAGCTTTATTGTTTGCTCATTGTTGTGATATTTTTTTCAAAATTTCTCCCAATATTAGGAGATGATAACGCGATAAATTTGAAGGTCTTTATTTCACGGAACCGGATCAATCCCGCCATCGTTGAAAGGATTGCAGCGCAAAATACGCTTGAACCCCATCCAGGTACCTTTGATTGCGCCATAATTAAAGATAGCTTGGTACCCATAATGAGAGCAAGTGGGGTAAAAGAGACAAGTATCCGGAGGCAGGGCACGTGAAAGAGTTAGCTGATACACGCGGATAGGGATTAATAACAACAGGCGTGGAAAATTGCGCAGCGTGAGGGGCAGATCTCCCAAAGCTGGGGAATTATGGATATGATTTTCGGAAATTGCTTCAATCTTCATCATTATTCTGATTTATTAATTCTGCCTTGGCCAATAAATTTTGCAACGTAGAACGTACTTTAGTGCTCTTTATTGTGGTTATCGGTTTTCGGGCAATTAAGGTGATGTCGTTGCCGGGGGTTATGCTGTTAAGAAGGGGGTTGACTGCTGCCCTCAGCAAGCGTTTAGCCCGATTTCGCTTTACAGCTCCTCCGACAGACTTTCCTGCAGCCACACCAATTCGTGTTGTTTCCAGTTCGTTGGGTAAAGTAATGAGAACAACAAACGGGTGGGCATAAGATTTTCCCATACGCCGCACCCGCTCAAAATCCGTTGACCTGGCCAGGCGATATTTGCGTTTCACCTGCTGCTTTTTGTTACCACATAAACTTGGTGAATTCCGCGCGCCTCAATATGATGGCGCTTCAGCTTTTCCAGTTGATCTTCTTAACGTGGTTGTTTAGAGTAACTGAAAGTCGATGTCTTCCTTTGCGGCGGCGGTTTTTTATTACTGCACGGCCTGAAGCCGTAGACATGCGCTTGCGAAAACCGTGTACTCTCCCACGTCTGCGGATCTTAGGTTGGTAAGTTCTTTTTGGCATCCTGATTCCTTCGTAATCTTTATGTATGAATACTTCAATAATTGCCGAGCGATTATACCCTATGGGTTTGGTTTGGTCAAATCGGATTAGGTATTTCAGAAGCAAAACTATTCCGGGATTGATTATCGGGAGATTTTGGTTTGGTATTACTCTACTACCTGAAACCGGATACTAAACCAATATTGTCTTATTTATTAAAAACTGGTTATAATGCCTACTCTAAATAATATAAAATTCTTGCGAGGAGAGAGTGCAAAATGGATGCAGATGCGCAAATAATGGACCAAAAACCCGGAGTGGACGATCAGGTGATATCTTCTCTAGGCAGCCTTGTGATAGGGGTAGTTGTGTGGTCAGTTTTATTTGGGGTTGCGGCGATTCTTATCGCGGCTGAACCGCCAGGGTTTAATCTGGGGGAAGTTTTAAGTTCGATGCAACTTGCGCCGATCCCTGGGGTTGACTTGTCAGGAGTACATATCGAACTTAATCTGCTAAACTCTAGGACGAGTGGTGATATCATTGCTGGGGTGTATACATTTCTACCAATAGCCGTTGGTGTTTTGGCCGCTTTTATTAGCTATAAAAAGCTCATTAAATTGGGATAATTGGGTTTGTGGTGAAAATGTTGGAAAACGCGGCCTTTTCCAGTCTAGCTATTCACACATTCGTGTCACTCACTATCCGGGTCGATCATACCTGGCTGATTCACTTCTATCACCTCCCCGTGTAAGTTAATTCGTACACGAAAACCAGCCATCCCTAAGTAAGCTCTCCCCTCTTCCGGGATTCCTGCGTCTAGAACTTTCTCGAATTGTTTATCCAGATTCTTGAGCTGATTTTCTAACATTGCTTGGCTGAAGATGTCGTCTGCACCTAGCATTTCAGCCGTCTGTTTACTCAGAATATCCTCATTTCCTTTAATTAGCTCACCAAGCTGTTCAAGTACCTGGCGGTCCACTTCCTCCGCGGGAATATGCCGCCGGAATCCCGAGTCGTCTACCACGTAGCAGGGTTCATCCCCAACTAATGTGGTATCCACCGGGTTGTCGTATTCATCTACTACCAAGCCGGCGAAAAGTGGTTCTCGAACTGACATGGGCTAGGGTATCCTCCGGGAATTTGTATTCCAAAGTTGATATCGATGACAAAATCATATCCTAGTTTCAGGATAAAATTAGTTAACGTTTCATAAATAATTCAGGGCTATCTGGTGGGCTGTACCGGCTGGGGCGTCTGTACGTTGAAAACAAATTGGTTCATTAATGCCCAAGTCCAAACATAGGCATAATACGCCTCACGGGTCACTGGGCAATTCGGCATCTTGATTGTAAATGAAACACAGAATGCCTTCTGAAATACCTTGAGCGACTTGGGATTGATTTTGAGTGAGGATTTGACGGTCGAGATTTAGAAAGCCAGTTTCTATAATGGCCGCGGTAGTATTTGGGTTGATTTCATTGAAAGCGTGGTAGCTTGTCATGTCTGGGGTGATACTGCCGTGGGATGGCAGGCCTGTAGCGGTTTGATAGCGGTTGTATAGACAGGCAACCAGACGCCCAGTTTTTTCTGGGGTTGTAGTTGCCAATGTGGCGGCTACTTTGAATCCTGTGGCGTTAATATCGACATAATCACATGAGTCGGCGTGGATGGAAACTAATGCCCTGGCATCATATTGGATTAACAATTCATCATTTTCCATCAATAAGTCAACGTCCAAGCCTGCGGCGACAAGATTCTCCTTCACTAAAGTTGCGATCTCTTGATTGACTTCTTGTTCGGTTAGTCCATCCTCGCACACTGTACCTGAGTCTGATCCCCAGTGACCGACCACAATGCCGACTCTCGGTCGTGGACGCGGCGTAGGGGTTATGAGAGGTAGTTCGCTTTGATCCTCTTCGTTGAAAGCTTGACGAATTCCATCAATCAAACCAATTGGGAAAATACCTAACGGAGTCCAGGCGGTAAACAAGGTTGCCATCACAGCACCAACCCAGAAGACCACCCATATTTGACGAAGGATGTTGACCCTGGCTGGCCGGGTTTCCCTAACCGAAGGTTTCATATTAGTCTTCTCCATATATATTGAAAAAGCCAGAATAATTTGCTTGCTCTATAGATGCGGCTCATTATTTTTTGGGGGCAAATCACATATTTGCTTTTGTCCTTTGAATTTGCCCCAATTCTCTCTGAGGGGTTCTTCCCTAGAATCCTACCTCAAATTATCATTTAACGACAAGCATAATTCAGATTAATCTCCCTAAGCAGCATTAGGTGAAATCCGAGTTATAAATATTGTGCACAAAATATACCAAATAAGATACAATGGTTTTTAAGGAGAAAAAATTATGGAAAACGACACATTGACACCTGTAAGTGCAGATCATCTGCGCTCCACTATGCGTTTTTGGGCTACTGGAGTAACTATCCTAACTACGGATTTCGATGGGACCCGTAATGGCATGACTGTTAGTTCTTTCACATCCCTTTCATTGGATCCCCCTTCGGTTTTGGCTTCGCTAGGTAAGATCGCAGCTACTCATGATCTTGTTGCTGCCAGTGGCGTCTTTGGCATCACGATCTTAACCAGCGAACAGGAGCATATTTCTAATCATTTCACCCAGACAGATCCTGAAATTGCTGATCCCTTCGCTGATCTCTCCGTGGAAACATTGGTTACCGGCAGTCCATTTCTTAAAGGGGGTATGGCTTACTTTGATTGCCGGGTAACAAATAAAGTTGATTCTGGTACGCATACCGTATTTATTGGCGAGGTGGTAGCGGTAAAGACTTTTGCCGAAACCGAGAATGCGGGTCCTCTTCTATATTACAATCAAAATTACAGACGGCTAAAAAGTTGATCTGATCAAGCGGGGGGGATATATCATGGTCCCCAGTGCAAATTATACGCGCTTGTTATTATGGGTAGTAAGGGGCTGCCATCTGTTTGCACCAAAACAACCGGGCCGCGCTGGGGGTGAACGCGGCCACCTGGGGGAACCTGAACAACCAAAACAAGGGAACCATCCATGGCCCATAACGCCTCAGAAAACAGCATCGCTTCGCTGCGCAGTGGTGTTCTGTCTGTAAATCCATCCAGAGCAGAGCTTACTAGGGTGAGTGAAATTTCATTTTCAGGGAATGCGGCTAGATTTGTGTAGAAATAAAACAGCTCTCCTGCAGGTGTTTGGAGAGGCCAACCTACGAAATTTAGCGTTCCATCCTGAGAAGTGGTTGGCACCAGGGTGGTCGCGGTTCCGCTGGCAGCATCGAAGCGCCATAATCCAGAATCGATCATACCAATGAATGGGCTGGCAACCAAGACTGCGCGGCTGTCGGGCGTCCAGGATTGGTAACAACACACCATGCCTCCCTCTAAGGGTACAATATCCCCGGTTGCGGGGGTCAATACGCTTAAAGTTTGGCCTTCGTACATTCCTGTGATGACCAGTAAACGGCTGCCATCCGGAGACCAATTGTCGGGGAAATATAGTGCTAACGGAATTACCAGGTCATTATCCAGCACATTGATTTCGTTCGTCAGCATGTGGGTTGTAGTTCCGTCAGCGATTTGATATAGATTTATGCCATCCTGAGAGAATGCTAGGGCGCGGCCATCCGGAGACCAACGCGGGTTGCCGATCCGCCTGCGATAATAGTAATCATCGTCGTCGGTGAATGGTCCCCCATCGACTAATAACCTGCGCCCGTCACCAGTTCCGTCTACAAAGTAAAGCTGGTTGTTGACCACATATGCCACGCTGCCATCCAGTGGCGAGACGTCGAAATCGGTCACTTCGCTTGGTTCAGAGGTGATCTGGGTTTTGGTGATACCCTCTGTATCCAAACGCCATACCTGAAAACTATCAATACCCATGTCGCTGAGAAAATATACTGAGCGCGGCAGGACCGAGCTATCCGGTTCTTGCGTTAAAGTGGAATTCTGACTTTCCATTGTCTCTGCCACCGAGGAAGCTAAAACGTGTTCTGACGTTGTCGGCTCGCTGCTGGATGGACCGCAAGCCAGAAATGTAAATAGTAAAACCAGGATAGCGGGGGTTAATTTATGGGATGAACTCATCGGTGTTTTCCTTTTGGATAATATTTAGTGCCTTCCCATCCACAATTTGCGGTAAATCATCGTCTACGGTAACCTTGTGTCCATCCGGGAAGGTGAGCGATGTGTGATTGCTAAGGCAGTCGATAGTAAGGCCGCGGAATTTAAGTATAACTGGCCAAGGGAAGGGGTTAAAAGCTTCTATGGCGACACGCCAGGGGGAGATAATGCGCACACCCAATGTGTCTAAGAATAGTCCCAGCGGTGGCAATCCACCCAGCGCGTTGCGCTCACCAACTCCTTCCCCGGTATCCGCGTGGTGGTGTTTGTGGAAAGCTCCCTCCGCTTTCAGTGTTTTGGTGATACCTGCCATTACCCTGGATACCAGATCAGCGGCCTCTGCGCGTGCGCCATAGCTGAGCAACCCTTCTCCAATCAAAGCATTCCAAGGCAGCCACACGCTTTCGCAAATAACCGCTTCCTTAGCCTTGGGAGGCATGGGGCAGGCCGGCAGGCCGTAAGGGTGATAGTATCGCTTGGGATTTGTGATACTTCGTTGGATGATCTTACCAGCGGTTTTTTCATCGGGGATTTTCGCCCACAAAGGCAGCAGCAGAGTGTGATCTTGGAGTTGGAAATCGACGAGATGTAATGAGACCTCTGCGTCTTCGGGCAGGCTTTCAACCTGAATACGTTCCAGGTCTGCGTAAAGGTTTTTCCCGGTCGCATTGCCTAAGCCCAAGTACCATTGGAATTGCTCGCGGCCAATACGCTCAACACGGTGTTTCCCACCGGGCGTGGTTGCATGCACGAAGACTTTAGTGTTCAGAGTGCTTTCGCCGTGGGTTTTTATGCGGATCAATATTCGTGCGGGCAAATCGAAGACCATATCCAGATAAATCTCCCCAGGACCTTTCCGCGTGCCCAGCAATTCGCCGCGTTGATTGTGGTGGGTATCCCGGTCCCAGTAGCGATAAGCAGCCGTACGCCCATACCATGAAGCGTCTACTGCACTGCGCAGGTTATCCGCGAACGCTTGCAGAGCAGGGATTGGTTCATTGCGGTTTATCAATTTTGCAATTTCAATTAGTATTTGGCATTCACGGTAAAGGAAAGCGCATAGTGAAGGACTTTCAAACAACTTGATTTCAGCTCCTTGGGCCCAGGCTTGCCAATGGGCGAAGGTTGGGTTATCGTCGAACCCCGATTGCATAGGGTGGTCCCATTCAGGGATTCCATCCCCGTCCCGGTCTTGTTGATCTGAAAACCAGGATTGCAAGAATTCTAGGATTTTGGGGAAAGCGAGTTTTAGAAAATCTAGATCTTCGCTGTGTTGGTAAATGCGCCAGGTCAGGCTGGCTAGCAGAGGGGTTGCCAACATGCGGCTGCGCTGGCCAGCTAAGCCGGGTTTCCAATCGATGCGACCATCTTCATTTTGCGTATCAAGGAAATTGAGCAGTAAACCCTTAACGATCTCCAGTTCACTGGGCAGCAATATACTGCTTAGGTACCACGTGTCAAGCGGAGTTTGCCCGTTCCATAAGTGGCTGTAATCGCTGCCATCTCCTTGAGTTGAATGGCCCTGGCTTGGCTGCCGAGTGTTTACCAGGGAAGTATGTTGAAGATATTGGGTTGGGCTGTGTAATAGGTTTATGGCCGCTTTCTGCCCTAAAGCGAAAGCGGTGTCCCAATCCGGATCACCTGTGTAGATTTCTATCTGGGAGGCGTTCGTCATCTCGATCCGGGCTACCTCTGCCTCCCATTTACGTGCACACGTATTGCGCGCCAAGCGGAACGAAGTTTCGGTTTCCGGTGTAGCTGCATGGGCCCAGGTGAGTTTCCGGGTTTGACCAGGCAGGAGTTCGATTTTATGTTTCAGCGCCGTGAAAGGACTGCTCATTTCTTCTGGGCCGCCCGTGATAAAAACCACAGGAGCAAGCCCGTTAGTTTTCCCTTTTAAAATTATTGCGCCGTCCACTTTTTCCGGGCTGATCATTTCTCCCTCGCTGGTAGGATTGAGTAAAACCACCCATTCTAATTGAAATTCGCGCGGGGTGACCCCGTTGTTTTGCAGCCGAAATCTCCCTGATATCACGTGGCATTCCGGAACCCAATATTCCGCAGAAATATTAATACCTGGGAATGGGGAGTAGCTTAACCTGACGTAATTTGGAAAAAAGGAGTGAATAACCAAAGGAGTGTCAAATTCAGCTGGATCGCTTACGGTTGCGTCCCCTTCCACAAAGCGTGGAAAGATGCGCATGTTGCGCGCGCGTAATCCGTAGGTGGTTTGGAGCAAAACTGCCGCCGGGTCTCCGCTTCCCAAAATCAGTTCCCAGATCTGGTCGTCGGTGTAATCTAGATTGCCCAGGCGCGCATCCGCAGCCAAAACCAGTGAAAGAGGGTAGCCGGGTTGAAGGTTCCATTCGCGCATAGCTGAATTTTACGAGTAGTTTGCGTTAAGGTCAAAGGTATTGGTAGAAGATGTTTTATGCTAGAATCAAGAGAAGATTATTATATCTAAAGTAGAGGTATATGATGCAGTTAACTTATGTAAAATCTGGGGAATTAAAAAACACACTTGAAAATGCCAGGAATTCGTCTCTTGATTTCATAGTGTTAAGTGCAGGCGCACTATTTTTGGAAAAAAAAATTACCATTGAGAGGTTAATTGAATATCTTGGACAATGTGTGCGCATATTGAAAAATGGGGGATTGTTATTTGTACACGGAAGGCCAGATTACCTTCCTGAGTTAGGGGTTTACCTTGATGAACATCTAAATTTCAAATATTGGATTTCTGTTGATTCGACCATTCACCAACCCTCAAATGGATTACCATCGGTACATGCAGGGTTGCTTTTATTTTCCAAAGGCGAAGGAAGATTTAATATCAAACAAACACGCTTTACACACCAAATGTGCTCTGCGTGCGGAAAGACTTTAAAAGATTGGGGTGGAAAAACACATTTAATGAATCCAGAAGGATATGCAATTTCTGATGTATGGAAAGATTTACCAAAAGAGAATAATTACTCACAGATCTCAAATCCGTTACTAGATACTATATTGCGGCTTATTGATTTTCAACCCCCTAAGAAAAAACAGGAGTTGCTCGAAGAGGATTTTCTTCAATCAAGCTTCTCTGTGAAAGGATTAATCGCACCTAAGGAAGGAGTTTCAACCTTCCGGAAATCTATTTCTGAGAAGCAGAATCAATATTTGCTACCCGGTTTTGTTAATAAACATAAATCAAGTAAACAAATGTCAAAATCTTTTGACGAAAAATTGTTTGACGTTGTTCAACAGGGAGATGCGATTGATTTACTTAGGCAATATCCAGATAATTCGATTGATCTAGTATTTGCCGATCCTCCTTATAATCTTGATAAAAGCTACAGTAGCTACAATGATGGGCTAGAAGATAAGAGTTATCTGGAATGGTGTAATGCATGGTTGAAAGAATACACAAGGATTCTCAAACCTACCGGCTCCTTATTTGTATTGAACTTACCACGCTGGACTATGCATCATGCAAATTTTCTTAACAAATATTTGTATCTGCAAAATTGGATTGTGTGGGACGCGATGTCTGAGCCGAGAGGTAAACTGATGCCGGCTCATTATGGATTACTGTTTTATACAAAAGATTCCAAAAATTTTACTTTTAACTATCATAAATTTGAAAGAATTGATGCACGTTATTATTGTCGAAGAGCTTCGTGTATTCGAAAACGGAAAAAAGCTGGAGATGATGACAAGCAGATACTAACCGATATTTGGTGGGATATTCATCGCATTAAACACAAACGTGACAGGGATTACCATCCTTGTCAACTTCCAGAGAAATTGATGGAGCGAATCATTCAATTAACTACGAACAAAGGAGATATTGTCCTTGATGCTCTTGCTGGGGCTGGGACAACTCCTGTGGTTGCCTCGCGATTAGGAAGACATTACATTGCAATTGATGTTGACGATTATTATGTTGACATAATGAGGAAAAAACTCCAAGAAATAAAAGTGAATGGAACTGTCCTACGGCAAAGCACAAGGAAACCAAATAGCAAATATACGAAAAAAGAATTACAACTGGAACTAAGAAAATTAGCAAGTGAATTGGGTCGACTGCCTACGCCAAATGATGTTGTTGAAAAGAGTAGCTATGAAGTTGAAGTTTTTTTTGATAAGTTTCCTTCATGGGGAAAAGCTTTAAAAGCAGCGAAGTTGGAGGTAGGCCGTGATTGAAGCCCGAAAGATTTCTTTTCGAGAAGCATGGGATAGTACTACGGTTTTTTTGTAGATGATGATCTTGAAGATGAAATAGATTCCAAAGTAGAGGCTCTTCTTAAAAGTGCAGGAGATTTGCATGAGGGTCAAATGACTGAACTAACAGCTGAAAAAGTTGTTAAGATATTAGTAGAAAAAACACTTGGTTTAGATGTAATACTAAAAGATATTGAACTTTCTGAAGAAAAATTTATGCGAATAGTTTCATTATTACGAAAGATTGGTAGATTTGGGGATGGCTTTGAAAGTGAATGGAGTTTCACAAAGATTAAAAAGCAAATTAACAAAAATTTGGAATTTGCCAACATGATAGCTGAATTATTGCTTGATGGTTATAAAGATACAGAGCTCCAGGAATACATTCCACGGTATTATCTTGATAACCTAAATTATCGAGAAATTGGCAGTAGCCCTATAGTAGCAAGGCGAATTCGTTATAAACGTTCCCTAATTGGCACTTATGGAGGGAAAAAGGGTTATTATGTTGAGGGAAAGATTGAAAAAAAATTAGTTGAGATAGGGACACCTTATGGGAAAGGGAGATCAAAAATAATCGAAACAGATATTGATTTTGCTATACCAAACACTGATGACCCTTGGATTGTAATTATGAGTACCTTTCAAGAAACTACTTCTAGTGGTCAAACCAATAAAACTCGAGATATGCTAAGTGCTTTTGAGAGAATAAATCGACACAATAGTAGATATAATGAAAAAAGGGTGTTTGTGAATTTTGTAGATGGAGGCGGCTGGCTCGCAAGAAAACGCGATATGGAACGCTTAGTTAATCAATGCCATTATTATGTCAATCTAAAATCTTTGGATATGTTGGAAGCTATTGTAAAAAAACATATCCGACAATCAAAATAACGTCAAAGTTTACTGTTTTTATTCGGAGGATCCAATGAGCCCAAAGCAACCAAAGATGCGTGGTCTATACTTCGAAGAATTTGAGGTGGGCCAGATTACCATATCTTCAGCGCGTACTGTAACCGAGGCCGATATTGTCACCTTTGCCGGACTTTCCGGCGACTACAACCAAATTCATACGGATGCCGAATTCAGCAAAGGCACGCCTTTTGGTAAACGTGTCGCACATGGTATTTTGGGCCTTTCTATAGCTTCTGGCTTGGCTATCCAAACCGGAGTATTAGAGGGCACAATAATTGCATTTCGTGAGATAAAATCCTGGAAATTCGTCAAACCAATTTTTATCGGAGATACTATTAATGTAGTATTAGATATAAAAGAAACCAAGGCAATTCCACGCTTGGGGGGAGGCTCTGTGGCTATTCAGTTGGATGTGAAGAATCAAAATGACGAGACTGTTATGAGAGGCAACTGGAGCGTATTAATAAACAACCACCCCTAATTTACTATTTCGCAGGTAACCATGACTGATGACATAGAACGTCCTGAAGATCAACCCGAAAAATCAAGCGAAGACCCACGCGAGCGCTTCCGCAGATTGACGGGTGAAGACCAGGAAGATCAGCTCTCATCCGAAGGGGACTCTGAGGAATCTACGGTAGGCGATGCTGCAACGGGGGGCTACTCGACGCGCGATATTGGTATGGCTGGTTATTTTCAGCATGATGATAAACAGGAAGAACCTGAAGAGGAGCTTACCAGCGAAGAAAAAGACACAATCAGTGATTTAGTCAGTAAACTGGGGGATGTGCCAGATCTGGATTTTATCGATACCGGAGATACCAAACCCTCTCAAGCAATGCCGAGTGAATCAGGTGAAGGTGAAGCTGCCAGCAGTAGAGACGAAGCTGATACTCAAGCATCCGAGATTGTGAAACCGAAACCTACCGTACCTACACCGCCTCCACCTCTAGGGGATACTCCTGTGGCCCCGCCACCAATTGTTGATAAAGATGGCATGCCTCTGCCGCGCCGCGTCCCTGAAACTGACGAAGGCGCTACCAGAGTTTCCAGAGCGGCTTTTTCGACCTCTCGCCCCGCGCAGATTGCTCCTCAACCGCATCCCCCTTCCACTAGAGGTGCGCGTGCGCGTTTTAACCGTTTAGGCTGCTTCATGCGATTGGGAATCTTGGGCTTGTTTTCTATGATCTTAATCGGTATTGGGATAGCATCGTTTATGATCCTGCAATACTATAGCATAGCAGCCACCTTGCCGAGCATTGAAGACCTCCAAGGCCGCGCTTCCCAATTTGAGACCACACGTATCCTGGATCGTGACGGCAATCTGCTTTATGAGATACTGGATCCAAATGCAGGCCGCCGTACCTTCGTCACTTTGGATGAGATTTCACCTTTTATGGTCGCAGCGATGATTGCCACAGAGGATGAGGATTATTACTCTCACCCAGGGTTTGACTCCTCTGCTATCATCCGTGCATTTTGGCAGAATATATCTAGCGGGGAGACTGTTTCGGGCGCATCTACAATTACCCAACAATTAGCGCGCATTCTGTTATTTACTCCGGAAGAAGCTAGCCGGCGTACTTATATGCGCAAGGTGAGGGAGGCCATCCTGGCCGAGGAGATCACCCGGCAATATTCGAAAGATGAGATCCTAGAATTGTACTTGAATGAAATATATTTCGGAAACATGGCTTATGGTGTCCAAGCTGCTGCTGAGACCTATTTTAATACCTCAGCAGATGCACTAACTCTTTCTCAGGCGGCTTTTCTAGCCGGGCTTCCGCAGGCTCCTTCGGTATATGATGTTCACACGAACCGCGAAGTAACTTTAGCCCGAATGCAGGACGTCATGCGTTTGATGTACGAAACCAGCCAAGCGCAAAATTGCATTTATGTGAGCAATAATCCCAGGTCAATATGTGTTGATTTTGACACTGCTTCCGAGGCAGCCTATGAATTTATTGATTACGACTTCCAACCACTAACCTTTCCGATGCGTTATCCGCATTGGGTGAATTACATCATATTCTTGTTAGGTCAGCAATTCGATCCACAAACCATTTACCGCTCTGGTTTTACCGTGCAGACTACCTTAAGCCCAAGCTTGCAAGATGCTGCCCAAGCTATAGTGGCTGAGCATGTAGCTGGGTTGACGGTTAATAATGTGCAAAGTGGGGCGCTCGTGGCTATTAACCCTTCTAACGGCGAAATACTGGCAATGGTAGGCTCGGCAGATTTTTATAACGAAGAAATTGACGGGCAGGTCAATTTGACGATTTCTCCGCGCCAGCCTGGCTCTTCGATCAAACCTCTAAGTTATATGGCAGCCTTCGAAAAAGGCTGGACACCTTCAACTCTGATCTGGGATGTTGAGACTGAATTCCCGGCTTCTGAAGACCCCTTCGACCCAAATCCCCCTTATGTACCGGTAAATTACGACGAACGCTACCATGGTCCGGTTACCGTGCGCTCGGCTCTGGCAAATTCCTACAACATCCCCGCGGTTAAGGCTTTACAGTATATTGGTATCTACGATAACCTTGATATCCCTGGAGAGGATGGTTTGGTAGCTTTTGCGCATCGTCTGGGGATCACCGACTTACAGGCAGACTATTACGGATACTCACTTACGCTGGGAGGTGGTGAGGTAAAATTAATGGACCTGACCTCGGCTTTTGGTGTATTCGCCAACGGAGGTGTCAGGCTTCCTCCCGTTGCCATCACTCGCATTGAAGATTCTGAGGGTAATCTGCTGTTTGAATACGAGACACCAGAAGGTGAACAAGTGGTTCGACCTGAACATGCCTTCCTCATTTCTTCAATTCTTTCGGATAACAATGCCCGCACGCCTGCATTCGGTCCTAATTCGCCCCTCAGCCTACCTTTTCCAGCAGCGGCAAAGACGGGTACTACAACCGAATTCAAAGATAATTGGACGGTAGGTTATACTCCAGACATCGCGGTGGGTGTTTGGGTGGGCAACCCCGATAACACCTCAATGGTTGATACCAGCGGCCTAACTGGTGCGGCTCCTATCTGGGCTGAGTTCATGCAATTGGTTATTCAAGAGCTGACTGGGGGCAATCCTACTCCGTTCAACAGACCTTCAGGAGTGGTGGATAGGGTTATATGTGCTGTTTCGGGCACTGAGCCATCCCAGTGGTGCAGCTCTCAACGCAGCGAGTTCTTCGCATCCGACCAGCTGCCCTTGCCAGCATCCGAAGATTTATGGCAGCCTGTCCAAATCGATACTTGGACCGGCCTGTTATCATCTCTTGAATGTGCACAATTTATAGATGAGAAGTTGGCTATCAATATAGGCGATCCCTGGGGTATTGAATGGATAACCAGCACCTCCCAAGGGAGGGGGTGGGCGCAGGATAATGGCTTCTCAAGGCCCTTTTTCTTTGCTCCCGACCGTGAATGCACTTCACAAGATCCTCGCCCAATCTTGGAGTTTGTTTATCCTCGTGAAGGCGATACTATAACAACCGGTCTACTGCCGATCTATGTGCTCGCGAATGCTACGGGGGACTTCTCCAGCTATAGTTTGTCATACGGCTTGGGAGTAGACCCAATCGATTGGGATGAACTGCATTCGAGTTCCGACCCTGTTGCCGAACCGGAAGAAGTTTACATCTGGGACATTCGCGACCTGCCTTCCGGGCTTATCACTCTACGTCTGGTTCTGAACAGCACCCACGATACCTATGCTGAGATTATTCTGCACCTAAACCTCCAAGTGCCGACTCCTACACCTACTTTGACACCCACCGCCACCCAAACACTCACACCCATGCCCACACCTACAGGCACTTCGCCTCCGACTGAGACATCATCACCTACTGAGACGTCCACGCCTTCACAAACTCCAACCCCATGAGCACACCGAACACTGCCTCAGCTCGCGGTGAACGTTATTCCGCGGTGCAGAAGGTATTATGGTCTGTATTAATCGCCAACTTACTTGTCACTGTTTTAAAGATTGGATTGGGATTGATTACAGGTGCACTTGCGGTGGTGGCTGATGGATTTCATTCTCTGGTTGATTCTTCATCTAATCTGATCGGAGTGGCTGCAATCCGCATGGCACAGCGCCCAGCCGATGAGCGTTTTCCCTATGGATATAGCCGCTACGAAACTTTGGGTGCTCTAGCTATCGGTGGCTTGTTACTGGTAGCAGCCTGGGAGATTTCCAGTGCGATCTTGGGTCGAATCACTACCAACACACCACCAGACATTAATCCCCTTACATTGGTTTTAGTAATCCTGACACTGCCTGTAAATATATTAGTTGTAGTTCTCGAAACTCGTGCTGGAAAACGTTTGAAATCAGAGATCTTACTGGCGGATGCTAAGCATACGCGTACTGACCTGTATGTAACGGCCTCTGTTGTGTTGTCGCTGCTGGGAGTCCGGCTGGGCTGGGTTTGGTTGGATGCCTTAGTCGCAGGAGTTGTCGTTATCTTGATCGTGAGAGCAGCGTTCGGAATATTGGGAGATACAACTCGCTGGCTGGCGGATGCCAATGTCGCAGATTCTGTGCAGGTTGAAACCATAGCTCTCAACGCCCCAGGTGTACGCCAGGTTCACCGCATCCGCTCGCGGGGTACACCCGATGCTGCATTTGTAGACTTGCACGTAAAAGTTGCGCCGGATATGAGCACAGCACAGGCGCATGCAGTAGCCTCGGAGGTCGAGCGCCGCCTGATTGCAGAAGTACCATACGTTTCAGATGCCCTGGTCCATATCGAACCCGCTCGGTCGCAAGCCTACACTCCTTGGGAACAAATTGCGACTGACCTGCGGCAGATAGCCGATGGCATGGGATTAGGGCTTCACGATTTACACATCCATACAAATTTAGATGGAGTTTATACTATCGAGCTGCATTTGGAGATGGGCAAGGAAGTTTCCTTGGGCGAGGCCCATCGACTCGCAGATCAATTTGAAGAGCGCGTACAAAAAAGCTGGCCAAAAGCTGAGAATGTGATCACACATTTAGAACCTGTGCCCCAGGTGGTTTTTCTCCCGGATGAAGGATCAAACCCAGAATTGGAGACTAAGATCCGAGAAGCTCTACATTCACACGTTAAACCGGATGATCTTCTTTCAGTTAAAACCTACTTGTTGAGCGGACATCACAATGCGGCTGTAAAATTGTGTCTTCCAGCAGATCTATCTTTAGCGCAAGCGCACACCATAACCGAACACATCGAGACCGATCTGCTCAAGAATGTCCGGGGATTGGAACGTGTCACCGTACACGTTGAGCCGGAGCCGCATAATGGGGGGCCATAATATTATGATGAGAATGCACTTAAAGATAAGGTAATCAGAGGTTTTTTGCCAATACATTTCAGGTGAGGATGATGAAGAGTCGAGAAAATAATCAACAAAGAGTAATTTGGAACGAGAAAGAGGAGAAAATAATTCTCCGGACATTAATTCGGTTGATGGAACTTATCGAAATTGTGGATGGGGAACCTAGATCACCTGAATCGTATAATTTAAGAGGAAATATCGCAATCTTGGGTCATTTTATTGAGATAAAAAATATTAGAAGCGACGATTTAAAGAAACAATTAATATTTTCTTCAGTAATCGAATTGCGAAAAACCAATAAAAGAGATTTATTAAGTTTCAGGAATATATTGGAAAATGGAGTAGATAAATTTTTCAAAATAGGAAGAAAAAAACGGACATTTATTTTTCCGATCAATATCACACAAGAATCATTAAAATACAAAAGGTGGTTTAAGGTAGAAGACATAAAATTGAAGATTCAATCTTGGACCAAGTTGGAAAAAAAACTTGATATTGCTAAATGGAAAGATGATGTAACAATAAATTATTCGCAGGATAAAGAATTCTGGTTAGATCCATTCATACCATTGGAAATTGAAATAGAAAGTTATGATATTCAATGGGCATTTAGAAAAGCAGAAGAAGCTTATGTGTTATTGAGAACTGCGATAAATTTCCCTAGAATAGGAATGAGGGGGCAAATGTTTTCTTTTGAGGTTGGTAGACCTGATTCGCTGTTTCCTATTCCACCAGCACCATCATTTGGTGTATATGATGAGAATGGTAATTATCAAGGTTTGTATTTCAATGAATTTCCGGAAGAAAATTATGAAAGTGTAGAATTGAAGGAAGAGGAAATAAGGAATATCAAGATATTCCTTAAATATTTCGGAAATGAGGCGGGAAGAAACACAACAAAGAATCTTATTACGAGAGCATTCAAAAGATACACTGTAGCATTAGATTCTACAGATTGGGGAAAAGCGTTTTTAAATTTATGGCAAGTTTGTGAATTATTAGCATTTAACCCAAGGGGAAAAGAGGTATTTTATACACACAAAGATGTTCGAAAAAGGGTCAGGACGTTGCTCAAGCAAAACGATATATTTATCAGTGATATGTTATTAGTTGCATACGAGAAAAGGAATCATCTAGTGCATCGGGGAGAATTTATCGACAAAGAAAATAGAGACACTGTGCAGAATTTGAAAATTTTAGTCGAAAATATGCTTTTCTACTTAATTGATTTGGAGAAAGATTGTCCAACCTGGGAGAGTTTGGAGATTTATTATATAAATGCAATCGCGACTTCGAAAGTGATTAAAGAAAGGAAACGAGTATTAGAAAAAATTGAAAAACGCAGAAAAGTTTCCTCCCCATAGATTCCTACTTAAATATTATTAAATCATTTATTTCCCACGCTAGAAATTATTATCACAACAACGGAATTTGATGTTCGTCTTTGGTCAGGGGATCGAGGCCGATGAGTTCCTTAAAGGAATCTGGGGTGATGGCCGGGTTTTCGGACATACGACGAATGTGCCGGAATTTCAGGAAACGCCAGCCGCGCTCAATAGATAGTTTCAAGCGTGGGTCGCGGTTATGTTTGTACAAGACGAGTCCTGCGCGGCCGCCGGGCAGCACGATAAATGAATCCGCCGCGTCATCTTCCGTATATACGATCTCACCCAAAACTGCCGAAGCGATAACGTAGAAACGGTAGACAGGTTCTCCATTAGCTGCCTTCCATCGTATTGGGGGGTCAGCTTCAACATTGAAACCCAAACGCGCCCCAAGTGTTGACAGCAAGCCGGTTATCTCTTCTATATCAGCGCGGCGTGCGTTGGGAGCTTCTCTTTCACGCATGTACCAAACCCCGTTTGACTCTTTTGCATAAGATTCAAGCGTGGATTGAAGCAGTTGATCTCCAGGTGTTTGCAATCCGGGAAAGTAAGCGCACATTGCTGCATCAATCTGCTGGTAAGAGAGACCAGGGTTCTGTATAAGGTGGTTGACTAATGCAATTTCCAACCGATCTGCTAGGGGTTTTTCAATGCCGCTTTCATCTTGCAGCCACCAATGGCCAGTCTCCAATGTGCTTTCAGTGCCCCCCAGGCGCAAAAAACCGCTGCGGAAAGTTAGGCCGAATTCCAGGGACGACCTGACATCTGTAAAGATTTGGTTGGGAGTTTGGCCTGGAACGTTCAGGCGGTCATAATTTGCCAAAGCCTGAAGTGCGGAAGCCTGCACAAGCAAATAGGTTGACGGTTCACCCCTTCTCTTGAGCACTTTTTGAACTGAGGCTTGTATTAGAATGGAGATATCTTCGGTAAGCTGGGGGGCGGGTTTTTGGTCCGCCCTGCGCCATAGTATCTGAGTTTGTCCGCTTTTGGGTCTTGAAGCGATGTTTTCTACCTCGAAGCCAGCCATTTCAGCAGCGATTATGGCAGCGGCATCAAAATTACCCTCGCTTTCAGTGACCAATCCAAAGAAAGGTGTGTCTGTGGGAATGTGTGGGGCAAGATGGCTGAGAGTATTCTGGAGAGCGCTGGTATGCCAGGCCCATTCGTAGCGCTTCCTGCGCAGCACGCGGATGAAAGTTCCAAGCGCTTCCGGACCCCATAACCAGCCTGCCCACAGAGCTGAGAGTGACCAGAAAGCCTGGTTGGGGCGGGGGAATGCTGTGATTACCGCGCTAAATTTGAGATTTTCTAAAGAGGCAACCAGGTTCTTTAACCTGCCCTCGAATAAACTGATCCCGCCCTCCCTGCCAGGAATTTGCGGCCAATTTACTAACTCAACAGGCGGCCTCGTTTGCGTCCATTGATCGATAGCCTGCTCTAAGGCGAACCAGATATTATTCTCGCGGAATTTCGTAGGAATGTTCAAGCGCCGAGGGCGGGGGCGACCGCCGGGGTGGCGCCAGAGAGTATTAGCATGGTCGCATGTAGATAGCAGCAGGGTAGAAAGCAGCCTGTGACGTTCTTCATTTAGAGATATACCCTCAAGTTTATTTATCAGTGTGAACAATGCATAAACCGCCCGGGGCAAATATGCATCGATGGCTTCTTCGGCATACGGGCGGTTTGGGTTATTCATCGGAGCAATGCGTTCCAATGCTCTGGCGCGGTGCAAACTGCCGGATGCGTGACTTAAAGCTTTTTCGATATCCGATTCGTTGGCTGGGAACTCACCGGCATGTTCACAATGCGGGCAGGTGTATATGCGAGCATAAGGTCTATCGGCATCCCGCTCCCATAAAAATGCTTCAGCATATACTTCACGGCTGCAGTGGTCGCAATGGGTGGAATAGAGGGATAAAATGTGGGGTTCTAGTCTCTCGTCTCCGCGGCGGGTTGCGGCTAGCTCTGCAAGGGAAGCTTGCAGCTCGTCTCTAGTGGGTGGCGCGGCTGCCATTTCGATCAGAAAACGTGTGATCGGGTTGTTGGCGGCGACTAAAACCCGGTATCCTGCTTGGGCTGCTTCGATTGCTAAATGCGGAGACGCCCCGAAAGGGTCTATCACCCAGCTGCCTGGAACCGCGTTCGCATGCAGCCACGCGCTGATCACTCCTTGCGGCATGATCGGCAGGTAGCGCGCTAAAGGTCCGCTTAGATCAGGAGCTTGGCCGGGGATGTAAGGAAGCTCATCAGGCATGATTTTCTCTTCCTTAGTATAATCTCTCAGGGCAAAATTGCAATCACTAATGAAGGAAATAAAAAACTATGAAGAAAATTGCCTCGGTCACCGTAATCTTATTTACTCTAACTTTTGCTTGTGGATTCCTGCCCCCGGAGGCAAGCCCTGCTCCAACATTGACGATGGCTCCGCCAACAGAAACTTCTACTCCCACAGCAGCGCCGCTAGAAACGCAGCCGCCGTCCCTGGAAACCCAACCACCGGATGTTGGTCCTGAATGTGTGCAGCCGGGTGCCCACCAACCCCTTGTAGACACAAACTTTGAATTTTATCCTGAGTTAATAGTAGAGTTTCTAAACACCGGAGGCAGCGAAGAAGAGTTGGCGCTATCCCTGGAAGCTTTGGGAATTGCCAGCCCGCCAACGGCGGTTATAGTTGGGGAACTCAGCGGGGATGATCGAACTGATGTTGTCGTCGCTCTCCTGGATCCAGATTCGCAAACTGTGCCTAATCCAGGTTTATTGTTGATCTACGTGTGCCAGGATGGGCAATATGCTTTACTCCACACTGGATTGTCACCTGAATTATTCAGTTCACCAGAGATACTCAGCATCCAGGATATGAATGCTGATGGTATAGGAGATGTGATCTACAGCAGTACGACTTGTGGGGCGCACACGTGTTTTGAGGATGTTCAAATCCTTTCTTGGAATGGGGCAAACTTTTCCCCACGACTGGAAGGTACTTCCCGCGATCTGCCTTATCCCGAGCTGCAAATTACAGATTACGACCAGGACGGCATCTATAATTTGGAGATCTCCGGTACGGGTATCGGTTCAGTGGGGGCTGGCCCGCAGCGTTCCCTGACACGCATCTGGGAATATTTTCCCGAAAGAGGAGTGTGGATGCCGGTACAGGAAAATTTAGGCCCCTCCAACTACCGCATCCACTCGCTGCATGATGCTGATTCAGCGTTAGGAAACGGGGAATACGAAATCGCAGCCTTGCTCTACGGCCAGGTTATTAACAACCCCGCTTTGGAAGATTGGGCGGATCCCGAGACAGAACGACTCAACCTGAGCGCATTTGCGCGCTATAAGTTGATCGTGGTGTACTCTTTGCAAGGCAATCTGGAACAAGCCATGCAAACCCTGGCCGAAATGGACCAGCTGTTCCCATTTGGTTTGCCACGGCACGCATTTGTTGAAATGGCGGAAGTCTTCCTGGCGGGTTTTGCTGCAGGGGGCATAGAACTAGGTTGCGAGGCAGCCAGCAATTACGCGGCGGATAACGAGGAGATCATCCTAACACCCCTGGGCTCGTCATCTTTTGGTTATGCCAATAAGGATTACGCGCCTGAGGATGTTTGTGCTTGAATTGGGGGAAACGAAATTAATGTTATATCGTATGGGCGAAGCATGGATTGACGGAATCAAAGCGTCAAATTGAGTTTAGGATAGAATTTGAAATCTGACGCCCAAAGCCGCCCACATGCACGCGTTGTGGCACTATTCAATGTCGGGAATTTCCACGTTGATACCACTGGAGCGAATATCTTTAAATTAACCTAATCCCTGGGGAACAAAGACCCATACTGTTCGCCAGACATTAACTGGATCGTGTTTACATCTACCCGCTACCAAAACTCGGAGATCTATATCATGGACAGCCTGGGACTCGAAGAAATAAATATTTCCAACAGCCCAGATTTCACCGATAGTGAACCTGCCTGGCAGTTGGTATCTGTGCCCTAATTATTAATACTATACATTCTTGCACAATAGGTTTATTGGAAATGGGGGGCTATGGTTCAAGCGAATGTTAGCCAGCGTCTTCAGGCCATGCTGGAGGAAGAGTAAAAATCTCTCCCGTTAATTTCCCTTCTAATTGAATTATTTTGTTTTCTTTCAGTTCTGCTTGTGGGAGGCGTGTCAAAACTGACGAATAAGGTTTATTAGCCTCCGGATGGTGGTAAAGCCGCATCGCTGCCTTAGGCACACTCCACGGTGTTAAGCGTGATACCAAAAGCACAGCACTAACTCGTTTGTTTTTATAACCTGAGGGACTTGTCCATGCTCCATCAGGTAAACGTGATGGAATCACCTTGTCTGACGAGGCAGTAGTGTCCACTGAGAACTTTATTGTAAACTGTTCTGTGCCGAAAAGCGCCTCCTCAGAATCTATCTTGTCAATGTGTTCTAGGGCATTCACAGCGATGATATATGGAAGATCAAGCTCTTGGTATCTTCCGGCCTTCTTGATGACCGCTTTACGAATGGCTGGTTTATGATCTACTAACCTAAACCCGAAATGCTGCAAACCAATGGCACGACTTTTGGCTTTGCCCCTGGCTTCAAATCTCTTTGGTGAAGGACGTACACTGATACGCCATCCGCCGTGTGAGTAATCCAAGTGTGGAAGTGCATCCATCCCTTTTGCATCATAAAGAGTTACTAATTCGTCGGGGTCGAGTTCAGCAAGCCACGAGTTAATCTTTGATGCGATTGCTCTGGCACGTGGTGGCGTATTAGGGGTACCTTCAATGTCAAGCATTAAGTTAAAATTCTGAGAGTCGACCAGTCTATTGATAGCGTCGTAGAATTGGTTCACCCTCGCTTGAGCACCAGCTTTGCTTACGGACATGTCTGTTGCAAGTGTAGCTTCAACATAAAAACTTTCACCCGATGTTGGTTGCACTAGAAAATCAGGTGATTTCGATGAACCATCAATCGATGGATGTATGGTTATTGTGCAATCAAGTTTCAAAAGAAGCTCGTGAAGAAAGAGTTCGAAAAACGCAGCTTGTAAATGATCTGTTCTAAATCGGGTTCGAAGTTCTGTTTTATCGGCTTCTGGATAACGCGAAAACCATGCTTCTAGCTCATCGCGTACCTTTTCTGCCTCGGATCTAGCAGAACGATTCAGGTAGGAAAAGCTTGACTCCGAGTATGGTGCCGGGGAGAGGTCATCTCTACTAGTGCTATCGAACAGATTCGGATTGAGTGGTGGCATGTGCCTATATTGACTGAACTGAAAGACGGTGGCTAAACATTATTTTAACAGACATAAATGCATAGTACCATATTTTTGGCGTTTAGCATTATTCGGCTCTTAGCACCACCAAAAAGCATCATTCCCCTTCCTCCACAATCTTGATCTCTTCCTCCGTCAGTTCATATAGCTCATACACCAACTGATCTATCTGCTTGTCTGTAACTGCTATTTGGCGTTCCAACCTTGTTTGTTTTTGCGGGGTTTTTGCGGAGGCAAGCTGATGATTTAATTCAATAATCATAAATACAAAAGAGCAAACCTTTTTAGTAATATTAGGATTATTTTTAGGGTCAGGTATTGGCAATGCCTTTAATTGCCCCACCTTTATTTGGGGAAAAGCATCATCTACTTCATCATAATAATATCTGATAAAAAAAGCTGTAAATAAACTTCCCATAATTCCGGCTAAATAATAAGCATTATTAGGATCTTCTTTTGGCTTTGTGATATAGACTTGTTGATCTGCTATAGAATTATCAGTCTCAACAGTTACTATTAACCTTTTGCCTAATATTTTTCTCGAATAAACCCTCTCACTATTAAAAAACTTAGGGTCTCTTGGTTCTGCTAACCATTTCCCATATTTAATATATTCATTTGGGATAGGTTGAGAAAAACGTTTCAGGTCTTTTCCATAAATAAATCCCCTATACTCCTTTAATTTTTTCTCACTATGATATGGACGCTCCTTGACATCTCGATCAATTTGTGGGCCAGTCCCAAATGCTGATTCACCATACCCTCCAATTCTATAAGGATGTACCCCCCTTGTGATCATTGAATAATCTTCTAATTTATTATATTGTTCTTTAATTTTATATAATAAATCTGCTTTTTGAACATCAAGGGAAGTCGAAATTGGTCTTTGCCCATCAATAAATTTATTTGTTTCATGTACTGCTACAGGAATTATATTTTTGTTTTCCCATTTTTCAATAACAAAATTTTTATCAGCCTTCTTTTGTTTTCGATATGTATATACTATTGTGTCAACGGTTAACTTCAAAAACACATTTGAGGGAAGAGATAATATTTTCAAACTCCCCGCTTGTTCCAGAATAAATTTTCTGGTAGTCCTTGAATAAATATTTGATAACCAAACATTAGGCACAATCTGTCCAATAAAACCTTGAAGGTTACAAAGATTTGAAGCTTTCTCCATAAAGATTGAAAACATATCCAATTGATAAGGTGAGCTTGAATATGTTTTTCCAAGGTGTTCTTTAACATCATCTCTTATTTTTAAAGCTTTCCAATCTCTTCCAAAAACATAAGGCGGATTGCCAATCACCGCATCAAATCCACCGCGTGTACGCAGAGCTTTCTCGGTAGATACACATAACCCCTTTATTATGGCTGACAGACGGGCGTCTCGCTTCTCGGCCGGTGAGGCAAGGGGTTCAACTGAGGCAATGGGCTTAAGCCCATTGTCTAACTGCCCCTTGCCCTCCGACTGCCCCTTGCCCTCCGACTGTCCCTTGCCCTCCGACTGTCCCTTGCCCTCCGACTGCCCCTTGCCCTCCGACTGCCCCTTGCCCTCCGACTGCCCCTTGCCCTCCGACTGCCCCTTGTCTTGCCCCTCGCCTTGCCTATTGTATATCCCCTTGTCTTTAATCCCCTTATCCCATTGCGAAGCATGTTTAAGATGGTTGTTGTCGACATATTCGATTACTTTTTGGAGAGCATCATCATTTTCTATCGGTTTACGGTTGAACTTCTGCGCCCAAACATGCTGCCCCTCCTCATAACCCAGGCTTCGTTGATACTTAAATGAGCTAGAACCCTTAATCTTTCGGATACTTTCATTAAGCGTCTTTTCATTCTCTGCTGCCACTACCATGTGGACGTGGTCTGGTAATACGTTCCAACTTATCACTGCGATATTATTATTGCGGCAAGCCTCTGCAATTTTCTCAGCAATTAATACCTGTTCTTCACGGTTAAATATTACCGGCTCATCCTTCTTAACCCCAAAACGTACCATACGCTCTGATACTCGCGAATTATGGGTGACAAAGGTCACAAACCACAACGAGCGCGGTTTTCCCCTAAAAACTTCTGGATATTCCACCTCCCAATCAAAGACGTTGATGCGGTAGCGTTCTTGCTCATCCATATCAAACATGCTGGCCTGGCTGCCGGTATAGAAATCGCTGCCTATCAATGAGTTGCCGCATTTAATATTTGCGGCCAGGCTGGGCAAAACGCGCTCCTGAAACATTTGGATTTGGGTCTGGTTCTCGCCTTCCAATACCTTGAGCAAGAGAGAAAGCTTGGTGACTTCCACCGCCTGGTTGTCAATGTCCACGCCGTAGATGTTGTTTAGCAAGATGCGTTTGCGTTCTTCGATGGTCAGGCGGTAATCATCTGCGCCAACCTGCACGATGCGCTCCCGGTGAGCTTTGACGTCAGAACCAATATAAAATTCTAAATGCCATTCAAGCAAGAATTGGTAAGCGCCCAAGAGGAAAGATCCTGAGCCGCAAGCTGGGTCCAGAATACGAAGCTTACTAACCTGGCTGGGTTTCTTGCCCTCCACCAATTTGCCCACCGTATTTTTGACAATATATTCCACAATGTAGGTGGGGGTATAGTAAACGCCGCCCGCTTTTTTTACTTCGGGCTTTTCTTCTACTTTAGCCTGGTGTCCGGCTGTAAGACGGATAACCTTGCCCAAGAACTGCTCGTAAACCTGGCCCAATATATCGGCGGGCAATACCGAGAACTCATACGGGCTGTCTGGGTAATAAAGATTTTTTAGTATACCTTTCAGCGTCTTGTCATCAATCTTTACCGCCTGGGTTAAATAGTCAGGGTAACCGATGCGGTCCTTTTCTTCTTTGAAATAGAAAAGGCCGGAATTGTAGCGGTCATCCGCGCGCTGGAATGTTTGTACCAAGTTTTGGTACACATGCTCCCCCTTGGCCAAATCGCCTAATTGTTGGTAAGGTTCAATGCCGCGGTCCTCAGCGATGCGTAAAAAGATGATTCGGTCGATGGTACGCTGCACGGCGAAGTTAAGTTGGCGTTGGTCGAGGTCTGCATTGCGCAAGGCCAGGTTGCGAGCCAGTTCATCCCGCCAACGTTCGATCTCGGCTAAGAAAGCGGCATCGACTTCCTGCGTGCCTCTGGCTTTCTTGAATTCGTCTACGAATTTATCGAATTCACCTTTTAGCAACGCTTCTCTTGAATAAGTGCCGTCAAGCACATCCCATTGCTCGATATAATCTTGGTATGTCAGATACATCACCCGGCTGGTAGCCGCGTCATCTGTTTTTAGTGGGCGGTTGCGGCAATCATAAACTGCAAATTCTTCAAAATCGGTCAGAATAGAAACAGGCAGTTTTGCGCTCCAGGCATAGCGGCGCACCTGAAAAGCGGGGGCGGTATGATCTTTTAGATTAACTGACGGTTTTTTGGTCTCAACAAAGAATTTGCGTGTCCCACCAATGCGAAAACTATAATCTGGCGCTTTTGTGCTGCCCCCGATCTTGACAGCATCCTCATGGATCACATCTTTATAGCGTTCTGCACGACCTTGTTCATTATCCACGTCCCAACCCAATGCTTTGAACAAAGGATCGACGAACTCATTTCTGACTTGAGTCTCGTTATATTTTCCTGAACGATGATCCTTAATGTTTCTTTCAAACCGTTCAACAAGCTGAATAACTTTGTCTGGGGCAGTCATAAATCTCCCTGATGGGTGAATTTCTCTTATTTTACCTTATTATTGACCTCAGCCCTCCTTTTGTAAGACCCGTGGTTCACACAATTTCTGTAGGGGCGAGGCATGCCTCGCCCCTACTTTTCCTCACTTATAGTGTCTTTTCAACTCGTGGTGATATTCTTTGCCAAGCGTCTCTGAGTTCTCGCTTACCCAATCGCTGAGTTTGGTGTTCCCGGCTGGGGGAGCATCGGTAAACAACCTCTAGGCCGGGGATGGGGTCGCCTCGCCCCTACTTTTCCTCACTTATAGTGTCTTTTCAACTCGTGGTGGTACTCTTTACCAAGCGTTTCCGAGTTCTCGGCTACCCAATCGCTGAGCCTTGTATTTCCGGCTGGGGGAGCATCGGTATACAATAGATTATCCATCAAACCGATCACTTCTTCTTTCGTCAGCAGCACATCGCCCACCATCAAACCCACCACCTTAGAAAGCCAGTAACTTATGCCTGTGGGCAAATGGATAATGGGAGTGCGGCTGCCAACCTTGGTTTTCAGCATTCCGACCAAATCTTTGAACGTGAAAGTTTCCGGGCCGATGGCCTCGATGATCTGATTGTCCTCTGCCGCGCCGGACCTCACTGCCAACTCAGCCAGGTCTTCTACATAAATGGGTTGTAATTTATACTCTCCATTTCCGGGGATAACGAAGAGCGGGAAACGTCTGAGCAGCCAGGCGATGTTATTTATCAAAATATCCTCGCGCCCGAAAATTACGGTAGGGCGCAATATGGCATATGATAAACTCGATTTTTGGATGGCTTCTTCAAGCAAGCCCTTGCCGTGAAAATAGCCCAGGTGTGAGTCTGAATTCGGGTTTGAGATGCTGACGTGCACCATGCGGCGAACTCCCGCGGTCTCGGCTGCTGCAATCAATTTGAGGGTGTTGTCCACCGCTTTTTGGTAGCTGGCTTTTCCGTGATCGAAACGCACCCAATAGGTGTTATACAGTGTATCCACTCCCTCCAGGCTGGCAGCCAAAGCCTCAGGATTTTCGAAGTTGAAGGCATATGCCCTAACCTGCTCTCCAAACGGGTTATGCCGCTGGGGATTTCCGGTCAGGGTGATAACCTGCTGCCCCTTCGCTAGTAATTGTTTGGTGATGTATTTACCTGAATAGCCGAATGAACCTGTAACCGCATGCAATTTGGAATTTTTCATGCTTAATCTCCTTTACTTTTTATACATTTAGGCCAACGAGTAATGGGATCATGATGATGCTTCCTTTATTAATCCGAGAATCTTTTCAATATTTCTTCTCACGATTTAACCTTTCTTCGAACTGCCTCTTCCCAAACCCAGCTTCCTTTGGAGAGCATCTTTCTCTTTCATTAGGGATAACATCATGGATACAACGCTGTCTAGGGTTTTAAAAAAACTTTGCATAGCTTGCATGCGCTTCTGATAGTAGTCTGCTAGTTCGGCATCTGCGAGGTCTAGATCATCTTTTTTAACCATCTCAAGGCTTTCACCAACCGTGCGCAGGGCGAGGTCGAATTCACTTTGTTCGCGCTCTTTGAGGATGCCCCTGACGATGTTCCAAAAATCTACCTCGGCGAAATAATAATCTTTGCGCGAACCGACTTCAAAGTGTTTGTGTACCATCCCCAGGCGTTCAAGCTGGCGCACGTTGGTGCTCACTGCGCCTTTAGAGACCTTGACTTGCACAACTAGTTCGTCGAGCGATACCGGGGTAGGGGAGAGGTAAATAGCTCCATATATAGCTCCCATCGCTTTAGGGAAGCCCCAAAAATGACTGATGCGGCTCATCCCTTGGATGAAATGCTCTTGGGCGGAATTTAATGAATTATCCATATTCTCTAATCTAAAGTTTGTATAGTATGAACTAAACGTAGTATATAATATATACAATCGTTTGTCAAGTCGAAGTTTCGACTCAAGGATTAATTTGGGAGTATTTAATGAATTTGAGACTGTTAAGATGTTGTAATGCAACTAACATTCCAATTACGAGCAGTTTAGCTCTATAATCTTGTTAGCGCTCGCAACCATAACCTATGCAGCAGTCAGCGCGCGGAGATAATGATGTCTAAACTCATTGGACAAACGATTAACGGTTATCAGATCGTTGAACAAATTGGCCGCGGGGGAATGGCGACGGTATATAAAGCCTTCCAACCTTCTATGGACCGATACGTAGCTCTCAAGGTTTTGCCGCCTTTTTATGCACAGCAAGATGAATCATTCATGGTTCGTTTTAAGCGCGAGGCGCGTTCTATTGGAAAATTGCGCCACCCTAACATTCTTATGGCTATGGATTTTGGCGAAGATGGCGATACAACCTACATCGTCATGGAATATGTCGAGGCAGGCACTTTGAAGGAACGCATGCAGGAAACATTAACCCTTTCAACTATTTCAATGCTAATCGGCCAGATTGCCAGCGCCTTAGATTATGCTCATTCTGAAGGTGTTGTTCACCGGGATGTGAAGCCAAGCAATGTGCTCATGCCTAAACCAAACTGGGCTTTACTGACCGATTTCGGACTGGCAAAAATGGTCGGCGGCAGTTTGTTGACCCAATCCGGGCTGACTGTTGGGACGCCTGCATATATGTCGCCTGAGCAGGGCAGCGGGGAAAAAGTTGATGCCCGCAGTGATATTTATTCTCTGGGTGTGATCCTTTACGAAATGACCACAGGAGATGTGCCATATACTGCTGAAACACCGATGGCGGTGGTGGTTAAACACATTGTTGATCCCCTTCCTTTGCCGCGCAGCAGGAACCCCGACTTACCTGATGCTGTTGAACGCATCATTCTTAAGGCGATGGCAAAAGATCCAAACGACCGTTACGAGCGCGCCGGCGAGATCATTGATGCTCTGAAAGTAGTAGCATCTGATCAACCCTCGTGGAGTGCTTCTACCATCCCAACTTTCGATCCAGACGCTGAAACCAGGCTGGATCCTGGGGATACCAAGCTGGTGCAGGACACCCTCGAACCTGTGGCTGCGGTTGCAGATTCAGCACCGAGCACTAAAATTAGTGCCTCCTCGCAGAAGAAAACCAAGCGCTGGCCGATCATCGCTGGAATAACCGTTCTCGCAATAATAGCGTTATTATTCGGGTTACCTATGCTCCAGGGTAACGACCCAGATACGCCTCAGGATCAAGCAACCGAACAAATCGCAGATTCAGGGAATGAAACTGATACTCCATTTGAGGAAGAGCAGCAACCACCTCCACGAGATGGAGGGGGAGAACCTGAGTTTGAAGGTGATCCGATGGAAGCGGGATTGAGGCATTTGAGAGATGGCCGGGTTTTTGAGGCTCTCAGGGCTTTTGAAAATGCGCTCTCCGAAAACCCAGATCGGTTTGATGAATTTGTAGACATTGTGGATGTAGTTGCTAATGAGTTTGGGGAACTTGAATTTGCGGCCAGGATGCTTGAATTAGGTTTGCCTTTCGCAGAAGACCCGGACCCAGCAATTATCGAAACTTTGGGCTGGTACTATCTTGATACTGGGGAATTTGGACAGGCAGCAGAAGCATTTCGCAAAGCAATTGAAGCAGATATCTATCTGGAAGGAGCATATTACGGCCTATTTGATGCATCTATAGAGTTAGAGCGCTTCGATGACGCTGTACAGTTATTGGTAAATTTGCACGTTCAAAATCCTGAAGAGCCCTTCTTGGCCCAGATTTTGGGAGATTATTATCTTTGGTTCGGAGATGCTGAACAAGCCCTTGAATATTACTTTAGGCAATTATCCCCTGACGGCAGGTAAATATAGTGTATAATAGAATTATGATTAGAAGTAATCCCTCTCCTCTACCGGACAATGTCTTGAAACTAATAGCAGCCTGGGAAAAAAGAGAAAAGAGCAAGCTATTTGGCTATATTACAACTAGGCAATGGCCGCCTCCTACTTTGCAAATTAACAGGTCTATTGCCCGTTTAATTAGAACCGAGTGCGCTGATTTAAAGAAAATAGAAATGTTAGATATATTGCTGGACTGTGGGGGGGGAGATGCAGATGCTGCCTTCCAGATAATTACATTTTTACAATCCAAATGTGAACGATTGCGTATTTTCGTTCCTGATTGGGCAAAAAGTGCTGCAACTCTCATGTGTTTAGGTGCTGATGAAATCTGGATGAGTAACGTTGCAGAATTAGGGCCCCTGGATGCTCAGATATTAGACCCGCGAAATCCCCAAGAAATGCCTGTTTCTGCCTTAGAGCAATTTGGAGCAATGGATTACCTCAAGACCTATTCGTTTGAAATGCTTGACACATTTATTGTTCTGTTAATAGAAAATCTTCCTTCGATGCGTATAAAAAATATGATACCAGAGGCGACAGATTTTGTAACTAAACAAATGTCAGCTCTTTATGGGCAAGTTGATCCCTTCCATTTTGGAGGCTCTTACCGTTCACTTGCTGTTGCCGTTGAGTATGGAAAGCGACTGATGGGTAGGTATGGATATTCAGATTGGAAACTAGACCAGATCAACGCGGTCATTAATAAGCTGACTTGGGAGTATCCTAGTCACAGCTTTGTAATAGATATGTATGAAGCAAAAACATTGGGGTTGCATATCCAATTATTAGACGGTAACCGAGAAAAGGAGGCACATTCCATTTTAAAGGATATAATGAATTGGATTGGCTTTGCTAAGAACAGCAAGTAACCCATTTACAAGGAGTAGCTATAAATATTCAGGAGCATAACACGATGCCTAAACCCAAAAAATCCCCCCGCTTCATTCCTACCGCAAAAGAAAAAGCGGCCTCACGTGAGAGGGTCTCAAAAGCTTTAATTAAAACGATTAAAAAGAGAGGCTCTAGCCTAAGTCGAGAGTCGTTTGAAGAAATTCTCGGAAATATTAGTCGCCCCGTGGAAACGGCCGAGTCATCCGAAAAAGAAAAGTCAGAAACATCGGAGTAATATCATTTCTGTGATTGTAACGGAAAGCATATTCATTTAGATAATGTTGCAAATGCCTTGGGCTTACATGGTGAAAAACGCCGCGAATACCGTTCTTCACTAGAGACCAAAAGCCTTCGATGGTATTTGTATGTACATCGCCCATAACATAGATTTTATGTGAATGTAGAATCTTATCATGTTCATAACCCATTCATTTTAGCCGATTATAAATAGGGTATTCATCTGTATAGACTTTTGTTCCTTTTTTAACTCGGTTATCGATAATCGGCAGAACAGTATCGCTTTTGGTATCAGGTACAGCTACAGCTTTTAGTTCACCTTTTCGCTGAACCATGCCAACAACAGGAATTTTATTCTCAGACCCACGACCTCTCTTGCCTCCCTTTTTCTTGCCGCCAAAGTAGCTCTCGTCAACTTCAACTGTACCGACAAACGGGTCTTGATCTTCATCCAACATTTTGCGGATACGATTGCATATGCGCCAAGCGGTTTTGTAAGTAACTCCGGTTTCCCGCTCAATTTGTTTTGCAGAGATACCACCACGAGTTTGTGCCATTAGATAAGCTGTATAAAACCAAGTTGTAAGAGGTGTTGTTGATTTATGATAAATAGTGCCAGCAGTAGGATGAACATGATTGCCACATTCCTGACAACTGTAAGACTTACGAGTATTCATTAGATGATGCTTAGTAATTCGTCCCTCATTCTCACAGTAGATACCGTTAGGCCAACGATAATTTTTCAGCCATTCGAGACAAGTATTATCATCAGTAAAATCCCGCTGAAAATCTTTGATGGTGTATTTTAGCATGGGTGATTTTTTCTGTTTCTTATTCATTTCTACCTACTTTGATGGTATTAATCTCCTCATAGTATAGCAGAAAATTTACCTACTGTCAAGGGATAATTACCTTACTTTATAGCTTTGGATTTGGATTCGGAAGACCCTTGGACTTACGTCAGCATGGCGGAAGTCTACATATTTATGGAAGATTTGGATTTTGCGAGGACCTTTACAGAAAACGCTTTAGAATATGCCGATCAAGACCCAACTGTTTTAGATTCGATCGCTTGGCAATATACTGTTTTTGGTGAATATGAACTAGCCCTGGATGCTTTAGAACAATTATTGGAAATGGAACCCAGCAATCCATGGACATACCTTAGCTTTGCCGATATATATTGGAACATGGAAGATATTGACTCTATGCTGGCTTCTTTAGAGCAAGTTATTGAAACGGCCGAGAGTGATCTTTATACTTTACAGCAGGCTGGAGATATGTTTATGAGGATCGGCGAATATGCGCTTGCAATCGAAGCTTTACAAACTTTCATCGAATTTGATCCAAACGTTGACTGGGCTTACGTAACCCTGGCCGAAGCTTATTATGAGTCGGGGGAAATAGGTATGGTTACTGATTTACTTGTCACGGCGCTTGAGAATGCGAGTTATGAAGATCCCTGGTTGTTCAGTTCAATCGCCTGGTTGTACGCGGAGCTAGATGATTGTGAACACGCAGTGGAGTATTTCATGACAGCTTTGGAGATTGATCCAGACCTTATTGATGCTCAAGACGGTTTAGAATTTTGTGGGCAGGGATAGAATTTCCTAGTGAAATATAAAAAGCAGTCAGCCTGGTAACATTGTGATTACATAGAGGCTGACTGCTTACGGATGATACCTAAATATTAACTTTAGCTGTGGGGATTGTCAACGCAAAATCGATAACAGGATTGTAAGGTTACATTTGTGTTATTTTTTTATACATCTTCAAAATTGCCGGTGCCACATCTGCGAGGGTTTTCAAATTGGAAGCAAACTTTTGGCGCAGTTCAGGAGAACCGATTACCAACGCGGGTACCGGGTTCATTGTGTGGCTTCTGACAGAGAGATCTTCCATATTCCCATGATCAGAAGTGATAAGAATTAAACTGCTTTGATGATCCCAGGCTTCCAGCAAACCTCCCAGTACCTGGTCAAAGTTTTCAAGAAGTTCAATAGCGGCTTTTTTATCCTGGCGATGTCCTGCGAAATCGCTGGGCCAATACTCAAAGAATGCGAAATCGTAGCTGGCAGCCAGCTCAGACAGGTGATGCCCCGCCGTGTGCGGGTCTAGAAGAGGGATGTCATCATACCCAAGATGATCTCTCCACCCCTGCCCAGTAAAATCAACAGAGAGAGCTTCACCCGCGTACAAATCTTTTACAGTTTTCAATTCCACACCTGCACTTGTGACTGCAAGGGGAATGGCTGAAAATAAACGCTTTCCAGATGCAATTGCATCAAAATAACGCTCCGGATAGGCGTTAAGCAGCGCAGTCTTAAAACCCATTTCTTCAAGGGCGCTAAAAACTGTCCCCGCACGGATTACTTCTGTAACTGGTGGATTAGGTTTTGGCCCGTAATGCCCACCGATAATTTTCGCCACGTTTTTTCCAGTCAACAATGCTGCTTGGCCGGTTGCGGATTGTGGACGGCCTTCTACACCCATAACCGGATCAATCGCGAGCAGGGTTGCGCCTTGCGTTTCAATCGGTGTTTTTCCAGCGACCAATTTATCTCCTCCCAGAAGACTGGACATATTTGGCATATCGGCTTGTGCAATCGGATTGATTTTTGGGTCCCTAACTCCCAATCCGATACCATCCATGAAGAGAAATAAAAGATTCATTGTTATACGATTCGTCAATCGAGTATTTACTAATTGGGGGATTTTACCCTATAATTGTGCCGCGCATGAGACAACACTTTGACAAACAAGGTGTGCTCTTTTAGAATTAGCAACTGATGCGCAAATCTTAATGAGGAAGTAGGGCAAATTTTCAATGAATGAATACAATACTCTAAACATCCGCAACGTCGCGTTGGTCTCGCACAGCAGTGCAGGAAAAACGATGTTGACGGAAGCTTTACTCCATTACAGCGGGGTGACAACTCGCCTGGGGAAGATTGAAGATGGGTCAACAGTTTCAGATTTTGAAGAAGAGGAAATTCGCAGGGGTATCTCCCTCTCAACGTCGCTGATCCCTGTTGAATATAAGGATACAAAAATCAATTTCTTAGATACGCCTGGCTTCAATGATTTTGTAGGCGAGATGATCTCTGGACTACGGGTCTCGGATTCAGCAGTTGTAGTTGTTGATTCTGTATCCGGGGCCGAAGTCGGAACCGAGATCGCTTGGAGTACCTGCGACCAGATCGGCCTACCGCGCTTTGTTTTAATCAATAAAATGGACCGCGATAACGCTAATTTCCGTCGAGCCCTTGATTCCGTGCAAGAGATTTCGGAGCAGCGTTTAATTCCCCTCCAGCTTCCCTGGGGAGAAAAAGAAGATTTCAAAGGTGTTCTAGATCTTCTGAGCATGAAAGCTTACACCAGTGACGGTAATGGTGAAGAAATACCTCCCGAACACGCCGAAGCGGTTGAAAGCGCTCGGATGGAATTGATCGAGGCAGCAGCAGAGGGGGATGATACTTTGTTGGAAAAATACCTGGAGGGCGGTGAGCTATCCCCAGAAGAAATAAATGAGGGGTTAGTCGGGGTTGTTCAAGCTAATACTTACATTCCGGTGTTAGTATCTTCTGCTACTGGAGAGATCGGTCTGCCACCTTTCTTGGATGCGATTGTCAATCTAATGCCTTCACCTGCAGACGCACCCCCAGTCGTGGCCGCGGGTAAAGATGGAGCTGAGGAATTGTCCGCTTCTGATGCTCGCCCTCTAGCTGCTTATGTTTGGAAAACCACAGCTGATCCATTTGTGGGTAAGATAACCTATTTGCGGGTATATTCTGGGGTGGTGACCTCCGATGGCCAGGTGTGGAACCAGACGAAAGAAAAGGATGAGCGTTTGGGCTCAATATATAATATGCGCGGCAAAGAACAGATAAGCGTCAAAACGGTGCACGCCGGAGATATCTTTGCAGCGCCAAAACTTGGGGAAACAGCTACGGGGGATACATTCTGTGATAAAGACCACCCATTAACCTTGCCGGTAGCTGAATATCCCAACGCTTTGTATCGAGTTTCCGTAAAACCCAAAACCCAAGCTGACTCAGCCAAGATGGGCCCCACGCTTACTCGTCTATCCGAAGAGGATATGACCCTTTCCTGGTACAACGAACCAACCACTCGGCAAACTATTTTACAGGGCATGGGTGACCAGCATATAGATGTCGCAGTTCGTAAAGCAGAGAAAAAGTTCCAGGTTCATCTAGAAGTTGCTGAACCCTTGGTGCCATATCATGAAACTATAACAAAAACAGGAGATGCCCAATACCGGCACAAGAAACAATCCGGCGGTTCGGGACAGTTCGGTGAGGTGCATTTGAGGGTAGAGTCACTTAAAGACGAAGATTTTGAATTCGTAAACGAAGTATTTGGCGGGGCGGTTTCTCAAAGTTATATGGGCGCCATTGAAAAAGGTATTCGCACGGTAATGAAAGATGGGGTCATCGCGGGATATCCGGTGCATAGAGTGAAAGTTGCCGTAACAGACGGAAAGGAACATCCTGTTGATTCCAAACCAATAGCGTTCGAGATTGCAGCCCGGGAAGCTTTCAAATTGGCGGTAAATCAAGCTGGACCAGTGCTCTTAGAGCCTATCATGGATGTGCGCGTAACTGTACCAGAAGCCAGTATGGGCGATGTCTTGGGCGATCTAAATACTCGCAGAGCACGAGTTCAGGGGATGGATAGCAATAAAGGACGATCTATTGTTACTGCCACGGTGCCTTTGGCCGAGATGCTGCGCTATACTACCGAACTGCGCTCAATCACAGGCGGTCGTGGGGTATTCGCTATGGATGAATCTCATTATGAACAGGTACCCAATCATTTAGCACAAGATATAATCGCGGCACGCGCGAAGGCGAAAGAGGAAGAGAAATAAAAAGGGACTCAGAATAAATTGTTATATCAACCTTGTGAAGGATTGAGACTAAATGTCGCATTATCCTTCGCAAGGTTTTTTAAAAAAAATCAACCATTGAAATAATTGCAATTTAAACTTGTGGAAATAAGCCTATTGATTTAATGGCAAGTCAAAAGTCTGTGGTTACAACGGATTGTGTTGGGGTGTTGCATTGCATCGTTTCTAAAAAAATTCAGCGTCTTTTGGAATTTGCGGGGTAATCCATATTTTTGTTATATTTAATCCAACCATCGGATCTGAGATTTGAATCGATCAGGCCCAAGGAGGAGTCTGATGAAGAACAAAAGGTTTCTCTCCAGTAAAATCATTATGGTTGGCACGATTCTAGCGCTTTTGTCTTGCAGATTAGTAACTGGCAGCCCAGAAGCTACCGATGAGCCTGAATCAGAAGATGCTTCACCCCTGGCAAATACAGCCACATCTACCTTTGCCCCACCGACTGCTACACCTCTCCCCACACAAACTCCCACGCCCATAGGGCCGCCTTCATACTCTGAAGTGGTGGCTGCTTATCCTGAAGGTACTGATCTCTGCATAAGTGATTACTCAGTAGTAGAAGTCCTACCAGACGGACAATGGTCTCTCCAGGGCACCTTGGAATTTTCTTCGGGTGGAACTCTGTTGGAATGCTTTGGCGTAAAGGTGACCCTTGAAGTGCCAGTTACATTATATGGCACAACCTTTCCCCCGGGGACAAAGTTGACTCTAGATAAGGATTTTAATTGGATAGAGGTTTCTGATTTTGATTAATCAATAATTTCCAGGTCATCGCCCCATCATTCCATCCGGCATCATGCCCATATTTCCAAGAGTGCGGATGTAGTTGATGACATCCCAACGTTCGTTTTCATCGTAAACTTCTTTAAAAGCGGGCATTGCGGAATTGAAGGGTGAGAAGTTGCCTCCCTCACTGATGCGGTAGAAAAGATAGGCATCTGAACGCATATGTTCGGTGGAAGCGATAGCCGCTGGTGCTGGGTCAAGTCCGGCCGAAGCTGGGCCATCACCTCGGCCGCTCTCACCATGACATGTCGCGCAGATACCCTGAAAGATCACTTCCCCTCGTGCGATTGAATCATTATCAGCTGCCACTTGATTTACCAAATCGGCATATTCTGAGGGGATTCTTCCCAATGGATTGCCCATCATTCCCATCCCACAGGCGGATAAAAGCATTGCAAGAACGATAGGCATAAAATTCCAAAGAGTGTTTTTATTAGTCATTTAATTTGTTGGCAAGATGACCGTGAATGTTGCACCTTTACCTTCGCTACTCTTTACTTCAATGCTGCCTTCGTTTGCTTCAACCATATCCCTGGATACCACCAAACCCAGCCCTTTACCGCGCCGTTTGGTAGTAAATAACGGTTCGAAGAGCTTATCCATATTTTTCTTGAGAATACCCTCACCGGTATCTGTGATGGATACTCGCACTTGTTTCTCCTTTTTATTAGACCGAGCTTGAATGGTCAATTTTCCACCTTTGGGCATTGCCTGGTATGCGTTGGAGATCAGGTTGTTCAAAACCAGGTCAATTTGGTGCGAGTCAACAAATATGGATGGTAACTTTGCAGGTAATTTGATTTCTACTTTAACATTTTCAGGTGGCGGGAACCTCTCCAAAGATACTTCCACAAGATCCGAAACTTTTACGTTTGCTCGGTCTCCTTGCCTTGCGCCAGTGAGGCTGAGCATGTCTGTAATGATCCTGGAGGATTGATCAACACTCCCGGAAATGATTTCCAGGTATTCGGTCACCTTTTTTTCGTCTTTTGGACGCACTGTTTTGAGGTAATAGATCGCATTTGAAATCGCGGCCAAGGGGTTTCGCAGTTCGTGGCTGACTGTCCCGGCCATTTTTCCCAGAATGGCGAGGCGCTCATTACGAGACAATTTCTCTTGGGTTGTTTGCAGTTCTTGAGTTCTATCTGCGACCATTTCTTCCAAACTTTCGGAATATTCTTTCAATTTCTCATTCGCACGGACTTTGTCTGTGGTATCCCTGGAGACAGTTAGAATCCCAATAATTTTCCCATCTTTTTTCAATAACCGAATACTGGTTTCACCATAATGGGATGTCCCATCTTTATGTAACCAATTAACTTCAAACGGTTCTGGAATATTTCCTTTTGAGATGGAAGTAAACATTTTTATGTATTTGGGGATGTCCTTAACCCGTACTAGCGGTAATTTAGAAAAGTGTTTTCCTACAATCGCTTCCTCTGAATACCCCGTAATTTTAATAAAAGCGGGGTTGAAAGAGGTGATCATTCCTTTTAAATCCAGAGAAACGATACCATCTGGAGCCAGCTCAAAAATATTTCTGTAGTTTTCTTCGGATTCTTTTAACTTTTTCTCCGCTTGTTTTCGCTCTCTAATATCCCGCGTGATACCTAAAAAGGCATACGGGCTGCCGTCCGGATTATGAACAAAGTTGAATATGCTCTCGGTCCAAACTGTAGATCCATCTTTACAAATGTATTCAAGCTCAATCGTACGACTCCAATTTGGATCTGCCTTGCCACTTTTTTCATGGGCAATAGCGCCAGAATATTCTTCCAACAGAAGCGCAAGAGAATCCGCAGTGTGAACATCTGTTAGTTTCTGGGTCATTGTTTCCTCTGCGGTGAACCCTCGCAGCCGTTCAATAGAGGGACTAACGTAAAGCAGATTTAGTTTTAAATCTAGCAGCCAGACCACATCACTTGCATTTTCCGCCAATAGTCTGTAACGTTCTTCACTTTCCTTAATTGCCTCAGCAGCCAATTGACGTTCGGTGATATCCTGGAGAGTTCCAATCATTACCGTTGGTTTGCCTCCACTGTCAACCTCTTTCGCTTCGGGTGGGTTCCCTGAAATCCATCTTATGCTGTTATCTGGTCGGATGATGCGGTAGGTCAAAGCCCTTGGTGGAGCGCCTCCAGCAGCATCAGAAGCAGCGCTCTCCACCATTTCCCGGTCATCTGGATGGATAAGCCCTTCTAACACGGCATCCATGTTGTTGAATTTGTCACCTTCTGAGATTCCGTGGATTTTTAAACCCTCGTCTGAAAATCTGAAGGCATTATTCTTAAGGTTCCATTCCCAGCTGCCTAACTGTGCTAGTCGCTGAGCTTTTTTCAAGCTGCGTTCGCTATCGAGCAGAGCCTGTTCAGCTAATTTACGTTCGATAAGTTCTAGTTGGGCCAGTTCGTATAAACGCGCATTCTCAATCGCAATGGCTGCTTGATTAGTTAGATTTTGGACGAGCAGGATCTCCTCGGGTGAAAAATCTCGAATTTCATCACTTTCATATAGCTCAACAAGACCAACAACCTGGTCGCGAGCAATCAGAGGCAGCATTAAAAGGGTTTGGATTTTCTCCTTTTTCATCAAATCTAATTCATTTTTATCTGCCAACGGGTCGCTTATTTGTATAGTTAAAGGCTGACGGGTTTCCAACACTTGCTTGGTCGCGGGAAATTCATTTAAATCGTAAGTAGTCCCAGCAGGATCTTGTGTTTCCGGGTGACCAGGGTAGTAGTCTAGTAGGGATTCAACCAGGTTGCGCTCGGGGTCCCAAATAGATAAACTGCAGCCACCAACATTTAACAGCTTTGGAATTTGTTCGATAACAGTTTGGAGAACTACCTCCAGGGATAGATTGGAACTGATCGCCGTGGAGGCTTCAAATAACGCCGTTATCTCATCGTGGCTTTTTTCCAGCGCCAAATCGGTTCGTTTACGTGCGGTGATATCTTCGGTGAGAATCACTACGTGATCAACTTCTCCTTTTTCATCCTTGATAGCGTAAAAATATTGGGATACCCAAGCTGCGCTCCCATCCCGGCTTCCAGCTGTCTTGATCTCCGGAGCGTGGAGAAAACCACCCTTTTGATAAATTTGTTTTATTTCTTCTTGAAGAGAGCTAAGGTAAGAGTCTTTTTCATCGAAGACCAGTTTTTGCCTCTCCCTTGTTAGGTCATCTTGAATTGCTTTTTCAGGGATTGCCCAAATACCTTGCCATGCCTGGTTATAAGAGAGTAGTTTTCCGGTCGGGCTGCGTACAGAAATACCAATGGGTGAACGTTCGATGACAGCCTGGTACAGGGCTTCCTTTTCTTTAAGCGCTCCTTCAGCTAACTGCCGCCCGATTACCTCTTTCTGGATTTTTTCCAGAGCGATATTTATTTGGTTGGTTGAAAATGATTGTAATAGTGCTATCCCAATGAATGCCCCGCTGATAGTGAGTGTATAGGCAAGGTTATCGAAAGGTAGCATTGATGTACGGTTGATCTCGATTGCTAGGGGTGTGAGGATACTTAATCCCACAATAAACCATTGTGCTCTAATATCCCAGAGCATAGAAGTTAATACTATTGCCAGGGCGAAAAAAAGTAAAAATGGTGCCGAGAAACTTGCGGAATAAAACCCAAACGAACCAAGGAATAGACACACCCCAATTGGAATGTACCTGGTCAGACGCCAATAACCACGCAGGGTTAAGAACCAGCCAACAATCACGGGGATATCCGTCATTAACACAATGGTGATGATAAACCTGTCAAAATCTGATAGGCTCCAAATGATAACTGAGGGGATGAAAAAAGCTAGAATCGTTATAGACATCAAGACAAACACAACCTTGGTAAGATACTCTTGGCGTGCATCTTCCACATCAACAGATTGGGTAGCGGTCACGCTTTGCCACAAGTTTTGCAATCTGGTTGAGAGGTTAATGTCTTTGTTCATGATATCTATCCTCTATAAACAAGAAACAAGAACATACCTTGTTATCACCCTGAAATGTTGGGTGATTGACTCAACGGTTTAGATTTTGGTCTCCAAGTACTTCTGGTTCTTTGCTCGAATAACATCGCTTCGCGTTTGTGACTATGACGTGGGTTGCCTGCCCCCTCTCAGCAATTACTTATCACTAGATATTTTTGTCTACCACTATTATACAATAACTATCTGGGTGATTTATGTCTTAATAATATCAATAAGGTAATGACGAGCAATAAACACGGATTGCTAAGGTTTTATTAGCTCTTAATATTTATAACTTGAAGAAAATAGTTAAATCGAAAAAACCCCAGCACTCGCGCTGGGGTTTTTATTTAATATTTATTTATGCTAAGTGGATATTACTCCGTTTCTGCTAGTCCCATTTTTATGAAAATCACTGGGGCTAAACCTGCAATCCAAAACCCGATAAGGCTGTATCGTAAATAGCGCAAGCTGTAGCTCAACAGGTCTGCTTCGCGTGGAAATACTGCTCCAAGCCCCAGGTAGAAAATCAATAAACCGCCTAGACCTATAACAAAACGTGCCAGCCGCTGGCCCAGCGTGCCCTTGGAGTTGAACCAGCCTCGCTTCGCTAACCACATCGCGCCAGCGGCCAGCCCGAAAAACGCTGCTGGTGAGGTGATTATATCGTTTGGATCAAGAGGTTCGATGGAGGTCAAGGGCTGGTCGTCTCTCGCGTTTTGTACCCATTCCGGAAGAGGTTGGTAGTCCCCAATAATCCCCAGGATCAATATCCCGATCAGGATCAGAGCTAAGGATACAGTGAAAACCGCACCTATTTGCTGGGACAAGGGTTTTGCTTGCAGCCAGGATTTCACCGGCGCTTCCAGGCGCAGGAATGCCCAAAGGATGGAAAAGCCGACTGTCCACCCAACCAAAACATCCAGGTAGAAGTGCACTCCTAACACCATGCGGGAGAGACCAATCAAGAAGATCAAGCTGAGCGCGGCTGGCCATACCCAACTACGTTTGACCGAAGTAGCAATAAGACCATAAATGGATGCGGGCAGTTGGGAGTGTCCCGACGGAACCCCAAATGAAGCCTCACCACTTAAACCTTTTACCTCAGCCTCATACCAATATGGCCGTGGAAGGTGAAAAGCCCACTTCAACAGTGTATTAACACTACTGCTCAACAACAGAATCACACCGATGCGAATACCCAGACGTGAGTCAATAGACCATACTATCGCGGGCATCACAAAAATGTAGAATTGCTCGGTACCCAGAAAAGTGAAGAATTCCATAGGTGAAACCAACCAATCCCCCAAACCCTGCAAGAACAAGGTGAATGCAATTCCGCTATCTAAAATCGCGTCTACCATCTTGGCCTCCTCTTATCATGCCACTCCGCTAATGTTTAAATACTTCTTGAACGATTATACAATAATCATCTTTATAAATGTCGGATATCAACCCACGATTACAAGTTCTCGCGGCAGTCCGGTGAAACTTTCGGTTCCATCTTCGGTTACCAGCATGTTGTCTTCGATGCGCACTCCACCTCGGTCAGGCAGGTAAATACCAGGTTCTATTGTGAAAGTCATACCTGGTTCGAGGGGCCGGAGATTATCGGCTCGGATATATGGAGCTTCGTGAACTTCCATCCCTAATCCATGGCCGGTGCGGTGGAAGAAGTACTCGCCGTATCCCGCGACCTCTATCACTGCGCGGGCGGCCTTATCCACGTCGCTGCAGGTTGTTCCCGGAGAGACAGCTGCGCGCGCCGCAGCATTAGCATCCTGAACGAGCTGGTGAATTTTGGCGAACTCCTCATTCACCTCACCAACACCGAATGTGCGCGTCATATCCGAGAAGTAGCCTCCAAAACTGGCGCCCCAGTCGATCACTAATAAATCACCGGAGGTTAACTGACGGTCGGAGGGAAAGGCGTGTGGGTTAGCGCTGTTTGGCCCCCCTGAGACTATTGGAGGGAAAGGCAGCGTTGGATCAGATTTGTGTTTGAATAATTGGGAAGTTAATTCAGCGGCCAAGTCGCGTTCGCTCATGCCAATTCTTATCTGGGGAATGGTCGCTTGCATGGCTTTTTCTGCGATACTGACTGCTTTACGCATAGCAGCGATTTCTTCAGCATCTTTATACATGCGCAATTGCCCGATGATCTCCTCTACGGCCACAAAATTAATTTCAGGAAGAACTGCTTCCAAGTAATGCAATTCCAACACACGCATTGAGAGAGCTTCTACTCCAATCTGCCCATCGATAAATCCAACGGATTTTGCGGCCTGTTCAAATGCTCCCGGCCAGGTATTCGGGTCTTCGCCATATGTAAATGTCTTCAAATCGTAAGGCAGGTCAACTGTTTTCGCGCTTTCCAACTCCGGTAAAACTAGCAGTGGAGTGGAATTTGGCGCGAATACCGCTACTATCGGCCTTTCGCTCAGATGGAAGTGCATTCCTGTCAGGTACGTTAGGCTGGGGCCAGGGTTTAGGGCTATCCCGGCCAAGTTAGTGTTTTCGAGCGCTGAAATTAATTTTTGCTGGCGATTTAGGACCGGCGAATTGTTTTTTTGTGAAGCCATTGGAGCTCCTCATTGAAGTTATTAGATGGAAATGTTTCTTGGAATCAAAATTCTAGTTCAAACAGTTATATTTGAAATAATACCACTATCTATTTCCAGATGCCATGCGTGCGGCCTCAGGTAATCTACGAAGTCGTAGCATGCTCCAAATCCCAAAAGCTGGTCCCAGAGCTAAAATAGCAAATGAATAATTCCAACCCAAGGAGTCAACTAATTGTGGGATAAGTCTAATGCTAAACAGAGTCAATAGAAACCCTAAACTGGTCTGGATAGTAAGCGACGTGCCCACATAACGCTCATCTGTAAGTTCACTCACCGCAGCGCTAAATTGAGCGCTGTCTGCCACCACTGCAAACCCCCAGATGGACGCGACTAGCGTAAGAATGATTGGGCTATCCACAAAGAAACCCACTATTAGAGCACACCCGCCGGAGATTGCCATGCTCAGAATTGTGATACGGGTCCTCCCCAGACGGTCTGCCAGAATGCCTGCTAGCACTGATCCAACCAAACCGATTGCTACTACCCCAAAGCCAGCTATCCGAGCGGCTTGTGAACTGAATCCGTTGCTTTCATAACTGTGAATTAAGAGAATAGGGACCCAGGCCCACATGGCGTACAGTTCCCACATATGACCCAGGTACCCGAAATTGGCCAGCCGGGTCGGCTTATGCTTAAACGCGTTGGTTGCGAAGCGCCAATCGAATGGGGCGGATTGAGCTAAGAATGGGCCTGTTTTAATCCAAATAAACGCAATTACAGATGCAATTGTCGCCAGGCCAGAAGCTGCCCAAAGAACCTCCCGCCAGGGAGGCATGCCGCCAGTACCAAAAATCGGCAGCCCATTCAAAAGGTGGGGTAAGGCAGACCCGAAGGTCAGAGAGCCTACCAACAATCCTATCCCTAACCCGCGATCTTTTTGGGTCCAGGTGGCAACAGTTTTCATACCCGGCGGGTAGACCCCTGCCAAGGTTATCCCGGTGAGGAACCGCAGAGCGAATGTTGGGCCAGGTCCAGCGCTAAACCAAGGAATTGAAGCATTAAAAATCGCTCCCAGGAGCGCGCTGATTCCAATCAAGCGGGTGGGCGAGACCCGATCTGCCAAGTTATAAATTGCGCTCAGGAGCGCGCCTACCACGAACCCGATCTGCACACTCATCGTCATCCAGGATTGTTCTGCGGAATTCAAATCCCACTCGGCAGTGATTTGCGGTACTACCGCGGAGGCAGAAAACCAGAGCGACATAGATAGGAGCACAGCTATGGATAAGAGAGAGAGGTTTTTCCACTTGGTAGTGTTCAAGTTTGGTTGCATTATTTAATTATGGCTTAGATTTAACCGGGTTGCCTATCTAATTAAAGAGCTATAATTGCGTCATTCTGAGCGACCGCAGGAAGTGAAGAATCTGAGTTTCGAGGTTATTCAAGCCAACAAATTTCACGACTAATATCCCGACGCTTTTGCGAGGTATCTTTTGCGTCTGACTGGAACCATTTTATATTTACGCTTCTCCGGTTTGTTCATAAGCCTCAGCCATCGCGATGCGTTTGCCCAGCGCAGGGTGCGAGTAGAGCAGGAATTCCACCCACGGCTCTGGATCGACCTCAGCCAGGTTTTGGTTTGCCAGGCGGGTCATGGCCGAGGCGAATGCGCTGGCTTTGCCCGTAGCCTCCAGTGCATAATGGTCTGCCTGGCGTTCCCTCCAACGGGAATAGGCATTCCCTAGCGGTAAATTAGCCAGGCCAAATGCACCCAGCACCAATCCGAATAGGGGCAGCGCGGCGATATCGGCGGCGCTATCAAAGCTGAAGAAGCCGACCCCCCACTGCAATCCCAACGCGGCCAAATATAAACCGACTAAAGTAGTCAGGCTGCTGATGACCATGCCTACGGGGATATCCTTGTTAACGTGATGACCGAGTTCGTGTGCCAGCACGGTTTCGATCTCATCCGCGCTGAATTCATCTATGAGTGTGTCTCCCAGGAGGATGCGGCGGCTGTTGCCGATACCCGTCAGGGCAGCGTTTGCGGATGTGGTGCGGCGGCTCATGTCGAACTTGTAAACCCCGCGCACTTTTGTGTTGGCTTGCGCGGCTAGCGCCAACAGCCTTTCGGCCAGGTCGGCGTGTTCTTCATCCAGAGGTGAGAATTTGTTGAATATGGGAAAGATCAGGATTGGGGCTAAGTTGCCCAGGATTATGTTGAAAACCAATAAGAATCCCGCGGCCCACAACCACCAGGTATCCGGGTAAGCGCGCAGGATAGCGTAGATAACTTCCAGCACGAGCAAGCCGATGGGCGCACCGATGAGCAGCCCTTTTACCCGGTCGCTGATCCAGCCATTGAGTGTCTGGGTGGAGATTTCGTAACGGTGGGGCAGTGTAAAACCTGAATAATAAGACAGCGGCAAACTCAAGATTGATGAGACTCCACCGTAAACCAACGCGAAACCTGCCACCACCAGCCAGACGTTATCCGAGTAGTCTAATATAGTAACTTTAAGCGCGCTAGCCCAACCGGCCGCCAGCCACAGGACGGCATATATGCCGCTCCACAGCAGGTTGACCAACATCAGGCGGCGGCGAATGCGGGCGTACTCTTTAGCTTTTTCTTGGCGTTGGGGGTCCAAACTGGTTGTAGTTTCTTCCATCAGGGGATTATAGCAGAAGTTGTTAATTTTCTTGGTGGAGTGATAATTGCATTGTGTCATTCCGAACCCCTTAGGGGTGAGGAATCCCTGGAAACATCGCTAGCTAACAACCTTGGAATTATCCCAACCCATCTTATCAGAGATTCTTCACTCCCTACGGTCGTTCATATTGACATATTAAGATTAATTAAATGACAATAATTTGATACGGTTATGTGTCATTCTGATTACTATGACTATGTCAAGCTCTTAATAATAATGCGGGGTGAATAGAACGATAATTTGAGATATAAGGTGT
>VRUJ01000012.1 GCA_019456165.1 Chloroflexota bacterium
CCGATCAGCTGCACTTGCGAACCCTGAACATGAAACTCCGGACCGAAGTCCAACTCGGCGGGAGGCTCGGGTGCCTCGGTGGCTTGGGGTGCCTCAGTGGCCTGGGGTGCTTCTGTGGGTTGGAGAGCCTCAGTTGGGGGAGCAGGCGTGGGTGTGTCCGCTGAGGCGCACGCAACCAGAGTCAACCCGGTGACCAGTATAGTAAGAATAAGCGATCTGTATTTCATTTTTTCTCCTTATTTCCTTATCTAGTTGAATATGTACAGGATTTATCAAAGTAGGTTTATCACCCGAATAGTTTTATTAGATATATCGTACCTTTTTAGTGGTGTTTGAATTGTCTCCAATTTCTTTCCCCCTGCTTTACAAGATTGAAACTTAATGAATACTTCGCGACAATTCTTGAAAATTACCAGTTCCTTTTAGACCAAATAGTTGGTTATTTTATTAAGGATTATTTGTAGACGTCAAGTTGGGGAAGTTTCTTACTTATTTTGATAGATTTTAATTATATTACCTGAAAGAGACCGTCGGACTAAAACAAGGCCAGTACCCACAGATGCGGTATCTGTAGTTATTTTGAAAAATTGTTACTTTTTCCCACTTCCTAAAGGTCATCTTTAGCGCTTCCAATCATTCTGCCGAATAAAACATATTCCAACCAAAACGAAAAATGGTGCACGATGCTTGATTGCCTAATTCGGGTTTCAAGCTGCTTTTGTTGTCACCCAGGAAGACCAAACTGACAGAGAAAATCTCTATTATGACCTAGAATTTACTTAGTGCCTGGGTCTGATATTAATTCTGAATTAAAAAAGATTCTTGGTAGCTATCATGAATCACCTCCATAAAGATATCCAGTATATGTGGGTCGAAGTGCTTTCCCGACTGTTCTTGAAAAAAGGAGAGGATCATCTCCTCTGACCATGCATCTGGATAAGCCCGATCAGAACTTAACGCATCCCAGACGTCAACAATGGAAAATATGCGAGCGGCAAGTGGGATTTTGTCACCTTTTAAACCATGAGGATGCCTGTCCCATCCCACTTTTCGTGAGAGAGCCGAAAACTGAGCCTTACGGCACGGTGGCGGTTTTTGAGGATTTGTATGGCAATCAGTGGGACTTGTTAGAGCTGAATAACCCACCCTCCACACCCGAATAGTTGATAACTAGCGCATACAATCAAACTTCCTTGTAATTATCCAGCTAACGCGCAATAATCTGGCTCACAATTCGGGGCGTGGCGCAGCCCGGTTAGCGCGCTTGCCGCCATCCAATCTATCTCGATTGCGTTCCAACCATCGGTGAGATTATACCAAGAGGAAACGTCCCAGCTGGAGTCATCTTTGGTTACAAGAAAGCGTGTCTGGTATGTGCCTGCATTATCGCGTATTTGCAAACCCAGTTGTATTTGCGAGGCGTTGTAAGCGCCTATAATTGTAAAGTTATCCCCTGAGGCCATATCCAAGCTGTTAGGGTTAAAGTAGAAACGGGCGCGGTAGCGCGTTTCGTTTGCCGGAGTACTGTCCTTGGCGTAAATGCTGTTGGTGTCATCGATCAGCGCTTCCATGCCATAGAAGCCGTAATAATCAGAATAACCGCTGGCAGCTAGGTTCCCGCTATCAGTGGACGAATATGACCAGGCAGAAAGGTCGCCGGATTCGAAATCATCCGCAAAGATACCATCCACGATATTGTCATCCACGTCCATATGGTAGCCGGGGGTGAAGCTGGTGTAAGCGCGCACTATAAAGTTTTGCGGTGCCTTTGCTGGCTTAAACTGATTGATTAAAAACCGAGCTTACCGAATCGTTTATAACGATTTGTTAGCATGTATTTTGCCTCAAGATAAATCCAACTCGACTAGCTATTTTTGCCCCTTCCCGTCACAATGTTTTATTTCAGGCTGTTTGAGTAGCCGCCTCTGTCTCTAATCCAAGTTCCTCGATACTTTGCTCACGCATGACAAATTTCTGAATCTTGCCCGTCACGGTCATAGGGAAGGAGTCTACAAATTTGAAATAACGCGGTATCTTGAAGTGAGCGATTTTATCGCGGCAGAACTCGCGCATTTCCTCACCACTGGAACCCTCACCTTCTTTTAGCTTAACCCAGGCCATAAGCTCTTCACCATACCTCTGGTCCGGAACACCAATAACCTGGACATCGCTAATTTTGGGATGGCTGTAGAGGAACTCTTCAATTTCACGAGGATAGACATTTTCCCCACCCCTAATAACCATATCTTTGATGCGCCCAACTATATTTACATAACCATCTTCATCCATTACAGCCAAGTCGCCTGTACGCATCCAACCGGCTGCATCTATCGAATCACGGGTCTTTTCGTCATCGTTCCAATAACCCAACATGACAGAGTATCCTCGTGTACATAACTCGCCCTTTTCCTCGATTGGCACGACTTGACCTGTTTCAGGATCGATAATCTTTACCTCTGTGTGCGGGTGAATCTGACCAACGGTACTAACCCGCTTGTCCAGAGGGGCATCTGCATGGGTCTGGAAACTCACTGGGCTGGTTTCGGTCATCCCATATGCAATCTCTACTTCATTCATATGCATGGCCGTATTAACCTGTTTCATAACCTCAACCGGGCAAGGAGCACCGGCCATAAGTCCCGTTCGCAAGCTGGTGAGATCATATTTATTGAATTCAGGATGCTCCAATTCAGCGATAAACATCGTCGGGACACCATGCAAAGCTGTCGCTTTCTCTTCTTCTATCATCGCCAAAACAGAATCTGGCTCAAAGCCAGGGCCAGGGATAAGCATTGCTGCTCCGTGGGTAATACAAGCCAAGTTTCCCAACACCATGCCAAAGCAGTGGTAAAGGGGAACCGGGATAATTAATCGGTCTCTAGGGCTAAAATTCATGATTTCCCCAACAAAATAACCGTTATTGAGGATGTTATGATGACTCAGAGTGGCACCCTTGGGAAATCCAGTGGTCCCGCTTGTATACTGGATGCTGATCGGATCATCGAACTCGAGTTGGCTTTGACGATCGGCCAGTTCTCCCTGGCTGATCTGATCTGCCATGTCCATCAGATCATTCCAATTCCACATACCTGCTTTCGCATCATCGTCAAGGCAAATCACTTTCTTCAGATCGGGTAATTTTTCTGCCCTGAGTTGGCCGGGTTTGGTGTCAATTAACTCTGGAGCCAGATCATACATCATTTGGGTATAGTTGGATCTTTTGAATTCTGGGGCAATGACTAAGGCGCTACATCCGGACTGTCTTAAAGTATATTCCAACTCATGAAGGCGGTAAGCCGGATTGATATTGACCAAGATAGCCCCCATCTTACAGGTAGCAAACTGAATAATGACCCACTCGGCATTGTTGGGAGACCAGATACCAATTCGATCGCCCTTTTCCATACCGATCGCCATTAGCCCTCGAGCGCATTGGTTCACTTGTGCCTGCAATTCTTGGTATGTGTAGCGCAGATTCTGGTGACGCACAACAAGCGCCTCATTATCAGGGTACTGCTCGACAATTTGATCGAACATTTCGCCAATCGTGAGGCCAAGTAAAGGTTTGTCACTGGTACCGCTGGTATAACTCTGGACATGCTGGCTCATCATTATTTCTCCTTAATTAAACTTTATGACTTTCCAGACCACATGTTTCAGGCTGGTGGATCACAAGCTTTCCATCTCAGTATATACAGCCTCTAAAAATGTCTTGTGAAGTGCATCGACGCGAACATCTCGTTTCACAGGCACATCCCCATTAACCATTCCTGCCCCGTACATATTACCCCTAACTTCATCTACAACCATCTCGAAGAGCATTGTTGGCCATTTCGTTGCTTCCATCTTTTCTTTGATAACCGAAGCAGTCCCTTTAATCGCATAGACTTGGTCTTTTCCCAAGATCTGCAGCGTCACTTGTCTATCACGCCGGATATTAATAGCAGCGGGAACCGCCGCACCGACAACGAACCGAATAGTCTTCTCATTGACTGCTAGAACCCAGGATATCAAATCAATGTCGGGCTGACCTTTTGCATCGACGGTAGCCACAGCCACAGTGTGCCCGCGGGCTGCTAAATATTCAACCGTCGCAGTTGGAAGTTTAGGTTGAGCGTTTTTAGACATGCTTCCCTCCATAGGAGGCTCGAAAGTTCCCTGGTTGACCGCTATCCTTAGGTACTCAGCAATAGTTAGGCCGCTTAGGGCAACGTAGAACGGAGGTTGGTCCTTACACATCCCAACCCCCGTTCTACTATTATGAGGTATCTCAATTCCCCGTTATGGCAAGGAAGAACAGAGTCATTGCCAGTCTAAAGGTTCTTGTCTCTATTCTGCTTCCTCTTCTGCAGGCCAAACTTCCGTATCACCTATGAAATCGTTGGTATATGCTTCGGTAACATCTAAAGTTTCTGTGAGCCAGCCAGTATCAAACAGGAATTGGGCTAATTCCTCCCAAATTTCCGGATCTGAAAACCCTAGTCGTCCACCATCGCAGCATTGGATTCCTGAAATAAGCTGATCTAGGCGGGTCACTTCGCCGGCTGCGTTGGTTTCGGGTATATAACCCAGCGCAATTTGAAATGCTTCCCAAGGGTTTTCAATCGTATAAGCTAATCCCTTGGTAAAGGCGTTGGCGAACCCTTGAACAACTTCTGGGTTGTCTTGCATGAACTGTTCATTAACCGCAAAACCTGAACCTATTAATGGTTGGTAATCTGCAGTTTCGATAATGTTTATTTCTAACCCAGATGCGGCGAGAACCTTTGGCTCATTGTAGATCACGCCCACTGCTGCATCCACAGTACCCTCGGACACGGCGGCTATTTGAGTGTAGCCAATCGATTGTACGCTCATGTCCCCCTCGCTAAGTCCCTCAGCCCATAGTACAGCTTGGAGGCCAAGGTAATTCCCACCCGCTAAAAATGGAACTCCGATTGTCTTACCGACCAGGTCGGCAGGTTCAGTAATTCCACTCTCAGCTAGTGAGAATATGGCATAATTGTCTCGGCTGTGCCATTGATAGAAATATACCACTGGCATACCTTGAGCACGGGCCAGGAGCACCTCTCCTCCGGACCCACTCAATATTGGACGCTCACCAGAGGCCAACAACACCATAATGTCATCTGCGCCACCGTACTCCCAATCCAACTCTATGCCCTCCTCGGCGAAATAACCCAAGGCGTCAGCCACGTACAATGGAGCATAAAGGACTGTCGCCCGATAACCAAGTGAGATAGGTATTGTGGTAAGTTCAGCTGGTGTTTCTGGCGCCTGTGTAACCATGACCTCCACAGTTGTTATTACCTCAAAAGGAACCTCAACTGTTTCAACAACTGTTTGAATCACAACTTCTGGCGATGCGGCATCTTCGGACCCGCAAGCAGTCAAAGCCAGTAAAGTGAGAACCACGAGGGCGATTACTTTCATTTGTTTTGCAATTTTCATCACTATTCTCCTTCTTATGAGTAAGCCCCTACCTTATTTAGTAGGGAAAAGTGTCTCTCTCACCAATCATGCATTAGCAATGAGAGGTAGAGCGACCAAAAAAATCTTGAAACTTATCACTGTGTTTTCTCACCACCTCCTTGCGTGTTCTTCCTTCGTGGGTACTGAGTGGTATAAATATTTACCGGATAATCAGAATGTTTCACTATTTGCTGAAGATGATAGTTTAATAATCAATTCAATTTTTCTCTTGTTCACGCGCAATCTCTAACTCACGATCTCGCAGCAAACGGCGCTTGATTTTACCGCTTTGTGTTTTCGGTAGGCTGTCGACGAACTCCACTTTTCTGGGGTATTTGTAGGGTGCAGCGTTCTGTTTGCAATGATCTTGAATCTGCTCTGCCAAAGTCTCCGAAACCTCTACCCCATCCCGCACCACGATGAAAGCTTTTACCACATGCCCACGCAGTTCATCCGGGCTCTGCACCGCGGCTGCTTCGAGGATCGATGGATGGGTAAGTAAAACACTTTCAACCTCAAAAGGAGAGATGCGATATCCAGAACATTTCATCAAATCATCCTCTCTGCCTTTAAACCAAAAGTAACTGTCTTCATCTTGTACGTAGACATCTCCGCTGTAGTACCAATCACCGCGTAAAATCTCAGCTGTCTTCTCAGCTTTGTTCCAATAGCCCTTCATAATTCCAGCGTGTGTATCCCTCCGTACACAGAGGACACCGGGAGTTCCTGTTTCAACCTCATCTAAATTTTCATCCAGAACTTTGATTACAGTACCTGGTGCTGGACGCCCAGTCGATCCCGGCATAACCGGTTGCCCGATCATATTGAAGCAGTACACCATAGACTCGCTCATCCCAATTCCATCCAGCACTTCGACCCCAAACCGGTCTTTAACTGACTGAAATGTGTCAGCTGGTAGTGATTCGCCTGCTGAGACTGCGCGTTTCCACTTCGAGAGATTAAACCGCTCCTCGGCATCCTCCACCGTCAGCATCATCCGGTGAATCGTGGGAGTTCCCACAAAGCATGTAATCCTATAATCTTGAATCAAACGAAACCAAGTTTCAGGATTGTATGCGCCTTCTACCTGATGGTAGAGGACAACGCTGACCCCATGGCAGAAAGCGTATAGGAATGTAGAAGCAAGGGGGAATTTCCATGCAATCTCGGGGGGACAAGCAGCAACGTCCCCGGGTTGATAACGATACCAGTATTGAATTAGTGAGTTAAATGCGAGAGGATAGCGATGCATATGCACGCATCCCTTAGGATCGCCAGTTGTACCGGAGGTGTAGCAAATGAAAGCGTCATCGTCATTATTTGTTAAAGCTATTTCTAGATTGTCCTCCGCTTGATCTAGCAATTTCTTGAAATTCAATTGAGTTCCCGAAACCTCATCCCCAAGATAGGGGACTACGATAATATGCTTTAGACTTGGGCAATCCTTTTTGATATTCTCTACTTGTTCAACGAGTTGAGGTGTGGTCAAGACCGCGACTGCCCCGCTGTCGTTCACACGGTATGCAATCTCTTTCTCACGAAATAATGAGCTCGTGGGAATATAAACAGCGCCAATTTTGTTCGCTCCAAGAGCAGCGATGTAGAATTCTGGTAAATTAGGCAAACGCAGCAAGATCCGATCACCACGCTCTATCCCTAATCCAAGTATGGCGTTGCCAAAGCGGTTAGTGAGGACGCGAAAATCTTCATAGGTGAAAGACCGTTTATCACCCAAGGAATTTTCCCAAAACAAGGCGGTGGTATCACCGTGCCCATCTTCGACCTGATCGTCGGTCAAGTATTTCCCGACGTTAAATTGGTCAGGAATTCCTTCCCACGGATCAAAGCTCGACCATATCTCCTCAAAAGTATTGTTTACCAAGTTACACCTCCTTCATTTCAACAAAACATCCTTTAGATAGCATGTCTTGCTTGATGGACTAAGCGTTCAATCCAGGTGCGATTTCGTCTCGGAATAAACTCATGTTATCGCGCCAATTTTCAGTGAACTGGAGCATTACCTCAGTTACACCATATTTTGGTAATTCTCTGATTTTCTCAGTGCATACCTCGGGGGTACCGTAAATAGCCCAAGCTTGCATGATATCATCAGTAAGAAGTGACATTGCCTCCTCATGGTCGCCAGACTCCCATGCTTCTCGGAGCTTGGCTACTTCAGCTTGGTCAAGCCCCATGGCTTCAATCGATTCTGGGGGTACGCGCCGTACAACTTCTGTCAATCGGCTGACGAGTAGTTCCGATGCCGTGTTGGGATCATGACTTACCGAGAACGGAATCCAAGGAATGATTTGGAAATCTTTTGGATCCATGCCACGCTTCTCAACGACTGGGTAACAAATATCACGCACGTGAGTGAGATAGCGCTCACCTCCCCCCCAAATTAGAACACCATCCGCAATTTCCGCGGCGAGTTTAAATTGTTCCACATCAGTCCCGATTAGCATCATTGGGATCTTGGATTGAACCGGACGAATGCCGAGTTGTGCGCCGCGTACTTTTATGGCTTCGCCTTCTATATTTACAGTTTCGCCGTTTAACAGTCCCTTAATTGCAGCATAACCTTCACGCATTGCTGCTATCTTGTTCGTCTGCTCAATTCCCATCCGCTCTATCAAACTCTCGTGGCCACCACCCATTCCAAAGATCATACGGCCATTTGATATCTCATCAACTGTTGCTGTAGCATGAGCGGTAATGACCACATTGCGCCTGTACGGGTCGGTGCCATCTAAACCAATGCGTATTCGTTTGGTGTTAGTCGCGACCAAGACAGCTGTTGTCCACATTTCTCCCCAACTGGTGTATTTATCTGTCAGCCAGATCGAATCCAGCCCAGACGCTTCCGCGGTTTGGCTGAATTCAGCAATCATCTGTAGCTTTGACCCCCATGGAAAGTGTCCTCCTACCTTCACAACTCTATCTTGACTCATATTGATCCTCCAGTAGTTTGTTGGTAAAAACAATTACACATTTTTAATAAACACAGCTCGTAATATTGTGGCGTGCTATGGTTCCAATCCAGGCAAGATGTAATCCTTAAGTACTTCCATATCGCTCTGCCAATTCGAGGTAAATTGCAGCATTACTTCGGTCACACCTAGGTCATAAAGATTTAGTATCCGGGTCGTACAATGCTCCGGTGTGCCGTATATCGCCCAGGGTTCAAGAATCTCGTCGGATAATAAGCTCTGGGCTTTGTCTATATCGCCTTGTTCCCATGCGTTGCGCAAGGGTTGAACCGCTGCTGAATCAATGCCCATTAACTCCAGTACGGAATCAGGCACGCGCCGGAGCACCTCGGTCATCCTTGGCGTTAGACGCTCTTTGGCTTTGGACGAATCTTCGTCAACCGAAAAAGGCACCCAGGGCAAGAGAGCGAAATCTCTGAATGATTCGAAGCGGTTCTCAACACCCGCGCGGATTGTCTCGTGAACATTGTTCAAATAAGTCTCACTTCCTCCCCAGATCTCAAGACCATCGCTGATCTCAGATGCTAAACGCATGTCTTCGAGGGTTTCGCCTGTTTGGTATATTGGCATCCGATCTTGGGCGGGTTTGATGCTTAACATTGCGCCTTTTACCCGGATTACTTCGCCTTCCAGAGTGACCCGCTCTCCGGCTAGTAGTTTCCGGAATACCTCTATAGCTTCACGGACTGCCACCAGTGGCTTTTTCTGATCCATCCCCATCTCTTTGAGGAGACTGATCGTTCCCCGTCCTATCCCGAAAATCACCCGGCCGCCAGAAATCTCATCGAGCGTCGCAGCAGCATGAGCTGTAACAACCACATTACGCCGATAGGGGTCTGTGGCATCCAAACCTATTTTGATACGTTTCGTATTGCTGGCAACGACAACCGAAGTGGTCCACAATTCACCCCAATTTGTGTGTTTATCCACCAACCAAATGCTGTCTAACCCGCTGGCTTCTGTACCCTGGCTGAATGCTCCCACTTCACCCAATCCCATTCCCCACGGAAAATGGGCACCTACCCTTATTGCCCGTTTCGTTTGGGTCACCACAACCTCCTTGAATTACTTTTTCAATTACCTTATCTATACACTTATCAATATTCGAAAACAATCATTCGCGGACGTGTCGCCGCCAAGATGGCAGCAGTAAAATTTCAAGGGTTAAAGCAAACAGGTAGCCTAGGATGGTTAATGCTACTAGGGCTACTGTTGCGGCAAGGACCATGGATGTATCAAAGAATTCGATTCCCCCGATGATGAGCAGGTAACCTAGACCTTCCGTCCCGCCGATGTATTCGCCTACCATTGCTCCCATCATGGCGCGGACAATTGAGGTTTTGATTCCCGCCAGCACCACCGGCAAAGATGCAGGCAGTTCAAGCTGTCGAAAGACCATCCACCTCGAAGCTGAGTAGGAGCGCATCAACTCGATATCAGCTGGTTGAACTGTCCGGACCGCAACGATGGCACTGACCAACATGGGGAAAAAAACTACAATAAAGCAAATAATAACTGTAGATTTAAACCCAAACCCAAACCAGATGATCAAAAGTGGTGCAATTCCGATAATCGGCACTGCCTGTATAGCGACCAAATACGGTGAAAACAGTTGCTCAAGCATCTCTGACTTGCCAAGTATATAACCCACCACGTTGGCAAAGACAAAACCGAAAGCGAAACCTAATCCTGCTTCTTTCACCGTGATAATTGTGTGATCCCAAAGGATTCCTTCTCGACCCAAGCTCACCAATTGATTCCAAACTGCACCTGGCCTTGGTAGAACGAAGCTGGAGATATCTCGAAGTATGACTATTGAATCCCACAGTAGCACAAAGCTCGCGAAGACCAATGGTATTAAGAGATATTTCATCCATTTTCTTTGTGCTGTTCCTAGCTCACTCATTTACTACCAACCATCTTCCTATTTCTTACTAAAATTAATCCTGCGAAAAGAAACGTAATCCTATTTGTTAGTATGATCACTGACCTAAAATTCCAAATCTCAAACCTTTCGCCATGCGAGTACTTTATGCTCGATAACCGTCATAAGTCCATACAAGGCTACGTTAATCACGATCATCACCCCGAGTGCAGTAAACACAAGTGACGCATCATGCATAGCCTTGCCCAAGATAATCCAGTAGCCTAAGCCTCGCCCAGCGCTGATATATTCACCCACTAGAGCCCCGCTCATCGCATGTACGAGACCAATTTTGATTCCCCCTAACAATACGGGCATTGCAGCGGGAATCTCGAGTAGGAAGAAGATCTGACTGCGATTAGCAGAATATGAACGCATTAGCTCTCGATGGTTGGCTGATACAGATCTGAATCCAACAATGGCGCTAATAAGCATAGGAAACACGACTAACACGAATGCAATAATAATTTTGGATGCAGGTCCGAATCCAAACCAGACGATTAGAAGGGGAGCAATAGCCAGCATTGGTGTGGCCTGGGCAATGACGAAGTAAGGAGATACCAGATCCTCCAACAGAGGTGAGTGGGCAAGAAAGTTTCCCACGACCATAGCAAATACGAATGCGAGGCTAAATCCCCAGAACGCCTCATACATGGTATAGCTAGTGTGGTACCAAAGGGTGTTATCCTCCCAAACCACGAGTAATTTAGCCCAGATTCGAGAAGGGGAGGGAAGCAGGTAGGGAGGGTAATCGCCGATATTAATTAGCATTTGCCAGCCAACAATTGAGAGCAGGATTACGAATGGCAATACTAGATACTGGAACCGGCGACGAAAAATAGACTTTATTTTGGGAGGGGATTGTGGAAGAGCGCGAAAAACATCAATCAGACCAACATATTTGTTGCGAAAAAACCCCCGAATACTTCTACTGGAATTGACCAATCTTTACTCCAGTGGTAGGGGAGAGAAATACACCTGCAATTGGGGCTCAATAAATAACTGATTTGCAGGATTTGCGTAATATAAATTTTGTGCTGTAAATATGTATACAGTCGACTGTCGACAATCGACTGTGGTTGAATAATAGCATGATGGCGCGAAAAAGTCAACTGCAAACTGTGGGATTCCCAGGAGATTTTAGAAATTAAGTTGTATCAACAAAACTTTTCTATTTATTATTGGATTCAACTCAAGGATCCGCACTTGCAGAGTTGATAATTAATCGCCTGATACGAATTCAATGCAAAAATGGGTCCCATCTCTTTAGGCATCAAATATTTTTATAGTTTCGAAAATATAAGGCAGGATATTAGATAACCCACACAAATTGGTTACCCTTAAAGGAATCGAACCTATAACCTACTAGTATAAAGAATAAAAGAACTAAATAATTTCCTGTATCATTCCAATTAACTCAAACCCTTATAAGGCACATCCAGTAAACCAGCGGTTTTTTGTTTGGCTTGCTCACCTCTGCGGTCGTAACGTGATGTGGTTTGGGTGTTGGCATGACCAGCCATTTTTGCCACGATTGAGATATCTGCTCCTGCCATCAATACCTGAAATTGATAATTATTAATATCGAACATTCAAGATTAACAACTAAATATGGTACTATAAAGTAGGATCAAATACATCAATAATTGGCCAGACCCTCACTGCTCTCACATCGCAGATTACGCGGGTCAATCCGTCGAAGAAAAAATTTATCTGTGAGACACTAGAATTACCTTTATTATTCATCAATAGCAGCCAACCTAGAGATTCTTCATGAATTTCTACTTTTAACCTAGACTATCTAACCAAGGAGGTACTACCGATGGAAAAGTCAGCAGAGTTAAGTGATATTGTACTTCGAGTACTGGAAGGGTATGTAAGTGGAGACATTTCAACTTCCGAAAATATAACCTCGCAAAAGGATGAAGTATTACTCATTGGATCTGACCCCAATGAGTGGTGGGAAGGTTACAATAAGATCATCAGTACTCTCAAATCTCAATCGGGAGAGCTTAGTGGAGCAACCCTCAGTGAAGTAGATACAAAGGCTTACGTCGAGGGGACAACAGGATGGTTTAACAATCGAACGACAATGAAAATGCCGGATGACCTAGAAATTCCATTTCGTGTCACAGGCGTCTTCCATCAAGAAGATGGGGACTGGAAAATCATACAATGGCATGCCTCTGTCGGTGTAGCAAACGAAGAGGCCATGGGACAAGAGTTCACGACGTAGTTTTATGTTTTATGTTTTACCAGGATCAGATTGGGAGGTAAAGCCTTTCTTTCCCTTCTTGCCTCCCGCCTTGTAATTATCAGGCTAACGCGCTATAATCTGGCTCACAATTCGGGGCGTGGCGCAGCCCGGTTAGCGCGCTTGCATGGGGTGCAAGAGGTCGGAGGTTCGAATCCTCTCGCCCCGACAGAATTTGATTGCCGTAGACCTTCTGGGTAAGCAGCGCCTGGATATGTGGTTTGCGGTTTTTGTGTTTTAGGGTTGTGATATTTACCAGATATCCCATCCTCTGAATATTGGGGAAAGGTAGGGTTGAAAAACTAATTTAGTTTTTATTCGGATAACAGCTCAAGCTGTCATAAAAGCCATTTTGTATGGATAGAAACCTCCCAAATATGGTTGGATAATTACTCAGATGTTATTGAATATCCGAGGCTAGAATTTAATTGATATTTTTGATGAGATTAATAACTAATTGGTAGAAATAGGAGGTTTTCGATGGTTGAGTCTGAATATTTCTATGAGCTCATCAATTTGTTGTCATTTCTGAAGAGCCTGGCTTTTGCTGCCTCATATTCCTCTTCGGTTATAGTTTGATACTTATACAACTCAGCCAGTTTTTCCAATTGATCAGCGATATCTATGCTGGGCTCTCCGCTTCGTTCAGGTTGACGAAGGTATTGTTGAAAAATACTGTATGCCTCATCCCCAGCTGTTTGGCCATAAAGTACAAACCCTAACCTAACATCTGGTAAAAACGTTAAATTCAACTTTACTAGACTTAGATTTTGGTGGGTTAACTCATATATTTCTCGTCGTATTCCTACCAAGTTGGCTAATGGGTTTTCTGTTTCAAGCCGATGTTCAGTCTCGTAAGTTCTCAGCGGATATGTTGGGCGGGAAAATATTAAACCATAATGTAGTCGGTCACCATGGAAACTTGCATCCACATATGGTCTCCCAGGTTTAGACCCCGAGGGGGAAATAAGACCGCCGGATAGAAGACTTAGAAGTATGGCCATGAATAGGAAACAACCATCCCCTGTTCGTAGGTGTGATTCGTATCGAACCTTAATAAACCGTCGATTAGTAATAATTATGTAACCAAAATAATAATCATTTTCTCCCCATACAGAAAAGTGAGAATAATTTCCCGCCCAATTTACATTCTCCCCCTCTTGGATTAAGGCTTTATGCGTTTTTCGATAATCTGATAGATAGTGTTCACTAACTTGCGAGTTAATGGGTAGTCTCGGTTCGGTATCAACATTAGGTTTCATTTCTAATCCTTTTCCATCTTCATTCAATGGTCACAAAAGAGATATTATCATATTTCTGCTACAACCGGACCGCAATATTTCCAAACCATGTCATATGCTTCCTAGTTGTGCGATCTTCAATAATTATCGGTGGAAAAATAAAAATTAAGGTGGTTCCCTTAAACCACCCAAGCACCCCATCCCAATTACGGTTTCCTGAAATAAGAAATAAGTTTGTATTCGACCACCACGGATTATTCGAGGTATTTGCGGTAAAATGTAGTCGCTCTTTACCAGTAGTTTCATGCAATCCGTCAATAAAAAAAAAAATAAGCCAAATTATTTTAATGCCAAAACACCACAATCCCAATGCCTAAAAACATCCTCGTAACCGGCGGGGCTGGCTTTATCGGTTCAAACTTTGTGCGCTATTTGCTGGTTGCCAATCCGGATGTACGCATAGTGAATTACGACTCCCTGACTTATGCAGGCAGCCTCGAGAATCTAAAAGACCTGCCTGACCCAGAGCGGCATATCTTTGTTGAAGGGGATATCAACGATCAGGGTAAAGTCGAGGGCTTGCTCCAGGAATATAAAATTGATGCCCTGGTGCATTTTGCTGCTGAAAGCCACGTGGACCGCTCTATCCTGGGGCCGGAAGCATTCATTCAGACCAATATCATCGGCACTTTCCGGCTGCTAGAAGCAGTCCGCAGAGTCTACATTGAAGAGAAATTGCTGCCGCTCGAGGGATTCCGCTTTCATCACATCTCGACTGACGAAGTCTTCGGGGAGTTGGGCACAGATGACCCACCTTTCACCGAAGAAACCCCATATGCCCCAAATTCACCTTATGCTGCCTCTAAAGCCTCCAGCGATCATTTAGTGCGCGCATATCACCACACCTACGGACTGCCCATCTTGATCACGAACTGCACCAATAATTACGGGCCCTATCAATACCCTGAAAAATTGATCCCATTAACGATCTCTAATGCACTGGCAGGAAAGAGATTGCCGGTATACGGTCAGGGGAAGCAGATGCGTGATTGGCTTTACGTAAGCGATCATTGTTCTGCGATTTGGGAGGCGCTGCAGCGCGGAAAGGTCGGGGAAACCTACGCCGTGGGAGGCGACACCCAGGTCGTGAATTTGGAAATCGTGGAGACTCTGTGTGAAATATTAGATGAGCTGAAGCCGCGTGCATCTGGTGAAAGTTATGCCGAATTAATTACCTTCGTGAAAGATCGACCAGGCCACGATTGGCGCTACGACATCGATAGTTCAAAAATTAAAAGCAAGTTGGGTTGGCAGGCTAAAGAGACCTTACATTCAGGGCTGATGAAAACTGTGCAGTGGTACCTGGACAATGCTCAATGGATTGAAGCCATCAATTCGGAAGGTGAATATAAAGGTTGGATTAAGGAGAACTACGGTTAAAAATATATAATCAGGAACCTTTTGGGGCTTTCAAGCCGGAGGTTGTGCAATTACTCCGAGGCTTCCTCGTACGGCGGCCATGGCACTAATCTCCATGCTGTGTAACCGTGTTTTTCAACTGTGTAAACCCGAGCGCTGGACGGCTCAAAGCAGCCGGGCTCGTCAATCACATCCACGTACAGCAAGTCAGAACGAATGGGATAAAAGACGATCTGCCCATCTTGGCACAACCAGGCCTCTACCAGATAGCCGCGGTAATCATCCTCCGTCATCCATACGTACGCCCATTCGATGCGCACTTCATCCCCATCCCTTGTGGCCCCTGCCCATGTAGGCGGCAAGTACAAGTCTGAAAGTGGCAGCCGGCCGTAATATTCACCAACGCTGAAGATATCACCGTCAACCTGCACTAATTCAGTCTTGATCCAACAAGGCGTTGGGAAGCCCAATCCCTGAACGTAGATCCAGGTCCCATCTTTATTGCGGCCGACAACTTCGAATAAGTAACCTTCAAAAAAGCCGTATTCGTACAGGTAAGCCGCACCTGGCCCATAACGGCAGTTAGTCTGCTCTAAAGCAACCCCGTCTGGGGGATCGAATGTAGCTGTGGGTGTAACCGTGGGAGTATCGGAGGGTGTGGGAGTGATCGTAGCTGTATAGCGTGAGGTGGGTGTTGCCGTTGGATGGGGAATAGGTGTGGAGGTAGAAGTACTAGTCAAAGTGGGGGTGGGGGTTGAGGTGGATGTAGCGGTCTGAGTGAAAGTCGGGGAAGGACTGTAGGTTGAGGTGAACTCGGGAATCTCCGTTGGATCTTCGGCCAAACCGATTGCCAGCATATCCGTCTGGACTAATAGGAAGCCAACACAGACCACTCCCAAGATACCTACAAAAAATGCCCCGATCACTTCTGGTTTCCTTATTAGAGAACGTAACTTTTGCATATATTAACAACTACCTTCATATAATATTTTTTCACCATAGAATATTACTTGATTTTATATGTAATTTGATATTCAAAAACATTACAAAACGGATAAGAATATTTTATGTTTGCAGAGTAAATACTGGCATCCCCCATCAATACTGGTATTGCAATAAAAAATTATCTAATAACAGTTCTCGGACAAGGGTGACATAACACCCAAATTACTTGCGCTTGACCGGTAAGCCGCGATTTCATATAATGATATTAACTCTGCACCTCCCCAAGGTGTAAAAATTGACAATGCCGCAAAAAACATTCATCATAAGCCGGTTTAAAATAAAATAGGAGATTAATAATATGGCTAAACTCGAAACAATTGAGGGGATTGGTGATAAATATGCAACAACTTTACGCGACGCAGGTGTAAAAACCACCAACGCATTACTCAAGAAAGGCTCGACACCGAAAGGGCGCCGGAAGCTTGAAAAGGATACCGGAATAAGCGGAAAACTCATCCTTGAATGGGTCAACCATTGCGATTTATGCCGCGTAAAAGGTGTAGCTGGAGAGTATGCTGATTTGCTTGAGGAGGCCGGGGTGGACACAGTACCTGAATTGGCCCAACGCAACCCTTTCCGGCTATATCTGCATGTCCGGGATGTCAACGAGGCAAAAAGCTTGGTGCGCAGCATTCCCGCTCAATCTAAGATCAGAAAGTGGGTGACGGAAGCTAAGAACCTGCCCCGCGTAGTGGAATATTAAATCCATTACTTAAAATCCACCAGACAGCCATCTTCTAATTACCGCGGGTGTCGTTGGAAACCGGGTTGGATAAAACCCCCAATCCCTCAATGCTTACGCTGACTTCATCACCATCCTCCAAGCGCCCCACTCCAGCCGGAGTCCCGGTCAGCAAAAGATCTCCAGGTTCCAGAGTCATCACTGAAGAAGCATAAGTCAATAGTTGACGCACGGGGAAGACCATGTCCCGCGTGGAGGCCATCTGGCGCATCTCCTCATTCACGTGGCAGGTGATCAACGCGTCGGTGGAGTCAAAGTCCGTTTCGATCCATGGCCCGGTGGGGCAAAAGGTATCGAACCCTTTGCCGCGCGTCCACTGCCCATCCCGGCGCTGGAGGTCTCTGGCTGTGATGTCATTGGCTATGGTGTAACCCAGGATGTAATCCGCAGTATCCTCCGGTTGGATCCAGCGGCAACGCTTGCTCACCACAACCGCTAATTCCGCCTCGTGCTCCACCTGTTGGGATTGTGGGGGCAGTATGATGGGTTCCTCGTGCCCGATCAAAGATGAGGGCGGTTTCAAAAACAATAAAGGTACATCTGGGACCTCGGCCCCGTGTTCTTCGGCATGTGCAGGATAATTTCTCCCAATACAGATCACTTTGCTCGGTTCTACTGGGGGTAACAAACGTACATCTGCCAGAGGAATATCGGCCTCCGTGCGGCGGAATTCTTCAAATGGAGTACCCTGCATTGTGCCAACCATTTCGTCCAAAACCCAGCCGAACCGCGGTGCATCATCTTTTATTTGGAAGCGAATTATGCGCATATCTTTATGATTTTACTTCAAAAAGGAAATTACTAATCCCCAATATGAATGCGGTCGTACATTTTTTCAATGGCTTCGTCCGTGCCCCCAAAACGTTCACCAAAACGCCAGCGTAAAGCCTCTGCCAGAGCATACACGATAGCATCTACTACGACAATACCGATTCCAATGGCAGGTTGGTTCTGAGCTGCTAAAACTACTTGTGCTGAGCTGGCTGAATCTAACGAGGCCGCTCCCACGATTGCTGCAGTAGGAATATTCCTGTCACCAGCTGCTTTCAAAGCGCGGGAGATGAAAGGCGCTGCCCCGGCAACATCGATCGCCAGTAGTAGGTCTTTGGTGGACGCGGTGGAAACTGTACGCGCCAGGTCGGTTACGCCGTGCTGCACAACAGTGACTATGAAACCGCCCTGTTCCAGCAAATTGAATAGATTATAGGCCGCAGCCTGTCCCAGGCTCTCGGGAACGATGATGATACGCCGGGCCTCCCCGATCAAACCGACCAGTTCGTCAACTGCATCTGTATCCAGGAGTTTGCGCGCCTGTTCTATCGCATCCCCTAATCTTTTGAGGGTAGCATCCACCACCCCTGGAGTCGATTCTGGGTCGGCAGCCTCTTCTGGACGGATAAGCAGATTACGCTTGACCTTGTCACGTATTTCGCGTTGTAATTCAGGGAAACCCCTATATCCCAACTTCTGGGCAAAGCGCACCACCGTTGCCGCGTCCACGTCCACCTGATGAGCGATCTCGGTGGCCGTCATCAAAGCCGCCTGGATGTAAGAATCCAGCAGGTGATCGGCCAGGCGCACAAAGCTCTTAGACATGCTTGGGCGCGCCTCGCGGATGCGCTTCTCGTAGGACATGAGTTCAATATAGCATAATTATTTTAAAGGCGCAAACACATTGCAAGAGTTATTGCGCTTGAATTGGCGGGATTATTTGCGGTATAATTTATCACCCGGGCGGATAGCTCAGTTGGTTAGAGCGCTTCCTTTACACGGAAGAGGTCGTAGGTTCGAGTCCTATTCCGCCCACCTGAGAATTCCTTGCATTTTGGGAATTATCTTCTATCCAAAAAATCCCAACCCCCTACAAATCCCGACAAACTTAATAGGAAAATTACATGCGCGAGTATGACCGAAGGGATTACAAATTCATCCACGCTCCGGAAATCGATGGCGAGGGAATGACAAGTATGCTTTGGGTCAACAGCAGCCCGTTCCGAAAGCGTTTGAAAACAAACCTGTTCGAATACATTGCAGAATTGGGCGGGTTTGGCTGGGAGCTGGTACCGCGTGTGGATGACGTTTGGGTGCTGAAGCGTCCAAATGAGAAAGTTAGGATTGATGAAGAAGGTGTAGTCTACTAACACCGGGGATTTTAATTGATTGCACAATTTTATGACAAAAATGTAAAGCAGGAAAATGTTTCCTCCTATTGACCTATGTATTACATCTTCCTATAATGGAATTGTTTGATTGGTCTTTGAAGGATTCAAAAAAATGAGCAACCCCCTTGCATTTATCGTCGAAGATGATCCCGATTCGGCTAAGCTTTACCGCCGCATGGTAACACCTGCTGGTTTTGTTTGTGAGGTCTTCTCCACGGGAGAAGCAGCTCTGAAGCGCTTGGACGAAGTCACGCCGAAATTGGTGGTTTTGGATCTCCTGCTGGATGAAGGCGTTTTGAACGTTTCAGGTTTAGATGTGCTCGAAAAAATCCATAACGACCACAGATTAACTGAAACGCGTGTAATCGTAATTACCGGGTTCAGGCAAATGGCCGACAAGCTTGAAAATCAAGTCGATCATGTACTCATCAAACCTATCGATGTAAAACAATTACGTGATTTGGCTGGGGAGACGATATAGACAATCAAGCTTTTTGGTATCTTGGACCCAATGGGAGGAATGGCAATAACTAGCTGCTTTAATAACTAGCCGTGATAGGGCAAATGTCCTAAAAAGTTGGGTCTTTTGTCCCATCCCTTGAACAAACAAAACCTCTATACTATAATAAGAAAAGACGCCGGAGTAAGGGTAGTTCTTGCTGTCACATGAGCAGAGTTTTATACTCTATTAGTCTCAAATGACTTGATCAGCTACAATCGCTAAAAGAGGCGGTTGAGAGTGGTGGCAATGGCTACACTTCCAACAAATTTTTTATTAGACTAGCGGCCAACTAGCCTAAACCTAATTATTTGTTTGAACCCCTTAAAGTTGCTCCGGCGTTTTTATATTCCACCTTGACCTGCCTATCCCCAAAGACTACAATTCACCAATCTAAATTATTCATGACCGAGGAGAATTTCTCATGGCCGATGCCCTTTTTCGCGGCTCATTAAAGGAATTGGACCCCGCCGTTTTCGAATTGACCCAAATCGAGGCTGAGCGGCAATACCGCCGCTTGATTTTGATCCCCAGCGAAAGCACTGCCCCCCTAGCCGTGCGTGAAGCTTTAGGCAGCGCATTCCAAAATATTTACGCCGAAGGCTACCCGGGGGAAGCTACCCGATGGATGAGTGAGGGAGAAATATTAGATTTTGACGCTCGCTTAGCCCACTATCGCCGCTACTCTGATCCACGCTATTATAAGGGCACCGAATATGTCAACGCTATCGAAGCACTTGCCAGAAGACGCTGCGCAGAGACTTTCGCGGCCAACGGTATATCTGCGGATGATCTTTATGTCAACGTCCAGGCTCTATCTGGCGGCCCAGCCAATAACGCGGTTTATCATGCACTGGTAGAACCTGGAGATACCGTAATGGGCATGGACCTTTTGCACGGGGGTCATCTCTCCCACGGCTCAAAGGTTAACCGCTCGGGGAAGTATTACGACATCCAGCATTACACTGTAGACCCAGAAACAGAAAAAATAGATTACGAAAGTATCCAGGAGTTGGCTCTCAAACATAAACCGAAGATGATCATTGGTGGGTTTTCATCTTATCCCTGGGCAGCAGATTGGGCAGCCCTGCGTGCTATCGCAGATTCGGTAGGTGCGTATCTATTCGCCGATATCGCCCACGTAGCCGGCCTGATAGCTGCAGGAGTTTACCCCTCCCCAGTTGGCTACGCTGATGTGATCACATCGACAACTCATAAATCCTTATTAGGGCCGCGCGGCGCTATCATCATGACCCATCATAAGCACCTTGCTCGTAAGATTGACCGGGCAGTTTTCCCCGGCGAACAAGGTGGCCCTCACGTGAACGTCTTCGCAGGACTTGCTATCACCTTCAAGCTTGCTCAGACAAAACAGTTCCAAAGTTTGCAAAAACAGATTATCAAAAATTGTAAGGTATTCACCAACCGTTTGGAAGAACGCGGTTTCCGTATCCCATTCGGCGGCAGCAACACACACCTGATGAATTTGGATGTTAAATCCATCGTTGGCCCAGATGACACAGCTCTCTCTGGTGATATGGCTGCCAGAATCTTGGATCATGCAGGCATAGTTGTCAACCGCAACACGATCCCTGGTGATAAAGGTGCACTCAATCCTTCAGGTATACGCATGGGGACTCCCTGGATCACGCAGCGGGGCTTTAAGGAAAAGGCGACCATTCAACTTGCTGATATTATCGCGGATGTATTAAATGCTTGCACACCATTCCGCAGAAGTTCTAGAAGACGTCCGAAGCAACGCTCTGTGGTGGATTTCAATATTCTTGAAGATGCCAAGTTGCGAGTGCGCGATCTGGCCGAGGCTGCCGGGATTGATTTCGAACCCACGAACCACGGCTACCCACACTTTTACTACATTGATGATAAATCAACAAATGAAGGTGAGCGTGTAGCCCTTGATATACGGGGTAAGGAAGTCCGACGATTAATGAACACAGCTCTAAGCAGCGATGTGGAAGCATTATCACCCGATGAGGTACAAGCATCCCGCTTACACACACCACAAGGTGAAATTGATTGTACTTTGAGATGTATTTCATCTAATGAATTCCGCATAAGCCTGCCATCAGAACAATTCGGGCTCGCAGCTGCCTGGCTGCGCGCATTATCAGACGGCTTTATAGCCATTGACGAAGACATCACCCGCAAACCACCCGGACCAGTATCAGTGCGTGTCTCTAATGAACAACCCGATGAACACATTGATGTATCCCCGCTAGACAATTCCAAGCCATTTTACATTGGCATTTCTAAAGGATCGGGCAAACCCCTCCCGGCATTTGAATGGAAAGATACGAACGATAAGGACCTCAAACACACACCCCTGAATGAAACCCACCGCAAGTTGGGAGCCAAGATGGTGCCGTTTGCTGGATGGGATATGCCCGTTTGGTATGGATCGGTAATAGAGGAGCACAAAGCTGTGCGTGAGTCCGCCGGCCTTTTCGACGTTTCACACATGGGTGTTTACCAGGCAGAAGGACGGCAGGCAAGTACATTTCTGGATAGTGTCTGCGGAAACCATATTGGCGGCCTGGGATTAGGCCAATCTGCTTACACCCATTTTCTCGACCCTGAGGCAAACGTGATTGATGATCTGCTTGTGTACCGCCGGGACAAGGAAAAATATCTACTTGTGGTCAACGCCTCCAATGATGACAAAGATTGGATCTGGCTGAACGGAGTGAAGGATGGTGTTGTACGCATTGATAGTGCGCATCCTTGGGCAAAAGCCTTTGGCCGCGAGGTGATATTACGCAACCTGCGGGATCCGGCAGTTGGAGATGAAATGCGCGTAGATATCGCCCTGCAGGGACCCCACTCGCGGGACATCTTGCTATCCCTAAAGACCAGCAAGGAGACCCAAGATCGCATCATGCAGCTCAAACGTACAGAATTATGTGAGGCTAAAATCGGGGGTTTCGATCTTGTGGTTTCCCGGACGGGTTACACCGGAGAAAAGATGGCCTTTGAACTTTTCGTTCATCCTGAACAGTCAGTGGCATTGTGGAATTCACTGCTCAAAGACGGAGAACCTTTAGGGATAAGACCATGTGGTTTGGGAGCGCGCGACTCATTACGCACTGAAGCTGGTCTGCCGTTATACGGACAGGAGATGGGCGGTGAATTAAACCTGGGAGTGGCCGAGGCAGGATTCGGCTACTACGTCAAGACGCACAAACCTTGGTTCATCGGTCGAGATGCCTTTATCAAACGCGAGGCTGAGCGCAAATCCGTAGTGGTCCGATTTCGTTTCAACGAAAAAGGCGTGCGCATGGCACACCTGGGAGACCCTGTGGTAGATAAACGCGGCCGTGTTATCGGCCAAGTAACCAGCTGCGCGATTGACAGCCAAGGCTTATTAACCGGTCAAGCCTTTATTGATCTCAAGCACGCCAAGAAGGACACCCCGATCTTCATATTCCAGAGTGCATCAGACAAACCTGAAAGAGCTCTCTCAGAACTAAAACTGGGGGAACGAATCTCAATACCAACTGCGGCTAGTGTTGTCAGCCGGTTTTTGAAAACTTAAGATCTAGTGAGAAGATAATATCTCAAATGTTTTGGGTACAGCTTTATTGCCTATTTGGGTAAGATCAGTTTATCTCCAATAATTCTACTTGGAATATTAGCGTGGCATTCGGAGGGATCGAGCCGCTCCCAGATTCGCCATATGCCAGATCCGGGGGAATAACTAAGATGCGTGTTCCGCCCACTTGCATTCCCTGGAGTCCTTCTTGCCAACCTTCAATTACACCAGGAACTCCTATGGATAGGTCAAATGGCTGATCTCTAGCTACCGAAGAATCGAACTGGGTTTCATCAGTTAACCAGCCTGTATAATGCACGCTCGCGGAATCACCTACTTCTGAAGTTTCCCCATCTCCAATAACTAGATCAAAATATTGGAGACCGGAATCTGTTGTAATCAATGATTCTTCGTCATATGTGGGAAATGGAACTGCTCCCACAACTTCTGTTGGTGTAGGTAGGGGTGTGGGGGTTGGCGCAATCTCTTCTGGTTCTTCCTTCCCCAAATAAGAAATCACAATCAGCGCAAACCCTGCCCCGATCAAAACTCCATAGATGATTCGCCGTCTGCGTGTCGCAGCTCTTTTTTGGGTGTGTTTTTTATCAAATTTTGGCATTTCTACCTCCTGAAGTAATAAATCCTATTGTAATCGAATATTCCACACTGCTAACCGTGATGCCAGAGTTTAAAATCTCTCAATATCGAGCCGCCCAAGAATTCTCGCAAGAGTGAATTATCGGGAATCCAACTAACGTCACATGGCAGAAACCATTCCAATAAAGCCAACAGCCGTTTTACCTCAATATATTCAGGGGAACCATGGGGTACCTGCCGCAAGAGCGGTTCAGCCTGTGGTTTAAGAGCTGCCAATTCGTAAACCAGGGCAGAATTAAACATCACATCGGTATTCTCTTGGAATGGGAAAATGTAGCGCTTTTCACCGCGCCTGACCGAGTCCCACCGGCGAATCGTTTCCTGCGGGCTGTAGCCGCGCGCCCGTGCATCCCGAACTATTCGGCGGATTAAACGCGTGTCTGTTGTCGAGACACGATTATGCCTGTCCAGGTTGAGCTGAGTAAGCGCAGAAATATATATTCTAAATGTTTGTTCTCTTGGAATTTCTGCCAACAACGCAGGGTTCAAGCCGTGGATTCCTTCCAGCACGATAATCTGATTCTGCTCCAGATGTACTTCCTCGCCCTCTTTACTCAATCCGGTTTGGAAATCATACTCTGGTAAACGCACACTCTCGCCTGCAATCAGTTTTCTCAAAGTTTGGTTTAGGCGCTCAATGTCAATTGCTTCGATATGCTCGTAATTAAACTCCCCTTTTTCATCCCGTGGTGTCTTATCGCGATCAACGAAAAACTTATCTAATTCTAGTGCAAAAGGGGAAAACCCAGATGCGAGCAGCTGCACGGATAGGCGCTTAGAAGCTGTCGTCTTTCCTGAGGAAGAAGGTCCGGCAATCAAAACCACACGCACTTCCTTGCGTCGTACCCTTATTTGGCTGGCAATATTTACAATACGTTGTTCGTGCAAAGCTTCAGCAACCAAAATCACTTCACGTATGCGTTTTTCCAATATCGAGTCGTTTAGCGCTCCAACGCTCTCAATTCCTAATCTTTCCAACCAATCTCCGTAGCGCCGGAAAGTTGCCAAGAGATTTGGGTAATTACCCAATGGAGAGATCTGTGTAGGAGTACCTCTGCGGGGGAAACGCAGAGTAAAACCATTTTCAGCAACTGCCAATTCGAACCAGCGAATATATCCTGATGACGGCACCATGTAGCCGTGGTGGTAATCGCGGCGCCCATCAAAGGTATATAAAACAAGGTAATCTTTTTTTCGATGAGCTAACAAACGCACCTTATCGGGCCTGCCATGTTCCTCAAAATAGCTGATCGCCTCTTGTATTGGTACTTCTATGCGTTCGAAAGGATGGTCTGCTTCTACAAATTCCCGCATTGCAGAATCTAGCTTTTCTAATTCTCTAGCACCCAAAGGCTCGCGGCCCCGCACTTGACAGTAATACCCGCCAGCAGAAACCGAATGATCTATGGTCAGAGTTGCGCTTGGGAACAAACTGTGGAAAGCTGCCCTAAGTAGGAAAGTTAGTGAACGACGGTAAATGCGCATGCCATCCTCAGTCCCCATTGTCACCGGATCAACCAAGGATTCATATTTTATCGGGTAAGTCAGCTCGCGCAGCTCCCCATTGACAATGGCCCCAACGATTTGGGGTATATCTTCTTGCTCAAGCAGCTTAAGAAAATCTCCCACAGGCGCCCCGCGCGGCCCGGATAGCCCGCGCCCATCGGTTAGATGGATTTCAATACGGTCATCAAAATCTTCAAAACGGATTTCCTTATCGGTTTCCGCCATTGCTTTATTCCATCACTGCCATTTATTAGTTCTAACCCCTGAGTTAGATTGCGAATTTGGATTGGTATTTTACCATCAAAGCGATTTACATAGATTTTTCCTAATAAAAAATGTCCTCGGACTCAATTAAATAATCTGATTTGATAACAAATCATCCAAAAATCATGATAATATTCATTACTTGTGAATTATGGCATAAACACCCTCTAATCAAAATGGGACCCAACCTCCATGTTTGAGATCAATACAACAACCGTTTTTGTCGCCGCGCTGATCACCGCGCTGGCCACCGGGTTGGGTGCTGTCCCTTTTTTCTTCTTCAAGGAAATCCCCCGCAAATGGTTGGGGGTTTCTAACGCCATAGCCGCCGGGCGGATTTCGCCAACCGTGGCTGCGACTTTAGTCGCCAGCCAACTCTGCACCAACCTCATTTAGGAGAGTAAATTTACTTGCTAAAACCTGTCGAAGATAATACAATCATATTACTTGAAAGAGAAGGTTAATCAACTCCTTTGTAATGCTAACGGTGGAAAATCATGGAACCAAAAAACAAAGCAATTGCTTTAAACCCCTTTAATCGCTCAATTACCTATGCACTTATATTTGGAGCTGTTCTTACCTCTGCCTGTGGGCAAGCTGCAGAAACAATTGCAGCAACATCCACTACAACTGCCTCCATCGTTCCCGAAAATACGGTAGAGCCAACCCAACCTCCCACAATAGAACCCAGCCCAACGATTGAGCCATATTATTACATAGATACTTTCTTGGCCGTGGAAACCGATGAGATACCCGAATTTTCAAACGGATGGGAGATAAGGGAAGCTATTATTACGATTTTCTCAGAAGTTGATAGCTCAGATCCTTTTTACAGAGAAATTCAAGAGGTCGTTTCTGAATTTGCGAGGACATCTAGTTTAGTTTCCGGAGAAGATGGCGTTGATTACTCAACAGCTGTTTTGGAAATTGAAGGGGGTAATGGAGAAAAGGGGGCAATTGGTTTGGTGGTGGATGTAGAAGGGAATTATTACTTTGCTCTCTCTCAAAACAATGCGCAAGAAGCTGATTACATCTCAAGCGAAAACAGGGGCATCTTTTTCTGGCAAGGAGCAGGGGACTACAGGCAAGATGGGAGTGTCAACCTGGGTCTTGCCCTCCCAGATGGGGCTGTAAGGGCAATTTTCAGCGTCGCAGAAGACCATGGGGTATCTTATATTTCTCCATTCGCAGATGGAACAAAAACCTCCCTTGGCAGCTTAGAAGATTTAGAAACTCAAGCTGCAGGAATGTTGGCTCCTTTGGTAGAGGCCGAACAGCCCTTGGAAATAATTGAGTTTATGGCTAATGGAGAGATGGTAGAAGGGAGGGTATTCGAGATTTCAGAATTGTGGGAGGGAGAAATACCTCCAAATTTATATGCAACTGGAACATATCATATATGGGGGGTTCGGGAATCATTTGTTGATGATCGTGGATTGCATTATCGAAGTATAGTTTTCGGGTTTTTACGACAATATAGAGTGGTAGAATTTGATCTCCAGGACGGTGGCATAGTAAAACAAATGTTGTTCGACATGGTCTATGCAAATTACAACGGAGAAGAGACGTTTGTTCGTTTTCGGATCGGTGACATTGACCTCAGATCTGATTGGTACCCTATTGTTAATAATCCTCACTTAGGTAGTATGTATACGGTGGTATTCAGTTTTATACCTCCTGAAAGTTCGACGACCTCACTAGATCTTATCAACGGTTCATTAGGACAAGGCCCTTGCACAACTTTTGAGCGGTGTGCCTTAGATTATGGTGGGGTTGGGGATATCAAATTATCCATCGACGAACTCATAAATATATTGGACAGAGGAGAAGGAGAGTTTGTTGATTTATCTAACTCTACCGTTTTATCAAATGTTGATAATTAAACCTAATAAGTTATAAGTTAGGTAAAGCTCAAGCCAAAAGATTAAATATCTTCAGTTTCCTCGCATTTTGATCACACTAGTCTCTTGTGTGCAATATATTCATGTGGGGTCTCTAAAGAAAACTTTTGTAAATATATTCTAGTATCCATTTCTAGCCGATTCCTTTTCTCACAATATCCATTATTCTGTTTCACGCATCCCCAAATCATGATAATATTCTGTAATTGTGAATTATGGGATAAACACCCTCTAATTAATATGTCAACAGACCTCCATGTTTGAGATCAATACAACAATCGTATTTATTGCCGCGCTGATCACCGCGCTGGCCACTGGGTTGGGTGCTGTCCCTTTTTTCTTCTTCAAGGAAATCCCCCGCAAATGGTTGGGGGTTTCAAACGCCATCGCAGCCGGACTGATGCTGGGCGCAAGCCAGGGGTTGATCATTGAAGGCTTTGCTTATAATTCATTAACATTGATCTTTGGCCTGATCATCGGTGTGATTTTCATAGCTTCCACACACGACTATTTACACAAACGCGAAGACCTGAGTGTTTCAGCCTGGCCAAGTGCGGATGCCAGGAAAGCATTCATCATAATTGGTGTAATGACCCTGCATTCTATTTCAGAAGGGGTAGGCGTGGGAGTTGCTTTTGGCGGTCGGGAAGGTTTGGGAGAGTTGATCGCCACCGCCATTGCGGTGCATAATATTCCCGAGGGGCTGGCCATCTGCCTGGTAATGGTGCCGCGCGGCAGCTCCGTTTGGCGGGCAGGATTATGGAGCGTATTTTCAAGTTTACCCCAACCCCTCATGGCTGTCCCAGCTTTCCTCTTTGTGGCAAGCTTCAAAGGGATCCTCCCGGTTGGGTTGGGTTTTGCAGCCGGCGCGATGATCTGGATGGTGTTCGCCGAACTTATCCCGGATGCCAATGAAGATGCATCAAGTAATATTGTAGGTACTGTGATAGTATTTTCATTGACTGCGATGCTGCTCTTCCAAGAGTTGCTCTCGCGCCTCTGAACTATCCAAAATTATTATTAGGAGTTTGGCTTGAAACGTTCAAATCCATTATTAATGTGGCTGCTGATTATTCCTTTGGTAGTTCTTGCTTGCCGCACTTTCATTTCCACCACCCCCGCTGGTAAATCCACGACGCCAACCGCAATCTCTTCATCGGTCACGTCACCCTCTCCACCATCATCCTCTCCAACAGCACCCTCTCCAGCTGCAGCATCCTCCAACACCCCTGTTCCCTCCGCTAACATCGAAGCCCAGGACCCCCAACCAGGCGCAGATGGCATAGGCGATCCTTATTACCCGCAGATGGGCAACGGAGGTTATGACGTGCAGCATTACACCATCGATTTGATGGTAGATATGCAAGACAATTTCATTTCTGGAACAGTTACCATATCTGCGCTAGCCACTCAAGATCTGAGTAGTTTTAACCTCGACTTTCTTGGTTTCGAGATCGCCCAAATATCAGTAAATAATCAACCTGTTGAATATAGACGTTCTGAGGGCGAGTTAACTATTACCCCAACTATCCCAATTGCGAACACGAGCCCTTTTACCGTCGATATTAATTATTCCGGAATCCCTGGTGAAGGATTACCTCCCGGGCTGGCGGCATACGAAGCCGGCTGGACTAATTATGGTGATGGAGTAATGGTTGCCGGAGAACCAAGTAGAGCTTCATCCTGGTATCCGGTGAATGGACATCCTTTGGACAAAGCCACCTATACCTTCCGGATAACAGTCGCGGAGCCGTACGTAGTAGCCGCTAACGGCTTACTCCAAGAGGTTGTCGATAATGGCGATACCAATACCTATATTTGGGAAAGCGGAGACCCCATCGCCAGTTATTTGGTAACTCTGGGTATCGCTGAATTTGACCGCGTGACTGAAATTGGACCGGATGGCCTGTTGATCCGCAACTATTTCGCGACAGATATCCCCAGCCGGACCCGCGATAATTTTAACCGCACAGCAGAGATGATCGAGTATTTCATTACCGTCTTCGGCCCTTATCCATTCGAGGCCTACGGTGTGATAGTGCACGATATGAACCTGGGGTTTGCGCTAGAAACCCAGACTTTATCAATATTTGGCAACAGCTTCAATCAAGAGCCGGTTGTAGTGCACGAACTTGCCCATATGTGGTTTGGGGACAGCGTCGGGTTGGAGCGCTGGCAAGATATTTGGTTGAACGAGGGGTTCGCCAGTTATGCCAGTGTATTGTGGATTGAACACGATCAGGGTGAAGAAGCCGCGGCAAGTGAACTAGGCGGCTATTATGAAGACATGGCATTCACAGAACCCTCAGCTACGTTCTCAAGAGCTGAAATTGCGGATTTTGTGAATGATTATCCCCTCGATGGCTCAACCCTTTCCGCAGAGCAGGTTTCTGATGCTTTAGAAGCATTGTTAGGCAGCAGCTTATCTTCAGCTGATCTAGAATCAGCCCTCGATTCGATTCCCAGCAGTGGACTCCCCAGAGAACAAATCCTATCGTTAATCGATGAGATGAGTTTTCGAGATGTATTTTTAACCCTTTCACGCCTAAATCAATTCCTGACCATCATTGAGCTGGAAGAGTTTGTTGAAGAAGTCGATTATTATAATCCCCCCCCTGGAAATCCACCCGCTGATAACCTATTCAGCGGCAGCGTTTATGAGCGCGGAGCTTTGACCCTGCACGCGCTAAGACTTGAAGTTGGAGATGAAGTTTTTTTTGAAATTCTAAGAACTTATTTTAGCCGATTCCAAAACAGCAATGCTAGCACCACAGATTTTATAGAATTGGCCGAAGAGGTTAGTAGGGAAAACTTAGAAGAGCTATTTGATGCCTGGCTCTTTGAACCAACGTTACCCGACATTCCTGAGATGGGCTTATACCTTGAGGATTATTTGCCCTAAGGTAATTGTTGTGCTCAATCCCCTTCAACCGCCTTAATAAACTCCGGGACTTGACAGCAAAATACTAATTGTTTCGCAGCTTGAACCTCATCTAAACGTGCAAAGGGAGTGTTGTGCGGTGCTGTTAGCAGTATTTCCGGATCTGTATGAGCTTCTTCAGCTATCTGCCGCATGGCATCAACAAATGCATCTAAAGTTTCCAGCGTTTCTGTTTCGGTAGGCTCGATCATCAAGGCTTCTTTCACGATCAACGGGAAATAATATGTCGGGGGGTGAAAACCAAAGTCCATCAATCTTTTGGCAATATCAAAAGCATGGATATCTGGCGCATCTGGCCAACGGCCCTCAAACACAAATTCGTGCATACACACTCGATCAAAAGGTAGGTGGTAGATATCCTTCAATTGAGACATCAAGTAATTGGCGTTTAGCACCGCTCCTTCGGAAACTTCCCGCAAACCAGATGCGCCGTGCATCAAAATATAAGTAAAAGCACGCACAAATATCCCGAAATGCCCATGGAATGATTTTACCCGGCCGATGCTCTTTTGAGGTTGCAGAAATCCGTATAAAGGGGGGTTATCATCTGCTCCCTGGTCAATAATTCCCACAATAGGGCCGGGCAAGAAATCAACCAAATGTTCGGCGACCCCAACTGGTCCAGACCCAGGACCTCCACCACCGTGAGGTGTGGAGAATGTTTTATGCAAGTTGTAATGCAATACATCGAATCCTAAATCACCTGGGCGCACAATTCCAAGCAACGCATTCATGTTTGCCCCATCGCCATAAACCAACCCGCCAGCTTCGTGCACAAGTTCGATAACTTCTAGGGTTTGTTCCTCAAACAAACCCAAGGTGTTCGGATTTGTCAGCATCAATCCTGCCAAATTTTGGTCGCATTCAGCTCGTAGGGCTTCCAGATCTACATTGCCGCGTTCGTCGGATGGCAATTCAACCACCTGCATCCCGCTCATTGAGGAAGTGGCTGGATTAGTACCGTGCGCGGAATCAGGTATTAGGATCTTATTACGCTGGGTTTCCCCGATGGAATGCAGATACTCGCGGATAATTGAAACACCCGTCAATTCACCGTGTGCTCCGGCCGCAGGTTGCAAGGTCACACCGGCAAAGCCCCCAATTTCCTTAAGGAACTCTTGCAGCAGATGCATTAGTATTAAACTCCCTTGAACAGTTTCCAAGGGTTGCAGCGGGTGCACGTGTGCAAACCCAGGTAAGCGCGCCGCCTGTTCATTGATCTTAGGGTTATACTTCATCGTACAGGAACCTAGAGGGTAAAAGCCTGTATCTACCCCATGATTAAGTTGGGATAGGCGTGTGAAATGGCGAATGACTTCTGGCTCGCTCACTTCAGGAAGGGGTAATTCTTTGCGTAAAAACTTTTCGGGCAAGTCCGTGTGCGGCACGTCAGGTTCTGGAAAACGAACTCCCCGCCGCCCTAGTGAAGAAAGATCGTATATCAACGGCTCAACCATGAGGCACCTCCGCCAATACACTGACAAGATAATCGATCTCATCTTGTGAATTAGTCTCTGTGACCGCGAATAGCAAACAGTCTGCTAGTTCCGGAGAATCCAATCCTAGATCGTAGCCGCCAATTATGTCATGTTCCAGTAGATCCTGATTAATTTCGGCGGCTGGACGCGGCCCGCGCATTACAAATTCATGGAAGAAAGGTTCGCTGGACCAAAGTTCAAAACCGGGTAATTTTGCGATCTGGTCAGCCGTATAATGCGCCTTTTGGTAACATAATTCAGCGACCTCACGCAAACCTTGTTTACCCAATACGCTAAGATAAACTGTTGCCGCCAAGGTCATAAGCCCCTGGTTGGTACAGATATTGGAACTCGCCTTTTCTCGGCGGATGTGCTGCTCACGCGTACTCAAGGTAAGCACAAAACCGCGCTGTCCATTAGTATCTGTCGTTTCGCCGACAAGCCTGCCCGCCAGGCTGCGTACGTAATTCTGCCTGGTCGCTAAAATACCAAGATATGGGCCGCCATAAGAAAGCGGGATGCCTAAAGGTTGTCCCTCTCCTGTTACGATGTCGGCTCCAAAATCGCCGGGGGGTTTGAGCATGCCAAGGGATGTAGGGTTTACTGAAACTGCTAGCAATGAGCCAGCTTCATGGACAGTTTCAGCTAAGGCAGCATAATCATAAATGCGGCCAAAAAAGTCTGGGTACTGGACGTAAACTAGAGCAGTATCCTCATCCAGATATTCCAATAATGCTTCCGGACCTGAGCTTAAATCAAGATCCTCACCCACAAAGGTTGTGTCAGAACCCAATGCATAGGTTTTTAATGTCGCCCGATATTGGGGGTGTAACGATGGAGAAAGAATCACTTTGCTGCGCTTGTTGCGATGGATCAAGCGTGCCATATTGACAGCTTCTGCTGCAGCGGTAGCTCCATCGTAATGCGAGGCGTTGGAGACTTCCATCCCGGTAAGGTATGTAATTAAACTTTGGTATTCAAATACAGCCTGCAGTGTGCCTTGAGAAATTTCTGGTTGATATGGCGTATAAGCGGTATAAAATTCTCCACGAGATAAAACCGCATCTACAGCCGCAGGAATATAGTGGCTATACGCACCAGCCCCTAAAAATGAGGGCATTTCACTGGGATTCTCATTTGCTGAGGCAATTTCCTGTAGATCTGCCAATACTTCAATCTCTGTAAGTGCATCCGGGAGATCTAGAGCTGGATAGCGGTATTTTTCAGGTACAACCTCAAACAGTTCTTCGATTGACCTAGCCCCGATCTTCTTCAACATCGAGGTGCGGTTTGCGTCAGTTTGCGGGTGAAACATACTTAACTGCGCTCCTTGGTATTGGTTTCGTAATCAGAGGCATTCATCAACCCATCAAGCTCACTCGAGTCTGCGATCTCTATCTTGACCAGCCATCCTGCCCCATAGGGATCACTATTAACTAATTCGGGAGTCTCCAGCAAATCTTCATTGACTTCCAAGATTTTCCCACCGATGGGTAGAAATAGATCAGAAGCTGCTTTAACAGATTCCACCGTGCCGAATACCTCACCTTTTTCCCCAGATTCGCCTTCCGTGAGAGTTATTTCAAGGTAGACGATATCTGATAGCTGATCCTGGGCAAAATCTGTAATACCAATAGTTCCTGTATTGCCATCTACTTGGACCCATTCGTCTTCTTTAGAATATTTCAATTCAGATGGAAAATTCATTTGACTGCCTCCAGGTTATTTATCCAAAAGAAAAAGGGCGCATACCTATAGAGCATGCGCCCTCTGTCGTAAACCTGAGAGATTCGCACCGTTTACCGGTACTTGCCCCTTCGGTGTCTGGGTAAAACCTTCTTCCCCAGACTTTCCAGAGGTGTAAGCGGAAACAGGGTCCTTTTTACCTGAGAGTTTCGAGAGGCGTTGTCACTGCCTCACTTGCCCCTTCGGTGTCCAGCATAAGCTGGCTCTCTCCCCTGTTTCCGTTCGATTGTAAGTTTCATTCTATATTGCTGGCTAGAAAAAGTCAAGCTCAATTGATAATTTCATTATAAATATAATTTTCAAATTATCAATAATAAACAATTAATTGGTCATGGATTTCTCTTTATAAATATTGTAAATCAGGTATAATCAAAATATTGTCCTTGAGATCCTTTACAATACTTCAACGGAGGAGTTAAAGATGGAAGATATTCTCGGAATTTTATCGTCTCTAATTTGTCTTATAGCATTTATTTGTGCATGGATCATTCCAATTGCAAGTTTAGGTGCACTGATTTACCTAGTCAAACAAACGAAACAAGCAGAAGCTGAAACGAAAATCGAAATACAAAGACTAGTGCAATCTTTACCTCAGGAAAGTCAAACTGGGTTTTTTATTCATTTTACTTCTCAGAAAAAAGATCCAACTATTGCAGTTGTCTTGGCTTTACTCTTGGGGGGGCTCGGTGCTCATAAGTTTTATCTCGGTGAAACAGGTTTGGGAATTTTATATTTAGTTTTCTCGTGGACTTTAATCCCCTATATTATTGGTTTCTTTGAAGCTTTTACAATGACAAAAAAGATCCATGAAATAAATCTAGAAATTGCCCGGGAATCGGCTGCAATGGTTGGTGGAACTTTACATTTCTAAAATTCAGAAATTCCAGATAAGTTCAAAAGCCTCAGCTGTAACTGGGGCTTTTTGTGATATTAACATAATTTTTTCGTACATGCATAGAGAAGAGTGCTTTAGTAAGATTGCCTGAATCTTAAAGTGATGAGATTTACTTAACCTAATTGCGCTTGTGAAATTGGAAATTTCTCAGCCCAATTTTTCACGCACAAACTCCCAATCACCTACTAAATAGTAACGGAAATCTTCACCCTGGTTTGCTTGGATTCCGCCGACCACAGCATAAACAATTCCAGCAAGTGGAATTAAAGAGAGTATGCAGGTAAATGGGATACAAATTAGCCCGATCAAAACCATAGATAATAACCAGGTAGCTCCCCAAGCAATACCGACTAGTACTCCAATTCCCAGCAATATAAGTTGGAAGATCAAAGCTTGAAATGAATGATAGGCGACAAATTTCGAGCGATCCTTATACATGATGTAAATGACCAAAGCAATCACTGCCCCAAGGAATCCAGTGAAGAGGTTTACTAGAACAGAGAGGTGGGCCAACATGGCCCATAAACGTTCATCGGATTCGGAGAGAGGTTCAACTTGTGAGACCACTATGCCCATCCTTGATTCTTAACAAAATCTGATATTAGAGGAATATTCACCATTTCACCCTGGTATGCTTGATATGCCCAGTAAAACATTACTAACCATACGACTACCCCACAACCTAAGGTGAATGGGATTATTATAAATGAGATCAATAGCCCTGCGACCAACGCCTGAAAGTTATGGGCACGAATATAAGGGCGGTCTTTCTTGTCTTCGAGTAATAATAAAATAACGGGGACCAAGGGGGAAAACACATAAGCCAAAGCTGCCCATAAGCGGTCATCACTTGAGACATCTGTTGTAGATTGTTTTTCTGACATATTATTTAGCCTCCAGAGCTAATAAAAGTTCATTGAGTATTATCATTCCATAATATTGTAAACCAAATCGTATTATCTTGCATGATTTTGTTGTTTATTATTGTAACCCCTCCGAGAATAAAAGGTTTCGTAAGTGTAGAATTCCAATATTTCACCCCCTCGGAGAGATGTGCTAAAATCAGTTGATGCAAACTAGAATCGTTTTCATGGGATCTCCTGAGTTCTCCATCCCATCTCTCAAGATATTGGCGGAAAATCACCATGTCGTTGGAGTCGTCACTCAACCAGACCGGAGAGCTGGACGAGGCAGGGAGATGAGGTCGCCCCCGGTAAAAGTTCTTGCCAATGATCTTCGCTTGCCGATCATCCAGCCTCCACGATTGCGTGATCCTGAAGTCTTGCAGAAACTCTCTAATTGGAAACCAGATTTAATTGTTGTAGCTGCTTACGGTCAAATTCTCAGAAAGGATATATTAGAACTGCCACCGCACGGCTGTCTAAATGTGCATGCGTCATTGCTGCCGCGCTGGCGAGGAGCTGCACCCATCCAGGCGGCTATTTTAAACGGTGATGATGCAAGCGGAGCGACGATCATGCTGATGGATCCAGGGGTTGATACAGGCCCGATTATCAGCCAACGCTCGGTTTCGATAGAAGACACAGATACTGCTGGAACGCTCAGCCCCCGGCTCGCTCAATTAGGTGCAGATTTACTAATTGAAACCATACCCGCCTACCTGGATGGAGATTTAAAACCCTATCCGCAGGAAGACCCCCTGGCCAGCTCAGCGCCAATGCTTGCCAAAGCAGATGGCAAATTGGATTTCAGCCAAGCCGCGCAGGAACTAGAGCGCCGTGTGCGGGCTTTCAACCCCTGGCCCGGCACTTTCACTCTTTTCCAGGAAAAGAGTTTAAAAATCCACCGCGCTCGCGCTGAAGCCAGCACATCTCTCAATCCAGGTCAACCAGGAATCCACAATGATCTACCTGCGATTGGAACTTCACAAGGAATGTTGGTGTTGAAAGAAGTCCAACCTGCAGGCAAAAAGCCGATGCCAGGAGATGTGTTTTTACGCGGGGCAAGAGGATGGGTAGAATTTTAATAATTGTACTAACACGATCGAGTAGTTTTCAGTGATAGACAAGGGGTTTAAACCCCTTGTTATTTACAATGAAACCTAAATGCACATAATTATTCTGGTTTTAGGTAAGTCCAAAAAAATATTTGTTGACCAAATTAATTAAAGGAGATAATAATGAACTCAAAAAAATTGGTGGTTGAATTCATAGGCACCTTCGCCCTCATTTTCATCGGGGCTGGTGCAGTATCATTGGGTGCCAGTCTCGTTGAGGTTGCCTTAGCTCACGGTTTAGTGGTCGCCGTCTTCGCATATGCCTATGGACCAGTTTCCGGTTCACACATCAACCCGGCAGTAACTTTCGGGGTCGCTCTGTACGGAAAAATCAGCTGGAGGGATGCTGTTGGCTACTGGGTCGCTCAATTTCTTGGCGGAATCGCCGGCGCGGCAGCTTTGGTTTTCGTACTTGGGGGCAGTTCCAGCGGGTTGGGAGCAACGACAGTGGCAGAGCCATTCTCCAACCTTCAAGGTCTGACTGTTGAAGCAATATTAACATTTCTGCTTGTAAATACTGTCCTGCGCACTGCGGTGAAAGGCGAAGGTGGCAATATGGCCGGATTGGCCATCGGTCTTACCCTGACCCTGAGCATATTAATGGGCGGGCCAGTAACCGGTGCATCTCTAAATCCGGCACGAACGCTTGGGCCGGCAATATTTACGGATAACCTGGATTCATTCTGGATCTATTTATCTGGCACTTTTATCGGGGCTGCGCTGGCCGCCGGAGTCTCAAAATACCTGGATTAATTGGGATGATGCACCTTTGTACGAAATAACATTCCTAAGGCATGGAGAATCTGTCGGCAATGCGGATGGCTACCATCAAGGACAGTCAGAGTTTGAACTGACCGAGACCGGTCGCGAGCAAGCCCACACCCTGGCGCAAAGATGGCAGCATGAAGGCCGAAAATTCGACTATATGATCGCCAGTCCCTTATCCCGTGCCAAGCAAACTGCTGAGATCATCGCCGAATCGCTTGACCTGAAACTTGAATTCGATCCAATCTGGGTAGAGCGAGATAATGGTATCCTGGCAGGCTTGAAATTTGAAGAAGGAAACACCATCCACCCGCGACCAGACTTCGTCCCACTCTACTTTCCCACAGGAGAAACTGGAGAAAGTCAATGGTCGTTGTACTTGCGTGCCGCAGAAGCCGTTCAAAGTCTTATGCGCCAGACTCCTGCACGTTATCTGGTTGTTTCCCACGGTGGTTTGCTGAACATGGTTATGCATGTGGTTTTGGGAATGGCGCCACAAGCTAATTTTCAGGGTATGAATTTCAGGTCAACCAACACAGGCTTCGCAACTTTTACCTATAATCCAGCAACCTCTCGCTGGTGGGTAAAATCCATCAATGACCATCAGCATCTTGAAATTCAGCAGTCCTCTACCGGGACTCACCAAATCTGGCTTCTGCGGCACGGAGAATCTGAAGGCAATATCAAGAAAGTCTTCCAAGGTCAAACAGACTATCAACTGACCCTAGAAGGGAAAAAGCAAGCCCATGCTCTCGCTTTGCGTTGGAAACGGGAGGAAGAATCTTTTGATCACATAATCACCAGCCCCCTTTCCCGCGCTCACGAAACGGCCCAAATTATTGCAGACCAACTAAAATCTCCGTTAGAAGTAGACCCTGCCTGGCTTGAAGTCGACGCTGGAGGATTATCCGGGTTGAATTCGGCCGAGATTGATAGTTTCCCTGAACATCCTGATGAAATAAGTCTTTTTGACCCCGTCGGAATTACCGGTGAGAGTTGGTTGGAGCTTTACCTTAGGGCTGGAAAAGCCATGCAAAGGATAATTTCACAGCCCCCAGGAAAATATCTAATAGTTTCGCATGGAATGGTGCTGGGCGCAGCCCTTTCTGGTATATTAGGGATCCAACCCCAACCACACCGCCATAATCCGGGTTTCGATCTTGGTAATTCTTCATTTGCAAAAGTGACCTATGAACCTGAGCGGAATTCGTGGCGTTTTATGCGTTTCGGCGACCAGGCTCATTTACAATTGAAAGGTAGGTTAGTAGGAGATGACAGTCTCAAATAATCAACACCTAAAAATCCTGAGCATCGGTGCGGGAGCTTTAGGAACTTATATTGGAGGCAGCCTGGCGCTGCACGGCCATGAAGTGGTATTCTTGGAGCAGCCCAAAGTGGCCGGGGATCTTCGCAGGCGCGCCTTAAGGCTCAACCTTCGCGGCGTAGAGCACAGCGTCACAAACTTCACGGTTACAGGCTTCCTAGATGAAGCCATGCTGTTGGGTCCTTTTGATGTGGGGCTTTTCGCCTTGAAATCGTTCGATACTCAGACTGTAATCAAGACTTTGGTTGATGAGTCAGAAAACCTACCTCCTTTCCTTTGTTTGCAGAATGGGGTTGATAACGAGCGTGCGCTGAGGAAAATCTTTGGGAAAGATAAAGTGATTGCAGGCACTGTCACCTCTGCGGTTGGACGGCGGGACGCGGGTGATATCGTCCTTGAACGTCTGCGCGGAATTGGAATCGCCTCAGGACACCCTCTTTCTAAAAGACTGGCGCAAGCATTCTCCTCCGCGGGTTTGAATGCCCAGCTCTTCTCCTGCGCTGATAACATGAAGTGGTCCAAAATGCTTACCAACCTGCTTGCCAACGCATCTTCTGCCATTCTGGATATGCCTCCAGCCGAGATCTTCGCCCACCCAGGCCTATTCGCCCTGGAAATTTCCCAACTGCGAGAGTGTCTAGCTGTTATGCGTGCAAAGAATATCCACGCTGTTAACCTGCCAAAAACACCTGTCCGCGCCCTGGCATTCGCAGTGCGCAGACTGCCCCTGGCTCTCTCCCGCCCTATCCTTACGCGCGCAGTTGGCGGCGGTCGCGGGGATAAAATGCCCTCCTTCCACATTGACCTGCACAGCGGACGCGGCAAGAGCGAGGTGAATTATCTTAATGGCGCGGTTGTGCATGCTGGGAAAAAATCAGGCATTCCAACTCCGGTGAATAAACTGCTGAATGATACTTTGAGAGGGTTAACCAAAGGTCAAATTCAAATGGATGAATTTCGAGGCAAACCTGAACGTTTAATCACTCAAACCAAATAAACCTACTTCATTTAGATTTAGTTTCATTCTTTGAGGTAATTAAAACAATATCTTCTCTCAATTGTTATGATGAAGAATTTAAAACTCCTCTTAAATCAATTACACCTTTGTTGACATACACTAATATTCTTAAATGTCATGTATTTATATGTTAGAACTTTTTTTCTTTCTTGATTACAATATAATCAGTCAATTCGCAATATTGTAGGGTGATATTGAGATAATTACATTATTTTGTAATGTTATTCTGTTTTCCAGGTAAGGTATGTATAAGTGGTTGATTATTATATAAGTGATTCATAATAATTGCTAAAATCAATAGAACAATCTTTCTTATTATAAGCTAGTATGCGGGGGTATGTAACTTCTTACCCCCTATATGTAGTGATTGACAGATAATTTCATTTAGATTACAATATTTCCAAGAATAATTGAATTTACTTATATCTTATAATTGGAGATTGATTGATGGACGAACAATTATTAAATACGATTACACTAATGTCTCAGGCTCTTCATGATATCCGCAACTTACTCAAGATAAGCACAGGTGAAAATGTCAAGGCTTTTTTAGAAAAAACTCTAGTTTCAGAACAAGAGAAATTAGCCTATGAACTAACTGATGGAGAAAATACACAAACACAGATAGCTAAAAAGGTAAATGTTACTCAACCAGCCGTATCTTTTTGGTGGCGAAAGTGGAATCAAATTAATCTCTCAATTGATTCACCGGCCTACCCTGGAAGACAAGAAGCTGTTTTTAGTTTATCTGAATATGGAATCAAGGTGAAAAACAATTAAGGAGTTCCAGGTGCAAGAAGACCTACGCAATCAAAAAAACGAAAACCAGAGCGAAGTTTCAAAAATATTGAAAGAATTAGCAGTAATACACACGCGAATCGAAAAATGGCTTCGTTTTTTTGCTCAATCTGAACTAGAAAAGCGTCTTTCTAATATATTTTCTACTAATGAAGAACTCATTATCTATGAGCTAACGAATGGGAAAAGGAGTTCGAGGGAGATTGCAAAGCTTGTCAATAAAAGCCATAACTGGATTGTAGACCTGTGGAAAAAATGGGAAGATGATAACAATATAGTTGAACCAATTGGCCCCAGGAAACCTTATTCAGCAAAATATACATTACCAGAATTAGCTATTTTATTTGGAAAATCAGAACTAAAGGAGGGCTAAATGCCGCAAGAAATTAATCAGCAAGAAATAACCACTGTACTAAAAGACATTGCCGCTTCGTTGCGTGCATTGATCCAACCTCAAATTGAATCCCGATTGTCCCACTTTTTTCCCTCGAGTGAAGAAATGCTCGCATATAAATTATCTGACGGTACACGGAGCACACGCGCAATTAGTGATATTGTTGGAGCAAGCCATATGACAATTGGCAATTGGTGGAGAAAATGGGAAGAGGATTATTCAATTATTGAATCTTTAGGAAAAAATAAGCCGTATAAAGCGAAATATTCCCTCTCAAAACTCGCGATTATGTTTGGAAAGGAGAATAACGATGGCAAATGAGGATAACTTACACGAAATATCTATTGCCATAAACCAACTAGCAAAATTGCAGGCTTATAGTATTGTTCAAAGTGATGAGTGGATAGCTAAGAAAAATGTAGAAAAAATATTATTTCTCAACAGTCTTGGTTTTAGACCAAAAGATATCAGTGAAATTATTCAAACGACCATAGGGACTGTGAAAAAAGAAATTTCAACTCATAAAAATAAATAATATTAATAGGAAAAATTTATGTCAAAAAGTAGTCGAATAGACCCTGAAATAATAAAAAAAATTATAAAAGCAATGGGATTGAAACAACGCCAAACGTACAATAAGATTCACTCTGTTGCAAATATGTATAATATCCCCCAAAATTTTGCGGCAATTAAGTTGGCTTCTGAGCTTGGGATTGGGATACAAAAATATGCTACCGATGAGTATTATGCTGCTTTGTCAGGTGTAAGAGTAAAACATTCTCAAGTTCCAAAAAATAATAACGGTGAATTACCTACACAAGTCACCAGAAAGATTGTTGTTTCAAAACAGCACCCACTCGTTGAAATTGATCTATCGAGTGTTGTTAATCCTGAACTAATAAAAATCTTAGAACGAGATATTTCCGAATTAAATTGTGCTATCAAGATTGGTATTGAAAAAACTAAAAAGACTTGTATGATTTTATCGGGTTCTATTGCCGAGGCTTTACTTCTAGAGCGATTAACCAGAGATAATTCCATCGAACAAGAAGCAATACAGGTTGCTTCTACACTTAAATATCCTGGAAAACCAAGTAAACTCAATAATTTAGAATCTTGGGTTTTAGTATCTCTTGTTGAGGTTGGAAGCAAATTAAATACACCAGTTTTACCAGCTGATTCATTAGATCAAATCGGGCAATTGCGGAAATGGCGAAATCTGATACACCCTGGCAGAGAGTTAAAGGATAATAGCAATAAAAGAATTAGGCCCACAAAAACTCGTGCAAAAAATGCTATTGGATTTCTTGAATTTGTTGCAAGTGAGTTAAACTAGAATTATCATTTGGTATTTGGGGTAAAATCAGTAAGATTGTATCAATATTTCACAGAGGAAAATATATGTCCGAGCAATTTGAATTCGGGGGCGAGATCGTCTGGCGGCCAAACGAGGATTACATCGAAAACGCCAACCTCACCGCCTTCATGCGCCAGCACAATATCGCAGACTTTACCGAACTCATGCAGCGCTCCACCGAAGATGTCGCCTGGTTCACCGAGGCCGTGCTCAAATTCCTGGACATACAATTCCAGCAACCATACAGCAAAGTGGTCGATCTTTCCAAAGGCATAATGTGGCCGCAGTGGTGTGTGGATGGCAAAATGAACATCGCCCATAACTGTGTGGATAAATACATTGGGACGCAAACCGAGAATCAACCCGCACTCATCTGGGAGGGCGAAGAAGGCCAAACGGTAACCATGACTTACGCAGAACTTTACCGCCAGGTCAATCAAACAGCGAATGCCTTACGTAATCTAGGGCTGGGTAAAGGCGATGCCATCGGTATTTATGTGCCCATGACGCCCGAGATCGTGGTCGCCCTCTTAGCCATCGCCAAGATTGGGGGTATAATTTTGCCTCTCTTTTCAGGCTACGGCGTCGGCGCGGTGGTCACCCGTCTGGCAGATGCGGACGCAAAAGCCCTCTTCACCGCGGATGGCATGTTCCGCAGAGGAAGACCGGTTGCGATGAAACCCACCGCCGACAAGGCGGCCGAACAAGTTCCATCGTTAAAAATAATGATCGTTCTCAATCGAATCGGCCTTGATGTGCATATGGAAGAGGGACGAGATTATTGGTGGAACGACATCATCCCGAAACAATCCGACCAGGCCGAGACGGAGATCACCTCAGCTGAAGATACCCTTATGGTGATCTATACATCCGGAACGACCGGGCGCCCCAAAGGAGCCGTGCACACCCATTGTGGATTTCCGGTAAAAGCGGCTCAAGATATGGCTTTTGGTACAGACCTGCATCCGGGGCAAGTACTCTATTGGATGACAGATATGGGTTGGATGATGGGACCCTGGCTGGTGTTTGGCGCTTTGATCCTGGGCAGCACATTCTTCATCTATGATGGCGCGCCAGACTACCCCGAACCAGATAGGTTGTGGGAAATGGTCGCCAGGCATAAGATTACTACGCTAGGTATTTCCCCCACCCTAGTGCGCTCTTTGATCGCTCACGGGGAGACTCCCTTCAAAAAACATGATATTTCCTCCCTGCGTTTTTTTGCATCCACTGGCGAGCCCTGGAATCCCGACCCCTGGATGTGGTTATTTAATAACGTGGGTGGAGCAAAGCTGCCGATAATAAATTACTCTGGAGGCACTGAGATATCTGGAGGCATCGTAATGGGCAATCCTATTCTGCCCCTCAAGGCGTCTGCGTTTGCAGGCCCTTGCCCAGGAATCGCCGCGGATGTATTCAATGAGCAAGGAAATTCTGTCCAGGATCAGGTTGGCGAACTGGTTATTAAAGCTCCCTGGATTGGCATGACGCGCGGCTTCTGGAAAGACCCGCAGCGCTATGAGGAAACCTATTGGGCACGCTGGCCAAACACCTGGGTGCAAGGAGACTGGGCAGCTAAAGACAATGATGGTCTCTGGTATATCCTAGGACGCTCTGATGATACGATCAAAATAGCCGGCAAACGTCTTGGTCCAGCAGAAGTCGAATCGATTCTGGTGAGCCATCCTGAAGTAGTTGAGGCAGGCGCGATAGGTATTCCCCATGAGATAAAAGGCAGCGAATTAGTAATATTTTGTGTTTTGGTCTCCGGGGCTCAAATAAGTGACGATCTGCGGCAAGAACTAAAAAAGATGGTTATTGACGCGATGGGCAAACCTCTAGCACCCAAAAACATCCTGTTTGTCAACGATCTCCCCAAGACACGCAACGCCAAGGTAATGCGCCGTATGGTACGCTCCGCTTACCTCGGCCATGACCCCGGAGATACTTCATCATTGGTTAATCCAGAAGCTGTTGAGCAAATTAAGAAAGCAAAATGACATTGCAAACACACATTAATAATCGCTTTTTAGGAGCAATTAAATGGACTTTGATCTAAATGAAGAACAGCGCATGTGGCGCGATGCGGTGCACGAATTCGTCTCACGCGAGGTAAAACCCAAGGCGCGCGAAGTGGATGAAAGAGGCGAATTTAATTGGGATGCCACTAATAAGATGGGGGCATTGGGGTTACTAGGCTTAAACGTGCCTGAAAAATATGGCGGGGCCGGGGTGGATGCCATCAGCGCGGCTATCGCCATCGAAGAATTAGGTTGGGGCTGCGGCAGCACCGCATTATCCATCGCCGCGCATAATGCTCTTGGTTGTGCCCCGATAGCAAAACATGGCTCGGAAGAACTGCAGAAAAAATATTTACCAAATGCCGCCACAGGTAAAGGCAAACTCGCTGCGTTGGCCCTGACTGAGCCAGGCGCGGGTTCCGATCTTAAAGGCGGGGTAATAACTCATGCAGAGTTCGTGGATAACAATTGGGTGATCAACGGCGCAAAAATGTGGTGCACCAATGCCAGTATCGCTGATTATATAATCACTCTCGTACGCACAGATGATCAAGCTGGGTCTAATGCGCTCAGCATGTTCGTCGTGCCCACGGATTCTGAAGGGCTGCATATAGGCCCTCTTGAAAAAAAGATGGGCCTTAAAGGCTCACCCACTCATGCGGTAACTTACGAGAATGTGCGTGTGGATGCAGAGAATTTAGTCGGAAATCTTGGCCGCGGTTTGTATTATGCTTTTGAGACTCTAGACGGGGGACGCATCGGGATCGGTGCTTTAGCTGTAGGATTGGCTCAAGCAGCTTTCGAGGCAGCCGTGAAATATGCCCAAGAGCGGGAAACATTTGGTCAACCCATAGCCAACTACCAAGCTATCCAATGGATGCTGGCTGATGCAGCTACCGAGATCCAAACTGCACGCTTGATGGTTTATTTTGCTGCAAGTCAGAAAGAATTAGGCCGTCCATTCTCAAAAGAAGCCGCTATGGCCAAGCTTTTTGCTACCGAAATGGCTGAACGCGTGTGCCGCAACGCTATCCAAATTCACGGCGGATATGGATACAGCCAAGAATATCCCGTGGAGCGAATATACCGCGACGCGCGCCTGATGACCATTGGAGAGGGCACGAGTGAAGTGCAGCGTATGGTGATCGCCCGTCACATTCTACAAGTGGCAGGTTAATAATTCTTATATTCAAACCCTGGGGAAGAATATCTATTCTTCGCCAGGTTATTTCTATAGTAATTTACTCTTCCATGCCTCCCATGTGTTCCATACCTCCCATTTCATCCCCGTCATCATCATCTTCACGGTTGAGAATCGCGCCGTAAATAAAATACCCTGCAACACACAGTACTGCAGTAGCAACAACGAAGATCCAGTAATTCATCTCACTGAAAATCCTTGTTCCTACTTCAGGTACCATATATGCAAATACGGTTACCGCAACGATGACGATTATAAATGTACCGAAGAGCCAAAAACTCATTAGTTCACGTTTCTTTTGGTTATCCATGTAATAATCCTCCAAAAGTTAAAAAAATAGTGGATAAATAAATACCTTTAGAATCGATAATAGCATATTTGGGATTTTAAAGCAATCAAAAAATCGATTTATATCATCATGAATCATTAGTAATTATTAGTGCCCAGCCTCCGATTTTGGATCATCACGGAGTAATTCCACAGCATGGGATAGTACAGGTAATACAGTTTCCAGATTCTCCTTGGCGGCTTTTGGGCTGCCTGGCAGGTTGATGATCAGCGTCTTGCCTCGGATACCTGCCACTGCTCTAGACAGCATGGCGTGTGATGTGACCTGGATGCTTGCAGCTCGCATAGCCTCTGTGAGACCTGGCGCTAGACGTTGAATAACGCCGAGTGTGGCTTCTGGAGTTATATCTCGTTGGGCGAAACCGGTTCCGCCTGTAGTGAGGATAAAGTCTAGATTATGTACATCTGACCAATTAATTAATATATTCTGAATCGCTTCCAAATCATCAGGCACGATCATTGTTTGGACAGATTTCCACCCTTGGTTCTTTATCGCTTCTTCCAAAGCAGGCCCAGAAAGATCTGGGCGCCCCCCTCTCGCGGAACGGTCGGAGATGGTAAGAATTCCGCATTGCAATATAACCCCTGTCTTTTTACTCATTTGCAGCTATTCTTCTGCTCCAACAACTTTTCTCCAACCTCCATGGATGCCGTCATCGGTGACCCCAAAATAGTACCTGAAATTCTTTCCATTTCGCTGGACTAGATCGTAACGCATACTTTTACCCTGTTGATAACGCTTAATAAATCCCAAATTTCCGGCCCATTCAGCTTGGGTTTTTTTACTATCCTTTGGCATTTTTGCGTATGTGGTGATAGCGTAGTGCCATAAACGACGGGCGGATTTTTCAGTCACATTCTTAACTACGTTACCATTGCGCAAATCTTTGACTATGTAGTATCGTGTTCCTTTGCGTTCTTCGACTGAGACTATCTCCACACCTGTACGAGGCGCCTGTTCCTTATCCTTCTTGCCTTTGGTTTTGACCGGCTGCTCATGCCCACTTGTTACGCCGGTCTGCTGTTTTGAACCTGGAGCAACTGCACTTGCTCTGCTAGGTTTGCCCCGCTGCACTAATCCGACAATTTCATCACGCACGGCCAGCCCGGTATCTGCCTCTTGACGAATGTAAATTTTATTGTCGTCTACTGCATATGGGGGATCATCTCCACGCGGAATTAATACACGTAAAATATTTTTTCCACCAGATTTATGCCCATCGACTGTGCATTGTAACGGCGGGCTAATACGGTTGCTGATCTCTTTTTCCAATTGGCGGATTGCTTGTGGCGGGTTGTTGATGCCTGCAATTTGGGTTTTGGGGTCGTTACTCAACCCAATGTACAACGTGCCCCCGTTGGTATTTGCAAAACCGCAAACATCTGCAATCACTCCGTAAAGTTTGCCTCCGCTTACGGTCATGGCCTCGTGAAAGTCTTGGATAATATTACTGCCTTCTTCGCGGGCGCCGCGTACAAAATCATATGCGGATTCTCCTTTTTTCTTTCTTCGAGGACGCGTGCGCGCAAAGTCATTACGCTCAAACAATTCCTTTAAGGCTTCAAAAGCGGGTTCCGGGAGAAGCACTTCAGTAATCCTGCCTCCCACTCCAAAATTCTTTTTACTCTGGGAATCATTTTCAAGTCTATGAGCATCAGATCCCTGAATACAATGCATGCGGCGAGGGTATTCCGGCTTGGCGCCGCTAAAAAAGGCGGCTGTTGTGCGACGCCCGCGTTGTTCAAGATCGGTCACCTCCAGCGCATGCAGGTTTGGATCCTGGGTATAAGCAATCTTCGTCTGCCCCCCAAAGGTCAAGCCCCGCATGGCAATTCCATTTGTAGAATTGGCGTGGGCTGCGATCGCTAAACCACCAGCTTCGTTGACGAGTCTGTATGCGGTGAGCACATCCGCGGAAGCTCCCACCGTCACCGATCCTCTATCCAATTGGTCGGCAGGAATATTCATATCAAGCAGGAGATGCTCTACTTCGCGGACAGGTTTGTTCGGAGGGAAAATCGCTAGAATGTGAAATCCTAGCGTGGCTGTAAATTCAAATCCCGGAAAAACAAGAATTCTCTTTAATAGCCTTTCATACTCTATTAAACGTGCTTGCTCTTCTGGGAGGATGCGCTCAAGTTTTGCCAAAAGCCTCAACCTCTCGATTTCTTCGTGCATATGGCTGTAACCAGCAACAGTGTTATGGTCGGTGAAGGCAATCATGTCGAGGCTGAGGTTATCAGCTTTCAGCAATATATCTAAATAAGTTACTCCGCTAGTTTTGTAATCGCTGGATGCGGGAGTATGCAGATGCAAATCCATCGAATACCATTTACGTGAAGCTTTTATTTTTTTTCTAGCCACTAATCACTCTCATGTCCCTTTTCTGCCTAAAATTTTTACTAACCTAACTTTTCAAGCTGTTGTTTTATCATCCCGATCAATTCATCTGGCATGTAAGGTTTCATAATGAAATTATTGGCGCCTTTATCAAGGCAATCGTCCTTCAACGCCATACCTGAAGACATGATAACAGCAATGTCTTTAGTGACCTGGTCTTGTCTGATTCCCTCGAGTATCTCAAAACCATCATATTCTTGTAGATGCACGTCCAACAATACCAGATCAGGTTTTGCGGCGCGTATTTCATCAAGCGCGTGTCTGAAATCCTTAGTTTCAAAAACGTTGAATCCCTCAATTTCTAACAAAGTGTTTAATAACGATAGCATCGTAGGGTCATCTTCGACCAGCATCACTTTATGCATTTTTCCTCGCTTTTTTCGGAGGGATTGTTTTTGTCTTCGCTTTCCTGGTAGGGCTTTTTCTCGTGTTTTCTTTTCTGGTTTTTGGTTTTTTCAATGCAGCTTTCAATACCTCATCCATTGTATCCACAAAAATAAATTTTATGTTATTGAGAACATCCTCTGGTAGATCTTCTAAATCTAATTCATTCTGTTTTGGTAGGATAATTGTCTTCAAATTTGCTCTGTGGGCTGCTAAGATTTTTTCTTTAATGCCCCCCACCGGCATAACCTGTCCTCGCAGAGTTATTTCTCCAGTCATACCAACATTTGGTTTAATCGGGATACCCGAAACCATCGAAACTAATGCAGTGACTATCGTGACTCCTGCTGAAGGTCCATCTTTCGGTTGTGCTCCTGCTGGAACATGCAAATGTATATCCGTAGTATTAAAGAAATCTTTCTCCAAACCTAGTGAATCGGCACGCGAGCGCACATATGACAATGCTGCCCGGGCAGATTCTTGCATGACGTCTCCCAGAGAGCCAGTCAATTGGAACCCTTTATTGCCCGGCATACAGGTTGCTTCAATAAACAGGATATCACCGCCAAAAGGAGTCCACGAGAGTCCAGTCGCGACACCAGGAATAGAAGTACGCGTGGTGATTTCTTGCGTGCTGAAAAAGCGCGCCCGACCAAGTAGGTCTTTCACCACTTCTGAGGTCACCTTGACGGTTTTGACTTTCCCTTCTGTTATAAGCGTAACAATTTTACGGCACACCCGTCCGATCTCACGCTCCAAGTTTCTAACTCCAGCTTCCCGCGTATAAGAACGAATTAATCTGCGGATGGCAGCTTTATTAAATTTTGCTTCACTCTTTCGAAGTCCCTTCTCCCGCAATTGCCTGGGGATAAGAAACCCTTTAGCGATGGCGATCTTATCCCGCTCAGTATAACTGGAGAGGTGGATGATTTCCATGCGGTCGCGCAAAGGGCCAGGGATAGGTCCAAGCGAGTTTGCAGTAGTAATAAACATCACCTGAGAAAGATCAAATGCTACCTCTAAGTAATGGTCTCGGAACTCGGCGTTTTGTTCTGGATCTAAAACCTCTAAGAGTGCTGAGGCGGGATCACCTCTAAAGTCATGTCCAAGTTTATCTATCTCATCCATCATAAAGACTGGGTTGCGGCTTTCTGCGCGGCGCAGAGCCTGTAGGATGCGCCCTGGAAGCGCGCCGATATAAGTGCGGCGATGGCCCCGTATCTCAGCTTCGTCGCGCACACCTCCTAAGGAAATACGCACAAATTTACGCCCCAAAGAACGTGCAATTGATCGCCCCAATGAGGTTTTACCTACTCCTGGCGGTCCCACGAAGCAAAGAATGACACCTTCACGCGTTTTTCGAATTGTGTCCTCATTTTCAGCGCTCTGTAATTCATCCTTCCTTTCTGAACGCAACTTGCGTACGGCTAAAAATTCAAGGATGCGATCTTTGATATCCTTCAAACCAAAATGGTCTTCGTCTAATACTTTGCGCGCATGAGCAATATCAAGGTTGTCCTCGGAAATAACCTGCCAAGGAAGGCTCACCAACCAATCGAGGTAAGAACGGATAACGCCATATTCTGCTGAGGCCGGTGATAAACGAGAAAGACGCTCAATCTCCCTTAAGGTCTGCTTTTCGGCCTCCTCAGGCATATTTGCGGATGAGACTTTCTCCCGGAATTCCTCCAACTCCGCAGTTTGTTCATCCTGCTCTCCAAGCTCTTTTTGAATAGCTTTTAATTGTTCGCGCAGGAAATAATCACGCTGGACTTTTTCGATCTCAGATCTAGCTTCATTTTGTATCTTCTGACCGAGTTCTAATACCTCTACCTCGCGGGTTAGTATATTGGTCAACTTGCGTAATTTTTCTGCAACTGAATTGACTTCCAGCAACTCTTGGGCATCTTCCAATTCCATGCGTTGAAAATTTGCGATGGTGTAGACCGTCTGTAAAGCATCCTCCAAACTGAGAACCGAAAATACCAATTCTTGGGGAATTGAGGAAATTAACCCAGCGATATTCTCAAATTGTTTGCGTACATTGCGCGCCATGGCTTCAATCTCAATATCTTCCTCTTCGATTTCTGGGTCCAGGGTTATCTTGGCTTTGAGGTAAGGTTCAGTTTCAACATATTCGCTCAATCGAAACCGGTGCGTCCCTTGCACGAGCAAACTCATGGTTTCGTCGTGTGTGCGGAACATACGGTGGACCGTGGCGACTGTCCCTACTTTGTATAGATCTTCCGGTCCGGGGGTTTCAAGTTCAGGGTTTTTAGATGCGACCAGTCCAATAAGCCGGTCGCCTCCGATAATATCATCCACAAGTTTAATCGATCGAGGTTGGCCGATAGTTAGCGGTAAACCGGTGTGGGGAAAAACTACAATTCCACGCAGCGGTAAGATGGGTAAAACATCTGGTATTTCAATCATGAATTCATCGTCGTCAGGATGATGATCCTCAACATCATTTTTCCCCTTTTCCGGAACAATCCGCGTTGCTTTAGGCTGGAGAAGCAACTCTTCATATACATTTTCTCCCCCTTCCATTAATTTGAGGATGTCAAATAAGTCTGAAAACCAACGAGAAACCGGCATAATGTCCTTTTTATATTGGCGTATTAGTTAGTAAAACGCGCCCGGTTAATTACCTGTCTCTTTCTTCACCTTGATTCGGCTGGGAGGCGTCTTGGGAAGCACAACTTTCAGAAAGCCATCCTCGTAAGAAGCTTCAATATCATCAACATCCACTGTATTGGTAACTTCTACTATCGTCATAAACTCGCCAAAACGGATTTCTAATTGCTTATAAGCGCGTTGTTCGACAGATTCAGAGCGCAATCCATAGATGACTAAAACCTGATTTTCTAAAGATATTGTGAATTCCGCATCCTTCATTCCCGCGATCTCAACCCGAACGACCAGCGCTTCTTTAGTTTCGTATACGTCCGTAGGAGGCTGCCAGATATGAGGCCGTGAAGTAGATTGCCGGATGATTGCTGAAACAAAAAAACGAGGCTGGTTGGAAGCTTTCGGTGTCGAAAGCATCTCTTGATCAGGTAATTGTCCTTTATTCATAATATTTAGGTCCTAAACAGAAAGCGTAAACCAGCGTGCGGTCTTGTTAATTTAAGGCTTTACGAGCAGCATTTAAAACCGCATCGTAATTGGGTTCTTCTCCCAGCGCTGGCAGGTATTCCACATAAACTATCAGATCATCGCGGTCGACAACGAAAGCTGCTCGCCTTAAAAGACGCTGCTCTTTAATCAAACACCCATATTTAACGCCAAAATCTGTATTGTAATGATCAGAGACTACCATCACACGGTCTATTCCAGCTGCCCCACACCAGCGTTTCTGAGCGAAAGGCAGGTCTGTGCTGATAGTAACGATAATGATATCTTCGCTCAGGCCAGCAGCTTCTTGGTTGAATCTACGCGTCTCTGTATCACACACGCTGGTTTCCAGAGATGGTACCGCCGCCAGGATGCGTACTTTTCCTGCAGTTGCCTTTAAGATTTTCAAGTTCTTCCAAGATTGGTCATGAACAGTGAATTCCTCTGCCATTTCTCCGACCTTGACATCTAATCCAATAATGGTTACATCCTGGCTGCTAAATTTTAATAATCCTGATCTTTCCATTAGTTTATTATACCTGCAATCCAGAGTAGCACCACACACAGTGGTGGTGGAATTTATAAAAAAAAAGCAATACTAACGGATTCATAAACAATAGCTTCGTTTGCAGACCTGATATGTATAGTATAATGACATATACAATTAATAGTGTACTTATTGGTCAATTTTAGATTGTATTTTTTTAACCAAGACCCACTCAACGCTCTTTCATTGCAAGGTCGCCTCGTTTCCAATAAATGTCAGAGTTGGATGAGACGCTATGATAAAAACGAGCAGCAAAAAAGAATTAATAAAAAAAATCCGCACAGAACGTACACGCCTCTCAAACGTTTGGCTTCAGATACCCAAAGAACGTCTTACCACTCCCGGAGTTGTGGGAGACTGGTCGGTTAAGGATTTACTTTCCCTTATCTGTTGGAGTGAACATAAAATAGTGGGGTTAATCCATACACACAAACTTACGGATGCAAAGATTTGGGAACTTAGTGATCTTGAACGGGCTACCATCATCATTGATAGAGCCAAAGACAGGCCTTTTATTGAAGTGCGCGCTGAAGCTAACCAACTGATCCACGAGGTATTAACTGCAATCAATAAATTGGATGTATCCGAGCTGGACGACCCAGCTGGTTTTCAGGGACTCCCAGCTGGATACACTCCCAGACAATTTATCGCAGCGAACACTTACGAACGATATAAGGCTCACTTACCAGACCTGCAAGCCTGGTTAAATAAGGGGTCGTAAACACTAAATAGATTGCGGAAAGATTTATAAAAAGATTTATTATTCTCTGCAGTTAATCTGCAATTTCTTTCTCTGCAATTAGAGCCGCAATCTTTTAAAAGCAGCCATATCAAAGTATTAAGGATAAAATAATTCTATACGATTACTTTACTCACCTATGGGTGTTTCAAATCACACACATCCGGCAAGCTTCTTGCACATCTAGTAGTAAATATTTATTAGGATGTGGTGCTATGAAATCAAACAATAATAAAAAACTGCTAGGACCGGACGATCATGCCTGGTTGATTCTAAACAAACAAGTTAATAAAGTTACTACAACCCTTACCCAAATTGGCCGAGATCTTGATAATGACATCATCCTTCTTGACCTGACCGTTTCACGCCAACATGCTCAGCTGCGAGTCGAAGATGATAAATTTATCTTCTATAATTTAAGCTCAAATGGGAGGACGGAGGTAAATTTCAAACAGGTGGACAAATGCGAAATTACCCATGGGGATATTATCCACATTTCGAACCACGTGATCGTTTTCTATTCTGAGAAACCGAATATCGAAACCATCGCAGGAATGGATACTGCCAGCTTAGAAGAAGCTCAGGACTTGTTGTTTCTCTCGGTATTGAAGGAATCGTTGCCAAGATAAAGAATTTGGTCCCGGAGAGCAAGAATTCAGCGGCGGAATCTCGATCCCTTTTATTTCTTTCAAATTTGATAATGCCAATAAAATAATAGGTCGGATAGTCTTTGGAATCCCTGCGTTGTTGATGGACCTCTTTCTAATTAGTGCAGTGTTGGGCGTAACTTACGAAGCGCTCAAAGCTTGGGTTAATGAGGGAAATGAATAGGTTGGGTCAGCGGTATTAGGTATAACGGTAATCCCATCACCACCTCGTCAGTTATCATCTCTTTACTCGTTCTCCTTCCCAAGAAACTCATCTTTAATTCTTTGTTTATGTTCTGCTGGCAAATGGTGCCAACGAATACCTTGTATAGCGCCTTCAAGAGCATACAGCATATTTATGCATCCAGCATCTTGCACATCACTTATCCGACGGACGGCATTGATACTGCCGAATTCAATAAGCTCATCTGGATTATGAATCCCAACCAATTCCAGCTTCTTCTCCAGTTCCTCTCCGATATTTGGAAGATCAGATAATTTCATGTTTACTCTATGCCCGCATTCATTTTCGTTTTACGTCAAATCGCGATGGTGATTCCTGAGAAAATACATTTTGCTTTTCTGATTTTTCAAAGCAAAGCGACGATAAGAATCTGCTCACCTGCATTGCACGCGAATCAACTTTCTCAAGCACCCCCGGTAGGATTCGAACCCACAACCTCAGGCTTAGAAGGCCTTTGCTCTATCCGTTTGAGCTACGGGGGCATTTGATGCCGGTATTATAAAGCGAAACGGGCATAATGGTTAGGGAAATCTGTTGGGATGAATGCGTAAAATGTTTCGATAATAATTATGGCTTGGATTAATTAGGTTTAACGTGTTGAATATGCTAAGATAATGTAACCCGAGTAGAGGTGATCATTATGCTTCGGAAGATTAAAGACGAAAATACCGGTTTTAAAGAGTCGTTACAATTATCCTTAGACGAATACGAAAAAATTGCGGAAACAAAAAAATGGCCTTCTTTACGAGGCATGGTAGTTCCCGCGTTGGGCGCAGCAATAGGAGGGATTTATGGATCTTATTCAATCGTTTCTAAATTTGGCAAGTTCCCTACGTCTGACAAGGAATTTCTAGTGGACTATTGGCTGGGACCAAACGCTCTCTATTTTAATTTTGCTATATTTGGTGGAATTATATTAGGAGGATTTATTGGGAATTTGTTGGGGGGTAGAGGCCGTAATGAGCTATATAGACTAATAATTAAATTGTTGTTGGGTCTTTTCATTGGCTTGGAGTTTGCAGGTTGGATAACAAATTTTATCGTCCCATTATAGTATTACAAGGACTATTACAATCGTTGCTAATCCAGACGTTGCCCGTTTCAAAGCGTTTCAAACCTTGAACTGTGTTATTTGTGGTGTAACATTTCAGAGGGCAACAAAGAAGGATATTCTGAGGGCTGCAACAGCAAGTGGAGGGGATTTGGTGGATTATCAAATAGATTAGTAATGGAGAGAGGAAGTCAATGGATATGAACATGGTTTTTTTAGCTTTTCTAACCTTTTTGTTTGGACTAGCTGCATCTTCGTTCGGTGCGAGAACAAGCAAGTCCATTGAGGCACGCCATAAACAATTAGAAGAAATGGCAGAATGGGTAGACACAGTAATTGCTAGTGTGATGCTATTTTTCAAGGTTGAGGGCAAAATTAGCATCTACGAAAATATGGAAGAATTCGCTTGGATGAGTGCAAAACAAGAAAGATATTCTGCTATTGCAAATCAAAAAAAAATTGGGTCAAAGAAACTAGTTTCTTCTCTAAAAGAATTTTCTTCTGCATATGCTTGTATTCTAGATATTTTTTTCTCAGATCCAGCTGAAAACATGGAAGTAGCAAAAAAGAATCTAACGAAAATAAATGAATTTACTGCTAGACTAACAAATGCAGCTTATGTTATACATATAGAAATTGCAAGTCTGAGAGTAAAAAGGTAACAACCAAAAGCAAACACCCTCAACATCTTTACATCCCAACCCATTCGCTTGCCCTCCTCTCCCCCTCAAGCTATCATCCACACATGGGTAGAACTATCCGCACCACATCACACCAATTCCAAAAAGAAATCCAACGGTTAAAGCAATTCAAGCAAGCCCTCAGCCCAGCAGATAAACGGGCATTTGATGACATATTCGCACTTGTGCAACCTCACCTCATGGCTTGTGGATATGTAGTTCATGAGATGCCAATGCTAATATACATATTTTCTATCCTGCTAGAAATGCAAAAAGAAATAACAAACCTGGAAGAATTTATACAAGAGGATCTGAGTCTACAAATAAAAGAATAGATTCCTCTCTTTTCTAATAGTTTTTGGGAATTGCTAACGCTATTTATTATTTATAATATTATCCTGAATATTCTTCCCAAGTAAAAATACTGGAATACCAACCCCTAAGAATATGAACCATGTCATACTTTCATTTAAAACATAGTTAGCATCAGCCCACGTTAAAACCATACCCGCTGAAATTGTTGCAATTGAAACAGGGATAATATATTTGAACATCCAAAAAAATAGCAAACATCCACTCCCACGAACTTTCATAGTGCCTCCTCTTAATATTTACAGGAAATTATAACCTGATTATTTGGGTTTCTCTCTGCCTATCCAATTTTCACGAGAAAGGTACCCACCGCACCACCACACAGACAAACGAACCAACGTGATGGGGTAGTCGCAAATCCACAATAAAAAGTTTCACCTCGCCAGCCAGCACCGCACCCGACCAAATCAAATATTAGTATATAATGATTACCAGATCTGAGGAGATCAAGCCTGCCGGAGACATGCAGGCACACATAAGGAGATGATGATGAATCGGAGCCGGAATTTATTTCTATTTGTTTGCATAATCTTATTGACAACTTTGGCTTGCGGTCCAAGCGCAGCCACTCCAACCACTGAGCCTGAGGAGGAAATCCCTCCAACGCCCACCAACACAATAGTTCCGCAGGGTGAACCTCCAACGCTTACTTCTCCTCCAGGGGAAGAACCCAGCCAGCCACCTCCCCCGGACTCTACTGCCACTACGGAAACGATTCTCCCTACGGCTACAACCGCCTCACTTCCCACAGCGACCTCTGTGCCTACAGATACGCCCTGTGAGCCAGATTCGGAATTCATGGCGGATATAACCATCGAAGATGGCACGCTGATGTCACCGGGCAGCACCCAGACAAAGACGTGGCGCCTGCGTAATGACGGCACCTGCACCTGGAACAGCAATTACACCTGGGAGCAGATCAACGCCTCGGGCAACGCGTTAACCGGGCCTACAATATCTATCCCGGGAAATGTGCCTCCAGGAGGGACTATTGAGATCAGCGTTCCGGTAACCTTATCAGGTTCTGCCAATCTTGGAGATAGATTTCTCGCTAGATACCAGATGCGCTCTCCTTCCGGAGAATTATTCGGTACCCGCCCTTGGGCTTTGGTTTTTGCCTCTAATGGAACCGGTGTATGCACTCCGCCTCTCAACGGCCAGAATCACTATATCAACCAGTCCCATGGTTATTGCTTCGTCTACGATGACCAGTACACGCTGAACATAGATGGTAATCACGTTTGGGTCAATTATATTCCCACAGGTCAGGGGCAACCTCTAGGATCCATTGTTGGAATAGATTTAATAGCCAACACAATCGGCAAAACTCTGCAGCAGTGGTCAGGCGAAATGATCGCTGCATGGCAGGACCCCAACAACCCGGCCACCACCACGAATATCACTGTTGGCGGTGTAGCGGCTATCCAAACAGATGACATCCCCGGGATGACGGCGCACAGAAATGTCTTTTTGATTCGCAGCAATTCTGGGTTTCATATCATTGTCATGCCTGTGGATCCAGGATTACCAGACCAATCTGCGACAGAAATCGCCTTGGAGATCTGGGAATTGTTCCAGGATTCGTTTGCCTGGTTCGTTCCATAATTAATAAATGGATTTACTGTCAACTTAAATCGCTTGTCGTAATCTCATCTCCCTACTTAACGTTGCGCGTCCAATAGTTGATTTTATTATCTGCGTCCATCCGCGTTCATCTGCGGCGAATATAACAATATCTCAGGGAATTAATAAATTAATCCAGGACAGGCCTAACGCCGCGGTATACACGTCCCCCAGATAGTGTCCGCAATATGGGAATTGGTTTTCTTTCTAGTTTCTCAGCAATTTCCCCCACGCTCATGGGTGTGTTCCCATTCTTCATGAATAAACGGAAGATGGCTTCGGTCAGGGCTGTGCGTGAATCCAAGAAATCTTCCTCTTGAGCGCAGTGTGAAAGTAAAACGTGCTGCAAGCCGTCCACTTTTTGAACTTCTGCGGTTACCGGGTCCACCCAATCAACTTTCTCAGCCTGGTCAATAGCTACGAAAGCTTCTTGGTGCTCAAGGCATAACAAACTCCGTAAATGTACCCGCCAATCCCTGTCATTCTGCTTCCACCAGGAGAAGTCAATATGGAAAGGGGTCTGTAATGTAGGTTTTACTAGACTGGAATGTTTGACCTCTGCCACCTGGGTGCTCCTATTCTTTTCCGTTTTCTGATTCTTCTATGCGAAAGTGTAAATCACCTACGTGTACAAACCAAGGGCGGGAAGCCAGTAGAGCCATGATTGGTTCTGGTGGGCAGCGCAAAGTGGCATTCAAAGCTGAATACAATTCACTGGCATGCACATGACTTTGGGGGTTAAGTTTCGCCAACTCACGCATTTTCTGTACAACAACCTCTTCAAGGGGATGAGGGTTGCCCTGCCTTTGCTCCCAGGCTGTATCCAGGGCATTAATTTCCTTGGGCATGGCGATCATCATTCGTTCATCAAAAGTGGTGGATACAGGTTGCTTGAGAGTAGCATAGACTATGCCGCCATCTGCACCTACCAGAGCAGTTCGCACCCACTCCTTGGCAGAACGGTGTGATTCTACATCCACGATGACTTCTCCGGGTTGGGTTCCACGCTGCAGGCGTATATAACTTCCGGGCATAAGCCCTTTTTGTTTGTACCAATCTCCCAATCCATAAACATAACGCTCAAGACGCACAACCCAACCTGGGAATTTTTCACCTGTCTTCCCATCGATAAGTATAAAACGAATCCTGGGCGCTTCGTAGGCTGTGGGAAATAGCTTACTCATACGTGAAGATAAAGGTAGTGTACCAGTTCGCCAGTGAGGGTATATCAGACGAATTTCAACCTCATTCACATCTGCTGTGTACTCGCCAAGAGGCGAATGCTCATCGTCCAACCGGCTTGATAATTCTAGCATTTGATCGGTTAGAACATTCTCGTCGTAATCAAACGGCTCATAGCGCAGATAGAGAGGTGTCTTCTGAACTCCACCTGGTTCTTCACGCTTCAAAAACCAAGCAACTTCGCCCGCAGGACCAACTTCGTCGAAACGCTGGTCTTCTTGTAATGCCATATCCAATGAAAATTCAGCTAAATGCGAGTTTACACCTTCTGGCAAACCAACGTGGGTGATTAATTCGGCGGTCCTCATTGGTCCGCCCCCTTCCATATCAAGCGCAGCTTCAGCGAGATTGAGATTTCCTAAGTTAACGTCTACAATTAAAGTTTTTGGGAACCAATTCCCGGCTATATAAACAAAATCTGGGTTTTTAGATAAGTTACTAATCAGACGTTCGGCCAAAATATTCCCGTAAGTTTCCAGAACCTTTTCTGGTATCAACAAAGGATCATCAATGTCTTCTTCAACAGGATTGTTCAAAATATGCTGTTCCAACCCAGTCGCGAATTCCCGGATTTCACCATTTTGAAACTCAACTTCAATGACTTCAAACTCCTCTGGGGTGATACTCATCCCTGGGCGAACACCCAATACTTTGGCAGTTTGCCATTCCATGGCTGGAAAAATCAAACTTTCGCCCGCTTCGTATGTTTCCTCAGGTATATAAACTCGGCTGCCAGTAATTTTTTGTTCTTCGGCAGTTTGCCGTTCGTGTTGGATGCGCTCGGCTATTAAAACTGCGATCAGGTTGTGAGGGGATAATGGTGTTTCTAATTCTAAAAGATGGTTATTAATAAACTCAATATCCGTTTCCTTGAGTGCGAAATTATCCCAATATTCTTCGTTCAATGTAAAATCAGTTAACATCATTAAAACATTTAAATTGGTTTGCGAGATTCGGTTGGGGCATATTATACTCTACCCCACTGAGCAATCAAGTCCCTTAACTTAAAATTTAGGAGTGATAAAAATGGTTGATCCAAAATGGGAAGTTGTTGATGAAGTAGAAGGTGAACTACAAGCTTCCATAATTCAAGGGCTGCTTGAGGCCCAAGGTATTGAATCTACTCTGCTTTCCCAAGAAAGCTTGGGGAAGACACTCGGATTATCGATAGCAAGATTAGGCAAAGTTCAGATACTTGTTCCTAGTGATGTGATAAATGATGCAAAAGAAATTCTCGAAGCGTATTATCAGGGAGATTTTGATATTGGGGAGGAAGAAATTTAAGGGAATACATTTGAAAGCCAATCAAGGGGATCAACTTGAATTCCCCCCACCCAGATCTCCCAATGTAAGTGGGCGCCAGATGAACGGCCAGTATTTCCAACTATACCAATTACCTGGCCAGGCTGGACGATATCCCCTACCTCAACAAGAACCTCCGATTGATGAAAATAACCAGTGTAAATCCCCCAGCCGTGGTTGATTATCGTAATATTACCCCGGATTTCAAGAGCACCTGCGAAAATTACTTCACCGACGGCTGGAGCAAGAATCTCTACTCCCAGGCCTCCCCCAAAATCCAGACCAGAGTGGTAATAATCAAAGTCACTGCCGTTGTAGGAACGCCGAGTTCCAAAAAATGAATTGAATGTATCTCCATATTGTGTCGGGGCTAAAAAGTATCCTTGCCATAATTTATCTTCGGTGACGTTAGAGACTAATGCAATGATCTGCGCATCTTCTGAGGCACTCACTTCGGGATCTAGCAATGCAGGATCAACGGTTATGGTTTCAAAAGAATATCCTCCATCTGCAACGCGGATGGTTTGCTCAAACTCAAAACTTTCACCATTCTCTAGGGCGCCCGAAATCCTTAATTGATAATATCCAATTTCGGCTAAGGCATGAATGCCTTGCATTGCAACTAAAGAACCCGCGCCATCATCAAAGAAGTTTAATTCACTGCCCATAAGTTCTCCACTCAGAGATAGGAGAGCTTCCGAATTTATTATTAAACTGCTGGTCTTTCCTTGAACAAAGCCAAGAAACCCAACCTCAAGTTGAGTTATCGGAGAAGGTAACGCGCCTGGCCCAGGGTCATCTGTTCCAGGAATGATGAGCACGTCTCCTGGAACTATGCTCCAAGCATTCTCCACAAGATTAGCGCCCACTATCGACCAAGGGTTACTTCCAGATTGAACTGCCATTTCGAGGAGAGATGCATGTGGGGCTAAGGTAGCGCGTGCTGTATTTAACTCCTCTCCTCGTTCGGTTGGCAGAATTAGTGGATAATTTACGAATAACTGTTCTGGGGTTGAGACTCGATTTAAACGAGCAAAGTCTTGTGAGGAGATGTTGTATTTCCGGCTGAGGCTCCTCAAATTCTCCCCGAATGGCATAGGGTTGGAAATTAATAACCCGCTGATCCAATCAACACCTGGTAGGACAAGTTCCATCCCAGGGAATATCTGGTTAGGGTCAGATAGATCGTTCTCCTCTGCCAACTCTTCTACGGACACCCCAAACCTTGCGGAGATTCCAAAAAGCGAATCGCCCTCTTGAACTATATATCGCGGATCCTCTTGCGGTTCTTGTGCTTCTGCGTTCCCAGAAATCATCATGGAGATCCACAGGAGCAAAATAAATATATTAAGATACTTCATCAAAGCTTATTTTATCTCCAATCTGAAATTCTCCCAACCTCTCGATTGCAAGCTCTAAAGTGTACATCGCTGGCTTCCTGGGGATAATCATCGAGATCCATCGCCGGGCATGGCGCAAATCGACAACTTCTCCAGCATTACTGATCCACACAATTGCCAAATCGAAATTCATCCCCAGCATGTGGATAGCGGATGCAATACGGCTTTCCTTTTCCTGAACCAAAAGTAGACCCCAGTGGTGAGGTATTGTGCGCCTAAAAGATAAACCTCGCAGGCGACAAAGAAAGGACTCACAATAACCCACCTGAAGGGGAGATTTCAATTGACGGGTCTGGTTTGCCAGCTCAATGTCATGCATTATGGCAATCAAAAACGGGGCGGCTTTCGCCGCCCCGTGATCTTATGATCGTTTGGGGCTATCTGCCTGATCCTTCTTAGACAAGACCTGCTCCACGCTGTCTAACAATTCTTGTGGGCTGAACGGTTTGGAGATATAGTCATCAACCTTGGCAATATGCAACCCAAGCACTTTATCAATACTCTGAGCTTTTGCTGTAACAACGATGACAGGTATATCGCGTGTCTCCTCATCCGCCTTCATTTGCTGGTAGACTTCCCAGCCGTCCATATCTGGCATCATCAGGTCAAGTAATACGAGGTCGGGCTTTTTATTGCGAATAGTTTTCAATCCTTTTTTACCCCCATCTGCACCGATTATTTCGTAGCCTTTGCGACTGAGAATCAACCGTATCAGATCAATCATTTCAGGTTCGTCTTCTACGCAAACCACTACAAGTTGATCCCTATCAGACATACATCACTCCAAAATTCAAATAAATCACTATATTAATATAAAATAAGTTTACCATAAAAGCATACCAATCACCTTCGAATTAACGTTTTTTCTCACGTAAACATTACTTTAGTACTACATTAAGTTTGCCTGTTTGAGGTTATTTTTGGAAATCTTGGATTAGTTTGGAAAAATTGCGGGATTTTGGATACTGCGCTATAATCTGCGCGTAACCATAAATTCAGAAAGGGACTTACCCCATGATCGCTGCAAACGAACTTCGCAAAGGTGTAACATTTCAATTGGATGAGGATATCTTCAAGGTTATCGACTACCATCATAACAAAACCGGGCGCGGATTAGCCAATATTCGGGTTAAAGCACGCAACCTCCGCTCGGGAGCCATTTTGGAAAAAACTTTTAGTTCTAGTGAACGGGTTCAAGACATCCGGCTGGACTACCACCAAGTTCAATTCCTTTACAAAGACGGTGATGCTTTCGTATTTATGGACAATGAAACTTACGAACAACCGGCTGTTTCCGCTGCTTTGTTGGGAGATGCTGCACCATACCTAAAAGAAGGCTTGAACGTCAAGCTCACATTTTATGAGGGCGAGCCATTAGATATCGACCTACCTACTTCTGTGGAACTGCAAGTGACTGAAGCCGATACAGCTTTGCGCGGTGATACAGCCACCGGAGTAAATAAACGCATCATCACAGAAACAGGGCTTGAAGTTCAAGTTCCTGCTTTTGTAGCTGTGGGCGATGTAATAAAAGTGGATACCCGTTCCGGGGAATACATCACACGAGTATAAACCTCCTCATTCTCAAAGGTTTGGAATCAATCCATTTTCTCGGTCAGCCACTCGCTCTCTGGTTGTCTCGGTTTTTATTAATATGTCTAGAAGATTGATTGATGATAATCCTGGTTAAAGGTTACCTGATCGAAATTAAGAAATATATTAGTTTTTCTCCTAGATAAAAATTTCATTAGAAATATTATTAATATACTCAAATTTAGTAGATGTGGGAAATAGGCGTGCTATAATTTCCGGCATGAAGAACCCAGCCGGAAAAGAATGTAGTTATTTTTATGGTGATTATTTTCGCGGGCGCAACAAAGAGGAATGCCGCCTGCTCGACCAGGCTGGTCTAACCTGGAATCCGGGACTTTGCAGTCAATGTCCTATCCCGGATATTCAGGTGGCAAATTCGTGTGAAAACATGCAATTTAAACCAACTCTTCAACGTCCTTTGTTCTTTCTAAAACCTCAGTTGCAAATTGACGTTTACTGCAAAAAATACCATCTAGATGTTAAGCAGCCGCGCATTGGCTGCGGAAATTGTCATGAACTTCCGGAAGCCTTCATCGTGATCCCCAATGACCCTGACACTCCTTCTAGATCTTGACGATACTCTGCTCGGCAACGATATGAGCACGTTCTTGCCGGGCTACTTAAAATCCATGGCAGAGCATATGGGCGCCTATTCAGCCGAAGAGCCGCTCGTTAAAGCATTGCTGACATCGACCAGTGAAATGCTAGGTAACGAAAGCCCTGAACTCACTTTAAAAGAAACCCTGGACGCTAAATTTTACCCCCAATTAGGCTGGGATTATGACGCTATGCAGGCACCCCTCCAAGATTTCTATGCAAATGTATTCCCATCTCTAAAAAGTTTAGCTGAATTTCGTCCCCAGGCTGTCGAGCTTGTAAAACAGGCATTCCACCGCGGTTATCAAGTAGCTGTAGCAACAAATCCACTTTTTCCGCGCACAGCGATACTACAGCGGCTTGAATGGGCGGGGCTGCCAGTAGACGAGTTTGATTTTGGAGTGATTTCATCATATGAGAATTTCCATTTTGCAAAACCCAACCCGGCCTATTATGGCGAAATTCTAGCCTATTTAGGGTGGCCAGAAGGACCGGTGGTGATGGTTGGTGATAGCGCTGATAGCGACATCTTTGCTGCCCAACGCCTAGGCTTGGCAACCTTTTGGATTACAGAAAATGGTGATATTAACCAGGTCAGTAGTTCTCCCCGTTCTGGTACCGGGCGACTGGAGGATGTTTTAGCTTGGATAGACTCAATCCCATTAGAAGAACTCGAGCCAAAATTCAACCAGCCAAATGCGTTAATCGCCATCCTGCAATCAACCCCTGCTGCGATAAATACTTTAACTAAAAATATTTCCGAAAAGATCTGGAAGAAACGCCCCACCGAAGATGAATGGAACTTAACTGAGTTAGTGTGCCACTTGCGCGACACCGAATCAGAAGTAAATCTCACAAGACTGAAAAAGATTATGGAAGAAGAAAATCCTTTTGTGGCCGGAGTTGATACCGATGTTTGGGTGGAAGAGCGTAATTACCACTCTCAGAACGGCCTAAAAGCCTTATCCGACTTCACAGCTACCCGAATTGATACCATTAACTTGCTACTTGGCCTCAGCGAGCAAGATTGGCAGCGAACTGCCCGGCATACAATTTTTGGCCCAACTATGCTGCAAGAATTAACCAACATCATCGCACGTCACGACAGAATACATATACAACAAATCTTGGAACTGTTAAGCGTAATTCAGGGACAAAGAATCTAGTATTCCCCCGCACCGATTCACCCTGAATTGTGTTATAACAGCCAAATTTAACTGGAGAAACGAATGCGTAAACGCGTAGTTGTTACCGGGCTGGGTTGTATCAGTCCACTTGGAAATAATATCTCAAAAACTTGGAATAATATCTTAGCTGGAAAATCCGGAGCTGGATACACCAGCCTCTATGATACCAGCAACCTACGAAACAAAATATCTGCCGAAGTAAAGGGTTTTGACGGCACAGCGGAGTTCGGCCATAAGGAAGCCAGGCGAATGGATCGTTATTCCCAATTCGCCCTCGCTGCGGCCATCCAAGCCCACGAAGACAGCCAGCTGGTCATCAATGATGATAATCGAGACCGCATCGGAGCAATAATCGGATCAGCTATCGGTGGAATGGAAACAATAAGCGACCAATTTGGAGTTTTCTTCAACAAAGGCCCATCAAGGGTTAGCCCCTTTTTAATCCCTATGATGTTGGCAGATACTGCCGGGGGGATGGTTGCCATCCATATGGGAATTCGCGGACCGAACATGGCAGTGGTAACAGCCTGCGCCACAGGAACCAACTCTATAGGCGAAGCAGCCGAAGTGATTCGGAGAGGGCAAGCAGATGCCATGTTTGCTGGAGGTGCTGAAGCTGCGATCGTACCCATCGCTGTCGCAGGTCTTAGTACCATGACAGCATTAAGTAAACGTAATGATGATCCCGAACGCGCTTCACGTCCTTTCGATAAGGAAAGAGATGGCTTTCTGATTGGAGAGGGTGCCGCTGTCGTAATGCTCGAATCGTTGGAACATGCCCAAGCCAGGAATGCCAAAATATTAGCTCAGGTAACTGGCTATGGTAGTTCAAATGATGCTTTCCACATCACTGCCCCCGCGGAAAACGGTGCAGGCGCTGCGATTTGTATGCAGATGGCTCTTGACAATGCAAATCTTGGCGCTACCGATATTGATTATATCAATGCACACGGAACCAGTACGCCATATAACGACAAAAGCGAAACAGCGGCTATAAAAACCATTTTTGGCGAGCAAGCTTATCAAATCCCGGTTTCTTCAACAAAATCTATGATCGGCCACATGTTAGGCGCCTCAGGCGCAATGGAAGCTGTTTTCTGTATCAAAGCACTAGAAGACAACATGATCCCCCCAACAATTAACTACGAAACTCCAGACCCCGAGTGCGATTTGGATTATGTGCCCAACCAAGCTAGAGAACTCCAGGCTACCCATATGATGTCGAACTCTTTCGGTTTTGGGGGGCATAATGCCACGATAATTGTTAGCCGTTACCTGGAGGCTGCCTAATGGCTGCAAATACTTTCGCCCATATTACAGGATGGGGCATGTCAGTTCCAGAGAAGGTCTTGACCAATGACGAGATTTCCGAGATGGTGGATACGAACGACGAATGGATCCGCGAGCGCACTGGTATACACCAGCGCCATATTGCTGGTCCAGAAGACACTTCTGCATCCTTAGGGGGCGAAGCTGCTATCGCTGCCCTGCGGGTAGCGAAACTCCATCCTAACGATGTGGACCTGATCATTGGAGCTACTTCCTCACCGGAATATATTTTCCCTGCGACTGCCTGTATTATCCAAGACAAAATTGGAGCTGTTAATGCTGGCGCTTTTGATTTATCTGCAGCCTGCACTGGATTCATCTTTGCAGTGATCATGGCAGCACAGGCCATTCAAAGCGGGTCAATTCGCAATGCAGTCGTTATTGGGGCGGAAACCCTCAGCCGTTTTGTGGATTGGACGGACAGGAACACTTGCATCCTCTTTGGAGATGGAGCTGGTGCATTCGTTTTACAAGCCAGCCATGAACAAGGAGGCGTGCTCTCCTCTGTGATGCGCTCGGATGGTTCGGGTGGTGATTCTTTGATAATTCCAGGCGGAGGCAGTGCAATCCCAACATCGCAACAAACCATTCAAGAGGGCCAGCACTTTATTCAAATGAATGGAAGAGAGGTCTACCGCTTCGCTACCAGAGTCATGGCAAAGGCCGCCAACGAAGCGATTGACAAAGCACAACTTACCATAGATGATATAAAACTTATTATCCCCCACCAGGCAAATAAGCGTATCATCGAAGCCGCAGCCCGGGGCCTAAAATTACCGATGGAGCGCATTGTCGTTAACGTGCATAATTACGGGAACACTTCAACGGCATCGATCCCCATCGCAACCTGCGAAGCAATCGAAGACGGCCGCCTGAACAAAGGTGACCAGATCGTCTTCGTCGGATTTGGAGGTGGGCTGACTTGGGGAGCGCTCACAGCTACCTGGACAGGGCCTCTGACTGATGAACCACGTCGTTTGCACATAACTCGTTACCGCCGCTTGGCTCGTTTGCGCTCATTTATGCGCAGGTTGTGGAGGCGCTTAGAAGGAATCATCTGGGGCCGCAAAGGATCGCCTTAGTATCCATAACAACATAACGAGAGACAAATAGTTTCAAAATACTACCCTCTGGAATTGCAGGGGGTAGTTTTCAATTCAGGTGAAATTAATTTCGAACAAGATTGCAAACGCCCTTAGAAATCACTTATTTTACTCAAGGCCATCCCTTTCTCCGTCATTCTCTGGGATCTGGAAGACTTTTAATACTCGGCGCATCAATCCATAGGCGACATTTTGTTGAAAACCGACGATAAAAGCTAAAACATAAATGGCAAATGGGGAACTGACTTCTTGACTCCCCGAACCTAGGGTTAGGGATAAAAGCCCCACTCTCATTACTAGAAATACAAAAATACCTAAGAACATTCCCATTATTGGATTAGTGATATACCACATAGCAAATTGCTTACTGAAATCCAGATCACGTGAGACATGTTTCCAAAGGGCATATAAAGCTCCCACAATGCCGCCTAATCCTGCCGTGACAGCAGATTTACTCAGCGTGAGCAAGTCTGAAGCTAAAGTTGGGAATGAGAGTAAGGCTTCGGGTCCAATAGCGACCAGCGTCAAATCCCGGATATATGGGGCCAGCCATATATATGCGGCTATTAGACCAATGCCCCATAAAACTTCATACAATAGAATCTTGTTCGCCGAGCGATTTTCTGCCTGGGCACGTTCTGCTGCAGCGATACGTAATTCCACCTCGTTGATTGATCTTTCGGCTTCCTCGTAATATTTTCTCCCCGCCAGGAGTTCATTCCGGGAACGTTCAATTTGATCGTATAACTGACGTGCAATTGGTAAACTGGGCACTTTCTCGCGAATGTCAATCCGTGCTTGATCCATACGTTTCCATAGCTCATCTAATCGTTCTTTAGTGACGAATAAATTAAGTAAATCCTCAGCAGAATCCAAATTAGCGCTTGCTCCACGTTCCTCCGTACCTGCTATACCGCTGGTTACCCCTGGCTTTCTCCAATCACGGTCGTCGAAGGCCGGCATCCCTCTTGCCGAATCTTCGGCGGGAGGCTCAATATCCTCTGTAGGTATACCTGGAGTTTCATCAAGGTCTTCATCGCTTATGATCGGATGAATCGCGCTCATTCCCCCATCTGGCAAGTAATCTTCTTCAATAGGTAAGGTTACAGGTGAAGTATCTTCCAACTCACCAACAATCGTAGCTAATTCATCTGCACTGAAATCGCGGGGTTCTTCATTTTCTGTATATGCATCCAGAACATCAGTTACCGTTTCATTTATTTCCAGATCATCATCAAATGGAAGGCCACGAACGGGGAGCATTTCGTCCCCTTTTCCCTCAACGGGAGTTTCGTTATTTTTGTCATTATCAATAGGCATTACTCACCTCCTCCGCCAATCGCATATATGCTCTGGCGACTGGGCTATTTGGTTTGTAATCGATCAGAGTCTGGCGGGCAGCTGGTGCTACCGCCGCGGCTTCATCGATAGGTATAACTGTATGGAACATTTTGTTCTTAAAAACTTTTTTCATTTCCTTGACTACAGTTGAAGCATTCACAGAATTATTATTAAACATTGTTGGCAATACCCCTAATAACTTTAAACCAGGATTGATCCGCTCACGAATTAACCAAACCGACTCTAACAAGGGTCGAACTCCGCGCATTGCTAAGTATTCAGTTTTTACTGGAATCAGCAATTCATCGGCTGCCACCAAACCGTTCACAGTAAGCAGCCCCAAATTCGGAGGAGTATCAATAAGAACAAAATCGAACTCATTTTTGCTCCGTTCAATGGCTCCCCGCATTTTCTCAGTTCTATTCGGTTGTTTCAATATGCGGTATTCTGCAGAAAGTAACTCAGAATTGGCTGGTGCAATATGCAATCGCGTCCGCGCTCTCTTGATGATATGCGCCAACGAAAGATTATTATTCAACAACAAATGTGTGGTAGATGGATTTATTTTGTAAGGGTCTAATCCAAAACTAGCTGTCAATGCGCCTTGTGAATCGAGGTCTACTAAAGCTACCCGGTTGCCAAGGGATGCCAGGGAAGCTCCCAGATTAATTACCGTGGTGGTCTTGCCAACACCACCCTTCTGGTTTGCCACCACAATTACGCGTCTCATTATGGCAGTATAGATTAACCTTAGCAACAAGTCAAACGATTTTACGCGCTTCTTAAAATATCTTATTATTAACAACCTCAATCCCTTCAAAACCATTGTTAGATTCTTTAATTAATATCTAGTCGACCTATATGAGATTGTAATTATCGGGATTTCCCCAATAAATTGGGCTCATCTCATGGATATTGGCTCAAGCGGGCGGAGTTATCGATCCCACAATTAGCATTCAAACGTCGTTTATAGCAATGGTGAATTCTGGTTTTATTACCTGAAAGTAAGAAAGATATTAGATTCCTGCATCAATATGAATAAATACTACCAATCCAGCTTATAGATTGGTATAATAAAAATCGAATCTTAAAATTTAATTACTCTAATTATTGGAGGGTCGAATTGAATACTCCACGCAGCAGGGTATCCCTTGTTTATTTGTTATTGTTTTTGATCATCATTTTCTTTTTGGTGGTCAACTTCCAAGAACAAAACAGACCAGGTGTATTAACAATTAACGAAATAGTCGCTAAAATTGATAGGATATCTGAAATCCGGATCGATAATGATCGGCTAACCGTTATTATGGATGATGAACCTTACACATCCTACAAAGAACCAGTGACTACATTAGTTGACCAATTGCTCGCCTTGGATGTAGATCCAAGCCAATTGGCACCAACAAGCACGAAGATCGAAGTAAAAGCTCCCAGCCCATGGCTGAATATTGCTACCATTTTCACCTACATATTACCCTTCCTCGTACTAGGAGGTGTTTTCTGGTTCGTCTTCCGCCAAGCTCAAGGCAGCAATAACGCTGCCATGTCTTTCGGAAAGTCCCGGGCACGTTTGTTCTCCGGAGATCAGCCCACGGTAACATTTGATGACGTAGCCGGAGTGGAAGAAGCCAAGCAAGATCTCTTAGAGGTGGTAGAGTTTCTTCAAGAGCCGGAGAAGTTCATCTCCCTAGGCGCGCGCATACCTAAGGGTGTTTTGCTCGTTGGCGCGCCTGGGACTGGTAAAACTTTGCTGGCTAAAGCTACTTCTGGAGAAGCCGGAGTGCCTTTCTTCTCAATTTCCGGGTCAGAATTCGTAGAAATGTTTGTCGGTGTAGGCGCTAGCCGGGTGCGTGATTTATTCGACCAGGCTAAACGCCACTCCCCGTGTATTGTATTTGTGGATGAAATCGATGCAGTTGGACGTCACCGAGGCGCAGGTCTTGGGGGTAGCCATGATGAACGTGAACAGACATTAAATCAAATGCTGGTTGAGATGGACGGATTTGAAACAGATACGAATGTTATCATGGTCGCAGCCACAAACCGACCCGATATCCTCGACCCTGCCCTATTACGACCAGGTCGTTTCGACCGGCGAATAATCCTAGATAGACCAGACGTACGCGGACGTGAAGCGATCTTAAAAGTACACGTCAAAGGCAAGCCTTTGGAACCAAAGGTTGATTTATCATTATTAGCTAAAGGCACGCCCGGTTTCGTCGGCGCTGACCTTGAAAACCTGGTCAATGAAGCGGCTATCTTAGCTGCTAGGCGCGACAAAACCAAAATTGGCCAAGATGAATTTCAAGAATCAATCGAACGTGTAATTGCGGGGCCAGAACGCAAAAGCCGCTTAATAAGTGAAGATGAGAAACGCATCATTGCATACCATGAAGCTGGCCATGCGGTCGTCGCTCACGCTCTACCAAAGACCGATATTGTTCACAAGGTCACGATAGTGCCGCGTGGGATGGCAGGTGGTTATGTTCTCGCTCTCCCAGAAGATGATTCCACGTTGATGAGTCGTAAAAAACTCCTGGACGATCTGGCATTTGCATTAGGTGGGAGGGCTGCCGAAGAGATCGTTTTCGATGATATTACCTCTGGAGCCTCCAACGATTTAGAAAGAGTTACTAAGATGGCCCAAAAAATGGTCACCCGCATGGGTATGAGTGACAAACTCGGTCTGAGGATCTACGGTAAAAGTGAGGAGCTAGTTTTCCTGGGGCGCGAAATATCTGAACAACGCAATTACTCTGATGCGATTGCTGAAAAAATAGATGAAGAAGTGAGCCTACTAATTAAGCAGTCATACCAAAAAGCCAAGAAAGTAATTAATAAATACCGTAAAAATCTTGACGCGATCGCAAAAAAACTCATTGAAATTGAGACCTTGACCAGAGATGAGTTCGAAGAGCTCTTCCCTTCCCCAATAAAAAAAGAAACCGGCGCACCAGCCTTCGCACCTGCCAAATAATAATTTCAGGATTAAAACTAATAGCCCTGTGCTTGAATGCAGGGCTATTTTTCTTTGTGACCAAAAATTGTATTTCGATTTATACCTGTTTATATAAATACCGCAAAGAGGAACTCTAACTACATAAATATTTATCCAGGAATGATTTCCCAACCCCGTTTCTCAGCGATTGAAAGGAGTTCACTGTCCGGGTAAACCGCAATTGGATTAGCAACCATCTCCAGGAGGTGCAGATCACTCGCAGAATCTGCATAAGCATGGCTCTGCTTCAGGTCAATTTCCAATCCCAATTCCGTAATAAGCTGGTTGGTAAAGATGGCTTTATTCTCCCCCTGACAAGCCTGCCCTTCAGCCCGGCCTGTATAGATTCCATCTAATAACTCGTGTTTAGTCCCAACCGCGTAATCAGCTCCAATTTCTTCCTTTATGCGATTCAACAAACCGAGCGGTCCTCCGGATACCAAGAAGACGACATCGCCAGAATCTTTGTGTTGTTTATGGATATGTAGAATATCCTCCCGCCATTGGTCTTGAATGAATTCAGAAACAACCCAGTCCCATATCTCGCTTGCCTGTTCGAGGCTATAACCACGAAAATACCATGACATGTGCCGCGCCCAAGGTGAACGAAACCCAACCGCGGTAATCAAGCCCAGGCGGTAAAATAGATACAGCAGCATATGGTAAACTCAAAAGTATGCCAAGGTCCAACGGCGCAGGCCTCGAGTTTTGAAATATTCTCTAAGTCCTTGCCAAACCCTATTTTTAGTAAGGGTTCCATCCACATCGAAAAATGCAGCTCGCATGATTTCTCCCAAATAAAAAGGGTGTATTGCAAGAAAATACACCCTTTTAATAAATTTTATTCTGATTAAAGTTAAATTTTATTACTAATCATTTTCTTTATGTAAACGAACAAGTTCTCGCCTTAAGATTTTCCCAACGTTACTCTTGGGCAGTTCATCGCGAAATTCAACCTGCTTGGGCACTTTGTATCCTGCTAATTGCTCTTTACACCAGCTTCGAATCTCATCCGAAGTTGATTCTTCACCCGGCTTGAGAACAACCCATGCTTTTACTGCCTCTCCGCTGCTTGCATCTGGAATACCCGCAACCCCAACCTCTAATACTTTGGGATTGGCTTGGATTACCTCCTCAACTTCGCGCGGCCATACCTGGAAGCCGCCTGGTTTGATCAATTCTTTTTTACGGTCAACTATGAAAAAATAACCATCTTCATCTATATACACAATATCGCCAGTGTACAACCAGCCCTCGCGCAATGTATTTGCCGTTTCTGTGGGCATATTGTGATAACCCTTCATCACCTGAGGCCCTTTGATAAGTAATTCACCAATCTCTCCCTGGGGCAGATCGGTCACAGCATCATCTAGGTCTACAACACGGCAATCCACATCCGGTAGAGGTAAACCAATCGAACCAATCCGGCTGCCAGCTTTGATCGGGTTTGCATGCGTCGCAACAGGCGCTTCGGAGAGACCGTAACCTTCGATTAATGCACCTCCAGTTAACTCCTCAAAGCGCTCCTTCGTTTCCCGAAGTAATGGCGCCGAACCAGATAAGCAGAATTTTACGCTGCTGATGTCATATTTCCCTGCTAAAACATCTGGGTGATTGTTGATCGCGTTGTATATTGCAGGGACTCCCGGAAACATGGTTACCTGATGTTTTGTCATATTATCAAGCACATCTTTTATATTTCTTGGATCAGGGATCATAACTAGTGTAGCTGCTAGGGCAATCCCATAATTCAGACCGACCACCATGCCATATGCGTGGTAAAGGGGTATTGCCATCATGATTACTTCTTTACCTTCTTCAGTAAAGGGATTCCAAGCATCCAGTTGGTACATATTACAAACCAAACCACGGTGAGGTGCGATAACCCCCTTCGAAAGCCCGGTAGTTCCACCGCTGTATTGAAACAAAGCCGTATCATCTGGGCTGATGGAAAAAACAGGGCGATCTCCAGGATCATGTTTGTCGATCAGATCCATCATCCAAACATCGTTATCCCTGAGTGTAACTTTGAAACCCGCTTTCTTTTCTTTTAATAAAGTGAATAAGATACGCATCACAGGTGGGAGTGTTTCTTTAATGTTCGTGGCAACAATCTGGCGGATTTTTGTCTGATCCTGGATGGCCTTTACCTTTTCGTAATTATTAGTCATTAGGATCATCACTTCCATCCCAGAGTCTTTGGCCTGGTGAATGATCTCACGCTCTGTGTAAAGAGGGTTTGTGGCAACAACTATAGCCCCAATTTTAAGAAGAGCAAAATACGCTATTACAAACTGGGGTGTATTAGGGATGAACACTCCCACGCGATCTCCCTTTTTGACTCCTATACTATCCAATCCAACGGCTAATCTGTCAGAAAGTTCATTCATTTCCTTATAGCTAATCTTCGCCCCGTTAAAAATTGTACACACTTTATCCGGGAACTTTACAGCTGTTTTTTCCAACAACTCGTGGATTGTTTCATCTGAGTATTTAAGGGAATGTGGGACTCCCTCGTCGTAACTATTGAGCCAAATCTTCTCACTCATTTTGATCCTCCTGCTTCACACTTTTGCGACCACGGGAAATATTTACCCAAGTATAGGCATAAGTCAGACCAATGTCAACCAGACAATTCATAAAGCAAGGTATTACCACTTTCTTCCCTTGATATTAATTGGCAAATAGGTAAAAACAGACTTGCGAAAAGTTGCTTAGGCGCTTTCATTGGAACGATTCCGATACTTGAATTTTATGGTATGCTACGAGCTAATTCTCAATATAACCCTGTTGACCGTAAACATGTTGATACCATTGATCGTACTTGCCCTGTTTTTTGATTTCCTGAATGGCCTTCACGATAGCTCTAATATTGTCTCGACGGTAATTTCTTCGCGTGCATTGAAACCCCGTACTACTCTTATACTCACTGCAATTGGTGAATTCATTGGACCATTCTTATTCGGTGTTGCCGTTGCTAAAACAGTGGGAAAGGATCTATTGCTTACTGAATTTATTACGTTAGAAATAATGATCGCAGCCTTGGCAGGAGCGATCATTTGGAACTTAGTCACATGGTATATGGGGATTCCATCTTCTTCTTCCCATGCTCTGATTGGGGGACTCTTGGGCGCTGCGATAAGCGCCAAAGGACTAGTCGTTGTCCAGGCGCCAGGATTGATTAAAATTTTAATAGTACTATTAATTTCACCCATTCTGGGGTTACTCGCTGGATATGTAATTACTAAGTTGGTTTTCTTCTTATCAAAAAGTGCGACTCCAAAAGTCAATAACCTGTTTAAGCGTATGCAAATCGCCACATCGTTTGGGTTAGCGATAAGCCACGGCGCGAACGACGCACAAAAAACGATGGGGGTTATCACATTGGCGTTATTCGTAGCTAATGAAATTAACACCTTCATCGTGCCTACCTGGGTAATTATTGCTTCTGCTACCGCAATTGCAATAGGTACCTCCTTTGGTGGATGGAGGCTAATACATACTTTAGGGGGCAGAATAATCAAGGTGCGTCCTGTACACGGATTTTCTGCCCAAATTGGAGGCGCGAGTGTAATCCTTACTGCTGCGCTTTTTGGCGGTCCTGTAAGCACCACCCAGGTAATGAGTTCAAGCATAATGGGAGCTGGCGCGGCTGAGCGGGTCAATATGGTTCGTTGGCAGGTAGCTCAGGATTTGATGATTGCCTGGGTATTGACGATCCCCATTTCTGGATTTGTGGCCGCATTAAGCTATATAACGATCAATTTTTTCTCAAGCTAATTTTCCCCCATTTTGCAGAAATTTTATAACCAAATCTTCTAGTTCTTCAAGCTCTACCGAGGCTGCATCAAACCACTGGATAGTTGGATCGTTCAATTTGAACCAGTTCGCTTGCCGCCGCACCAATTGACGGGTTTTGCGTTTAATCTCAATTATTGCTTCTTCCAATGATAAATTCCCTGCTAGAAAATCAGCTATTTGTTTGTATCCGATTGCTGAGAAGCTGGGGAGTTCGGGGGAGTATCCGGCGGCCAACAATGCACTAACTTCATCAACAAAACCATCTTCAAGCATTTTTTGTATACGCTCATCAATCTGCCGGTAAAGTTCATCTCGGGTGCGGTTTATACCAATTTGGAGTATCCGGTACGGAGAAGATCCCTGCCGGCGTTGGCTTGAAAAAGATTGTCCAGTATACAAAATGACCTCCAAAGCACGAATCGTGCGTTTCAAATTACGATGATCTATAAGTTCAGCAGCTTCAGGATCCAGCAAAGCCAGGCGTTTATGCAAACCGTCAGCCCCGATATCTTCCACCCAGTTCTCCAAGGCGGTACGTAATTTAAAGTCAGGGGGTTGAGTAGGAATTTCCCAAGCCTCTACAACCGCCCGGATGTATTGTCCCGTGCCCCCAACCAAGATAGGAACTCGTTCGCGTTTGTGAACCTCGGAAATAATCTCTGCTGCTACTTCTTTGAACTTTACCAAGCTCCAAGTTTCATTCGGGTTTGATACATCGATCAAGTGATGGGGTATCAAGGCGCGTTGTTCTGGAGTCGGTTTAGCCGTACCAATATCCATGCGGCGGTAAAATAAGCGCGAATCGGCCGATATTATTTCACCATTTATGCGCTCAGCTAACTGAATTGCGAGATCGGATTTGCCCACTCCTGTAGGACCGAGCAACACAACCAATGGGGGAAGAAGATCAGGAGACTGCATTTTCAAAATGAGTTATCTTTGGAGCTTGTTTACCAGTCCCGCGTTGGATGGCAATCACATCGATACGCCAGTCAGTATCCAATTCCGTATTGGCCTGGAGATATGCCTGGGCTGCATCAATAAGATGAGCTTGCTTGGCTGCAGTTACCGATTCTTCCGGGAAGCCGAAACTTTTAGTCGCACGAGTTTTAACTTCTACAAAAACTAGAACATCTCCATGTTTGGATATCAAATCAATTTCACCATATTCATTACGCATGTTTTGTTCAATTATCTCATAACCCTTTTGAGTTAGAAATTTAACAGCCAATTCCTCACCCCAACGCCCTAGCAACTGTCGTTTTGAACTCATGATACCAACCCAGCGAAGAAACACGAATCTAATTATTAATAAAAGAGAGATGCTCCAGCTTTATCTCAATAGCTTGCATCTCTCTTTATAACACAATCGTCTGATTATTTGTCAGTCAAGTTTAGCGATCCGTTTCACGAATGTTTATACTCCCTACTCCACCACTCACAATTAATTCAATGTAATCACGATCGGATGAATAGCTCTCTGAAACATAGACATCTCCAGACTGGTCGAAATCACCCCTAACAGAAACACTCCCTATTCCGGTGCTGACGCGGATCAGGATAGCTGTGCCCTCCGGAATATAGATGTTAATTTCACCGACACCTCCGCTGATCGTTGCGTGGAAATCACCACTCGAGGGTAAATACACCATTGTCTCTCCAACCCCGGTGTCTATGTCCAAGCCAGTCAAAGATAAATTCTCAAGGTCAATAACCGAGAAGCCCACACCGGTGTTAATTTCCAGGTCAATCGGGAGGTTTTCCGTCAGGTTGATTTCCCAATCAATAGAATGTGAATCGAAAATGCTACCTCCCAACCAATCTGGGAAATTTAATAGATTTTCGCTCGCCAATCTTAAGTTGGCTGTATCTCCATCCAATTGGAATTCATTTATGAATTCCTGGCTTTCGGGCAATTCAATGCTACCTTGGGCTAAAATTCCTTCGCTGGAGAGGCTACCAACGACCAATTCACCTACTTCAAAATCGATCTCAAGTTTAGCATCCGCAGCTTCATTGGCCGCTTGGTCGATTTGGTGAATAGCCAATTCATTACTGAAATTCTCCCCATATGTATTGAAAAGCCAGACACCTCCAACAAAAACCGCTATTATCAAGACGAGGGAGACCACGCCTGCAGTGCCTGACCGCCTTCCAAATAAGATATCCAAACCAAAAGCAACCAGAATTAATGGCCACATACGATACAACATCAAGCCAACATTCCAGGATACTACACCCAAATTATCCAGCAAAAAAACAATTCCCAGCCCGATTAATATTACAGGCCAAACCAAACTGATTTTACGTTTATTGATTTCCATCGTTATCAAACTCCTCTAAATTGACGAACTACTATGGTAACTCCGCCAAGAACAAGTAATAGTGGCCAAAGGGTACCAAATTCTACCCAATTTAACCAGGATAAATTCAAATTATCCACAAATAAAAATAGGCCCAGGAATATCAAACCACTTCCCCCAATCAGGCCAGCCTGTCGATTTTCATGCAGAGGTACTGAAGCCCTGGTTATTTCTTCTCCCTTTGGTACGCGTGGCACAACGATCACCATCAGGATGTAAAACAATAATCCGATGCCCTCACCTGCAACTGTAAGAAGCACAAAAAGTACCCGCAGGAACACAGGATCTACACCGAAATATGCCCCCAAGCCTCCGGCTACACCGGCAATCACCGAATCTGAGCGGCTCCTATAAAGTTTCTTCATTTTTTGCCTCCAAATGTTTGTTTATGTTCGGATAAAAATCTTTGATTCATTAAAATATACGAATATTATGGTTTTTGGTCGCGGAATTTCATCTTGGCATCCATACTATAGGCGTGTACAATTCCAATGTGATGAAGTCTGGCAACCTCCCTGATACCGAAAGATTAAGTATACTAATCGCAACTATCCTCTTAGCATATGCTACCGCCCATTTTGTTGACCTACCCAGCCGAGACCTGAGCTTTGAATTTGCAGGGATTTTTTTACCAGTACAAATCACGGTTAACACTGCCGTCGCTCTAATTGTTTCAGGCATGACTGCAATTGGTATGGATTGGCTCTTGCGCGAGCATCCTAGGCGAGAGAGCGGCTCTACTATCAGCCATTGGGTATTACCAGCCCTAACCGCATGGGTGGTAAGTGTTCCGTTAGGGAATCTACCTTTAGGCCCAATATGGTGGGCAGCTTTTATGTTGGGAGGCTTGTTGCTTTTGCTTGTCCTGACCGCTGAATACATAACCGCAGATCCAAATGATATACGCCAACCGGTCGCTGCGGCTGGGTTAACCGCTCTATCATTTATGTTATTCCTCGTTTTATCGGTTAGTTTACGGTCTTTAGGAGTACGTTTGCTGATAGTCTTACCCGCTACTGGATTAACCGTTGGATTGGTCAGCTTGCGTTCGATTCATTTACAGCTCCATGGCAGTTGGGAAATATCTAAGGCAATTGCAATCATATTAATTGTTGTTCAATTTGCTGCCGCGTTCCACTACCTCCCAATAACTCCGATTTCTTACGGCGTTCTATTACTTGGTTTAGTTTACGCCCTAATAAACTTCTTGGTAAACCTCCATCGAGACCAAACCTGGAGGTTGGCTATTATTGATCCTCTCTTTATTCTAGGAATAATGTGGACGATCGCAATTATATTTAGGTAATGAAAATCCCAACCAAAATCTTTCTTCAAGAAAAACATTGGCAACAAATGAGATCTCACGCGAATCAAGATTCCCCCCTGGAAGCATGTGGATTGGTTGGCGGAAAAGAATGGTGTAGTTTGGAGGTATTCCCCACTGAAAACGAACTTCAGAGTCCCACTCGTTTTCGAGTTGAACCCCAGGCTCAAATCCGGATATTTCACTTACTAGAAGAGCGCGAATGGGATTTAATCGGTATATACCATTCCCACCCTGCAGGTCCAGACCGGCCATCCCAGGCCGATATTGTAGAAGCAGCATACCCTGAAATCGTAAACTTGATCTGGTATAAAGAAAATCATAAATGGGACTGCCAAGGGTTTATAATCCAAGGTGGAAAAGTACATCAAGTTGAAATTGTCATCCAATAATTGGCTAAAATACAAATCTTGAAAAAGTTTGAAACCACATACAAAATAAACGAAAATAACTGCATGCGAGGAGAAACTCAATCATGGACAACATGACAAACATCGGAATTGTTTTAATATCCTACCTCATCGGGTCTATTCCCTTCGGATTCTTATTCGTCAAGATAAAAACAGGGAAAGATATTCGCGACGTGAAAAGTGGGCGGACTGGAGGAACAAATGCTGGACGTGTAGCAGGATTGGGTGTTGGAATCACTACTGCCATATTGGACGTTTTTAAAGGTACCGTGGCTGTGATGTTGGCGCGAGGAGCGTCTGGAGATAATGCATGGTTGGAGGTCTTCTCTGCGCTGGCTGCAATCACGGGCCATAATTATTCGATATTTCTTATCCAACGCAGGCTGGATGGGAAAATTAGGTTAGGCGGGGGAGCGGGTGGGGCTACCTGCTTTGGCGGCTCCTTAGGGTTGTGGGCGGGGAGCGCGCTAATATTATTACCTATTGCAGGTTTGATCTTTTATTTTATCGGCTATGCCTCTTTAGCTACACTAAGTGTTGCGTTCGTTTCTGCAGTAATTTTTGGTGTGCGCGCTTATTTAAATCTTTCTCCCCCATCTCCTCCAGAATATATTTATTTTGGACTTCTCGCAGGACTGATCATGCTTTGGTCTTTGCGCCCAAATATTAAACGATTGCGTGAAGGCACAGAGCGTTTGCATGGATATAGGGCAAAAAAGAATAAAGTCTGACCCTGACAACCCTGACAATTACAATACAGGAGATGAAACGATTCTCCGGTTGGATTAGACTGGTTAATCCATAAAAAATAATTCGGAACCTTCGGGTTCTTCACCAATAATCTGGCGATACAATGCCAATAGATTATTGTGATGCAGTTCTTCTGCAAGCCCGTCGAGTAACACTCGGCTTTTCCCGCAAGATTCAACATCAAAGGTTTCTAGCAAATCCAATGGATATTTCCTCCTGGCTGCTTTCCTCACTGCTTTGCGAATCGTGGAGAGATAATCCATATTTTCATTCGCCACCCTAACAACCTCCCCACGTAAAATAATATCTCCGTGGCCTTGTACGATATTTTCCAATGGCATTTTGGTAACTTTTTTCAATGATGCCATCATCTCATCAATATCCCCATCCACGATATAGGGCAATGGCATGATTGTATCTCCAGAAAACATAACCCTATCTTCCTCAATCAACACTGCGATATTATCTGTGGTATGCCCAGGAAGAGAGAATAACTTTAAGGTCTTTTTCCCCACCTGAATACCTAGCTCCCCTTCATCAAAGAGGATGGTCGGGAGAACAATTTTTAAGTTTTTCAAGGCTTTGTTAGTTTTACGCGCTTTCTTCAAAGACGGAATGCCATGTTCTATTAAGGCCTCGTAACATAGCCGGTGGGCCATAATTATTGCTCCCGGGAAAAACATGTTACCCCAGGCATGGTCAGCATGATAATGTGTGTTGATCACATACCTAATTGGGACTTGTAGTTCCTGCTCAACAAATTCTCGCATGGTGATCGTCTCTTCGGGGAATGCTAAAGTATCAATTATCACCGCCATGTCCGGTCCAACCACCAATCCAGCGTTCACCTGGGCATACTCTTTGCTTTGAAAAATATATACATTGTTGGCTACACGTTCGCGCTTTACCATAATAACAAACTTCCTCACTTTAATAAAAACTAGCGAAGCATATCACAACCGTGGGCATGAGTCAAGATAATTTGACATAATATGACATTTTCGCATTTATTATTCATGTTTGGTTTGACAATCCACTTCTGCTTAGGTATAATGCCGCCCAACATGAGAATATTTTCTCCTATCCAGGAGGAGTAGGCGTTTTTACGCTCACAGAGAAGGATTGGCCTTTGGCTGGAAGCCATCCAGAGCCTGCAAACACCGAATGTCGCCTGGAGTTACTGCTGAAGAAATCGACAAAATTTTTTCGAGACTAGAACAGCACGGGTTAGCCCGTTATAGCGAAACTCTAATCAGAGAATGCATCACCAGTTAGAGTAATGAGTGCACCCACAACAAATCGGGTGAAGCGAGGTGGTACCGCGGAAGGAAGCTCTTTCGTCCTCAATGGCGAAGAGCTTTTTTGTTTGTTTTACTAAGGAGACTTTGTTATGGCTGAGTACACACTTCCAAAAACCTACGATTTTAAAAATACGGAAGAGCGTATCTACAAATGGTGGGAAGAAAATGGATATTTTAAACCTTCTAACGACCCTCAAAAAGATAGCTTTGATGCCTCCATAAAACCCTTCGTCATTTCGATCCCCCCTCCAAATGTGACCGGGGAGCTGCACTTGGGCCATGCGCTCACCGTAGCTGTTGAAGACTTGATGATCCGTTACCACCGCATGAAAGGGATCCCCACATTATGGGTTCCCGGAAGCGACCATGCAGGCATCGCTACCCAACTTCAGGTAGAAAAAGATATTTTGAGAACAGAGGAAGTGACACGTGAAGAAATGGGGCGAGATGAATTCCTCAAACGCACCTGGGCATGGAAAGACAAATATGGCGGAATAATAACTCAACAAATTCGCCGCTTGGGCGCATCTCCAGATTGGGAAAGGGAACGCTTTACCCTTGATGAAGGCTTATCCAAAGCTGTGCGCGAAGCCTTTGTTCGGCTATACGAAAAAAGCTTGTTATATCGCGGGCCGCGTCTGGTGAACTGGTCGCCGGGTTTAAAAACAGCGGTTTCCGACCTGGAAGTAGTATATTCTGAAGAACCCGGGAAAATGTACTATTTCAAGTATATGCTGAAGGATTCTGAGGATCACATTCCGGTTGCTACCACCCGCCCGGAGACGATCTTAGGGGATACCGCTGTTGCTGTGCATCCTGAAGATGAGCGATTTAAGAAATTTATCGGCAAGATAGTTTTGGTTCCAATCCTTAACCGAGAGATACTCGTGATTGCCGATGAATACGTTGACCGTGAATTTGGCACAGGCGCTTTGAAGATCACTCCCGGACACGATCCCAACGACTATGAGATTGGGCAACGCCACAATCTGGAAATCATCTCGATCCTTGATACCGAAGCGCAAGTCAACAAGAACGGCGGTCCATACAACGGTTTGGATCGTTTCGAGGCGCGTGAAAAACTTTGGGCTGACATGAAAGAAGCCGGACTTACCCTCAAAGAAGAAAATTACACGCTTAATGTGCCCCGCTCGCAGCGCGGCGGTGAGATCATTGAACCCATGATCTCGGAGCAGTGGTTTGTGACCATCAAGCCATTGGCAGAACCCGCATTAGAAGCCGTGCGCGATGGACGCATTAAGATCGTACCCGAACACTTCAATAAAGTTTATTACAACTGGATGGAAAATATCCGCGATTGGTGTATCTCGCGGCAGTTGTGGTGGGGGCACCGCATACCAGCCTGGCACTGCCAGGATTGCGGCGAAATCACTGTTGAGCGCCAAGACCCGACTGAGTGCGCCCACTGCGGCAGCAAGGAAATTAACCAAGATCCTGACGTTCTGGATACCTGGTTCTCCTCTGGATTATGGCCTTTTTCCACTCTCGGTTGGCCTGAAAAAACAGCTGATCTCGATTATTTCTACCCTACAACCGTGATGGAGACGGGTTATGACATCCTTTTCTTCTGGGTAGCGCGCATGATCATGATGGGACTCGAATTCACCGGCAATATCCCGTTTGATACCATTTACTTACACGGTATTGTGCGCGATGAACAAGGCCGCCGCATGAGTAAATCTCTGGGTACGGGGATCGACCCGCTTGAAGTCATGGATGAATTGGGTACGGATGCTCTGCGTTTCACCCTGCTGGTTGGCTCCACACCCGGAAAAGACACCAACGTGAGCATCGGGCGGGTTGAATCGAACCGTAACTTTGCAAACAAGGTCTGGAACGCCACCCGCCTGATTTTGAATTCGCTAGAAAAAGCACCCAAAAAACCTGCCAGCAAACCAGATTGGACCCTGCCAGACCGTTGGATCCAGTCCCGCCTAAACAGCCTGGTACGGGACGTGGATCGTCTATTCGCCAAGTACCAATATGGTGAAGCCGGGCGCCAGATCTATGAATTTTTCTGGGCAGAGTTTGCAGACTGGTACCTTGAGATCGCCAAATTGCAGTTAGATGAAGGCGGCGACCGTGCCTTCTACACAGCGCAGACTTTGGTGCGCACCCTGGATACCTGCCTGCGTCTGCTGCACCCCTTTACGCCTTACGTCACTGAAGAATTATGGGGTCATCTCAAAAAAGCATCTGAAGCCCACTCACCCAACCTAGATCCCTTAGGCGGTTGGGAAGATGCGCTTATCATCGCCAGTTGGCCTGAAATTATCCCTGAAGAAGACTGGGAAGCGGATGTGGCAGATGAGTTTGCCTTGATCATGGAAGTTGTACGTGCCATTCGCAACATCCGCTCAGAGAAGAATGTTAAACCAGGTATGAAAATCTCAGCAACTATTGCAGGGGGAGAATTTTCGGCCAGATTGCAAACCCAGGCAAACGCAATTGCTTCACTCGCAGGTTTAGATATAGAGAAGCTAAATATCGTCGAGCAGCTGGAAGAAAAACCTGAAGGTCACATCGCTTTAGTGGAAGGACCCGTAGAAATCTTCTTACCCTTAGCCGAGTTGGTTGATCCTGAAGAAGAGCGCGCGAGGTTGGAAAAAGCCCTGAAAGAAACCAACAACCAGATCGAACGCCTTGAAATATTACTCAAGAGCGACTTTACCAAAAAAGCACCCGAGGCGGTTGTAGGAAAAGAACGCGAAAAACTGCAAAGTTTCCAGGAAACTGCAGCACGCATCCAGAGCCAATTGGAGGTTTTGCAATAATTATATTTACCAAAAAATACCATGTAATTTACAGATCAAAAATATAATAAATTTCGGGGATATCTATAATCATGGGGATAATAATTGGTCAAAACAATTAATTACCCTTATCCGGCCTTATTAATCCATTTGTTCTATATACTTGCTCAATCAGGCTGCGAGAAGTAAAATAGAAATCCACGGAACAATAAAAGGCCTCTTTCTTGGTTTATTCAAACCTGGGAGAGGACTAGGCACATACCGAGGAGAAGAAGATGTCACACGATCGGAGACCTTCAAGAGGTGGGGTTGCGTTGGATTGTATGTTGATTTTATTGGTTATTGCGCTTGGAGGATTCAGAAATGCCCAAGCTAAGCCTGCTACTGCGGGTTACACAGGCTGCACCAATCCAGGCGACCAGACCGACATGCCCCAAGTTGAATGTGAGGCGTTGGTGGCTTTGTATGATGGGACGACCGGAGCAAGCTGGACGACCAAAACAGGGTGGAAAACTACGAACACGCCCTGCTCGTGGTTTGGTGTAACCTGCGCCCGCGGGAATGTTAGCACGTTAATCTTAGGGACTAACAATCTTGCGGGTACCATCCCCACACAGTTGGGAAACCTTTCTAACTTGACACAGCTCAATTTGTGGGGCAACGGTTTGACGGGCAGCATCCCCATACAGTTAGGCAATCTTTTAAACTTGACTCAGCTCCATTTGAACTACAATAGCCTGACAAGCATCATTCCCATTGAGTTGGGCAATCTCTCAAACTTGACTTGGCTTCAATTGGGAAACAACAGCATATCGGGGGGCATACCCACACAGTTGGGCAACCTTTCAAACTTGACACAGCTCTATGTGAACAACAACCTGACCGGCAGTATTCCTACTGAGTTGGGCAGCCTCACAAACTTGACAGATCTCTACTTGGGCACCAACAGTTTGACGGGGGGCATACCCATACAGTTGGGTAATCTTTCAAACTTGACACATCTCAAATTGGCGGGCAACAGCTTGACGGGAAGCATACCCACACAGTTGGGCAATCTCTCAAACTTGACGAACCTATCGTTGAACAATAACAATCTAACGGGGAGCATTCCTACACAGTTGGGCAATCTTTCAAACTTGACAGATCTCTGGTTGAATAACAATGGCATAACGGGCAGTATTCCAACAGAGTTGGGCAATCTTTCAAACTTGACGGACCTGTCGTTGGGTACCAACGGGCGACGGGGACCATTCCCACAGAATTGGGCAATCTTTCCAACTTGTTGTATTTCTATTTGGACAACAATGGCTTGAGCGGATGGCTGCCCGCGAGCCTGACCAATCTGACCAATTTGATGATATTCTACTTTAATACTACTAGCCTGTGTGAACCGCCTAATGCAACTTTCCAGGCCTGGCTGGTGGGTTTGACGATCTTAAACAGCACTGACGTTATGTGCGCAGTCCCCCCCGCTGATTTTGACGGCGACGGTTCAACGGATGTATCGATCTTCCGTCAATCTAATGGGCGATGGTACACATCAAACGCAGGATTACTGGCCAGCTACGGGATCGCCGGGGATATCCCTGTACCTGGTGATTATGATGGGGATGGGGACAGCGATATCGCCGTCTACCGCCCATCCAACGGCAGATGGTACTTTTTCGGTGGAAGCAATTTTGGGTATGGTATTGCAGGAGATATTCCCATGCCCTGCGATTATGATGGAGATGGGGATGCTGATATCGCCATATACCGGCCCAGCAACGGCAGGTGGTATGTGAAGGATCAGGGCTACACGGCCTATGGAATCACTGGAGATATCCCGGTTCCTGGAGATTATGACGGGAATGGAGATTGTGACATAGCTATTTACAGACCAAGCAACGGCAGGTGGTACGTCAAAGATCAGGGCTACTCAGCCTGGGGTATCCCAGGAGATATTCCAGTACCTGGAGATTATGATGGGGATGGAGATTTCGATGTGGCGATCTACCGCCCGAGCAATGGCAGGTGGTATGTCTTAGGACAAGGCTACGTGGCCTGGGGGATACCTGGTGATATCCCAGTACCGGGAGATTATGACGGCGATGGAAGCTGGGACCAGACGATATACCGGCCCTCCAATGGCAGATGGTACAAATACGGCATCGGTTACACTGCTTTTGGCATTGCCGGGGATTACCCCCTCCCTGCTAGGGATACGAATATCGATGGCGATCCGCATGATTGAGACACGTATTTAGAAATGAGATTGCTTGTATAGAAATCAGCAATAACGAAAGCCTGAGGCCCACACATGTGGGCCTCTATATTTATTGTGTGAAATCAATATTAAACGGATAATAGGGCAAGGAGAACTATATGCCAGGCGTTATCGATCCTTTTACAACCATTTTAGGCGGCCTCCCGGGCATTTGGTCACCCTCCCAGATGAGCTTTCACCCGAAGACACAGTCGCAGAGATTGAAGCTCAAGCGCAAGCCAGCCTATTATCAGTCATTGATAATCCTGAAACCATCTTGCGCTTGCTGCTCAATGAGTGTGAAATTGAACGCGCCTACGCGCCCCCCGAGGGTTTCGACCCCGAATTGCAGGGCGAATGGGACGACAGCCTGGTGACCTTTAAGTTCAAACACGCCATCGAACTTGTCGAAGTCACCAGGGAAGCGAACTTTTTGTACGTCGAATATGATCTTGGCGATTTCGGTCACTGGGCAATGGAGATCGAACCAGAAAAATTCAGCCTTGCGAGAGTATAATTTGGGGACTTATCAAGATCAGTACAACAAATATCGTAATGCAAAAAGCAAAGAATTTAACACGTTCAACAAACACTCTCGTAATATTGTTTTTTGTTGTCGTCACGTTGATATTTATTTGGCCGTTACCGGCTCATCTAACAACCCACGTCATTGGACCATTTGAAGCCGATAACCTGGAATATATTTGGAAACTTTGGTGGGTGAAAGAATCCCTTTTTGAAACACATCAATCTCTCCTGATCCATCCCGATATCTATTACCCGTATGGTTATGCCTCAGCTTATGGGGTGATCGCGCCATTTCAAACGATCTTAGGTTCTCCACTCACTGCTCTGGTAGGACCAATTCTGACATACAACACGTTTATCATTTTTTCGTTCATTTTAAGTGGCTTCTTCACATACTTATACATTCGCAGATTAACGGGCAGCGTTTTGGGAGGCGTGATTGCGGGTACCATATTTAGTTTTTCCCCTTACCACCTGGCCCGTGCGGCGGGAAATTTCAACGTTGTAAGTATCCAATGGATCCCATTATTCTTTTTATTTCTCGATCAGTTTATTGAAAACAATCGGGTGAAATACGCTTCATTGACCGCGTTTGCTTTCATCGCCAATACCCTAACAAGTTGGTATTATGGCGCTATGCTCATGTTCCTTACTCCTTTCTATTATTTCTCTCGCACAAAAGGAACCTGGCAGGGAGATATTTGGAAAACTAGATTGAGAGGCGGGATAATTTTTGCGGGGATATCATTCTTTACTATATTGCCCTTCTTGATGCCTTATCTTCAAATCCAAACAAGTGGTGAAGGCAATGTACCATTAGACCAGGTCACTTTTTGGGCAGCTAGTGTTACGGATTATCTCACCCCTAATATCCGCAATTTTCTTTGGGGGCCCTGGGTGCAAACTCATCTTTCCCCATTCTCATTGGTGATTTACGAATTTATCATTTCTTGGGGATTTGTGCCCAGCGCTCTGGCATTATTGGGTTGGCGGCGTGGTAGAGCAATGATTGGAAGAGGCTGGGGTATATTGATCCTGATCGCCTTTACCCTCAGTTTAGGCCCCGCATTAAAATTATTTTCTTCGATAATTTACGTGCCTTCCACAAACCCAATATTTCATTATCCACAAATGGCCTTGGATTGGATTGGGCAGCACTCTCTGGCAAGGGAAAACTTTAACCTAGCACCTGAAGGGAATCTAGCCATCCCATTACCTGGACTTTTCGTACGCTGGTTTGTTCCAGGTTTTACGGGTATGCGCAGCTGGGGGAGATTTGCAATTTTTGCTACCTTTGGGATTTCTGTTTTGGCCGGGGTGGGTGTCCACAAATTGATCAAAGGGAAATCGGATAAAGACTCAACCAGCAGATTTCCCAAAATAAACTTGCAAAACTATGTCTTAACAGGGCTAATAGCTGGGTTGGTTTTATTCGAATTCTATGCTGGCCCGCAACAATTGACCAAGGTCGAACCCCGCCCGGTAGACATTTGGCTGGCCTCCCAACCCGAGAAAAACACGATCATTCAAATGCCGCTGATCATCGCCGTGGGTGGATCACAAATGTATTACACCATGTACAACAACCAAAACCTTGCCAGTGGTAACGGCACCTATTTCCCAACTATATTTGAAGAACGCTATCCTGAATTACGAGATTTCCCATCAGACGAATCCCTTGATCTTCTCGCCAATTGGGGAGAAGATGTGTTGGGAGAAATGAGCGGCGTAAGATATATCCTAGTTGATCGATCACAGGTTCCTGAAGATGAACCTCTTTGGGAGCAAATAGCAAATCAAGACCGCCTTGAATTAGTCACCATAGAAGGAACAGTGCGAGTTTATCAAATTAAAGAGCCTAATAACTAACAATTTCAAACACTTTCCACAAATTGGACCACTTCAAACACATCTACCGAAAAAAAGCCCAAGCATACCAACGTTTAGTTGCAGCCGAAGACGTAGACGGTAATCTTTTCCCCGCAATCGAACGCGTAGCGCCTGTAAATGGCGCAAAGTTATTAGATTTAGGCAGCGGCACTGGCCGCATTCCTTTATTGGCAAATGGGAAAGCAGCTGAAATAATCACCCTCGACCTGCATGCAAGTATGCTGCATGAACAACAGGAGCAATGCAATAATGTGGGTGCGCGCTGGAAGATAATCCAAGGGGATATGCGCGAATTGCCAATTGGTAAAAACTGGGCAGACATCACTACTGCAGGATGGGCAATTGGGCATTTTATGAGCTGGTACGGAGATCAGGCCAAATCACAGATTAACCGTGTGATAGAAGGTATAGAACGCGTAACCAAGTCTGGGGGAGGTGTTGTTATCATTGAGTCGCTCACCACGGGCAGTCTAACCCCTGCTCCACCTTCAGATCACCTGGCCGAGTACTACACCTGGCTAGAAGATGAATGGGGTTTCACGCGGCAGGAGATACAAACCGATTACCAGTTCAATTCTCTTGAAGAAGCCGCTGCTAGTGTAGAGTTCTTCTTTGGAACTGAATTTGCAGATAAGGTTCGTGCAAACAATTGGGTACGCCTGCCCGAATGGACAGGCGTATGGGGAAAAACCATCTAATCTTTCCAAATTATCATTCCAATAAAACTTTTGCAGTATAATTATTTTTCGTCGAACAGCCAATAATGGTTCAATAATTTAGGTCATTTAATAAGGAGCACCCTTCCAGAGAATCTATGATTAATTCCGTGATCAATGATCGCTACCGTTTGGATGCTATCCTCGGCCAGGGGGGTATGGGAACGGTTTACCGCGCGCATGACACAGCGCTCAAACGTGACGTAGCCATAAAATTAATGTCTGAGACCAAGCTGGGGAATGATGGGCGCGCCAGGCTGATGCATGAAGCCCAAGCCATCGCCAAGCTCAGCCATCCCAATATCATCATAGTCCACGACGTGGGTGAATATGAAAGTGATCCTTTTATTGTCATGGAATTGATCGACGGTCCAAATCTCAACGATTACAAACCTGATGGCTTTGAAGAGATTGTCTCTATCACCCGCCAGATGTGCGCCGCCTTACAGCACGCCCACAACAACGAGATCATCCACCGCGATCTAAAACCAGAAAACATCATGCTGGATCCCAATAAATCGGTCAAGTTGATGGATTTTGGATTAGCGCGTTCGGTCGCCTCCCGCCTGACAACTGAAGGCACCATCGTGGGCACAGTGTTCTACTTGCCTCCTGAGATCGCGATGGGCCAGAAGATAGACGGCCGCGCCGACTTATATTCGTTAGGCGTCATGCTCTACGAACTCACCACCGGCCAGCCGCCCTTCACCGATGAAGACCCGGTCGCCATCATCTCCCAACACCTGCATGCACCTGTCGTCCCGCCACGCGCCAAGAATGCATCCATACCTCCTAAGTTAAATGAATTGATTGTGCAGTTGTTAAGTAAAGATCCGGATGATAGGCCTGCTTCAGGGGATGAAATTCAAAAGATATTAGATGATCCAAAAATATTGGATATCAATGCCGCGCCTGATGAGGAGCTTTCTGTATTAGGGCGTATAGTTCGAGGTCGCATGGTTGGACGGCGCAAGGAATTTGATGAAGCCCGCAGTCTGTGGAATAAGACTGTGAATGGGCAAGGTCAAACTTTGCTGATCAGCGGTGAACCCGGCATCGGTAAGACACGCTTGATGCGAGATATCGTCACGCACGCGGATGTCTCCGGGGGGCACGCGTTCGTGGGTGAAAGTTATGCTGAAGGCAGCGCGCCCTATGACGCCTTCGCTCAAATAATTCGCAAATCTCTTAAACGGAATGTAGATAATGGGTTGCATATCCCAGATTTTGTACTTGCAGACCTGCTCACAATGGCCCCAGAAATTGAACTCCAGTATCCAGACATCAAACCCAATCCATCTCTCGAACCTGAGGCCCAGCAGCGGCGTTTGTTCGAGAACATGGTGGCATTTTGCGAGGTACTCAGCGAGAAAGCTCCCTTGCTTCTGGTTGTGGATGATGCCCACTGGTCAGACAGCGGCACACTATTCATGCTGCGTCACCTGATGCGGCGCACACGTAAGCAGAATGTGATGATCGTGGCAACCTATCGCGAGGTTGAGTTGGATGAAGCCCTGCCTTTCAATGAAGTCTTGCTGGACCTCAACAGGGAGCGATTAGGCACGCGCCTCAAGCTGACGCGTCTGAACCGTAACCAGACGCAAGAATTATTGAGCGCTATATTTTCCACTGAGATCACCCCTCAGTTTCTTGACGGCATCTACAAGGAGACCGAAGGCAATCCATTTTTTGTTGAAGAAGTCTGCAAAGCCCTGGTTGAGAGCGGCAAGGTGTATTACGAGAACGGCGAATGGCAGCGCCCCGACACCGAAGAGATCGAAATTCCTCAGGGCGTTAAGGTCGCCATCCAATCGCGCGTCAGCAAGCTGCCGGAAACCTGCAAAAGCGTGATGACCGCCGCTGCTGTGATCGGGCGCGAGTTTGATTTCGAAACTTTGGTCAAAGTGACCGAGGTAAACGAGGATGAACTTATCACCGCTCTGGAAGACGGCCTGAAGGCACAACTGATCGAGGAATTGAAAGGCAAAGGCGGCGAGAATTTTTCCTTCGCCCATGCGCTGATTCCCGCCGCCTTGCGCGAAAACCTGGGAGGTCTACGCCGCGGCCGGTTGCACCGCCGCGTGGCTGCCGCGGTTGAAGATCTGCACCCTGAAGATTATGAAGTGCTGGCCTATCACTACGGCGAGGCAGGAGATGAGGAACGCGGCTTAGAATTCACTATTAAAGCGGCGCAGCGCGCCAAAGACACGTTTGCAAACGAAGCCGCGGTACGTTATTACTCCGAGGCGCTGGATGTCGTCGTCGAGGACGCGCAACGCTTCGAACTCCTAGCAGGGCGCGCCCAGGTTTACAGCACGCTGGCTAAACGTGAATTACAAGGGACTGACCTTGAAACGATGATGAAGCTGGCCGACAAGCTGGATGATGACGGCTTACGCGTAGACACACTTGTTGCCCAGGCGGATTTCTTCATGCGGGCAGATAATCTAACCGAACAATTACCCGCCGCTGAAAGGGCTGTTGAGATTGCCGAAAAGCTTGACGATCCGAGCCGCTTAGCGCAATCATATAACGAACTCAGCAGAGCGCATAGGTTAAATGGTGAATATATTAAATCGCAGGGTTATCTGGAAAAAGCGTTAGATTTATTAAAAGAACTCCAGGAAACCAATCAAGTGATTGAAACTTTGGGGTGGTTATCCGGTTTGTATGCCGCATCAAACCACCCCAAAGAGGCAAAGAAACTTGCCGAAGAGGCGCTTGCTCTCAGCCAAGAAACGGGCGATCTTGAAGGCGAGAGCAATGCACTTAACCAACTATCGTTTGTACATTATATTAATAAAGAGTACCCTAAATACCAGGATACTTTAGAAAAATCTTTAAACATCGTTCGCCAGATTGGGTTAAAACAATATGAATTTTATATATTGACAAATTTAGCTTATGTTGAATGCATTCTTGGAAACCAGGAGAAAAATCTTCAACTATTGGAGGAAGCGCTTGAATTTGTTTGGGTAAATGAAGAACCTTCTGCTGTAATGCTATGTGTTTACCCTCTTTCGTTCTACAAATATTTCCGCCCAGGAAATATTGAAGCAGGATTAAAATTCTTATCTACCCAATTGAATCTTGCCGGAGAAACTAACGACCCGCGCATGGTTGCAATGGTCAAATTAGCTGAAGGGATTTTTCAAACTTTCAGCGGGCAAGTAGAAGCAGGCTTAAATACTATTGAATCAATTCGCGATCAGATTGTTGAGTTTATGGGTACTTATTACGAGTGGACTTTCGCATTTATTGCCGGTTGGTGTTATATGGAATTGGGTGATTTTGATCAAGCAAGAATTTCAATGGAAAAACTTTTTACAGCCCGGCTTGAAAAGATACAAGACAGCGGGCAGATTGGAGATATGCTGAGAATGTTAGCCAGATTGACCTATTTAGAAGGGAATCCCAAGAAATTCCAGGCAGGATTAAAGCAAGCCCAAGAGGCAGTCCAATCCTATGAACTAATTGGGGTTACCGGTTTAATAGGCCGGGATGCTTATACCCTGGCGCTGGACACCGCCGCCAACTTGCATTTAGTCCTAGACCAATCTGAGCAAGCTTTAGAGAATTCCCAAAAAATGGTTGAGCTGGAAGAAAAGGAAATTCTTGTTTTCAAAGCCCCCTACTACCTGACACACTCGCGAGTGCTGCGCGCCAACGGGCAGGATGATGAGGCAGACGACTACCTGCGCCGCGCCCACACCCGCGTGATGCAGGTAGCGGACAACACCAAAGACCTCAAAATTCGCAAAGGCTGGCTGGAAAACTTGCGCTCTAACCGTGAAGGTATCGAGGAATTCGAGGGCAGGGGTTTGGGTTAGGGATAATAAAAACCTTACAGGTTTTGGTGGATTGACCCCCAAAAACAAGACATATAAATAAGTACCCCTATGAGATAATAAAACAAAGGAGGTGCTCTTTATGCAAAAAAACAAGCCAGGAACGAGGGTTCAATATTCAC
>VRUJ01000013.1 GCA_019456165.1 Chloroflexota bacterium
TTTGAACTTTAACTCAGGCTAAAGCTTGCCCGACTAAAAAGGGCTTGACCATTTTACAGAAAAGATGTTGCACAATCAGCTATTGAACTAATCCCCCGATTTATTTGTATATAAATTGAGTAATATTTAGATGTTATTGAATCCTTTTGTAAGAATAATAGTTCGGAAAGTATCCTAATAATTGGCAATCCTGATCTTCAATCACGATCAACGCATTTTTAAAAAAAATACCTTGAAACCTTACATAATTATCAGCATTTTTGTGTAAGTTCAAGATTTCTTTCCATGATATACTTTTACCTTGTGTAGTAATCTCAAAGTCAAAAAAGAGGAGCAAACTTATGGAAATCACGACCACACAATATAAAAATGTTGATGTCATCAAGATGGCAGGACGCCTAGACAGCAGCTCCGCCCCAAAGTTGACTGATGCATTCAAGAAACTTACGGATGCAAAGAGGTACAAAATTGTTTTCGATATGAGCGAAATTGATTTCATCTCCAGCGCAGGAGTATGGACCTTGATGGAAACTCAAAAAGAGTGCCGCAAGCTCAGCCGAGGCGAGGTTATTCTGGCAACTGTAAACGACAAAATAGTAAAATCGCTTGATCTTGCCGGGCTCAAGCACTTTTTTACATTCTCAGACGACATCACCGAGGCAGTTGGAAACCTTTAGTGGATAACACCGCAGAAAATTACCAACAAAAAACATTTGCAGGACGATATGATAGGTTAGCCGAGATCGGCGAGTTCATCGCTCAAGCAGCAAAAAATGCTGGCTTTGATGAAGATGCTGTATACACTCTGCAATTAGCTGTTGACGAGGCCTGTACCAATATCATAGAACACGCCTATGAGGGTGAAGGTAAAGGCAAAATTGAATGTATTTGTGATGATGATGAAGATGAACTGATCATCACGCTGCATGATTGGGGAAAAGCATTTAATCCAGAGAACATCCCAGAACCAGACTTTTCTGTCCCTATCGAGGAGATTGAATCTAGGGGTGCAGGGTTAATACTTATCAAAAAGATTATGGATGATGTGAAATTTAAATTTTCCCCCGAGGATGGCAATATTCTAATAATGGTAAAACACAAAAAAAAGGAAGAAGAATAAGATTTTATTAGGACTCTTTATCTCTAACCAGAACCATTAACGTAATATCATCCGATGGGGGTGTTTCACCCACGAATTGATGGACACTTTTCAAGATAGAAGTTTGCATATCCTCGGCTGTCTGGCCGAGATTATTTTTAGCCGTCTCGACTAAAGAATTTTCTTCAAAGAATTCACCCTGACTGTTCTCGGCTTCCGGAATGCCATCAGTGTATAAGATAAGACAATCACCTGGAGCTAATTCTACCGTCGCCTGCTCCCAGGTCGCATCCTCGTCAATACCTATTGGGATTCCAGTGCGCCTTAAACCTTGAATTTTTTCTCCATTTTTCTGATTAGCGCTGAGTAAATAAGGTGGGTTATGCCCCGCATTACTGTAGGTTAGTTTTCCAGTGGATGGATCCAGGATACCATAAAAAGTAGTGACAAAGAGATTTGCGCGTGTATCTCGCAGGATACGCTCATTCGTTGCAAAAAATACTGTATCCGGTTCCATATCGAACTCAGTTGCGTAGGTGCGGATCAGAGTGCGGCTCAAAGCCATATACAAAGCAGGTCCAAGTCCCTTATCTAACACATCCGCGATAACTAGTCCGACCCTGCCGTCCGAAAGCGGGATAACGTCAAAAAAATCACCCGCCATCTCCCCCGCAGGCGAAAGTGAGACTGCCAATTGCCAACCAGGGATAGATGGGAAGGTATATGGTAAAAAGCTGGATTGGATGCTGCGAGCAATATTCAACTCTTGTGTCACGCGTTGAAGTTCCAGGGTTTGGGAGGAAATTTCGGATTGATGGATAGCCGAAGCTATCTGGTCGGCAAGAGATTGGACTATAGGTAAAAGATTGTTGATCAAACGACGATTCCACGGCTGCGTGAGGGTATGCAGAGCGACGTAAACTCCCGCAAAGGCTTGCCCGCTTTCAACATCCAAAATTGGAGCAACTACAGTCGGGTTATGGCTTATGTAGCCCTCATGCCAGGGCAGTTTGTCGCTTGAGAGAAAAGCCTTACCTTCTTTTTCACCAAGCAGCCAGGGCCACACCGGTTCCAAATCTGGAGTCCATTCAGGGCGAGAGTTGAATAAAATTTGATCTGGGAAACGCCATAACAAAATTCTTCCTGAAGGGAACATGTTGGGGATGTGTTCCTCAAGGATTTTGGATAACGATTCCAAACCCGGGGGAGAGTTAATAATACTGCGGCCCAATTGTTCCAATTTTTCTAAAGCGCGAAACTGCTGGCGGCTGCTTTCCCCAGTTAGGCTTAAACGACGCGTAAGGTATGCGACAGCCAACATCCCACCCATGAAAAACAAATAAACGATCAGGTTATTTTGCATATACAAGCCGGTGGCCAGGATAGAAAAAGGCAGCACCAACTGTGGGATTCCAGAAGATAACAAAAAGAAATTTACCAGAGGATATATAGGATTTCCAGGCGCTAAAGTTCTGCGTACCCAGATGTTGTACCCGAAATAACCCGCCCAAAGCAATATGTAAAGTACGCTGTATATAAGCATGGCCCCCAGTGAATAAAAGATCACTGGAAAAGTTATCTGGGTAAATCCAAATTCTCCCCCCCAATATTGGTAGACTGATATGGCTACTAAAGGCACAAAGGTATCTCCCGCCAAACTCAGGAATAAATTTCGGCGTAGATTCCAGGTTTCGGCTTTTGAAGCTGGCTTCCTAATATTTATTACTCCCTGGATTAAAAACCACCCAACCGATACCCACAAAGCGGATGGGCCGAAAAGAAATAAAGCTGACCATAATACAATTCCTGCCATTGACCCATCAGTACTGCCATACCGGTTGGTGCGCCATTCAATTATCAGAAAAAATCTTAAATGCAAAAATATCCTATAAAGACCAAATATCAACAGCAATTCAACAAGGTTTTCGCGAATAAGTATTAAATCGGTAATCCGTGCCAGCCAAACTAAACCTACCAATGCAACCGGAGTGGAATAAAGGAAGGCGAATACCTCACCTACCCCAACCACCTGCCGTTCGAAAGGCATTTCTGCTAACTCAGGCCAAAACCTTTTAGCAATCTTCAGTAATATTTTTTGCATTCAGTTAATAATGTCTTTCTGAAATCCCAGCGTGTTTCGATGTTTAGTTTCCGTTGGTCATATTATCATAAATTTCTAGGATTTTAAAGGATTCGTTTGTCTTTAAGATTCCAACTTTGATACACCTTAAATAATCGGGGATGCCTTGTCATCATTGATATGCAATTTCGACAACAGATAGATCCCCATATAATCAAAAGTGTGGATTCAAATCGTTTATGCTAAAATTACTTCTCGATCATCTCATTATATTCTTGAATTATTAATACCCCTACTATTATGATCACAATCAAAAACCTACAAAAAGTAGTTGATCAAATTACCGTAATTGATATTGAGTCGCTCAAAATCAAAGCCGGGGAAATTGCTGCGTTAGTGGGTCCGGTTGATAGCGGTATAGATATTTTGCAGGATTTGCTCCTGGGCAGAGCGCGTCCCACGATGGGAAGTATCCAATTAGCCGGAATTGACCCGTCTAAAGAAAGAAAGTTATTTAGCCGTTCTGTTGGGGTTCTATTTACCGAAGAAAATCTATACAAACGGCAGTCGCCGCGTGGAAATCTTAAATTCTTTGCTCGTTTAGCCCGACTGCCCAAAGACCGCGTAAATGAAGTCCTGGAACAGTTGGGGTTGGCTGATGATGCCGATAACAGGGTGGAGAACCTGTCTTCCAGCCTGAAAAGACGTTTAGCTTTAGGGCGTGCCATCTTGCATAGACCAACTGTGCTCCTACTGGTCGAACCGTTTGCAAAATGCGACCAAAACACGGTTGAATTGATGAGTAGAATTCTCCGGCATAATGCTGAAAATGGAGTCTCCATTCTCATAATCGCCGAAGACACAACAAACCTTCTCAAAGTTTGTGATGTGATCCACCGCTTGGAGCATGGAAAGATCGTGGGCACCTTTCGCCCCGAGGAAGAGCAAGCTCCCACGATGCCTTTCATGATTCCTGCCAAGTTGGAGGGGAAAGTGGCATTGGTTGATCCGGTTGAGATCTTGTTTGTACTCGCCCAGGATGACCGCACATTCCTGCAAACAGCCGATGACCGCCTGCCCACTCAATTTACCATGACGGAATTAGAAAAGCGCCTATCGCGCAGCGGTTTTTTTCGCGCCCACCGAGGTTATTTAGTCAATCTCCAGCATGTAAAAGAAGTTATCCCATACACGCGGGACAGTTTCACCCTGCGGCTCAAGGATGAGGCGAAGACAGAAATTCCGCTCAGTAAAACGGCTGCCCGGGAGCTGCGCGAGCTATTAGGATATTGAGAAGCTCATAATACTCACTTTAGGAGCAGACTTTTGCTTCACTCAGGGGTCATTTAATTGAAAACTTTTGCGTTTTAATCCTAAAAACCTGCGACATTCGCCCCCTTTTTTAGGCCATTCGCCTACCCAAATACGCCGTAAACCCCGTTTTTGTTGCATTGTGTTTCCTATTTATTTATACTGTGGGCAGAATTTTGACTAATGAACAAGAGGTGAGCCGGTTGACAACTCCGGCAACCCGAAGGAGAAATCATGCAAGCAATCGAAGTAAAAAACCTCACCAGAGATTACAGCGGGCTGCGTGCGGTGGACGGCATCAGCTTCGGTGCTGAACAAGGTGAGATCTTTGGATTTTTAGGCCCCAATGGAGCCGGAAAAACCACAACCATCAAAATGCTCACCGGGCAGCTGCGCCCCACATCTGGGGAGGCAAAAGTTATGGGTTGTGATATAGTCGAAGAACGCCAGAAACTAAAACCCCAAATTGGGGTCGTTTTCGACAACCAGAACATTTACGAACGTATGTCGGCAAGTGATAACCTGCGCTTTTTCGCAAAGTTATACCGCGTGAAGAAAACACGTGTGCAGGAAGTTTTAGAACAAGTAGGTTTGACTGAACGAGCCAATGACAGGGTAAATAAACTACCAAAATCCTCTAAACTCCTATCCCCGCTGCAAGCAACGGGGTATTACGGAGTTTAGCCCCCACGGGTACGGATTTTGGAAAAACATGGAACCCTCGTAGCAAGCTACGGGGTATTCAGCAAGAATAAACCGTGAGAGGTGCCCAACCCTGGTTTGGCATAGCGCTGGCGTAAACTTCGACATCTTCGCTCTGCTCTAAGAGGGTGCCCCCACTATGAGGTCTGCTCTGGTTGATGATAATCAATATCAGGCTGATAACTGCAAAGATTATTATTGAAATAGTTTCAATCTTGTGAGCAATTTCATTTCCCCTAAAAATGTCAATAAATCGTTTCATCAATAATCACCGATTTATCTTTCTATAAGGATATTAATACCCCTTAAATACACCATCAAGGCATTTAATTACCAGTTCGGTCTTTTTTGAGCATTTTGATAAAAACATCGACAACTTTAGGGTCAAAATATTTTCCAGATTCCTCCCGCATGTGCTCAAAAACCTCTTTTTCCTCCCATCGTTTGCGGTAAGGCCGGTCTGAATTCAATGCGTCCCATACATCAACAATTGCAAAGATTCGAGCAGCGAGGGGAATCTTCTCTCCTTTCAAGCCCCGGGGGTATCCCCCGCCATCATAATGTTCATGATGACAATATGGAATGTCTAATGCTGGAAGTAAGTACGCGATTTTGTATAGCATTTCGTAAGCAAAAACTGGATGTCGACGCATTAATTCCCATTCATCCTCGGAAAGTGGCCCTTTTTTACGCAGAATAGTGTCAGGAATCCCCATCTTTCCAATATCATGCAGTAAGGCGCCTCTCCTCATGTGCACCAATTCTCCCGGTGGTACCTGCATTTCTTTTGCCAATCGCAGCGTGATCGTTGTCACCCGCTGAGTGTGGCCTTCGGTGGCATTATCACGCAGGTCAAGCGCTCGTACCCAACCCTCCAACGTTTCTATATATGCTATTTCCATATCTAACTTTGCGCGTTGCAAACTATCAAATAATTCCGCATTGTGTATCGCGATAGCAGCCTGCCCTGCAAGAGTTTCTAAGAAACCGGTCCATTCTGGATCAATGTCAAGTGTTGAGCGGTTAAAAACTTCGAGAACTCCGACTATTTCTCCCTTTGCAATTAAAGGTATACCATAATATTCAACGAAACCTTCTTCTGGTGTAACATATCCAATGACATCATCTAATTCGATCTCAAGCATGTCTGGAATATGAACAGTTCGCCGTTCGTAAGCGGCTTGCCCGGCAAAACCCTCTCCCAACTGGTACTGCTTTTCTGAGATATTTTTGCTGTGTCTAAATCCTTTTTCCGCGGTCAAATTCAGGGTATTTAAACTATCGATAATAAAGATACAAGCCGCATCAATTGTTAATTGACTTGTTACCTGATCAAGCAAAAGGTTGAGGATAAGCCGTAAGTCTAAACTGCCTGTGATCGCCTGGTCTATTTTATGCAACGCGTCCAGACGGCGTAGCTGGAGACGAACCTTTTCATCTGTTTTCACCTGATCTGTGACATTTACGATATCCCCAACCATGAATTGAGGTTCACCTTTAGAATCTCTGGACAATACCACGTTCAAATCAACCCAAATAATATCTCCGCTCTTATGAATTATCCTGGAGCTCATTCTAAATGATTGCACCTCCCCATTGAACAATTGGTTAACATTTTTTTGGCTTTCATCTAAGTCATCAGGATGGGTTAAATCCATCCAGGTAATATTATAAAGTTCATCCGCAGAGTATCCACACATCACACAAAAAGACTGGTTAGTTTGGATAAAACGACCACTTGGTTCAGCTAATACCCTACCAATACCAGCATAGTCGAAGGCATTCCTGAACTTTTCTTCTGAATCGCGCAGTCTCTCCTCTGCTTTTTTGCGCTCGGTGTTGTCAAAAGCGGTGCCATGTGTACCTATAATATTATCATTTTCATCATAGATTGGTTTAGCATTGAAAATCAGATCAATCGTTTCACCATCTTTTGAAATATGTGTGGTCTCATAGCCTTTTACCTGACCCCCGGCTAAGTGACGTGCAAATTCTTTGAGATCCCTTTCTGCAGCTTCTTCTGTTTGGAAATCATTGAAAGGTTTTCCAAGCATCTGCTCAATTAAATATCCATGGGTTCCTTCCCAGGCAGGATTCAGATAAATAATACGCCCTTCTGCGTCGGCACGCCAGATGAGGTCTTGAGACGTTTCAACCAAACCGCTGTACAAATCTTCAGACTCGCGCAAAGCAACTTGGTCCACCTGCTTTTCAACCGCTCTGCGAATAGTTAACATCAATTCATCCATGTTATAAGGCTTCAGTACGTAGCTGTAAGCCCCCAAATTGACCGCCTCAATGGCTGAGGTTTGGGTAGAATGGCCGGTAATTACGATGCACTCTGTCCAGGGGGAAATTCCCTTGATTTCCTTCATTAAATCCAGACCAGACATCTCCCCAAGTTTGAGATCAAGCAATGCCACTACTGGGGGGGTTTTGGTCACAGATTTCAGAGCTGAGTTCACACTTGCAGCAGTTACTGGAGTATATTCAAGCGTTTTCAGGATATCTGTCAACGTTTTCCGAATATTTTGGTCATCATCCACAATCAGGATTCGGGGCTTCTTATCCATCGTACTCCATCATATACATCTAAGATTCATCACTTATTATTCTGCTAAGCTCCAGATTATGTATCTCATTTATTACGCCAAATAGCTTATCAATCTCTAATGGCTTGTATAGACATGTGTGTGCGCTTAATTTCAGGGCCGTTTCAATCGACGCAGCCATCTCGTTTTGGTATCCCGTGACTAGTACGACCGGCTGCGAGGGAGATTTACTTTTGATGATTTTTAAAACCTCAAGGCCGGTAAGATGATTCAACTTCATGTCCAATAAAACCAATTGGAAATCCTGGCTTATTAGTTGTTCGATATCCTCAATATCTGTAATAGCGGACACTGAGTAACCACTTTCCTGTAATATATCTCCAACTGTTTTGCAGAAATCAGGATCATCATCTACAATAACAACAGGTCGTTCGTCGATGACGGATGAGAAGAAATTTAATAGAAGGTTGATATCTAAGGGTTTATCCAATACCCCGATTGCACCTTCATCGATACCTTCTTGGACGACATCATCAGACGTATATGCGGTCATGAACACAACTGGCACATTGGGCTGAACCAGATGGAAAGCTCGATAAAGTTCCACTCCATTCATATCCGGCATCTTAATATCGGTGAGCAAACTATCAAATTGTCTCTCTCTAGCCAGATCAAGAGCTTCCGGTCCTGAGAATGCTGCCTCAGCGTGAAAATCCTTCGAATTTAGGATATCAACTAGTGTCTCTGCCATACGTTTGTCATCGTCGACGATGAGGATGCGAAGTTTTTTAGGCATGTTTGTCTCCTTGAACAGGCAAGCTTACGATAAACGTAGCACCTTTTCCCTCTTCACTCTCTACTAGAATGTTTCCCCCATTTGCTTCCACCAACCTGTTGGATAATGCCAAGCCCAGCCCAATGCCGCGCGCCTTGGTGGTAAATAACGGTTCAAATAATTTTTTCATATTGTCCTCTGAAATTCCCATGCCTGTATCCGCGATTGATAGTTGGATCTGCCCATTTTCCACATGCGTAGAAATAATCAACTCTCCACCTTGCGGCATCGCCTGGTAGGCATTTGTGACCAAATTTGTGAACACTTGCTTAATCTGTTGCGCATCAATGAAACTGGGAGGGAGTTCTTGTGAAAGATTGGCCGCAACATTAATATTCTCTGGTGGAGGCGATTTTTCCAAGACATCACTTACCAATTCAGAAATAGCTATAAATTCTCTCTGAGATTGCTGGACACGGGCATAATCTAAAAGTTCCCCAACGATACGTGAAGCCCCTAGCGCTTCGGATGCAATAATTCCCAGGTATTCTTCTAATTTTTCTGCACTCACCGGCTGTGTAGATTCCAAATAATAGACAGCATTTGTAATTACGCCGAGGGGATTACGCAGTTCATGACCAACCCCACCGGCCAACTCACCCAAAAATGCTAATTTCTCAGTGCGGATCATTGTTTCGTGGGCTTCTTCAAGTTCTTTGGTACGATCCTCGACCATTTCTTCCAATCGACCAGAATATGTTTGCAGAGTCTCCAAGGAATCCTCGAGGCGCTTGATGATCGGATTGCTCATGCGCAGGAATCCCAAGGCAGCAAATACAATTAAAACAACTACTATTATTCCAGCAATTAAACCAGCCCAAATAAATGGCTGACGAACTTCTGCCAAATCGATCTTAGCTACAATTCCCATATCCAATTCGGCCACCGGTTCATGCGCGGCAAGCACTACTTCCCCGCGGTAATCTAAACCCACAACCGTTCCGGAAAATCCGGAGAGCGCAAGGCGCATGGGTTCAGCTCTTTCAGAATCGAAACTGACCGGATCGGGATCCTGGAGATCACGATGGCGATGGTTTAGAAGAAAAACTATCATGTTGCCTTCAAGTTGGGCTAAGGTAAACTCGCCTGTCTCGCCAAAACCCTCATAGTTCTCATGAGCTTCACGGACTTGGCTCAAAGTTGCCTCCCAAGAGCCTCCTGGATAATCCCTGCTTTGTTCAGCGTCGAAACGGGCCACTGCCTCGATAAGCCGTGCCTGGCTTTGGGCAGTCTCTACCAAACGAGCTTCCTGTTCATCAAAGGCAGCCTGATATAACACCCCGATTGATACAATCGCCGCGGCAAGGGCAACCATAACCATTATAAGGATCATGTAGAAGATTCTTCTGCGTTCACTCATATTTATATTTCCTACCAGGTTCGGGCCAAAACGAGTTTATCTATTTCATTCTCCAGATTATTAAAGATTGTTTAAGTAAATTCTCTTCAAAGCGGATTTTATAGGACAAGAAATATTGAGAGAAAAATTAATTTTGATCAGAAATAATTCACATAAATCTAATTTAGATGTGTCCTTCAAAAGAATATCGAGGAGAAATTCCTTGCACCATTCAACTTCAAGTTTTCACTTAATATAATAATAGATTTCTTATCTTCGTGCTTAACAAATTGGAGAAGAATAATTTTCAAAAATAATAATAACTACAAGTTCCATCAACAAAAAAACAGCCATCAGGCTGTTTTTTTGTGCCCCCACGGGGAATCGAACCCCGGTTTCGGCCTTGAGTTGGCCGCGTCCCAGGTCGCTAGATGGGGAATCCCATCCCACGAATTATTGAGGGGTTATGCGTACTACGTCTGAACATGCAGAAAACGAGGAATGCGTACCGCCTTTCCAAATATATTCTAGTATACTGATATCTTCTACAAATTCAAACCAGCTGAAATGGACAGCTCATGATAATTTTTCAGTTTTATTGCGTTTATTTAACAACCCGTTTCAGCCAGGTTACGACATTAGTTATTAAATTTAGGTCTCATAATAGTATTATTCAATAGGTAATTGAAAAGATGAAAAATAATAAATGGCTATTTGTCTTTTTGCTTGTACTTCTTAATTTCGGGATAAGTTTTTTTAACATCACCAGAGGACATAATTGGGGAGGCGATTTTTCTCAGTATATTATGCAAGCCCAAAGTATAGTTTTGGGATCAATAAACGAATTTATGTTAAGAAATGAGTTTACCATTAACCAATCGTCTTACCTTTTTGCACCCAATAGCTACCCTTGGGGTTTTCCATTATTATTGACACCAATAATTTATTTGTTTGGAATTAAAGTATTAGCTCTAAAATTGGTGGGGGTGTTTTTTTATTCAGCCTTTTTAATCGTGTTATTTATTTTTGCTTCTTTGCGATTGAAAGAAAAAGATGCGTTATTGGTAACCGCTTTTTTTGCATTCAATCCAAGTATGCAAATAGCGATAAATAATATCCTCGCAGACATACCTTTTCTTTTCTTTTCAACATTAAGCATTTTTCTTGTTGATAAATATTCAAGTATTGAAAGGGAGAATAATAATAAATTTGGAATATTAATTGGAATAATTATATTTTTATCATTTACTCTTCGTGCAAATGGACTTCTCCTTTTTGGTGCTTTAGGTTTAATTCATTTAAATATTTTTCGGAGAAAAAAGGAGGAAAATAAAAACACTCTAAAGTGGTTGAAACTTTCTAGCATACCATATATCAGTTTTGCAATCTTGTATATTATTAATATTTATTTTTTACCAAATGGTCAAACCTCATATTATTTATTTTTATCAGATATAACATTTTCGGCGATTGTTGATAATATCCCGGATTATTTTTCTCTGACCTCTGAGATATTTACCGATCTCCCGGGTAAAGAATATATTTATTGGTTGTTTTTATTCTTTTTTGTATTGGGCGTTATTAAACGCGGCTGGCAAGATATTCACATTCACTTTTATATTATTACAACTTATATTTTATTTATTATTTGGCCATTCTGGGAACAATTTCGGTGGCTATACCCGATATTGCCATTCTTTATATTATTTGGGATTGATGGCATGGTCTACTTTGTTCAATACTTTAAACCGCGAAATCAAAAATATTTCACGATGATCTATCGAGGATTTTTAATGTTTTTGATAATTTCTTCATTCTCTCAAGTATCAATTACCGCCAAGAACAATATGGCAAATAATCGTTTTGAGAGTGGACCATTTGATCCTAATAGTTATCAAATATTTAGCTACATCCGGGATGAAACCCCTGAAAATAGTGTGATCGTATTTTTTAGACCCCGCGTCATGCGCATGTTGACGAACCGAGACTCCTACTTATCCCTAGGATGTGATAATTTAATGTCGGGTGATTATGTGGTATTGTACGAACCTTCATGGGGGAATTACCAAATTCATATTGATCAAATTGAGCAGTGCAATAGCAATTCTTTAATGCTACAAGAAATTAAGAGAAATCCAGATTATAGGGTGTTTTCTATCACCCTTTTATCTCCTTGAACTGCGCAATAATGGTATTATGCTTATATTTTATTAAAAATTTTTTTATTTGAATATTGAAATCAGATGCTAAAAGAAAAACAGCCTGATGGTTTCTCCCATTTGTGCCTGGAGAATGGAAAAACGATATTTTCTTGCGATTATTCTCTGAAGTACTATAACCATTTCACTCACCTACTACTAACCCATTCTCCCACACAAAAAAACAGCCTGATGGTACCTCCCATTTGTGCCTGGAGAATGGAAAAACGATCATTTCTTGCGCTTATTCTCTGAAGTACTATAACCATTTCACTCACCTACTACTAACCCATTCTCCTACACAAAAAAACAGCCTGATGGTTTCTCCCATTTGTGCCTGGAGAATGGAAAAACGATCATTTCTTGCGATTATTCTCTGAAGTACTATAACCATTTCACTCACCTACTACTAACCCATTCTCCCACACAAAAAAACAGCCTGATGGTTTCTCCCATTTGTGCCTGGAGAATGGATTTGTAATAATTTCTTGCGATTATTCTCTGAAGTTCCATATCCAATTCACCCACTTAGTACGGACCCATTCTCCTACACAAAAAAACAGCCTGATGGTTTCTCCCATTTGTGCCTGGAGAATGGATTTGTAATAATTTCTTGCGATTATTCTCTGAAGTTCCATATCCAATTCACCCACTTAGTACGGACCCATTCTCCTACACAAAAAAACAGCCTGATGGTTTCTCCCATTTGTGCCTGGAGAATGGATTTGTAATAATTTCTTGCGATTATTCTCTGAAGTTCCATATCCAATTCACCAACTTAGTACGGACCCATTCTCCTACACAAAAAAACAGCCAATAGGCTGTTATTTTTGTGCCCCCACGGGGAATCGAACCCCGGTTTCGGCCTTGAGAGGGCCGCGTCCTAGACCGCTAGACGATGAGGGCATTATTTGCTTGTCAGTTTATTAGCGAGTGGAATTCTACCATTAAAGGAAAACTTTGTGTCCGCTCGAGCCTTCCCTTTGTTAGCTAGTAAGGTCAAGGAAACAATTACTCGGCTGCTTGCATTTTCTCTTTCAACTCCACCAGCATTGGCACCGGAGTAGGGTCAATGCCATAAGCCATAGCTAAATAGTAAGCGGTGTAATCTCCAAAATGCAGGCTGGTCCATATATTTGCGAGGGCAGTCTCACCCCGGCTCTTTACGAAATCGGTGTTGATACCCTCCAGCATGAAAGTCATGCGGGTGAATTCCTCCCGCAGTTTATTGCGTGGATGGTAGCTGGGAGCTTGAAGAAAAAGGTTCATTCTGCAGCCTGATTCGCTTTCCGGTTGTGATATTCCCTCTAATGTGTTGTGATCCGCTTCTGGTATGACCTCGAAGCTGGCTTGAGCTTTGGCTATCTCGTTTATCTGGGTTTTCCAGCGGCGCGCAACCGGAGCCAGCACTCCGGACCCGTAAATTGTTATCCAACGACCTATTAACTGTCCTGCTAAGCGCTTTGCAGGATTTATTGTATCTTTCACCTCAGGAAGCAATTTTTTTTGCTGTCTTTTCATTGCAGTAACCGCGCTTTTCAGTTCTTTTTCCACATCAGGCAGCACACCCAAGCGTGTGAAGGCAGCTAAGAGCAAACCAAAGGAATGGTGGATGGCTGCTCTTGGCTGAGAATCATACGTGAATTTCCATAATATTGCATTATTTTCTTTGGCAGCTTCGGCGAGCTTGCCTCCAGTTGTCACAGTCATGATCCGGCAGCCCTGTGCCATGGCAGCCTCGAAAGCTGATAAGGTTTCCTCGGTGTTTCCTGAATGTGACGAACACACCACTAATGTTTGGGATCCTTTAGCCCATGCAGGAAGATCGTAATCGCGATGAACAAATATCGGTATTGTTCCATGTGATTCAGCAAACGCGGCTAATAAATCTCCACCGATAGCTGAACCACCCATTCCAGCAACAATCACAGTATGAATATCCTGCCAGTCCGGCAGCTCCAAACCTTTTCCAAGCTCCCAGGCTTTCTCCAACTGACTAGGTAAATCGTTGATGTGGGCGATCATATTCTCAGTATCAAGTTTTTCGAAGTTCTTAAGATTGTTCAAATCCATTATTTTCAACCTTTGAATCAAGATTTTTGCTTGTGCTCTTGAATTTCAGTGATTAGCTCATATACTTTTCGCCTCGGCCATCCAGATTCATGCGCCATCTGGCGCGCGAGATCTGCCGGACGTGCACCGCTATCTAAATGCTGCTGTAAAGCTTCACGAACATCACCTTCAGGCCAGACGGTTACTTTATCAGTTTTCCCAGCCACTACAAGCGTGTATTCGCCGCGCGCAGGATGATCACGAATATATTCCAGGCCTTCCCTCAGCGAACCACGCCAGATATGCTCATACATTTTAGTAAGTTCGGAAGCAATCGCGATTTGGCGATCTCCCAGAACCGCATGAATATCAATTAAAGCCGCCTCCAAACGGTGCGGCGATTCCAGCCAGATGAGGGTATAAGAAAATTCAGCCACCTCAGTGATGGTGCGGCGCCTATCAGCTGATTTGCGAGGCAAGTAACCCATATATAAGTACCGGTCGGTGGGCAAACCCGAGGAAACCAGAGCTGCAAGCGGCGCGCTTGGTCCCGGTATGGGGCTGACATCATGACCTGCCTTCAAGGCAGCGCGCACCAGCAGAAAACCGGGGTCATTGAGCGCAGGAGTACCTGCATCGGAGACCAGGGCCACATCACCGTTCTCTAGATTATCCAGCACGCGCCGCAATTTTTTGGCCTTATTATGCTCAAAGTAGCTGGTTTGCGGAGTCTGGATGTCGAAGTGAGCCAGAAGCTTGCCTGTGTGGCGGGTATCCTCCGCGGCGATGAGATCAACTTCTTTAAGGATTCTCAACGCTCGCGCGCTGATGTCTTCTAAGTTTCCGATAGGGGTGGCTACGAGATAGAGCGTGCTCATGGATGTTTAGCAGTTGGCGCGTTGTCGCCGGAGTGCTGCACCACGGCCTTTATACGCCGGGCTAATTTTCTCCTGGGCAAAAGCACGCGCCTTTGGCAGGTTACACATTCTAAGCCAATATCAGCCCCTAAGCGCACAACCTTCCACTCGTAACTTCCACAAGGGTGTATTTTACGCAAGCGGATGATGTCATTTAAATTTAATTCGGGAAGCATGATTATATTTGCAGGTATTAATAATTTTACATCAAGCAATATCATGTAAGAGTAGAAAAGATTAGAAACACATCTTTCTCCGCAAACAAAAGGTATCTGTTAGCGGGCCATTTCAGTATATGGCAGCATTATAACATGGGGTGGTATAATGCCCGCCTAGGAGCAAAGTAATGTTGAACCTCACACCCCCCATTTTCCTTTCCCTGGTCACTGTATTGGTCGTTGGATTTACTTTTCACGAATTTGCGCATGCCTGGACAGCAGATTTTTTTGGAGACGATACCCCCCGTAGTCAAGGACGTTTATCTCTCAATCCCCTTGTACATCTCGATTTATTGGGATCGCTTTTGTTAGTTACCGCTGGTTTTGGCTGGGCCAGACCGGTGCAGGTGAATCCTTATGCTTTACAGAGACGTTCACCTGCGGCACCCATGCTTGTAGCCCTGGCAGGACCTGCTTCGAATTTCATTTTAGCATTCACCGCAGCTATTCCTTTGCGCATGGGATTAGTAAACCCCAGCATACCAACAAACAATATTCTCCCCACAGTATTCCAACTAATTAATATATTTGTCACGTTTAACATATTATTAATGATGTTCAATTTGCTACCCATTGCTCCGCTGGACGGAGAAAAAATATTAACCTATTTCTTGCCTCCCGAGGGGCAAGATTTCATGGCACGCATTCGACCTTTCAGCTCTTGGATATTGATCGCCTTAATATTTGTCTTCGATGGCCTCCTTTGGGGAATTCTCGGACCTCCGATGGACCTCATCCTAAACTTGCTTCTGGGCTGAAAACAGAGTGCAGGATTTTTAATAGTTTTAGATTTTGGATAAATTGGGGAATAAACCATAATCACGCAAGATATTTGACCAGCAAACGGAGGTACAGACATGCCCGAAATTGCGGTAGCAGTCATAGACCCCGGGGGTGAACATTTTGCGCAAATGCTTTATGATGACATTCCAATAAAAAAGATAATACAAGTATTGTTGGAACGTTTGAACTTACCAGCGAAATTAAATTACGAACTCATTCATAAGGAAACCGATAAGGCACTGCCTCCTAAAGAAACGCTGCAGAAAGCAGGCGTTCAAGCCAGTGCAGAACTCATTCTGAAACCGATTCGAGACAGCTTATTATTAAAGTATTTAAACAAAATATATAAAGAAGCCGAGAAAAAAATCAAAGACAAAATGTGGGATTTTGCCAAAGAACAACTTGCCGAGATTTTCCGGCTGGACCCAGAATATCAAGACCACCTAAATTTACAAAAAAAAGTATTAGAAAGACTTCCCCTGGACATAAACCTGACCGATCAGGCAGAAAGTCTAAAACAAGTCTCCCAATCTTCTTCATGCTGGAAACCGCTAGGTTGCGTTATCCTCGGAGTAGGAGGGTTGGGCGTCGGTTTAGTGGTTATCATCGTTGTCATCGTGGCTGCGTTATTCAATCTGGATCTAGATTCTTTCAATCTTCCTGGCATTAGCGGGGGTGGTCCTGTACTAGGCACTGGAGATGTGCAAATCACCCTGCGTTGGAGCGGCACAGCGGACCTGGACTTACACGTTATCGACACATTTGGCGAGGAAATCTGGTTTGGCAACGAATTTTCTCAAAGCGGAGGCGAACTCGATGTAGATGCCAATGCCGGATGTAATGATATTATGAGCAGCCCGGTTGAAAATGTCTATTGGCCCACCAATGGCGCCCCCAATGGCACATATCAGATAGAGGTGGTCTATTATTGGGACTGCAATTCCGGTCCCACAGATTATGAAGTAACCATCAAACAAGACGAGCGTGTGTATGACGTTATCAGCGGCACTCTTTGGGAAGAAGATGAAACCAATTACGTGGGAGAGTTTTCGCGATAACTTATTGTCAATCAAGTGTTTGGAAGAATTTAATTTCTCAAAATTAATTTCATTCTGCACCTAAGCCCCCCACTAGGTACTCCAAGGAGCGAGATATGGCATCCCCGCTTAATGATCCGAAGCTTGAAGCCCTGCTCGATCGTCTGCACATGCAGAGTGACGCGCAAGTCGCTGAAATTGACGCGTATTATGCGCGACGGGAGCATGAAAACATGCCCGTCAACGATATCTCCTTCGACGATCACACGCACCGCTTCTATGCGGACAAGATGGTGGCGCTCGACCGAAATAAAGCTGAGTTCTGCTACCAGCTCTGCCGCTCCCTGCGCGCGACGCGTGTCGTTGAAGCGGGTACTTCGTTCGGGGTTTCGACGCTATATCTAGCGGCAGCGGTGCGCGACAACCAGGTCGAGAACGGGGTGGTCATTGGAACAGAATACGAACCGAAGAAGGCGGAAATCGCGCGTGCGAACTTCAAGGAGGCGGGGCTAAGCGAGTTCATCGAACTGCGCGAGGGCGACCTGCGTCAGACGCTTCAAGATGTCGGCGGTCCCGTGGATTTCATGCTGGTCGACATTTGGGAAGTAGCCTTACCCGCCCTTGAGCGTGTCTCCCCAAGCCTGCGTCCAGGGGCCATTGTGGTGACAGATAACACCGCAGTAGACGCCGGCGAATACCGCGACTACTTCAAATTCCTGAATGACCCGAGCAACCGCTTCCGCACGATGACGCTCCCCTTCAAAGGCGGTTTTGAACTTACTGTGCGTGTTTGACTCGTTGAACCAGGGATAACGAGTGTGTTTTGTTTTTGCCATGATTGGCCGCGCACCATGGGACGAGGATGAAACTAATTCATGGGGGTTTTATAGGTAAATCTTGATATTGAAGGATTAATTGTCTCAAATTTTCAAATGAGGATGGTGATAAGATTTCATGTAGGGGCGACGCATGCGTCGCCCGTTCTGAAGTTATGTGAATCGAGGGTCGGTCTATATAAGGCTGACTGCTTTAATTAACCATTTTAGACGCTTTGATTTCGTCGCAAGATGCTTCACCCCCACATTAGTAGTAATTATTACGGCACAGACACCGGCTGCCAGGCGGGTTCACTATCCGTGAAATCTGGGCTGTTGGAAATATTTATTTCTTCACGCCCCAGGCTGTCCATAATATAGATCTCTGAGTTTTGGTCACGCGTGGAGGTAAACACGATCCATAGACTGTCTGGCGAAAAGTCTGGGTCTTTGTTTCCCAGGGTCTCGGTTAACTGAAAGATATCCGCGCCCGAAGTATCAACCACCACCAGGTAGATCTCGTTTTGGCTAGAACCTACTCCAGTGAAGGCAATGGTCAATCCATCTGGAGACCAGGCAGGATCATCTATCGCGCCAACTGTCTCGCGGATGCGGTCAAGCACATCAAAAGGCCTTGGATCCACACCAATTCCGTTCCTCAAGAACAGGTTGGCAGGCGCGCTGCGAATCGAAATTGCATATCCCAGCCACAGCCCATCGGGTGACCATGTAGGCGAAAATTCAGCCGCATAACCACGCGTTGCGAAGAAGGGTTCGCCGCTGCCGTCAGCATTCATAATGTATATTTGACGGGTTGGTCCCGGGCGTTCTGCTACATAAGCGATGCGGGCGCCATCCGGAGACCAGGCCGGATCGAAATCATCCGCATCCGGTAATGCTCCAGTGCCTTCTAGCCAGCCGGCAGTCAAGTTCACAGGTTCTCCGCCGTCGGCGTTGATCATCCAAATATCTAAACCGAGATCATTTCCATATATATCTCTGCCCCCATCCGCTACGTATAGCAGCCTGGTGCCATCCGGCGACCATTCCGGGTGGCTTTTATTAACCTCATCAAAGGTTAACTGAGTGATCTCGCTGCCATCCAAACGCATCGTGAAAATCTGAAAGTGTCTTCCGGCACGGTTGCTCACGAAGGCGATCAAGCCTCCACTGCCCATGGGCGTTGGTTCCAACATAGGAGCATCAGTAGGCAAAGGTGTTTCGGTTGCGTTAACACTCACGATAGTTTGTGTCGCCTGTGCAAGTGTAGGCGTACTTGTGTACACCGCGGCCAAAGCTTCCTGAGTAAGACGAGCTTGAGATGTATTCACCGCGGCAACATCATTGAAGTCGTCATCATCACCCTCAGAGGGTGAATCTGGGAGCATGAAAAATGCTATCAGCGCAACAACACCAATTAGACCCACGAAACCTAATATTAAAGGCATCTTACTTTTTTTAGGAGTAGATGGGATTGTCGCAGCAGCACTATCCGATTTTACCGTAGGCAGCATGGTGGACCGGAATGTTTCATCTTGAAGCGCTGCTCTAAAACCTTCTACATTGGGAAAACGCTCTTCAGGTTGAATTGCCAACCCGCGCTGTATTGCCGCGTCTACATTTTCTGGAATTGCAGGATTGATCTCGGGCAGAGGGGTCAAGGTCGCGCGCCCCAACATGCGTTCAACTGATTCGGCGGGAGAATCGTTCACTAACAATTTGTATAACGTTGCCGCCAAGGCATATTGGTCTGATAAAGGTGTCGTGCTGCCAGCACCGTACTGTTCTGGAGGGGCGAATCCTGGAGTGAGGCCGCGCGCGCCAGTTGTGGTTACCGAATCAGTAGCTTTAGCAATTCCAAAATCTACTAGAGTAATATCTCCCTTGGGAGTTATCTTGATATTGGAGGGTTTAATATCCCTATGGATTACAGGTGGATTTTGGGTGTGCAGATAGGTTAACGCATTTCCGATTTGGTTTCCCCAATCCAAAACCGTTTCTACTGGTTGGGGTCCTTCCCTCTCCAAGCGCTCAGAAAGGTCCTCGCCAGGAATATAATCCATAACCAGGTATTGTGTTTCATCTAATACAAAGTAATCGGTAACGCGGGGTAAATTTGAATGGCGTAAGCTAGCTAATAACTTGGCTTCACGAATAAATTGACGGGAGGTGTGTTCACCAGGAGTGATGTTTGTCTTGATGGCAACCTTTGTATCCAGGGATGTATCGTAAGCTAAATAGACTGTTCCCATACCCCCCTCGCCCAATTTATTTTCGATGCGATAGCGATCCTTCAATAGGGTATCTGGATTGAGTTCCATAAGCTATAAGTATAAATCAATTTTATATATATGTGTACTAGAGTATGTTTTCTATTTTGTTATTTCTAATTGGTCGAAAAGTGCTTAATCCCTTAAAAACTATCGAAATCATGGACTGAGAACAATTTCCACACTGGAAAGATGAACGGTTCCCGGAATATTGAAGCCAAGTTCGCGAACCGTTATTAACACCCATGTAGGTTCATCTACATTATAGGTGATTTCCGCGGCAAAGAAAGCATATTCCTCTCCCTCTTGAAATACGACCGTCGCCATACCATAGCTGACAATATTTCCATCCCGATCGATCAGTTCTACGGCGAGGGGTTGCTCGCTGTCTGTGCGTGCTAGCCCAGTAATTAATAGTGTCTCACCCTGTATCATCACGTTTGCAAAGGGTTGTTGGATAATGATATTTTCCAAAGTATCCCGATAACGCGTAAGCTCAGTGGGTCCAACTGATATTAAGATTAAATCTATGGAAGCCAAGGCCCGAAGCCGTCCAAATTCATCATCTACGCTTACTTGCAACCTGGCTGCTTCTGCGACTCCGACAATTTCGAAATCCAAATCGGTTAGCACATTGAATCTTGTCATTGAGGCAGGTATCATGACATTTAATATCTTGCGGGAAAGAGTGCGCCCATCTTCACCAAACAATTCTACGTGCACCCTGCCATTGGGGCCTGGTTCCAAATTAGCCACCAACCGAAACGGAGAGGTTACTTTTGATAAATCTCCGGGCCTGTAAATTAGAATCTCCCCTTCCGGATAGATCGAATCAGGGTTAATCAGGCTTACGCTAGTGGGGGTTGGTGGCAGGGGGTTGTTGGGATCGGGCATCGCCACAATACTCGTGGCTGTGGTCGAAATAGGTCCATCGGTTTCAGAATCAGGTTGGCTGGTTTCATCTGACGGAAATTGCGCGTCAGCTGTTGAGGTTAGATCAATTGTGCTTATTTGCCCACCAGTAGCTGTTGGGTTGGAGATGGAACCAGCTTCACCCGTCTCAACATCAATTCCAGACCCGCTCGCGCAGGCGTTGAGGAAAAAAACAACTCCTTGAAAGATTAATAATAAAGTGGTGGGGGATTTCTTTTGGGCAATCTTCATTTATGATATTGAAGGGAATTAATTTCAATCGTCTCCAGAGTGTTTTTGAATCAATTCTAACAAGGTTTGTAATCTTGCCGGTTTAATCAAGAAAGCTTGAGGCGCGACTTCTTTGACAAGTTCAGCTGTATTGATTCCAACTCCTGCTGTCAGGATGATAATAGGTATATCAGCCGTCTTTTTTCGACTCCTCACCTTTTTAAGTACATTAATACCATCCATATCACCTAAATTCAAATCCAGTAAGATCAAATCCGGATCATGCTCAGTTGCTGATTTTATTGCTTCCTCTCCTGAGTTAGCCGTTATGGCTTCTTGGCCGAGGATTTCAACAGCCTGCGTTAGAAGGCTCAAAGTTAATGGATCATCATCAACAATTAAAACCAAAGTCATAAAATCTTCTTACCTGAACTTGTTGTTGAGCGAGTAAATGATTCGGTTGAAAAGAGCACCTTTCACAACCAACGCTTAGTTTATCACGCTATCATCAGGCAGAATATGACAATTATTACTGAGATATATATAAATAACGTTTCAGGTTATTAAAGTTTGTATATTTCGGTGAATTTATCCTTCAGGTATTTAAGATATGGACCGCCATTTATCTTTGAGCCGGTGATTCGCTGGATCAATTCTTGAGGCTCGAATTTGGCTCCGTGGCGGTGGATCTTATCCCTCAGCCAGGAAAGCAATGCAGCAAAATCGGCGTTTTCGATCTTGTCATATAGATCGGGGATATCTTCCTGGATCTTCTCCCACAGTTGGACTGAAATCAAATTCCCCAGTGCGTATGTTGAAAAATACCCAAGATATCCCATCGACCAATGTACATCCTGCAGCACACCTTGAGCATCATCTGGAGGTGTGATACCCAAATATTCCTGCATGCGAGAATTCCAAACTTCAGGTAGGTCTTTTACTTCTAAGCTGCCTTCCAACATGGCGATCTCAATTTCCAAGCGCAGCATAATATGCAAATTGTATGTGGCCTCATCTGCTTCGACACGTATGAGGGAGGGTTTTACCTGGTTAATACCGATATAGAATTCCTCCGAGCTTAGGTTACCTAGCTGGCTGGGAAAGACTTCTTGCAGCCTCGGGAAGTAGTAAGACCAAAACTGCCTTGAACGCCCTACCAAATTCTCCCACATGCGGCTTTGTGATTCGTGTACCGCCAGAGATGCGCCTCCATAAAGTGGAGATCGGGCTAACTCTTCACCAATACCTTGTTCGTACATTGCGTGCCCAGCCTCATGCAGCGCCCCGAAAATATAGGGATTGAAAAAATCCTCACCGAAGCGTACGGTAATGCGTTGATCCCCATAACCCAAATTTGTGGCAAATGGGTGTGTGACTTTATCTTGACGGCCGCGGTTCAAATCATAACCGAATTGAGTGAACACTTCTGCGCCAAACTCCTTCTGTTTTTGCTCATCAAAGTGTTGGTGCAAAAATGAATCGTCTGCTTGCTTTTTTTCTGCGATCGCTTTAATTAATTCGACTTGTTTGGGGCGAATGTCATTGAAGATCGCCTGAACTTCCGCGGTCTTCATATTGGGCTCGTAATTATCCAAGACCGTGTCATAAACATGATCATACGGTGCGAATAATTCCGCATATCGTTGGTTCCAATCTACTACCTTTTCGAGGTGGGATTCAAAGCTGGGAAAATCGGAATTCTCACGCGCCTGCCGCCATGCAAGACCACCAACCGAGGCCATCTCTGCTCGTTCGGCAACCATTTCTGAAGGAACTTTGGTGGCCTTTTCAAAATCTCGTTGGGTAACTTTGATGAGTCTGGCATCGTTTGAATCGGGGTCAAGGTCGCTGACCTTTGAATTCAAATCTTTAAGAAGCTTACCAACTTCTATAGAAGTGAATTTCTGGTGAGCGATCTTACTTACCGTTCCCATAATACTTCCGCGCGCCTGCGCCCCACCGGGAGGCATATAAGCTTGTTGGTCCCAACCCAAGAGAGCGTTAGCCCTGGATAGATCATCCACTTCTTCCAGAATAGTCTTTAGTTGCGCGAGTTTCTTTTTCATATTTTCTTCTTTCCTCTCAGTTCGTTTTCTTAATCGTTAACTATACAATTCTAGAACTTAAAGGTTCATTTCTTAAAGCCCCAAGAACTTGATTTGCGACATCTTCGGAGGAGCGCGCTTGGGCTTCGACTGTCTGCGCGCCAATGTGCGGGGTTGCTATCAGGTTGGGGTGGGCCACCAGCGCGGTAAGTCCCGGGGGTTCCTTGGCGAAAACGTCTAACGCTGCTCCCCCCACCTGCCCAGATTCAAGACTGCCGTGCAGTGCAACTTCATCGATAACTCCGCCTCGCGCTGCGCAAATTAAGTAAACTCCGCGTTTCATACTTGCGATAGCCTGCCCGTCTATCATGCCGCGGGTTTTGGGGTTTAGTGGCAGATGCAAACTAATGAAATCTGCGCGTGTGTAAAGCTCGTTAGGAGTTACCGGCTCAGCTCCCCGGCTGCGTATCTGACCATCATCTACAAAAGGATCGTAACCCAACACCAGCATTCCAAATGCTGCCGCGCGTTGAGCTACTCCACTGCCAATGCGGCCTAACCCCAAGATACCGAGAGTTTTTCCCCAAAGCTCAATTCCTTTGAGTTCTTTTTTTAACCACTGACCTGATTTCATGGCATCGTCCGCGTGCGGGATGCGGCGCACTAATGCAAGCATCAATCCCAAGGTGTGTTCTGCTACTGCTGTAGTAGTCGCGTTGGGGGTATTCACCACCACAATTTGGCGTGATTGAGCCGCAGCCAGATCAATATTGTCCACACCCACACCAGCGCGCCCGATAACTTTGAGCTTAGAAGCAGCCTCAAAGACCTGCGCAGTAACTTTTGTGCGCCCACGCACCACCAAGGCGTGATAATCACCCACTTCAGCGAGGAGTTCATCAGCAGTGATGCCACTACGATCAGCGACATCACCAGCAGCTCTTAGGATTTTCTGGCCATTATCCGCCAGACCGTCTGTGATCAGAATTTTCCAGGTTGTCATGATTTCATACTTATATTCACTAATCAATTCTAAAGAAACTTAGTTTATGCTGTAGATCATCTAAAACATCTATCAGGCATCTTAGATTCGGACAAGTGGGGGGACAGAGCTGCAACATTATTAGTAAACCTACTAATCCCAAAAATTTTCGAAAAACCTCAATTGTTCAAACTCAGAAAGTATACCCTTAATTTGGTGCGATAACTCAATTCCAGTGGATGATATAATCAACCTCATCTACCTATCCTAATAATTTGTGAGGCAGACAATGAAACTCGAAGATTTGAATTCTGCACTAAGCGAACACATCCATCCAGATACTTTTCCGGTAGCCGTACGCATGGTCCCCCCAGGAGAAGATTTGCCAGAAAGAACAAAACGCCCTGCGCGTGATATGGATATCCAGGTGACCATCTGCCAGGGTGTTGCTTTTTCTCGGCGCTATGGGTGGGCAGTCGGGATTGGAAATGAAGATCTGAACTGTCCATTGGCTGCCGCGGTTTTTGGATTCAAACCTATGCTGGATTACATGGTCGAAGGTCATGCGTGTTACCAGATGTTTACCGAAACGCTAAAAGGGGGCGAAAAAACCGAAACGGAAACCGAAAAAGTACCTTACCAAAGTTATCAGTACGTGCTCAGCGCCCCACTACACCGCACTGCGTTCGAGCCTGATGTGGTGGTGGTCTATGGCAATGCAGCACAGATAATGCGCCTGACAGTCGCGGCTTTATGGAAAGAAGGCGGCAGGTTAACATCCAGCTTTTCCGGCCGGATAGACTGCGCGGATGAAATCTTAGTCCCACTGCGCACACAAAAACCAGAAGTTATCTTGCCTTGCAACGGGGACAGAGTGTTTGCCCAAACACAAGACCACGAGATGGCCTTCGCTTTTCCGTGGTCTTGGGCGCAAGCTGCTGGTGGAAGGTCTAGAAGGCACCCACAAAGGGGGCGTGCGATATCCAATCCCTACATTCTTACAATACACACCCAAGTATCCGCCGCATTACGACAAGATGCACGAGCTTTGGGCTAATGAAAAGGACAAAGATGCCTGAACATCGCATCAATGGATTATCGACACATTACGAAATACAAGGGGAAGGTGAGCCGCTGGTATTCATTCACGGATTAGGCTCCAGCGGCCGCGATTGGGAATCTCAGGCAGATTATTTTTCTAAGCTGTATCAGGTTGTGACATATGACGTGCGCGGTCACGGGCAGACTGATAAACCGCCAGGTCCATACAGCATACCCATGTTCGCGGCTGATCTAGCCGGGATGATTGAAGCCTTTGAGATCGCTCCAGTTCATTTAGTCGGGTATTCAATGGGTGGTTGGATCGCCTTTCAGTTAGCAGTCGACTATCCTGAGCTTCTAAAAAGCCTAGTCATTGTCAATAGCTCCCCGGAGTTAGTACCCCGCACTCTCCAGGAGCGTTTTGCTGTTTGGCAAAGGACAATTCTTTTCCGGTTGCTCAGTATGCGAAAAATCGGGGAGATATTAAGTAAGAGAATTTTCATCAAAGCGGACCAAGAAGAGTTGCGCCGAACATTCGTTGAACGCTGGGCTGAGAACCATAAACCTGCTTATATGGCCGCCTTCAAAGCTGCAGTGGGTTGGTCTGTGGCTGACCAACTCGGGGATATCCACACTCCAACATTGGTGCTGACAACCAGTGAGGATTATACTTCTGTGGCAGAGAAGGAAACCTATACTGCATTGATGCCCAACGCAGGTATAAAAATAATTGACGATGCACGGCATGCCCCGCAGGTTGAGAAGCCAGATGAATTCAACCAGCAATTAGGGGAATTCTTGTCCCAAATTTGATGGATGAATATCGAGGAGTAATATGTCAGTCAATAAATTAAAAATAATCAGCCCAACCTCCTGGCAGCGAATCGTCATTTTAGTTTTATTCATCCTTGGCTTGGGCATACGTTTAATCGATCTCAGCGACGCTCCATTTGATGTACAACCTTTACGCCAATCTAGAGACGCTCTCATCGCCCGCAACATTTACTATAATATTCTCCCTGAAACAGACCCTCAGACCAGGGAAAAAGCACGAGCAATGGCTAATGGTATCTTGGAATATGAACCACCCATTTTGGAGAGATTGTCTGCGTATGGATACTTACTCGTCGGAAGTGAACAGCTTTGGGTTCCACGATTGCTTTCATCAATTTTCTGGGTATTAGGAGGAGTAGGACTATATGCCTTGATATCGCGAGTTACTTCTTCCAGAGCAGCTCTTATAGGTACGGCATATTACTTGTTTCTGCCCTTTAGTATTTCCACCAGCCGATCTTTCCAACCTGAGGGTTTAATGGTCACTATGTTTGTATTCTCCATGTTTTGCACATATCGCTGGGCGGAAGAACAAAATTGGAAATGGGCCATAATAAATGGCATAATCTCTGGGTTGGCAATCCTAGTAAAGGCAGTCGCCGCTTTCGTAATTGGGGGCATGATGATAGGGGTAGTTTTATCGATATTGGGGTTTCGAAAATCATTATCAAACCTGCAAGTTTGGGTTATGGGAATCATCATGGTTTTAATACCCTCAAACTACTACATCTTTATGAATTTTGGTACTTCCGAGGGATTCTTCATAAATCATGTGATTTCACTGATGCCGTTATTAATTGAGCCCTCTTTTTACATTAATTGGTTAAAACGTATTTATGTTCTTAACCCAATCGCACTGGCCGCAAGTCTGCCGGGGATTTTTATTGCAGTCGGTACCAAACGCTGGATGTTAGCCGGCCTATTTGGTGGTTATTTACTTTACGGTTTTTCACTCCCCCACCCTATCGCTTCGCATGGTTATTACCACATACAATTAGTACCAATAGTAGCTTTAGCCCTTTCCTATACAACTCACAAAGCAATAACAAATATCACCGATAAGAAACAATACTTTCAAATTGCCTTTTATACTGCAATCATATTTGGTTTTAGTTATTTCATATGGGATGCAGGATCAACTATGTTGAGGGAAGATCACTCCGCAGAACCGCCTTATTGGGAGCAAATAGGCGAACTAATCCCGGATGACGGAGACACAATCGGATTAGTGCAGTACTTTGGCATGACTATAAGATACTATGGTTGGAAGAGAATCCGGTTGTGGCCGAATACCGGGCAGCAACAATTGGCTCAAGTAAGAGGACATTCTACGCAAGATGTATTCGCCGAATACTTTAACTCTCGTACAGAGGGGATGAAATATTTTCTGGTGACCGCAACTAACCAATTCGATAAACAGGAAGAGCTAAAAGATTACTTGTATACCAATTTCCCCATCCTGGCAGAGGGTACTGGTTATCTCCTATTCGATTTGAGCGATCCTCTAGATCAAACTAGTCCATAGGTACCCAAAGCGAATTAATTATATCCAAGGGTTCTGCGTTAGAAAAGATTCAACTGCCCATTTTCCAATCCTAATAACCAGGCTTTGGTTTTTATACCGCCCACGCCACCATAACCGCGCAGCCTCCCATCTGAGCCTACCACTCGGTGGCAGGGAATCACAATGGGGATGGGATTGGTCGCATTGGCTCTCCCCACTGCTCGCGCTGCGCCTGGCTTGCCAATACTTAGACGCGATCTCCCCATAGGTCGCAGTGCTCCCATAAGGAATGTCCACGACAGCGTCCAGAACAACGGCTTGGAAATCGGTAAGGTGAGACCAGTCTACCTGCAGCTCAAATTCATTAAGTTCTTTTGCCAAGTAAGCGGCAACTTGTTCCAGCGTTTTTGCAACAGACATGGGGTCATAAACTATGTTTACCGGACCGAAGCGGGGAACAAGCTGCTCAAATCTCTCGCGGCTTATGCCAAATTCTAAAGTAAATAAACCTTTTTCGCTTTGAGCTACCCATACCGGCCCCAGGGGAGTATCCGTAGTTTTCCCAAAATAAATTCTTTGTGGTTGCATTTGCTTGGCTTAAAGTGACTTGGGATACATGGTTGAAGATAATGAATATCGTCCACAAATGAAATATTTATTCAGAAAGTAAGAATTTCTCAATCGGAACAGTTTTCATTGCATCTGATAAATATGCAGAAACTTCCGAATGTGGCATTTCAATTAAGGGGTGTTCAAATTGCAATCTTATTCTTAATATTTTAGCGATGTCCTGAGGCCAATATGTCATACTCATCTGCACTATATCGCCATCAATATTTTGGGCTAACTCTCTAATTTTACTTCTTTCCCCAATTCTGTCCACAATAATAATTGTTGCCATGTACCATTTTTTTTGCCCAAGTTCCACCTCTCTGGCAAAGCGAGAAACTTTGTCTAGAGAAATTTCAGTATTCCCACGCCCAATAAAACCAATATCAAATCTCGCTCCTTTTCCAGCCCCCCATAATGCGGTTGCATCACTTTCCCGTTCACCAGTTGAAGAAAGCCAAAACTCCTTTTTTAAGCTCGTTGGTTCTCCACTTTTAGCATAAGCAAATCCTAAAATGTGTAAGAGTGACCCTAGAACCAATTTTTCAAAAAGTTTACCGTAAAGAGACTTCTCAGATCCACGAATAGTTAATGTTTGAGAACCAATCATCCCCATCAATTGCAGCATAAATTGCCAATTGAGTTCAGTTATTAGTTTTTGATCCAGATATATTTCTCCTTCTAACCTGCCAAAATCTATAATTGCTTTATTAACAGTATCCTCATTGATTTCTACATATCGAGTACGATACTCTGTGAGCATAGATGCCTTATCTCGCAACACGTTTTGAGATGCTTTACCTGTTAACCCAAGGACCCATAGTGCTATCCATTTTTCACCTTTTGAAATTCTTTTACGTTTTAATATTTTTTCCGCAATTTCAGGCATTTTTTCTACAAAATTTCTGTCTCTTTTAATCCCCTTTAAGATCATTGCAACACCAGCAATATTTAGGGCAGCTAATCGTCTACGAGTAAGTAACTCTGTTGAATCCCTTAAATTCTTGCCTAACATTACATCTAAAACTATATCTCTTGCAGTATTAATCCCTAATTTTTGGATAACCTCTTTTCCATTTGCATCAAGCAAGGATATAGCATCATCATCTAGTAAATCAAGAAAACTTTTAACCATCTATCATCCTAAACTAATATATTAGAAATATCTATTGGGGAACAATTTACACAGAGAATATCATTTGCTTCTTTTCCCAACCACAATTTGCATCGTTCACGTATCTCATCAATATATTTACTATCTTTTTCAATTAACATGAATCTTCTTCTCAACTTGGTAGCCGCATGTCCGACTGTTCCAATTCCGGCAAATGGGTCAAGTACAACATCATCAATAAAAGAATAGTAACTAATAACTTTTTCAGCGAGTTCGGTAGGAAATATTGCGGGATGAGATTTGTCGTGTACTGGTTTGATTTTCCATACATTTGTTTTCTCATAACCATCTTTAATTTTTGACTCTTTCACCGCATCTTGATTGGGATAACTTCTAATATTCCAATCAATGAGTTTGTAAGTATGTTTACGATAAACAAGAATATATTCAGTCACTGGTACAGCCTTATACTGCAACGGTGTTCTGTCAGCAGCGAACCTGCGCCCTCGCCCAGTAGCCCATCCAGCACCTTCAGGTTTGACCCAGATAATATCATCTATAAAATCAAAGCCTTCTTCTGTAAAAATTCGATGCATATCAAATGGCACAGCAATTCTTCTTGAAGCCTCACTTCTTCGGGCGCGCCTGATTAATACTGGAGAAATGTTCATCACAAAATATCTACCCTCATTCAAAACGCGGTGGCATGATTTTATGATTTTTCTCATTTTTAAAAGATATTCTTCATAGGTTATATAATCTTCGTACTCTGGCCGTGCATTGTAATAAGGGGGAGAAGTGAAGATTAAATCCACGGATTCTTCCGGGAAATCCATTAATAAAGTTTCAGCATCTCCATGTGCTATTGTGTTTCTAATACTAGATAATTTATAAGATTTATTATTTGACTTTTTGCTCTTTTTGCTTTCTTTACGTTTTAGTAAGCGTGCTTCAAGAACATCAGAAGAAGTTGTTTTGTTCGTTATTAATAGCGTTGTGTAAGCATCAATAACTGCTTCCCCTACACGCTCTCCTGAATCTTCTCCAATCAATGGGACACGCCAAATATGATACCTATCATCAATTTCAGGCAAACCCAATTTGATAGCAGTTGTTAGGTCAATGTCTTTCAGCCAAATATTAACAATTTTCTTTGCATCGTTGACTTTGACTACCCTGTACTTCCGTTGTTCGGCAACAGTTTTCATCTCACCGGCCTTGATTTTTATAACGATACCAAAATATTAATGGTATTCACTTTAGGAACCTGTCTTTTATTAGAACAGCAATATTATTACATCAATAATTATACAGCCTATTTGAAAATATAAATATACTGAGGTATATTGGTATGGTAATGCCCACTCAAGATTCCTATCAAAGTTGTCAAGCAATAATAGGTATATCGTATAGTAATCGTAGGTTAAACGTCAAGTATAAAAAATGGATACTTGGTATTATTAGCATAGTAAAGGGCGATTTATCTTCTCCTCCTTAGAATGAGAGCCGGGAATGGCGTACCCGGCTCTCGCTTATTTAATCTGAAATTATTGATATTTTTTCCCGATCCCAGGAATTTTGGTTTTGAACAAACATAAGAATCCCTTTGTTCATCTCTTAATAATCCGCGCAAAAAAGGCTTTCATTAAAACTCCTCCATAACCCCATCCCTGCTTGGAAAACAAAAACTTTGATTCTCCGCGAACTCTTCGGCCTTGCCTACCTTTGAGTTCGCAAATTCGAGCTTTTCTTAACCAGGCCTTCAATGTGATTTCGGGTGATATCTCAAATCCACCTGATTGAAGATTCAAGCTCTTAATAAAATCTAGATCAAAAGCTCTGAAAGCATATGTTATATCCGTCACTCTTACCCCCACCAATATCCTGCTCAGCACACGGAACCAAAACTGGTAGAAACGGTAAGAAAGAGGAATGTTCGCATGATCCTCTGTTGTCATGTAACGTGAAAGCAAAACTAATTGACAGCCTTCATTGATTATCTTGTCACGAAAATCTGGAATTGCTGCCAAGGGGTCGACAAGATCTCCCATGACAATAACTCCAACACGGCCTTTGGCATGCTTTATCCCAAAACGTATTGCGTTACCAATCCCGCGAGGCAGTCCTTTGTGTAACGCAAATACTTTGGGATAGGATTTGGACAAAATGAAAGCTTCACGAAAAGTATAGTCATCGCTACAGTCATCGACAATAAGTATTTCTGCCGAAAGCTCATACTGATTCATAAGGGCATCTAATTTTTGAACCAGTATCGGGATATTCTGCTCTTCGTTAAGGCAGGGAACAATTATCGAAATTTCCGGATCCATATGATTACTTCTCCGCAATTATTAAGAATTGTTTCCCAAGAACGCGCCATGCAAGGGGTATTCTTAGATACCACCTCACTAGCCATGAGTGTGTTGGGAGACCCTGCTTGGTACTGAAAGGCAAGAAACGTGGAATCACCAACATAAACTTTTCGAACCCAGCCAATTGAAGTGCCTCAACCATTGATCGATCAGTATACTCGCAATAGTGATCAAAAAAATCAAAATATTGGCGGTATGTATATTTGAAATTGGGTCCCATCACAGCAACCCGACCGTTTAGCATTAACACCCGATATACTTGTTTCAATACTTGCAACATTGCCAATCGATCTGGTATGTGTTCTAACAAATTACTCATGAAGATAACTTCGATGCTGTTTTCAGCAAAAGCCAACTTCGCGGCATCCTGCACTGAAAACTCGGCTTTACCTGCAACAAACTTAGCCCATTCAATTTCAATGTCGACAGAAAACTTGAGATTCGCCTGCACTGCATAGCTAAACTCACCCCACCCACTACCAAGGTCAAGGACTGAACCAAGGCTCTGTCCAAGACGGAGTTGGAGGTATTCTTCCACAATCGTTTTCCAAAGTTCTCGGCGCCCTTCAATCTCTTGTTCGCTGAACTGCTGGTGTGACAGAAAAATCCTCCTCAATCGTGGTCTCTAGTCAGATCTGAGAAAATCCGAAAGCTTGAACAAGAAACGAAAATTTTGGGTCAAATAAGTTGTGGGAAAATAGTTTGATCCCTACTCACCGCTTTACCGTGTCTGCATATACTTTTCTCATCCACTCGATCGTAGTGGGGACACCTTCTGAGAGCGGCACCGTTGGATTGTGTCCAAAAACTTTCTTAGCAAGCGAGATATCGGGACGTTTATTCTGAACATTGTGTTGATCCTGCGGCAGGTAGGTTACAAGTGAGGCATCCTGACCAATATAATCAAGTATGAGGCTGCTAAGATCTTCGACGCTACGATACTCCTCACCACCTATATTGCAAACTTGCCCGGGTGTAAAATTGTCTACAACATTCGCCAGAGTTGGTATGAAGTCGTCTATATACATGAAAACTCGATGATAACCCTCATATACGGTATACGGGATGTCATGTAAGGCTCGGTAACAGAACAAACAAACCACACTCCTGTAGTTGTGATAAAGTTCTCCTGGACCATACGCATTAAAAAAGCGCAAGCGAACAATTGGAGAATCAAAACGTTTTTCGAAGTTCATGCACTGAATTTCATTCACCCACTTCGTGGTCGCGTAATCATTTTGTTGAATTACTGCACCCTGGAGCATGATATCTTCTGTGAGGATATCAGCGTGTTTATCCCCGTAAACTTCGGATGAACTTGCAAAGATCAATTTAAATTCGTTCCTTAGCTGCAGCTCCAATATATTTCGAGTCCCAATCACATTCGTTTGCCAGAGTGTATCGTAATACTCCTCTCCATTTACCCGGCCAAACTCTGCCGCAAGATGGTAAACATAATCAAAATCTTGTTCGAAGATCCGTTCAACTTGACGAAATGAGGCTACATCAGCGCGAACATATTGCTGGTCTGCCTGATGTTGGAGATCGCATCCCCAAACCTCATGACCTCGATTCCGGAGCTCACGGACTAATGCTTTTCCGAGTGTTCCGTGACTCCCTGTAACTAAAATTTTTGCCATAAATACTTTCTCCTAATCCGATAAGTTCTTCATTACTATTATATACCCCGCGTGACACTAGCGGAAGCCCTCTATGCAGAATTTAGGCTCCGCCTGATACCCCAATTCTATAATAACCTAGGGTAAAGTGCCGTTCAGAAAGTTCGTTACCAGGAGGCGAATCAAAACCTCGTCAGGGATTAAGATCCAATTATCACCAGCAGGATATGTGGGTGTAACAAATGGAGGATCGATCGTGATGGTTGTAATTTCTTCCAATCCAATTACATTCGCTAAACAAGCCAAATTCGCTATTTGATCTGGGCTGAGATCTGTAATTATATTTTCGATGACAGATAACGCGAATTCAGGAACAGTTGGCAAGAAGCTGGGCTGTATAATCTTATCTCTGAGGTCAGCCAAAATATCCGTCTGGCGATCAATCCGGTCTAATTCACTATCAGGGTTATAAACTTGAATGAATTGGAGAGTTTGTTCACCGTTAAGATTATTCCAACCAGATGGGAAATAATACCCAAATTTACTATCCTCAAGCGGTTGAGTTAAGAAAACATCCACACCACCGACCAAATCAACAGTGTTGGTGAAGATATCCATATTCATTACGATGTAATGATCTACTACTAACCCAAAGTTTTCTGACAGTGTTTGTGCTAATAAAGCTATGCCACCACCTGGAACTTGATACTCCTGACCATAATAGTAAGAATGGTTTATTCTACCTTCGCTTATTCCCCAAGTCTGAAGTTCAGGAATGCGCACCCATAAATCCCGAGGAATCGCAAGGACTGAAATACTCGGGGTTACAAAATCCACTCGAATTATTCTTATTGCATCTGCAGAGAATGGGAATGGATCAAAAAGTTCATCTATACCTGCCGCCAGGATCACTAACTGTTCTGGTCCTCCACAAAAAGTATCTTGGCCTGTTTCGGTTTGTGTTGGTGTAGCTATTGTTACCGGAATAGGGGTTGAGGTTACAGTGGTGGAGGATGATTCTTCAGTGCTTGTGGGTGTTTGAAATGCAGGAATGGTTGGCGCAAGCGGTTGCTGAAATTGTGGCCAGACAGCAAAATAACAAATCGCGCACAATATGAGTAAAGCAACAACACCAAGTAATACGAAGAGTAATATCCGCTCACGTCCCAAAGGTTTTTGTTCCGACATCCTCTACCTCCTAAATGTAAACAGCAAGAAAAACACGGGTGGCTCCAGGGTTTATCAAACTATCCAAAATACTAACACAAAACTTTGTACAACTCCTGCTTTGTTACTTTATTATACACTGCAATCTATGATTTATGCATGCACATTCAAGCGTCCCTAGTAATCCTGCATAAGTAAAGGACACTGGTTTTGGTAATAATTATTCTGCTTCCATTATGTTATACTAGCAATCATTAATTGGAATCGCCTGCCAATACTAATGAAGAAACCCTCTGTTTTCCTGGGGTAATCTGTTTTATTCCACATAAAATAAGCTTTATAAATTACCGGAGGAAATCATGATTGTTCCTTTCACACCCTTGGAATTTAGAGAACGGGCAGTTACTTATTTTGGTAACAAAGTCGGAATTGTAGATGGGGATAAACGCTTTACCTATGCCGACTACGATGTGCGCATTAACCGTTTAGCAAACTCATTGACAGATTTGGGGGTTGGGCAAGGGGAAGTAGCTTCCTTCATCACCTACAATTCACATCAACTTCTCGAAGCTTATTATGCCCTGCCTCAAATTCACGGCGTTCTAAATCCAATAAATATTCGTTTATCGCAAGAAGAGATCGGATATATTCTCAACCATGCAGAAACCAAGATCTTATTCTTTCACCAGGACTTTTTACCTTTAGTTGAAGCCTTGAGACCAAAGCTGCCTAATGTCAAACACTTTGTTATTCTCGAACCAGATTCCAAACCAGACTGGGCGCATGATTATGAAGAATTGTTAGCAAAAGCATCACCTGAGGCTGATTATGATATTGATTCGGTAGATGAGAACGCGGTAGTCGAGTTATTCTACACTTCTGGCACCACTGGTCCGCCCAAAGGTGTGGCAATCACCAATCGGACGCTCTACATCCACACGATCCTCTCGATACCAGGTTTTCGTGCAACAGACAGAGATACTCTATTGCATGTAGTCCCTTTATTCCACGTAAATGGTTGGGGGACTCCCCAAGTTCTGACTGCATTGGGCGGAAAACACGTCATGCTGCGCAAAGTCGATTATGACGATATGCTGCGCTTGATAGAAGCTGAAGGCGTAACCAAATTATTAGGTGTGCCGACTATTTTCAATGGTCTAGTAAACCACCCCGACCTGGGTAAATACGATCTCAGTAGTTTAGAGGAATGCGTGGTCGGAGGGGCGCCTTCCCCATTGTCTTTAATTGAAGAGCTAGAGGAAAAACTCGGAGTAACGGCGCTTGTGGGATATGGATTAACCGAAACCACACCTTTCATGACCAGCTCGAGACCGAAAGATCACATGCCCAAGGATGACGAATCCCGGCGAAAGATCCAGGTAAAAACGGGTATGCCTAACGTAGGCGTGCGTGTGCGCGTGGTAGATGAGGCCGGCAATGAAGTGCCCCGGGATGAAAAAGCAATTGGTGAGATCATCACCCGCAGCAACATCGTGATGCAGGGATACCTTAAAGATAAAGAGGGTACTGATGCGGTAATTGTGGACGGCTGGTTCCATACCGGAGATATGGCCGTGATAGATGAGGAAGGTTTTATCACAATTGTCGACCGCAAGAAGGATATCATCATCTCAGGTGGTGAAAATATTTCTTCCGTTGAGGTTGAGAAAGTCATCCAAAACCACCCCGCCGTGTTTGAAGCGATTGTTATAGGTGTTCCTGACGAGAAATGGGGCGAGGTAGGTAAAGCCCTGGTGGTGCTAAAACCTGACGCGCAAGCGACAGAGGCAGACCTCAAAGATCACGTGCGTGAGCATTTAGCCGGATTCAAAGTACCAAAGACGATTGACTTCATGGATGAGCTGCCCAAAGGCGGCACTGGGAAAATCCTCAAACGCGATCTGCGTGCTCCCTATTGGGAAAAGTTTGAGAAGAAGGTTTAATTAACCAGTTTCAAAAGTCAGCTAACAGGTAACAAATTTATTGCTAAACAAATTCCCGGAAATACAGACCTTAAAGGTTTTAAAAACCTTTAGGGTCTATTTGGGTCCAACAAGATAGAGGCCGAATCCGCTTCAAAAAGGGAAATCGCGGGGATTTTAAGTTAGAATAGGAATGCACGCGTCACCTAATAGAACGGTTTATGGATTGATTGGAGGACATTAATCATGAAAACTAAAGCGATTTTCTTGATCTGGATTCTGGGTGGGGCTCTGGGAAGTGTGTTGGTTGGTTGTGGTTCTCAACCAACAGATGATCTTCCTCTTGAAGAGTTTATAATAGGCAGATGGCGAATATCCGAAACACTCACCGAAGATCGGGCGGAACCATTATTTTATGCTCTCACCATAGAATTTTATAATTCAGATCGTATGTCTCTTAGTGAGGGTTCCCTTTTTGATGGATATTTTACAAGACAGTTTGATTACGAATTCGTGGAGCAGAATAGTATTGGAGTTCGCAGTATTAGATCATATCAAAAATGGGACATTGAAAGAGATGGGGAATACTTGTCGGTAGAGTTTGGCTCTGGGTTTAATGTAGAGATTCCAAGAAGGAATTTATTAATTTTGGAAAGAACAATTGCGATAAATTGGAGTATTGTTACAATTATCCAATCCCTTGTCATAATTACAATATTTTCTCGCCTCTATAAGAAACACCAAAAAGATAAAACCATCGATTTACAGCAAAATAGTGAGGCCATTGTATCTTCAGACCATAATGTAGAAGATTATTCGGTTTATTTTATTCTCTATGTAATTTCTTCTTTGTTTTTGGGTCTTTTTATTGGCGTCAAGTTTGTTCCACTCTTTCCATTCTCACCATTGGGTCTTATTCGAGAGCCATTTGAAGGAATAATTATTCTGGAGTATTCTATTCTTCTCCCGATAGTTGTATTCAGTCTTATTCAAGCTCCAAAACGAATAAAATCAAAATTCTGGTTATCAGGACAATGGTTTGAACCAAAACATTTTTTTGCAATATTCACCTTAGGTGTATCAATCATAGGGATCTTGATGAATGTTAGCCAAATAGCATATTATTTTATCTATGGGAAATAATCACCTTTTTAAAAAAATGAAATAATAAGAAGACTGAAATGTAATTTATCCCAGATTTGTGCCTCACTTGCACCTCAAATCCTGGACGATGACTTACCGTGTGGATGACTGCCATACCTAGGCGATGGCGGTAATATTTGTAATATAATTCATTCCTTCACAACCGAAGGAAGTTATGACCCTCACACTCACAAAAGAAGACAAGGCAAAACTTGACGGCAGTCGCGGCCCAGCTGTGCATATGGCCATGTCCATCATCGTGCGTATGGCCGAGGTTTACCAGGCCGAGCGGTTGATGGATATCACCGCCGCGCATATTGACAGCACGCTGTATATGGGCGATGCCACCCTTGAGTTTGCCGAGCGTTTGGCAAATTTGAGCGCACAGGTTATTGTCCCCACCAGCTTGAACGTGAGCGGGGTGGACGAACACAACTGGCAAGAGTGGCCGGTACCCCCCGATTGGGCGCACAAAGCCCAACGCCAAATGACTGCCTACCGCAGCATGGGGACGGTTCCCACCTGGACATGCGCGCCCTACCAAACCGAATTGCGCCCCGAGTTCGGCCAGCAAATCGCCTGGGGGGAATCGAACGCCATCGCCTTCGCCAACTCGGTGATTGGCGCACGCACAGAACGATACCCAGACCTGCTGGATATTTGCGCAGCCATCACCGGGCGGGTCCCGGCAGCCGGGCTGCACCTGGCTGAAAATCGAGCCGGGCAAATCATAATTCGGCTGGTAGACGTTCCCACCTGTGTACAAGAGGATGATTCTTTTTATCCTGTCTTGGGAAATCTGATGGGGGAATTAGCCGGAGATAGGATTCCGGTTATCGACGGCTTACAAGTCCAGCCCAACGAAGACCAACTCAAATCTCTGTGTGCCGCTGGGGCATCCTCCGGAGCCATCGCCTTGTTTCACTTTGTTGGCATTACACCTGAGGCCCCAACCCTGGAGGCAGCCCTTCAAGGCCAACCAGCCGAAGAGATTCATGCAGTCAATATGCACGAACTCAGGGATTCCCGCCGGGAACTTACCACATCAGCGGGGGATAAATTAGACATGGTAGTACTGGGCAGCCCGCACTTTTCGCTAGCTGAGTTCAAACAGTTGGGGAATTTACTCGCAGGCCAACACCGCCACTCAGATGTCCAAATCCTGATAACCTCCAGCCGAGCGATGACTGCTCTGGCAGATAAAGCTGGCTGGATCGCCCCTCTGCGCAAATTTGGGGCTAAACTAACCGTAGATACCTGCATCCTGACTACCCCAATGCTGCCTAAAACGATAAAAATCCTGATGACCAATTCGGCCAAATACGCCTATTATTCTCCTGGGCTGCTGGATACACAGGTAGTATTCGGCACCTTGGAAGATTGCGTACGTTCCGCGGTGGCCGGCCATGTCGTGCGGGATGAAAGTTTGTGGGCAGATTGATGGCAAACGAAATTACCCTGCATGGACGACCAGTTATACCAGGATCAGCCTCAGGAGAAGGGTTGGTCAGCAATGCGCCGATAAGTTTTTGGGGCGGCTACGATCAAAATACCAGCGAAATAATCGACCGCCGTCACCCCCTCTCGGGGCAGTTTGCTGCTGGCAAAGTGCTGGCTGTACCTTTCAGTAAGGGATCCAGCACAACCACGGCTGTAATGCTGGAAGCGATCCGTGCTGGTAATGCCCCGGCAGCCATCCTGACCACCGGAACAGATCATTTCTTTGCGCTGGCTTCTATAGTGGCTGATGAAATGTACGCCAAGCCAATCCCCATCATTGCGCTTAACCCCGAAGATTTCTCGAAATTAGAAAGCGGCCAAAAGATTGATATAAAACAAGATGGAACCATTCTCCTTTCCAGGTTATCTAAATCGCGATAAGTTCTATTCAGAGGTGGTATAGAAATTGGGGTGCGAGGTAATTAAACATCCAATTCATCTGTATTCAGGATATCCTTTTCCGTCCCAACGTTCGTGGTGAGAGAATGCCGCGGGGTTGGAATCTTTAACAAACGCCATTGGCGCCATAATTTGTCTGCCGATGTTAACGTGCTCTTTAATTTGTGCGTATTCTGCATCTGTAAGCGCCCCGGGTTTATTTAAAACAGCATCCGGGATGCCAATTTTACCTATGTCGTGCATCCGTCCAGCGATATCTAATATTTTTAATTCGTTGGTTGAAAAACCTAGCTTTGCGGCAATTTGGAGTGAATAGAGTGTTACTCGTTCAGTATGTCCGCGGGTATATTCATCTTTCGCCTCTATGGCCCTAACTGCCGCGGAAATTGTGTCCTCAAAGTGTTTTTGCATCTGTGTATGTAGTTTCCGAAGATCGTGGGCGTACGCCAAGGCTTGTTTATGGCTGAGGTCCTTCAGTTTTGCATTCTCATTGTCTGGATTTGGATCTTGCATCATTGTCCTCCAGCTAATCTAAATGATACATAAATTTTCTTCTATCAGCACTATACGATATCTCCTAATGTCTGTCAATATTTGTTCGAAAGTTATTGACTACTCATAAGAAGTTTTTCGGATGCGGGAATCACGCATGTCTCGCTCTTGGCGCCCTAATGGTTTTACTTTTATCATGATCGGAGCTATACATATTTCCGTTCAGTGCATTGGTCGGTTGGATCGCTTTATCGGACACCTTTGAGCTGTTATGTAAAAACATCATTTCTACATCCGCTAGGGAAATCAGATCTCCTGAAATTATTTGGCATTTACTGATCTGCTGGTTGTTAACAAAGGTGCCTCCGGTGGAATTACTATCATAAATTACAAACTTCCCATTTTCAAATCGAATGCAAGCGTGTTGGCGAGATATTTTTAAGTCTTGGACGACAATATCGTTTACCAACAACCGCCCGATGTGGGTGGTTTGGTTTACAATTGGAAATATTTGGTTTGCAATTATTAAATATATGTTTGATGGTACCTTCATAGTTGCTTCTTGTCTTTGTTTCTTCATAATTTTTTCCTTACTTAGTATCTAATAAATCTTCTATTTTGTTTAGATTTTTATGTAATAACCTAATAAACGGACCTGCCAGTATTGTTGCTATTGAGTAACTGCAAGCAATTCATTGACATTTTCCTCAACTTTTTGGGCATAATCATCCAAATCTGCTTGAATCCACACCTCAAACGTGGTGCCTTGTCCAACTTTACTCTCGACGGAAATTTTCCCACCCATTTCTTCTATTAGCGACTTTACGATATACAACCCAACACCACTGCCAGGAATTTCAGCAATGGTGACATTTTTTGCTCGATAAAATCGCCTAAACAAATCCGAAAGAGCTTCATCAGGAATGCCAAGTCCCTCATCTCGGATTAGCACACTAACGCCCGCGTCTTTTTCCAATACTTCTATAATGATATTCCCATTTTCAGGTGAAAATTTCACGGCGTTGTTCAGCAAGTTGATAAACACTTGTTGAAGCCCATGAGTATCCGCTAAGATATTCGGGATATATGGAGGATCTTCAAAATTAATCGTCACCCCTTTTTTCTTTGCAATCGGTTTAACTGCCATTATTGAATCATCAATTAATGGTTTTAACTTCAATGAGGCCATATTTAGAACCAACATATTGCTTTCTAATCTTCCGGCTATTAGGAATCTATCAATCAGTATTCTCTGTCGATTTAATTCACTGGCAAGAATTTTCCAATAATCTTCCAACTCTTCTTCGCTTCCACCCTCCCTGATCAAATCTGTCATCAAAATGGATGTGGTCACCGGAGTGCGCAGTTCATGAGAGGCCCGATTGATAAAATCGGACTTCATTTGCTCGAGACGCACTTTATCGCTAACATCTCGTATGATGACAATAACCTCTTTATTGCCGCTTATATCCAATCTCGCTTCGTAAGTTCTGGGATCATCTTCTAGTTGGTATTCAAAAAAGTGTAAATTTCTACTGATGAGTGTTTTCTCAACATTCTCAAGAATTTGATCCGCTATATTCTCAGGCATCACATCATGAACAAATCGATTTATTACGGATTCCCGCGGCAAAAATAGTGGGTGGCTTTCATGGGCAATATAATCCAGAAATTTTCCGGTATGAGTGATTCGACAGATCAAGTCTGGTATGGCATCCACAATTGCTTTATTCCGGGCTTCACTCTGTCGCAACGCCACTTCTGCTCGCTTCCGTCTAGTGATGTCACGCACAATATTCTGGATAAGTACGGGTTTTCCATCAGGGTTTTGCACCAATGTTGTACTTACTTCAACTGGTAGTGTTGAGCCATCTTTTCTCCGGTAATTACGTTCATAGATTGGTAAAATCCCTCCAGAACTGTCTGTAAGCTGAGTTCGATTATTCCCATCATCAAGGGCAACCACTTGCTGGATGGTCATACCGACAAGGTCTTCTAATTCATAACCCAACATATCAGCAGCCTGCTGATTCACTTTTACAAAAACAAAATCCAGGCTGGCAATAAAAACCGCATCGTTTGTTTGCTCAAACAAAGCGCGATATAAGGCTTCATTTTCAAACATTTCTTGATAAGCTGACTCTTTTAGAAGAGTGTTCAATTGAAGTTCCATTATGTTATATTCCTTTTACCGACTATCCTTCAGGGAATGTTTCTTGAGCTTCCCAATCGGAAGTCCCTGAAGGAAGCATCATATTTATATGGGTACCTTTATTTGATTCTCCTATTGCTACATCTCCTCCTATGGAACGCGCCATTGCCCTGGCGATGGTTAGCCCCAAACCTAAACCACCATACTCGCGAGTATCTCCTTGACTAATTTGATAATAGCGCTCAAATACTTTCTCACGTTAGCCAGTTGGAATTCCAGGACCCTCATCTTCTATTGATAAAACACAACCTCCATCACCTTGTGAAGTCAATTGAATTTTCACCTTCCCATAATCCGGACTGAATTTTAGAGCATTATCCACTAAATGAATCGCGGCTTTCTTAAACTCGAGCCGAGGAGCATAAATTTCGCCCTGGTTTGAGATGGTTACTTTTACATCCAGGTTTTTCTCTTGATAAATACTCAATTGTTTATCTATTGCTTTAGAAAAATCGACATTCAAATCAATTGTTTGGCGCAAAGTGTTTAGAGAACCCTGATCTAAATTTGTGAGGAAAATCAGGTCTTCAACTAAAAAGTGTAAATGCCTTGAGTTGGTTAAGGCTAGGTCAAGAAAATTGTTTTTATCTTCCGGATTCTCGTAATTTGCCAACATTCCTAGTTCTAAAGCCCCCAGAACTTTAGCTAAAGGAGTTCTAAGTTCGTGGTGGATATTCTGTAATATTTCTCGCCTTAATAACTCGAACTTCTCTTCTGCTTTTTCCCAGGTCTCTGTTCTTCCCAGATCCTTTCCAATTTCACTACGGCGAAGCACTGATTCGACCCGAGCAACCAATTCTTGGCGGTCGAATGGTTTGGTGATGTAATCATCCGCTCCGGATTTAATCCCCATCAATTTGTCGTCAAGATCGGTGCGCGCAGTGAGAAAAATAAAGGGTATGTTAATAGTTTGAGGATCTTGACTCAATCTTTGACGCAATTCGAAGCCATCCGGAGCTGGCATCATGACATCACAAACAATAATATCTGGTTGAGCTTCTTGCGCGAGAGATAATCCATCTGCCCCATTTCTCGCGGTTACTACTTCGTAACCAGCACGTTTCATAACGGCGCTTAGTCCAAAGAGTAAAGATTCTTCATCATCGATTAACAATACCGTGGCAGGCTGGATATTCGTTATCGCTGTCATATTTTTCTCCATTCAAGTAAAGTTTGTATTCTTTTCTGATCTCTGGTGTCAATGTTCGGGGTATTTATGGTTTTCATTTTATTATTTTCGCTAAAGCAACTTTTATCGCGTAAAAATGATTTCTTTAATCCGTCGCGACAACCCTTAGTTGGGAAATATGACTTGCTGCATGTTGGCTATTTTGAGAAAAATCGCATTTCCAGTTCATTCCAGATAAATGGTTGCAATTCTCCCAAGTTAGCCCTTGATCAAGTGTTATGGATACGTATTCAGCTGTATTTGATCCATTTTCTGAAGTGACAGTAACTTCAATACTTGCCAATTTATTTGGATCCTGCGGAAGAAGGACATAAGATAAATTGGAAATGTTGTATCCGATTATCTGATTGGCTTCATCTAATCTCGCCTCTCCAGGCTTTATGTCTGTAGATGCATACCCCGAGGTAGCAGAGGTAAATGCTACAAAAACTATGAAGAGCATGAAAACTAATGTTTGGGTTTTATATTGAGCTGTCATCTTGCACATCCTTTTTGGATAATGTGTCAAAAACGACAGGGACTTCTCGCCCGCTGGGGTGGTTGTTTCAGTTACTATGCTTTCGGCGGCTTGGCAATCTTAGGCACCTGTTGGTGCCCTTAGACCCATGGCTTTGCGTCCCTGTCTTTCGGCAGGTTTGCCTTTATCGTGACTAAATTTGGTCTGATAAAAAAATTTGAGATTGAACTGCTTGGTTCTATTACCCCTCTTGCTCCGAAATTACTTTCGGCGGCCTGGCTATCTTAGGCACCTGTTGGTGCCCTTAGACCCACAGCTTTGCGTCCTTGGCTTTCGCCAAGTTTGCCTTTATCGTGTATTCGGTTATTAAGGTGCTAACAAAAAGGCCCGGCATTTTGCCAGGCCAAAAATTCATGTTGTAGATCTTCGGCGGCCTGGCGATCCTAGGCACCTGTTGGTGCCCTTAAACCCAAAGCTTTGCGTCCTTGGCTTTCGCCAAGTTTGCCTTTATCGGAAATTCATGTTAATTTACTACTATTACAGAAACATGTTACCACGAAAACTTACCTGCGCTCTTAACATTCTCGCAAGTTTAAAAAATCCTCTTGAATGAATAGGAACAATTTTTTCAGAACGTAGTTGTAAGTAGTTGATACCAATAAGGCATTTGTCACTGATTTATTAGGACATTTAACCCTATTTGAAATTAAATTTATTGCGTAATCTTATATTATATGTCCTGATTTTAAGCTGAATTTCAAGTATAATTTCTCTGTCTTCGATTAAAACTCTAAGATATTCCAGAGAACTTCCAAACCAACTTAGAGGGAACAAGATTGAAATGAAATGTTAATCTATTTGAATAACAAATCAATATACAATAATATTTAATGATTTCCTATTTAGGACAAATGGCGTGTTAGTGAAGTATTGTTTCTGTAATTACCAAAAAAATATAGGTCAGGTATTCTTATGGTTGCGAAAACTAGAAAGAAGTTACACATGACCTATCAAAAAGATTGTATATTACCAGAAGAATTAATGGACAGATTGCTGCCAATGGATTTATGACCATCGGCATTCCGAAAAATTGAGGGGCTATTGCACTCGCTCCGTTCAGTGGTCTATTTATTAATTCAGGGAGGGTTCAACCATGTTAGAAAAAGTAAAGCTGTTTCTAGCACCAAAAATATTCGAAGATGGGGAAAAAACGCGCGTCGCGAGACTGCTAAATATCCTTTTGTTAGCCACAATCCCATCGTTGGCATTGTTTATTATTATATCCGTACTTTTTAGCCCCACTATGGCGCAGCAGTGGCCTATCATTGGTTTCTTATTCTTATTAGCCGTGGGGGTATACGGATTGATGCGCAAAGGCCGCGTTAAGCTTGCCAGCTTTTCATTCGCTACCGGGTTATGGGCAGCGCTGACCTTCGCTGCTATTACTTCTGGAGGTGTTCAATCTCCAGGTTATATAAGCCTTATTAACGCGGTATTTGTTGCCGGCCTGCTCCTGGGTACGCGGGTTGGAATCACCTTCGCGGCAGTCAGCATTTTTACAGGATTAGCGCTGATCTATGCAGAGCTGAACGGTCTATTACCTCCACCTTGGATTGATCACACCCTAATTTCATTTTGGCTCCCCCAAGGGTTCTCCTTCATCATGGCAGCAATGATACTCTATTTGGCAACCAGTAGTATTAAACAAGCCTTGAATCGTGCCCAGTTGGAAATCGTCGAGCGTAAGCAAGCAGAAGGTGAGCTGCGTGAAGCATACCAAAATATTGATAACTTATTTAACGCTATCGGTCATCAAACGCTGATTCTGGATCCAGAATTTCACATAAGATCAGCCAACGAAGCTGTCCTTGAGAAAATTGGTATGTCGCATGAAGAAATCCGAGGAAAAAAGTGTTATGAGATCTATCATGAGGCCAACGAACCTCCTGTAGGCTGCCCATGTAATAAAATAAAATTGACGGACCAAATCGAAACTGCTGAAATGGAAATAGAAGCTTTTGATGAAACTTACTTGGTCTCATGCACACCTATACACGATGAGGCTGGTCAACTCGCACAAGTTATTCATATAGCGACCGATATCACCGAGCTTAAACACACCCACGATGAACTACAGCATTTGAAAAAATTCAACGAAAGTATCATTCACAACATGCTGGAAGGGATTATGGTTATGGATGTTGAAGGAATTATTACCTTCATCAACCCGGCTTTATTAGTTTTACTGGGATACTCACCAGAGGAGATAATTGGCCAGCATTGGAAGAATATCGTGCCGCAGGATCAACACGAAATTGCTGATGGAGCAGAGGAGCGGCGTGCCAGAGGAGAGATAGGTCACTATGAGTTAATCCTCACTAACAAAAAGGGGATTAGTTTTCCTGTGCTTGTTGGTAGCGGGATAATGTATGATAAAGAAGAATTCGTGGGCAGCATTGCTGTCTTTACTGATATTAGCGAGAGTAAATTGGCTGAAGAAGCCTTGCGGGAAAGCGAGCTGCGTTACCGTGCGGTCGTTGAAGACCAAACAGAGATGATAATTCGCTACCTGCCTGATAACACCCTCACTTTCGTGAATGAAGCTTTCTGTACCCATACCGGGAAACAACGCGAGGAATTAATTGCTCAGAGCTGGGTACCACTGGTATCCAAAGATAATAGGGAAATGGTTCTAAAGCATATCGCTTCTCTGGATCAGGAAACACCGTTTGTCACCTTCGAACAGAGGAGTTTTAGTCGTAATAAAGAATTGCAGTGGGAGCAGTGGACCAACCGGGTGTTATTTGATGAGAATGACCAAATCATAGAGTATCAAGGTATTGGTAGAGTAATTACCAAACGAAAACAAACAGAAGAGGCTTTACAAAGACATACGCACGACCTTGGGGAACGAGTAAAAGAACTAAACTGCCTGTATGGTATTTCCAAGTTGATTGAAAAAGAGGGGTTATCGATGGCGGAGATCCTAGAAGAGGCGGTTGAAATTATCCCTCCCGGCTGGCATTATCCGGAGATTACTTGTGCGCGTATTGAAGTTAGAGGCAATGAATACAAAACAACTAATTATAAGGAAACAAAGTGGAAACAAGAGGCTGATATTGTTTTGAATACGGAAAAAATCGGGGCTGTTGAAGTCAATTATTTAGAAGAAATGCCTGAATTGGATGAAGGACCTTTCCTCAAAGAGGAGAGAAATCTGATTAATGTAATTGCAGAACGGTTGGGAGATATGTTGGCACGGTACAAGCAGGATGATCAGATCCAGTGCCAAATCCAACGGCTGGGCGCATTGCGCGAAATTGATAGAGCTATTAGCGGCAGTCTCGACTTACGGATCACCCTAAATGTGGTTCTCGACCAGGTTGTCTCTCAATTAAATTTGGATGCAGCAGCTGTGTTATTGGTGGACTCACTGCATAGCCTGAAGTATACAGCAGGAAAAGGGTTTCGGTCTTTTGATGAAATTAGCTCTGCGCGCCTCCGAGTGGGGGAGAGTTATGCTGGCCGGGCAGCCTTGGAACGGCGGACATTTAGCTTATCTGATATACAAGAACTTGATGTGCCTTCAGAATTCAACACCTTTTTACAGACAGAAGGTTTTGTGCACTATCGTGCCGTCCCTTTGATCTCAAAAGGAGAGGTCCTAGGTGTTCTCGAAATATATAACCGCACTGCCGTTGATACTAGCGCTGGGTGGATGGAGTTCCTAGAAACTTTAACCGGGCAGGCCGCGATTGCGATTAACAACGCCACACTCTTTGATAGTTTACAGTCTGCAAAAACTGGGTTAGAGGTGGCTTATGACGCTACCCTGGAAGGCTGGGTGCGTGCCCTGGATATGCGCGATAAGGAAACCGAAGGCCATACCAGACGGGTGACTGAAGTAACCCTACGATTAGCCGCCCAAATGGGTGTACCCTCGAATAAGTTGATCCACTACTCGCGCGGCGCGCTGCTGCATGACATCGGTAAGATGACAGTTGGCGATGAAATTTTACATAAGCCGGGCCCTTTGAGTGACGAAGAATGGGAGATAATGCGTAAGCATCCTGAATATGCGCGTGATTTCTTGGCAGGCATCGAGTATCTGGAACCAGCATTAGAGATCCCCTACAGCCATCACGAAAAGTGGGACGGGACTGGATATCCTCAAGGTTTGGAAGGTGAGCAAATCCCATTGGCGGCTCGCATCTTCGCGATAGTTGATGTATGGGATGCGCTAAGCAACGACCGGCCCTATCGCAAAGCATGGTCTAAAAAGAAAGTACACAAGCATTTACGGGACAATTCTGGCTCACACTTTGATCCGCAAGTGGTTGAGGCGTTTTCGAAGACGCTCGAGAATGAAAGAGAGTTAATGTAGAGAAGAAAACGCGTCGAAATTTGACACATTAATTTCGTGGTTTAATCTTTCTTTTCAATTTTCAATTCTTATTATTCTCAAGCAGTTTAGGTTGCGTAAAGAGTAAACGCTCCTCGTAATAACTATAGACACTTATTTTTTTATGGTATACAGAACAAAGAAACTTTGATTAGGGATAAATTAGTAACCCCAATTGGTGAAGTACATTAAAAGAGAAGGTAAGTTCAACAGTAAAAAGTTCACCGAGTTTATTAATGAGGCCCTGAAAGAGGTTAGGTTTCCAGGAAAGTACCTAATGCCTTCACAATAATTGCATACTCACCTTTGGGTTCAATCTTCTGAACCTTTTGAGAAAATATTGGAAACCAACGTCTTAAATGCTTATCCAAAAAAGCCCGTTGCGCTTTCTGGGTGTTGGCTATCTCTACCAATTCATTCGTTTCCAAAGCTGCGGCTTCCAACCCGCACAAATATGACATGAACTCCAATTCTACTGCCAGGTGGTCAGGCAATTCATTCAGACTGTTTGAGAGTTCAAGACCAAAATGATTGTATTGCCTTTCAAGTTGGGCTGCAACCCAACCCCTACCTCGACCTTCTGGGGCAAGAGTCAACGACTCATAAGGAGGTACTAGCGGTTTTATCAGAAACAACCGATTGTATTCCTGAACGAGTTTGCTAACACCCGTTTCATCCAAGGACAATAGTTGTTTTAATAAAGAACGTATAGAGCCTGCGAACTGTTTATCTTTCCAGAGAAATTCCATCTGCAGCAGTTCTGTAGACCCATTCCGAAGCACCTCTAACAAATGCTGATCTGGGTAAAGAAATAACCAAGCAAAAAAGCGGAATAAAGTTTGCTGCAGGATTACAGTTTCAATCGAAGAGTTGATGGGAAACTCAGAAAGTGAAGTCCCTGCTCCATCCATTTTCAGTATATTCTCTTGAATTAAGAAACTTCTCTTTCAGGAAACAATTCATAAACAATCGCGGCTAAGAAAACCAACATTACACCACCAATGAACAAAGCAGGTGAATATGGCAAGCGCGGGTTGCTGAACGACTCGTTGGTGGGAATTCCAATCGGAGCAGCCAGGAAGAAGTAGCTCACGAATTGCAAAGCAAACCCGATTACTACCAAACCCAGGGACAAAATGGACCGTGTGGTTAATCCCGTCTCTGGTCCTGGTTTTCTTTCTACGATTGGATCGGACTTTGAAGCCTCAACTTCCATAATTGGGAATATTTTAAGAAAAGTTATAAATAGTAAAACTCCAAAAGCCAATAACCCTAGAATAATGCTGTATTCAACCCAAGTAGGGCTATAAGAGCCAACATTGTAAGGAAGCAATGTGCCATGCGTTTGAGAGGGTACGACTATTAAGTACCTTTTCGCAATGGCTGCCAAATTAACCAAGATCCCAGATAGAACACTCCGGGCAATAATACTTTCTCTCAAGAAAGGGATATAGGAAACGATTGAGAGCAACGCCAGGATTGCAGCCGCCAATGGCAGCCACTGCATAAATGTCGTAGGTAACCCAATCACAGCTTGTTCGGTTGGGTTGAAAACTTCAATTGCCAGAACTGCCAGCAAAGCGATTGTAAATGTCCCTGTTGCGCGGGCTAACCGCCGTGTCGTACGCCGAAAATTAGGATTTTCAATTATTTTCGGACTCGGAAGATATGGCGAAATTAAGATTCCTGCGGAAACAACCAACGTAAGGACAACTCCCCAAAATAGCCATGCATATTCCCCAATTAAAATAGCGTCTGATACACGCGCTTCATGCGGAGCCGCGGCATAGGATCCTGTCAACCAGTCGACTACCATAAAATAGAGATATGTCAAAATTAGGATTATTGTGAAATTTCCCATCCACTTGAAAATCTCTGGTTTGAGCTGCTCCTCCAAACCTAAGACTTTACGCAGGATTGCAGTAATGATCATCAGAACACCAATCCCGGAGATACCAGCCATAATGACAAATGCAGGAGCTTGAAGAGAACCAAACCAACCCGGTCGACCTGCTTGTAAACCGAAGACGAAACCTAAGGTAGAGTGAGCGGTGATTAGCAAAGGCAAGATGGCTATTGATAGCCAAAGACTGGTAGTTGAATGCCTGGCCCGTTCTGCTGGAGTGTCTCGATAACCAGCTGCTATTAACTTATATAAGGATTGAAACCGGCTAGATTTCTGGGCCATTATGGCTGCATCCCGGCGTACATCCAAGTATAGATAGACCATACTGCCAAACAAATATCCAGAAATCACAAGGGTGAACGTGCCAAAGAAAGGAGATTGCGGCCTGGCATATCTAAAAAGATTTGTGAGGCCTCGTACTGGCTGGCCCAAATCTGGCAATATGGTTAGCCCTGCCAAAATAAGCGAGATGACTGTTACCACTTCGGCCATGCGTGAGATTGGCTTAAGTTGTTTAAGGTTTAGCAAGCGGATCAAAGCTGCTAGTGTGATACCAGCAAAACTAACGCCTACAAAATAAATATCAAAGGAAATATATAAACCCCACGCCGCGCCTCCCATCGTTCCTATATCGCGTAGGCCGGTGACTATCAAACCTTCGCTCCATTGCCTTGAATATGCGTATACACCAAAGCTAATGAAACCAACCAGAATCAAGATCGCCGCCTGCCATTTTCGGCTCAGACTTGCTACTCCAAAAGGTAATTGTTCCGTATTAAACCTCATTGTCACACCCTCACATTTACAATTTCTATTTCTCGGGTTTCCGTTGTCGGTGGATGACCACCGACATAATGCACGCGTGGTTCAGCGCCAACATCCTCGAGATATTGGAACCCAGACTGCTCGTGCAATATTTGTGAAGCCTCGCTTTCAGGATCTTCAAGGTCTCCAAAATGCAGCGCGTTTGTGGGACAGTTTGCTGCACAAGCTGGATCTAATCCATTTTCAACGCGGTGGATACAAAATGTGCATTTTTCGACGACCCCTTTCAAACGCCCACCTCCTGCATTATGACGCATTTCTGGGCCATATTCCAACTCTAAATCTGGGTTCGCGTAAGGAAGGACCTCCCCATCCAGGATTAATTCTATTTCCCTGTCATCTTCCCAGTTTAAGTAATGACTCTCTGCCGGGTTTCTCCAATTGAAATAGTTCACTCCGTAGGGACAGGCAACCTCACAATACCGGCATCCAATACACCGATCCCAATCAGTAGCAGTAAAGCCCTCTGCCATCTTATAACGAGCACCTACTGGGCAGACTTTCACGCATGGAGGGTTGTCACAATGCATGCATGGGCGAGGCATAAACCAGATGCGTGTGTTGGGGTATTCACCTTCCTCGAAGCGAAAAACATACATGAAGAAACTACCTTGAGGAGTATTATTTTCAACTTTACAAGCTTCCATACAAGCCCTGCACCCGGTACAACGACTAATATCTATTACCATTCCATATTTTGCCATTTTCTTTTCTCCATCAACATTACTTTAGATACTAATAATTCCCTATACATGGCTGACTTTCACCTTTACATGGAAAGATTGATCGGCAGTGTTGGCAACATATCCTTCTCCTGTGAAAAATAATTCATTAGGGGTTGGTCCCTGACCTTGTGCCCAAGGGTGACGAGCCACCTCCCCATAGTGGTGCGGCATTCCTACAACGTCTGGGCGGATACTCTCACGGTATTTAGCGGTAACTTTAACCCTGCGGGTTTCAAGAGTTACCGCGTTGTGGGATTCGACCCACACCTCATCTCCATCATTAATGTCACGTTCTCGTGCAGTTACCGGGTTGATTTCCAGAAATGATTGTGGAGCTAATTCAGCTAAAAGTGGAATTTGTGAGGCGCGTGATTGTTTGAATTCAATCATTTTGAAACTGATCAAGTACAAATCATAATCATCTGGGGAGAGGTCCATGGTTGGTTTCCGCCATGTGGGGAGCGCGGTGTAGTCCTGCCAATAGATTTCATCGACCCCACGAGCCCGCATCTCCCTCTGGTAACCTAATAATGATTCGCCATACAAGCGATGGACCGCCCCACCAAAGACTGGGTCAGTAGCATAGCCGTAATAGCTTGTGGCTGGCACGCTGCCTTTATCATGCAGCCCAATCTGTTCGAAAAACTCGACGCCTTCTTCTATCCCCTCAGACCTGGCCCAACGGTCGAAAATATCCCGCGTAGCAGGCTTACTATTCAAAGGTAATGCGAAATCTTCTTCAAAGCGGAATGCTTGGTTGATTTGATCGATGTAGCCACCCTCACCGTATAGAATATCCGCGTGCTCGCATAAATCTATATAGATATCGATCTCGCCGCGGGACTGGAAGAGCGGTTCTACAGGGGGTACACGCAGGGATTGCGCATCTGTGTATTGGTCGGAGACCCCCATTGGGCCCTCATATTTTTCAAGCGTAGCAGCAGGTAAAATAACGTCAGCGAAATAATCAGCGGTCTTGCTTAACCACGGATCTATTGCTGCCACAAATTTAAATTTCTTGTATGTATCTATCATCACCCTCTGATCTGGAAAGGCGGTTAGAGGATTCACCATGTGGAGAATGACAACTTCAGGTATGGTATCCACACCATAATTCTCCGGATTCTGCTGCACCCAGGAAACAAGGGATGAATTATTACTGTTTATGGGGAAGTATTGGCTGTTTTTTAAGTAGATGTTATAGGGAGGATCTCCGATCTCAATCTCATCCAGTTTTTCATAGTTGCCATGTATCTTCCATGTGAAATCACTCCGCTGACCGCCCACAGCTCCGACAGCACCCAGTAACATTGTAACCATAAGCATTGCGCGAATGGCCTGGAAGCCTAGTTCCTGTTGAGCCATATGGTAAGCCATGATACTGACAGGTCGATAAGGTAAAACGCTTCCTTCTACCTCAATCGAACTACCGATCATGGCGTTTTCGCCTAGATCTTGGGCTACCTTCTGAATCTTCTGTGCTGGTACGCCACATATCTCTTCAGCCATTTCGTAAGTATATTCAGCGATGTGTTCCTTGAAGACTTGGAACGCTGGCCGAACTTGTTCTCCATCAAAATCAAAAGCACCCTCCAATGCTGCGTCCACGTTTGGAGTATCATGAGGGACAGCCATTCCCGAGGCTTGATCCCAAACCAATTCAGTATCCCCATCTCTTACGAAATTGCCCTCCTCATTCACCAAGTATGGAGAGTTGGTGTATTGCCTAAGATAGTCCCAATCCACCGTCCCCTCTTCGATCAGTCCGTTACAAAGGGCTAGAGCCATTGCCAGATCAGTTCCAGGACGAATTGGCAGCCAATCATCCGCGAAGTGGGCTGCTCCGCGTAAACGCGGGTCAATAACCGCCATCTGCATGCCAGCCTCTCTGGCTTTTACCAGTTGGCGCGGCCAAGTAAGCCAGCAGAGTTTATTTCCTCCTGCGTTGGTCGCGTTCCAGCCCCAGGACAAAACATATCGGGCATGGCGGAAATCAGGATGCAGCACGCCATGCAAACCGATAGTGTACTCACAAGCCCGGTACCCAGCGTCAGAACAAAAGCCGCCGTGATGTAATTTTGTTGCGCCAGAGGCTTTTACAAAGGCAGTGTCATAGAAATTCCCTGCTTTGCTGCGTCCCTTTTGCCAGACTAATAAATCATTATCGCGTGCACGTACGTCTTTGATTCGCTCCCCAACTATGCGAAGGGCTTCATCCCAAGTTGTTGGTTCCCATTCTCCAGGGATGCCTTTCTCGTTGGTCCGCAATAGAGGCGTCTTTACCCTATTGGGATCATAAAGCGCCATGATTTGAGAGATTCCCTTTGGGCATAAAGTTCCTTGGTTGCGAGGATGAGCCGGATGGCCTTCAATTTTGACTACTCGCCCATTAACTTTGCGAACGAGTAATCCGCATTCTTGTTTTCCAATCCAACAAGTTGTAGGCGTTCGCTCGTCGACTGTAGTAAGGCTACCTTTTGCACCAGCAATTAGGGTTTTTAAACCCCCGGAGAGCAAACTACTGGCCGCAATTGTGCCACCAGTAATTCCAGATAGTTTTAGGAATTCTCGGCGTGTAAGTTTCATACCTTCTACCTCCTAGTGTGGATGAAATATCAATTCGTTTAAGACTTCAGAAAATAGAGTATTTCATATTGATTGATCCGTGTATCAGGAAATATTTGCTTTATTTCTAAATTTAAGTAGTGGATTCTTTCACCAATCGAGGTGGATATATGTATATCTTGTAATGTTTTTAATTACATTGGTTTAAAATGAAAATCCCGAAGGAATTATACAATCGGGATTGAGATATTTCACCCACTTGGATAATGATACTGGATAAGCTTTATTCTACCTCCAGCCAGCCAGCTTTTAGAGCATAACGCACTAACTGTACGCGGCCTCGAAGCCCTAATTTCTTCATAGCCCGCGAACGATAGGTTTCCACGCTGGTAACAGCCAATTGCAGCATCTCGGCAACTTCCTTGCTCGTATAACCCTGAGCTACGAGGCGAAGGACTTCGTTTTCCCTTACGCTGAGGCTTGTTTTTGAAGTCATTTCAAAACGCTGTTTTTGGGGAATTAAATCGCCCAAGAGGGATAATGTTAGGGCAGGCGGCACATATATCTCTCCTCTGGCTACACAATACAAAGCAACCAGTAGTTCTCGGTCATCCGCTTGTTTTAGTACATATCCAGCAGCCCCACTTGCAAGAGCGCGACGGAGGAATCCCTCATCATTGTGCATTGTCAAAATAAGTATTTGGGAGTCTGGTGCAGATTCTTTTATTCTACTTATTGATTCTAGGCCACCAAGTCCAGGCATAGTTATATCTAACAACACAATATCTGGACGAGTTTCAATCGCAAGTTCCACTGCATGATTACCATCTTCAGCTTCGCCAACAACCTCGATGTCCGGTTCGGCTTCCAATACCAAACGCAGTCCAGCACGTACAACTGCATGGTCGTCGGCCAGTAACACGCGCAATATAGCGCTCATAACGATGTTGCTTCCTCAAGGTTTGGGGAATATGTTGGTTCCACCAATGGGATACGGGCCAGGACAGTCGTACCTTGGCCAGATTGAGATTCAACTGTAAATATTCCTCCTAGTAACTCTACCCGCTCCTGCATACTATGTATACCCAGGTGTTTTGTTCCTGTACCATATTTTAGTTGCTCCAGGTTGTCAAAGCCGATCCCATCATCATCAACAATCACGATTATTTGCTTATCTTGCTTTTCCAACATAATGGAGATGTTGTTTGCTTCTGCGTGACGGGCAGCATTTGTAAGGGCCTCTTGAATCAATCTATAGGCGGTCAATTCCACCTGAGATCCCAGCCGTTCATCTTCTAGCCCTAAAGTTTGTATGTCCACATGCAGGGAGGTGTGACTCGCAAAATGACTGGAAAATTGTTGTATGGCTGCAATTAGGCCTAATTCATCAAGTGCAGGTGGGTGCAACTCGGTTGCTAAATCATGAAGATTGACCTGGATTTGACCCACCAGATCACGGAGGGCCTGTAATTGAGCGTATGCTTTGGATGGTTCCGACTGTTTCTCCAAACTGCGAAGTCTAAACTTGAGGGAAGTCAGAGCCTGCCCAGCTTCGTCGTGAAGCTCACGGGCGAGGCGTTGGCGTTCTGTTTCTTGGGTGGTAATGATCTTTTCTAGTAGTTGACCTCGTAATACTTCTTTCTCTTTTAACTCCTCCCACAGGCGGGCATTTTCTGTGGCAACTCCGATTTGCCTCCCAATGGAATCCAACAAAGCTAGGTCATCTCGATTGTAAGTGCGTGATTTGCGGCTAGCGACGTTAAGGACTCCAATCACCCGATCCCGAGAGATCAAGGGAACGCTAACATGGCAGGCTAACCCTTCGGATGCAATAATTTCCGGGTTGATGTGTTTGCATTCTTTCGAGATGTCATTTACAACCATGGGGGTTACAGTATGCAAGACCTGAGTGCAAATGCACTTTTCAAACCCATGGTTTGTCTCGGCGAGTATAAAGGCTTGTGATAAACCTGCCTTTACTGTTAGTTGAAAGTTGGCAGGATGAATTGGGTTTTCTAAGAATATCCAACCAGCTTGTAATTCCATCACTTCTAACACTTTATCTAATGCAGCTTGTAACATTTGTCGTAATCCCAAGGTGCTACTGATAGCAGTTGCAGTAGCGTTAAGGGTAGCAAGTTCTCGCAACTTTCGGATAAGGTCAGAGTGGGAGGCTTGCAGATTTTCGGTCATCGCATTGAAGGCGTGTGCCAACTCACCGATTTCATCCGCCATGCGTGGGTAGGCTCGGGTTTCTAGATCACCCTGACCCACACGGCGGGAAACTTCTACTAAATCAAGCACCGGGCGCGTTAGAACGCGGGTAAGCAATAGAGCGATAAACGTACCAATGAGCATGGCGATTGCGGTGATGGAGAGGAGTTGCCAGGTAGCTTGAGTAACCTCACTATCCATGCGGGTTAAAGAGAGACCCACTCGAGCTACTCCTGCCTGGTCCTCAAAAATGGGAACTGCAAAATCTATCATCCTCCCCTCATTAGTATCGAAGAGTAATAAATTATAGCTCTCCGTTGCATCTGGCCAATTGAGCGATAACAAATCCTTAGGAACAGTCTGGGGGAAAGAGTGGACAATGGCTTGTTGGTAGGCATCCTGCACGAGGGCGTAACGCACATCGAGGTTGTTTTCAAGAGTGTCGCGCACTAATTGATATAAAGCAAAGGTATTGTCGGTCAATACAATATTCGTAGACCGGGCTGCTAAATCGCGAGCGATAGCAACACCACGTTCTTCCAGACTACTGGTAAGGTCATCGGCAAGCCGGGCACGTACTGCTAGGGTCATCGCTAGGCCTATTACCAATACTGCACCCAAAACCATACCGATAATTTTTGTGCGGATTGGTACTCCAGTGATACGTTGGAATAACCAATTGCCGGGATACTCAAGGGTTTTCATCCCAACCTCGTAATGTGGCAGCCATCTCGCGAAGGCTTTCATAAGCTGAAATATCGATTTCTACAAAACGCTCAATATGCAACTTTTCTAGCGCTGCTCGTCCTTCAAGATCTCTGTCCATCCTAAGAAGGATCTCGAGTAAGACTGCGCGCAAGTCAGGCTCAATATCGGGATGGACTACTACTGGAGGGATACCATAAGGCCCTAACCTGTCTATGATGCGAATCTGTGAGATCAATGGTGAGGATTCTGCTGCAAGAAAATCGTACACTAGACTATCGACTGCTGCACCATCGACCAGGCGGTCTGCTACTGCTTGGATCGAATTGTCATGACTGTAGGTATAGGTTGTGTTTTCGAAAAAATCATCGGCGGTTTCATCCATTTGCGAAAGCATCCAGAGAGGCGCTAAATGGCCAGAGTTGGAAAGTGGATCGGAGAAGGCAAAAGTTGTATCGCGTAAATCATCAATTGTCTGAGCCTGGCTTATGCTTGGGACGATGATGTAAGAATAGTATGTTGTCTCTCCGTTCACCTGTGGAGCGACCAGCAGTTGCATGCCAAAGTTGCGCTCTCCCTCAACATATGCTCCACCACAGACAAACGCTAAATCTACTGCTCCGGAGCGGACGAGCTCGTTGGTTTCAGCATATGTGCCTCGCTGAATTAATTCAACTGGCCGATCTAAATGTGAAGATAGATAGTCTAAAAGAAGGCCGTAACTCTCTAAAGTTGCGCGAGGAGAAATAACAGCAGCAATAGCCACCCGCAATGGAAGACGGGAAGGTTCTCCTAATTCTGGGGCAGCAGCAGTATCTCCTTCCTGGACAAGCTCTACGTAAGGCAGATCCTCTGAATTAGCACAGGCAATAGCAAAGATTAGGATACCTACTGCCAACAATCTTGTTGATAGGTCATGTGTAACTCCTTTTTTATTTTTGCAACTAAAAGGATACCTGACCTATCATTTTTTGGAAATTACAGAAACAATGTTACACTAACAACGAAAAGGTTACTAATGCGGTGGTAATCATTACGTTACCTTGCCAGCTCACAATCACTATGATAGAATTCCCGCTAATATGAAATACAGCAATCAGTCTTGCAAACATCATCATACTCATGCTCATCCAACCAGCTTCACATCTGGGCAAGACTGCTTTAAGGAGATCTGCATTCACTAAGAAAATTATTTAATTGCAGAATTTAGATTTTCAAGGCGCTTCCCGGTTGGGAGGCGTTTTTTTATTTTAGGAGTTTATTATGGAAAGAAAATATCGAAATATAAGAATCGCCCTACCAAGCAAAGGGCTATTGGCGGAAAGGAGCAAAGACCTCTTGGCAAACGTGGGTTATAAGGTTCACAATCCCAATCCGCGCCAATATAAGGCTTCCATTCCCAGACTACCGGGTGTTGAAGTTATCTTTCAACGCCCTGGCGATATTGTTGTCAGCGTGAGAGATGGGAGCGTAGATTTTGGTATCACGGGGCGAGACATTTTTCTGGAGAAACGGGAATCCAACGGCAACATTCTAGAACTACATAGCCAACTAGGATTTGGTCATTGTTCACTAAATGTAATCGTTCCAGAGAGTTGGAGTGATATTTGCCAACTCGAAGATTTATCAAAATTACACAACATGTTGAAGCGCCCATTAAAAATTGCCTCCAAATTCCCATATTTAACGAATCAATTCTTTCAAGCGGTTAACAATTTGGAAATTGAAATCATTCAAGCAGAGGGAGCGTTAGAGATCGCGCCAACGGTTGGCTATGCCGATCTAATCGTTGATCTTGTTTCCACGGGCACTACCCTCAGGGATAATCGACTAAAGATTTTAGAAAGCGGCGAGATATTGAAATCCCAGGCTTGTCTAATTGCCAATAAAGCTTGCCTTAAATCGAATCCTAAAACCCTCGAACTTGCCAAAAAACTAATTGAATTGATCGGCGCGCATTTGAGAGCTAACAACAATTTAGCAATCTTCGCCAATGTTCGCGGCGATTCACCAGAAAGCATTGCGCAGAAAATTTTCCAACAAAATGTGATCAGTGGTTTACAAGGGCCAACCATTTCTCAAATTATCACTAAGCAAAATGAAAAGTGGTATGCCATCCATCTAGTTGTTCAAAAAAACCATCTTCACCAAGCTATTCGAGAAATCCGTGAAGTAGGAGGAAGCGGTGTGGTTGTCTCCCCAGTAAATTATATTTTCGAAGAAGAACCCCCAGAACTGATACAAATGCTCGCGGCCCTGGAGGATTAAGTAAATGATTAAGATTTATGCAGTCGAAGAAGCCAATTCAACGATACTCAAACGCAAACCTTTGCACCTGGACGATTTTGCCCCTACAACCATCAAGCGAACAGAAGCTATTTTTGGGGCTGATGTAACACCCCCGCAAGCTGTAGAGAAAATTCTCAAATCAATTAACAAGGATGGTGATAATTCGGTCAGACATTGGTCAAAAACCATCGATAATTTTGAAGATGAGCGCTTCTCCATTTCAAAAGAAGAAATTGTAGAAGCTTATAACCAGCTTCCACAAAAGACGAGAGATGTAATGGAAGCATCTGCCAAGCGCATCGGCTCTTTTCATGAGAACCAACCCATCGGCACCTGGATGGTCAATGATATGGATGGCAGCCTGGGACAGCGCTTCTCACCAATTGAAAGCGTAGGGGTTTATGTACCCGGTGGGACCGCGCCATTACCATCATCTTTGTTAATGAGTGTCATTCCGGCTCAGGTGGCTGGCGTAAAGAAAATTGTTGTATGTACACCGCCACAACCGCATCCATCTATCCTCGCGGCGGCTTTCATCTGTGGGGTTGATAAAATTTATCAAGTTGGGGGCGCGCAGGCAATTGCCGCGATGGCCTTTGGCACAGAAACAATCCCCCGGGTTGATAAAATTGTGGGGGCCGGAAATTTGTTTGTTACTTTAGCCAAACAGCAGCTTTACGGCATTGTAGGTCTTGATGGCTTGGCAGGTCCAACTGAAACCATGGTAATTGCAGATGCAACGGCAAACCCGAAATGGATCGCCGCAGACTTATTAGCTCAAGCAGAGCACGATGTCCAAGCCAGCGCTATCTTGCTAACCCCAGATATTGCATTAGCGGAGGGTGTAAAATCCGAGATTGACAAACAACTCTCCTTCCTCTCACGAAACAATATCATTTGCGTTTCGCTTGAAATTAAGGGAGGGATAGTGTTGGTCAATTCAATTGATCAAGCCGCAGAAATAGCGAATGAATATGCTGCTGAGCATCTTTGCCTTTCAGTGGTAAAGCCGGAAGCTTTGATGGAAAAAATCAATAATGCTGGCGGATTCTTCCTTGGAGAACACTCGTTTGAAGTTCTGGGAGATTACATTGCTGGCCCCAGCCATGTCATGCCTACCGGGGGCACAGCCCGTTTTTCCTCTCCGCTAAACGTGCTTGATTTTGTTAAGCTGTCAAGTGTGATTGCCCTAGATCCCAAAACAGCGGCCAAACTAAGCCCTATCGCTGCAAGCTTTGCGGAAACTGAGCAGCTTACCGCCCATGTAGCGGCAGCCAGAGCGCGCCTTGAGGGAAACAAATGATCTCTGACATCAACACCTTCATTCGACCAAATCTTATGAATATGCCTGATTACAAACCAATCTATCCACTTGATGTTATTGCTGACAATTTGGGAATTCCTCAAGATCAACTTATCAAGCTCGATGCCAACGAAAATCCGTTTGGTCCACTCACTGAAGTTTTAGAGATAACCGGGCTCCTGCAAAACGCACATATCTACCCCGACCCTGAAAGTCGTCGAGTGCGAGCATTGTTAGCTGAATATCATCAAGTTTCAGAACAATCCACTGTTTTAGGAGCTGGAGCGGACGAGTTGATCGATTTGGTTATGCGGCTGGTAATTGACCCAGGAGACAGGCTTCTAAATTGCCCACCCACCTTCGGCATGTACAGTTTTGACGCGAGTGTAAATCAAGCCAAAGTCATTAATGTGCCTCGCCTATCCGATTTTTCATTAGATATCGCTGGAATGGAGCATGCAATTCAGGAACATCAACCCAAGCTGATATTCTTGGCAAACCCGAATAACCCAGATGGCAAATTGATTCCTCCAGAAATTATCAAAGCATTATTGGCGCATCCCCTATTGGTTGTTTTGGATGAAGCCTATATTAATTTCAGCGCAGCAGAAAATGATTGGATTCAAAAGGTTTCTGAATATGACAATCTGATCGTTTTGCGTACCTTAAGCAAATGGGCTGGGTTGGCTGGGCTGCGGATCGGTTATGGGATTTTCCCAGAAAATTTTGTCCCCGCGCTTATGAAAGCAAAGCAGCCCTATAATGTATCCGTGGCAGCACAAGAGGCTGCCTGTGTTTCCCTACTAAATATTGAACAACTTAACCAAAATACCACAAGCATCATCCTGGAACGGCAACGGTTGTTTGAGAAACTCTCCAAAATTTCCTGGTTAATGCCCTATCCCTCATCTGCCAATTTTATTTTATGCAAAGTAACTGGGAAAAATGCCCAGGATGTAAACCAACGCTTGAGAAAGAAAGGCATCCTGATCCGACATTTTAATAAACCAGGTTTAGAGGACCATATCCGGATCAGTGTCGGCAAACCTGAACATACAGATCAGTTGGTCGACGTTTTAGAACAGATGGAGTAAACGATGAGAAAAGCTGAAATTTCAAGAACAACCAACGAGACAAAAATTAAGGTAGCATTAAACTTGGACGGTACAGGGAGAGCACAGATCAATACCGGGATTGGCTTTTTTGATCATATGCTAACCCAGATCGCCGTACATGGCCTTTTTGACATCACCCTTGAGGCTGAAGGCGATTTACATATTGATCCACATCATACCATTGAGGATTGTGGTTTGATCCTCGGGGAAACATTCAGTCAGGCTTTGGAAGATCGCCAGGGGATTGCGCGGATGGCTTCTGTCTTTGTGCCTATGGATGAGGCTCTTGGACATGTAGCGCTAGATCTCTCCGGGCGTCCGTATACCGTGATTTCAGCGCTATGGACTGCGCCAACGGTTGGCAATATTCCCACCTCCCTACTTGAACACTTTTTCGAATCTTTTGCCATAACTTGTCGTTGTGCCTTGCACGCCCGAATACTCTACGGGAAAGATAACCATCATATGAGCGAAGCCCTCTTCAAAGCGTTTGGCAGGGCATTGAATACAGCAACTCGGATTGATGCCAGGCGTTTAGACCAAATTCCGAGCTCGAAAGGAAATCTTGTATGATTGTCATTATTGATTATGGTGCAGGAAATTTGCACTCGGTAAAAAAGGCCGTTGAGTTTGTCGGTGGACAGGCAAATGTGACTAACGATCCCTCAAAGATTATGGGCGCAGATAAAGTGATCTTGCCAGGGGTAGGGGCTTTTAAAGACGGCCTAGATGGGCTGCAAGCGCGCAATCTAATTATTGTGATCAAAGATTATGCTGCCACCGGAAAACCTCTTCTAGGAATCTGCCTGGGAATGCAATTGCTTTTTGAAGAAAGTAAAGAGCAAGGAGTTCATCCAGGCTTGGGGTTGCTGCCAGGCCAAGTTGTACCATTCACAGACACCTCGCTGAAAATTCCCCAAATTGGATGGAACACTCTCTCCATAAACAAAGAAGCTCCACTTTTTTCTGGCCTCCGCACTGGCGATTATGTTTATTTTAATCACACTTTTTATTGTTGCCCCCAAGAACACGAAGATACCCTCACATCTACAGAGTATGGAATTTCTTTTTCTTCCGCCGTCAACCGCAGCAACATTTATGGTGTGCAATTCCATCCAGAAAAAAGCCAGAAGATTGGACTAAAAATATTACAAAACTTTGTGGAGCGAATATCATGACAAGATTGATGATCTACCCTGCGATTGATCTACGCAGCGGGAAAGTGGTCAGGCTTAAGCAAGGTGATCCTGCTGCCCAAAAAATCTACAGCGATGATGCCGTGCAAATCGCGGAAACCTGGATCAATGCTGGGGCAGAGTGGCTCCACATTGTCAATCTTGACGGCGCATTAGGCAGTAAAACTGAAGCTAATTGGAATGCAATAAATAAGGTCCTTAAAAACTTTGGTAACGGCGTATCAGTTCAACTTGGGGGCGGGCTTCGTGATCTGGCTGTTATTCAAAAAACACTTGAAGCAGGAGTGGCGCGCGTTGTTCTAGGTACAGCCGCGATCGAACGCAAAGAGTTTGCAGCCCAGGCATTAGATAAATTTGGACCAGATAAAATTGCCTTTGGTCTGGATGCAAAAAATGGAGAATTGATGACTCGGGGTTGGAAAATCAGCTCTGGACAAACAACCATAGAATTTGCCAATGATTTAGCGGATATGGGCGCAAAAACCATAATCTACACCAACATAGCTACAGATGGTATGGGGACAGGAAATGATTTTGAGACCGCCAGTCAAATCGCTCAAACAACGAGGCTGGAAGTGATTGCTTCAGGTGGCGTGGCATCCATTGAAGATGTAAAAAATGTCAAAGCGGCGGGCCTCCGCGGGTTGATCATCGGACGGGCGTTATACGAAAATCAAATCACCTTGCAGGAGGCCCTTGCATGTTAACAAAACGAATCATCCCATGCTTGGATGTAAAAGATGGTCGGGTTGTAAAAGGGGTAAATTTTATTAATTTGAGAGACGCAGGCAATCCAGTTGAGCAAGCAAAAACATATGATCAAATGGGGGCAGACGAGTTGGTATTTCTTGACATATCCGCAAGCCCTGAAGGAAATCAAACCACCCTGAAGGTTGTGCAGTCAGTCGCTGAACAGGTGTTTTTGCCATTGACAGTTGGCGGAGGGATTCGCAGCGCAGCAGATATCCGAAAAACATTATTAGCCGGTGCAGATAAAGTAAGCATCAACTCCGCGGCAGTCAATGACCAATCAATTCTTTCTAAGGGAGCAAAACGTTTTGGCAGCCAGTGTATTGTTCTGTCAATCGATGCAAAACGGAATCCGGATGGAAATTGGGAAGTTTATACCCATGGCGGCAGAAAACCTACCGGTTTAGATGCTGTGAATTGGGCGGTTCAAGGTGTCGAGGCTGGCGCAGGCGAGATCTTGCTTACAAGTATGGACAGAGATGGGGTCGGGTCTGGTTATGATCTTGATTTGACCAAAGCGATCACAGAAAAGGTTAATGTTCCGGTAATTGCCAGCGGGGGAGCTGGGATATTACAGCATTTTGAAGAAATACTCACAATAGGATCAGCAGACGCAGCGTTGGCTGCATCTTTGTTTCACGATAAAAAACTAACTATTGGAGATGTAAAAAACTTTCTGATGGAACGGGGAATCCCGATTCGTCCAGATGGAACCAAAACAAGCGACCTGGACATCCCCAGAGATTAATCTTATTGAGGAGATGAAGATCATGAGAACAGCTTTACTTTCTGTTTGGAATAAATCTGGTATCACAAATTTTGCAAAATGTCTGCATGATGCTGGATGGCGGCTGATTGCGAGCGGTGGCACTGCTCGTGCCATTGAGCAGGTTGGTTTGCCCATCACTTTGATTTCTGAGATCACTGGTGAGGCTGAGATGCTTGCCGGAAGAGTAAAAACGCTTCATCCTGCAATCCATGCAGGTTTATTAGCCAGAAATTCGTCTGAAGATCTAACTGCACTTGGGTCGCGGGGTTGGGAACCGATTGATCTGGTTGTTGTCAATCTTTATCCATTTGATGAAGTAGCAACCCAACCGGATTCAAATCTTGAAGACGCGATTGAAAATATTGATATTGGGGGCGTGACGCTGCTCCGCGCTGCAGCAAAAAATTTCAGCAGAGTAGCGGCGCTATGTGATCCTGCTGATTATCCCGAAGATCTCACCCAACTTGATCAAATAGATTTTCGCCAACGTCAGGCATATAAAGTGTTCTCTTACACAGCGGGCTACGATTCTTCTATCCAAACTTATTTCGCGGAGTTAGAAGAAACCCCTGCAAAAATAGATTTGACTCTTTTTCCTTCCCAAAAATTACGCTATGGGGAAAACCCCCATCAACAAGCTATTTTTTACACTGATCAACCCAATGGAAACCCTTTTGGTGGGCAAGTACTCCAAGGAAAATCGCTCTCTTATAATAACTTTCTTGACCTGGATACAGCCCTGGCTGCTTTGGATCCCTTCGAAGACCCTGCTGTGATTGTTGTCAAACACAACTCTCCATGTGGAATTGCCACTGCACCCTCGCTTGAAATCGCTCTTAATTTAGCGATCCAGTCAGACCCAGTTTCAGCTTTTGGTAGTGTAATCGCCTGCAACAGGGAAATCAATACCCTTTTTATTGAAAAGTTGAGCGACCTTTTTGTAGAATGTATAATTTCTCCAGGATTCAGCGATGAAGCGCAGGCTTTATTCAAAAGGAAAAAGAATTTGCGCTTGTTACAAATCCCAACATACAAACGATTAAATCATTATGAACTCCGTTCTATCTCTGGAGGTTTTTTACGTCAAACAATTGATTTTGGCGATCCTGCGGATGCCTCTCCTTGGCAAGTTGTAACCAAACGCCAACCCACTAAAGCTGAATGGGAAATTCTTCGATTCGCTTGGAAAGCCTGTCAATTTGTTAAGTCGAATGCGATTGTGTTAGCTGGGGGCGAAGAAAAAACGCTTTACACCGTTGGGATCGGTGGTGGACAGCCTAACAGGAAGGACTGCGTAGAGATTGCTGGCAAACGTGCTGCTGATCGGGCCAAAGACAGCGTTTTGGCTTCTGATGCTTTCTTTCCATTTCCGGATGGAGTGGAAATCGCAATTAGCCTGGGTGTGACCGCCATAATACAACCTGGTGGTTCGATCCACGACCCCGAGGTGATCGATGTTGCTGATAAAGCTGGTTTGGCAATGGTCATGACAGGTGTGCGGCATTTCCGGCATTAGGAGTCACTCATGAAATTAAAATTTGATGTCAATGGATTGATCACCGCTCTCGCTAAAGATGTGAACTCTAAAGAGATTCTAATGGTCGCGATGATGAATGCGGAGGCTTTCGAGCTGACTAAACGTACAAAGCAAGCCCATTTCTGGTCACGCAGCCGTAAGAAACTCTGGCTCAAAGGGGAAACTTCCGGGAATTTTCTAAATGTTAAAGAAATGTGGCTTGATTGTGATCGAGATGTTGTTCTATTAAAGGTGGAACCAGCCGGGCCAGTTTGCCACACAGGGAATCCAACCTGCTTTTTCACTAAATTGGAGATTTAAATGATTAACGAATTATTCACAATCATCGAAGACAGAAAACGAAATCCAAAAGAAGGCTCTTACACCAATTATCTATTTGAATCCGGACAAGATCGTATCGTTCAAAAAGTGGGAGAGGAAGCCATCGAATTGGTCTTAGCGGCCAGCAATCAAAGCGACAACCGGTTAATTGAAGAAGCAGCCGATTTGATCTATCACCTACTGGTGCTCCTGGCATATAAAGAAATAACTCTGGAAGATATCGAGAACGAACTTGAATCACGCCACAAGGTAGCAAAGAATAATTGAAGATTCTACTGTTTGACATGGACGGGGTCCTGCTTGAACCGAATGGCTATCATATGGCTCTCAAAGAAACCGTTCGGCTGGTCAGTCGTTCTATGGGCTTTGAGGACTTCATCCTCTCAGATCAGGACGTTGCTCAATTTGAAGCGCTGGGAATCTCAAGCGAGTGGCATTCAAGTGCTATTTGTGCTGCTTTGTTAGTAATTGATGCCGCTCAGCATGATCAAGAATTCCAATTTCCAACTTCACTAAACCCAGGTTCCTTGCTCCAGTTCAGAGGGAGCATAGATATTTTCGAGTTTTTTGAGGTAATTAAAAGACAGCCTGCCAAGCTGCCTGCGCTTCTTCGTGCCAAACAAGCCGTTGAGTATATTGCCAATCAATATAATGTAGACCCAAAGCAGCCATCTCAAATCATTAAAAATAGCGAATCGATCGAACACTCTCTTACTTTGAACGTCTTTCAAGAACTTGTGCTTGGGAGCGCAAATTATGAAAGAACTTACCAACAAGCAAAACAATTAAATGTAGAGAGTTACTTGCAAAAGTTTGACAAACCTCTCCTGATCTACGCCACCAAGGAAAAACTTCTCAGGTGGCTTGAAGATCCCCAACATAATGCCGCCATCATGACCAATAGACCCTCAGCTATAATTTTGGGGCAAGCCAGTACACCAGAGGCTGAATTGGGCGCTGACCTTTTAGGGTTGGAATCCCTACCAATGATTGGCAATGGAGAAATTACCTGGCTGGCTCAACAAGTGAATGAGGATGTTGGGGCATTATTGAAACCAGCCCCCTCGCACGCGGTCGCGGCTGTTTTTGCTGCCCTTGGAAATCCACTAGAGGATAGTTTAATTAGCGCTTATAACCTAATCCATTCTAAACACTTAACCAAAACACAGATGCTGAATAATAGTGCAATTTATGTTTTTGAAGATACAGTTTCCGGCATTATTAGTATACAGGCCATGCAAAAGGTGTTGAAGCAAAACAATGTTTACATTAAAATACACAAATTGGGTATTTCTCCTGACCCAATCAAGAGGGCTTGTCTAAAGGGTCAAGGTGCAAAGATATACGATTCGATCAACGCCGCTTTAAGTGAAGTAATATTATAGTTTACCGAGCCACCTTTCCAAGTTAGCTTGCTGTTGCCAAAGTGTTGCCAATAGCCTGGAAATTATGGAAAGGATGGAAATAATGGACACTTTTTGTTTCCATAGTTTCCATGCTGTTTGCAGCAGCACAATAAAAGAGAAGGCGATTTCACACAAGGGGCAAGAATGAGAAATTATTGTCACAGAAATGAATAGCTTAGTATATTAAATTATGCGGAATATACCTCTTTAACTGGCCCCCAGAAGAATCATTCTGAATCACTACCATAATGCTATATGCAAAAGGTTATTTGGAATTACCCAAACCAGCGTTACGCGCTCGAATTATCGCAGAGGCTCTATCCGCGACCTGGAGTTTGCTAAAGACGCTTGTAATATGGTTGCGTACAGTTTTATCACTAATTACAAGAGTTTCAGCTATCTGGTTGTTGTTGACACCCTGGGCGATGAGGTTCAAGACTTCTAGCTCTCGCGAAGTTAGTTCAGGAAAAACATCCTCCGGCAATGTATCCCCAAGGTCAGCTTCAATATTCTGAAAGAAATTCATGATCCTGGTAGCAATAGGAGATCCGAACAGGGCCTGGCCATTAGCAACGGCACGGATGGTTTGTAAAAGTTCTTCATGCTGAGCACCTTTGAGCACATAACCTCGAGTGCCGGCGCGCATCGCATTAAATACCGAGGCATCATCCTCGAGCATAGTTACCATAATAATTCCAATAGTCGGACTGGCATGAAGAATCTTACGCGTGGCGAAAATCCCATTTCCCCCGGGCATGTTGATATCCATCAAAATAACGTCGGGCTGCAATCTTTCCGCTAAAGTTATGGCTTCGCCACCGTTAGCGGCTTCTCCAATGAGCTCAATATCTTGATTAGCGGAAAAAAGGGCAACCAATCCTTCGCGGAATAAAGCATGGTCATCGGCAACTAAGAGGCGAATGATATCCATAAATTACATTTCCAGCAACGGCAGATATGCGCTTACGCGTGTACCCAAATTTGGAGTCGAAGCTATTTGGAATTTGCCTCCCACTTCATCAGTACGCTCGCGCATTGAAGTAAGCCCAACCCCTGCCTTGCGTACATCCAGAAAACCTACACCATCATCGGAAATCTCTACTTCGAGGATCTTGTTTGATGTATCTCCGATTAGCTTGAATGTAACAGAGCAGGTGCGGGCTTGGGCGTGGCGAGAAACATTAGTAAGCGCCTCTGTGGCGATTCGATAAGCAGCTACTTCAATTGCTGCCGGGAGAACTGGTAATCCCCCATCCGGTTCTAGAACAGCTACCTTCAGGTTATTGGCTTCTGCTGGATTAATGTTTAAACCCGCTGCATATTCTGAAACCGCACCTACAAGCCCCAAATCATCTAAAGTTGCTGGGCGAAGATCGTATACCAATCTCCTTATTTCGCTAACCGTGTTTTCGGTCTGATCAGCCAATTTATCGAGAATTTGAATAGCTTTCGCCGGATCGGTCTCAAGCAACTGGCGGGCAGCGGCCATTTTTAACCCCTGGCTGGCAAGGACAGGCCCAAGTCCATCGTGAAGGTCTCTGCGCAGGCGGCGCCTCTCCTCCTCACGCGCAGTCACCAGACGCAGCCGGGAAAGCTGAAGATCTGTAGTTAATTTTGCTGCTTGAGCGGCAGTCCCCGCCTGACGGGCAATATTCTCCAGAAGAGTTATGTCTTGGCCTCCAAATTCTTCCCCAGGAGAGCGCAAAGCTACAACCAGGAACCCAATATTTTCGGCTTGATAAGTGATCGGAAAACGGGTTACTTCCTCAGGGTGTTTTCCGAAGGATGCGATGATCTGCATATCCTCGCCTTTGCCAAATTCAATTGCACTATAGGGTAATTTTAACGTTTGAGCAATTGTCTCCACTATCCCGGTAAGGGCTGCTTGAGGTGAAGCGGTATCTTCTAATTGTTGGCCAAGCTTTGTTAACAAGGCCATTGGATTTTCCCGCTCGCCAAACATTATGCGGTTAACTCCGCGTTGTAAACGTTCACGTAGGGGTTGAAACATTACAGCTATTAAACCTGTTGTAAGGAATGCGATTATTGACCTACTCTGAGCTTGAACCAAGTTCCCAAGATATCCAACCGCTACCACATATAATCCTAAAATACTGGCGGACAAGATACCATAAACCAGCGTTCGATTGATGATGATATCAATATCATAAAGCCGGAAGCGCATAACAGAGATGGCCAAAGAAATGGGCAAAAATATCAGTGAGAAACTCCAAATGAGTGTGCCTGCGGGAACCCACCAAGGCAGGGCGGTACCAGGAGGCAACAACTGCATTCTTGCATATGGGAAAGTAGAAATCCCCATAAATAATATCCACAGCCCCAACCCGTAAACCACCCACTTTGACTGCTGCCGTTCAACATATGTGGAATGATTGCGATAGCGGTATATCTGAATAACAATTGCATTGATCAAAACCCCGAGCGCTAGAATTGCGGTGATTAAAACAATCGGGTTGGCTATTGAATTTACCGAATTTTCGAGAACAATGCCAAGGGGTACGATTGGGATAGCCAATAAAACAAGCCAGCGCGTCCAGGGGAAGATAAATCTGCCATCGGGAAAAGAGATAATTAAGGCAATTGTTGGCGGCCCAAGGACCAATGAAGCAACCACTAAATATGCATCGCTGGCTAAATCAGGCCAAATTGGGATCAGGGATTCCAGAGGTCCAGTGAACCCAACTCCATACAACAGCAGAAAGAACGAAAGAAACACTGCCATCCTATCTTTGGGTTTGTGGCGATATAACACGCCTGCAAGAGTAAGCGATAACAGAGAGGCAGAAATCGATATCAGCACAGATATCAAACTAACGAAAATTAACCAAGGTGCCGAAGGGTCAGATTCAAAATTTGCAAAATGAGAAGCAGCCGGTAGCTGCGCAAGATAACCCGGCAATGAAGCCACAAATACGCCCGAAGCGAGGATGGCCAACGTGATCCATGCCAAACGAATAAGGCGCAGCCAGCGGTCTGTGAAATCTCGCAGAATAAGAGTCTGATTGCTGGTAGTCATGAGGCTTAATCCAGTGTAAGTCTGTTGTAATTCATTCCAAAACCTCGTACGCTAGGTAACTGGTAGATTATGTTTTTGTACAGCTTTACGGTTCTTCCTAATATAAACAAAAGTGGTCGTGGCTACCAGAAGACCGAGAATAATATTCGACAAATTAATGAGTTCACCAATAGGCCACAGACTCTGACATGGTGAAGGGCAGAATAAGATGGCAGTAGCTAAACCAATACCGAAATTAAATAACAAATTAAATAGACTCAGGACGATGAGACCCCAACGCCTGGCGTATGCTGCAGCCAGCAGCGCCCAAAACCATATACCAAATATTATCAGGTTTGGAACTGCAATATTTAAGGTTAAATCAAAGTCCGCAGGCATTATTTCCCCGTAGACATAGCGAAAATCGAATAATGCGCGGGCGACATAATCCATCAAGCCGATTATGTTCACAATTATGACACCTGCTAGGGAAGTATAGAATTTCTTCATGCGTTTATATGACTACTATCTATTATATGCCAAAAAGTTAGGAGCAGAAAAGCCTGGGCTTTGAAATATTGTTTGGGATTTTTTTAAATCCAGATCAATAATCGCTCTCCATCTAAAATTTGTGAGCAATATAATTAATACCGATCACACCGATTTCCAAAGATTATATCCAAAGCCGATGAACCCCAACCCGAATGCCACTGAGCCCACCGTGAATAACATAATGTCTAGGCTTACCAAAATAATACCGGTGAATCCGATCAACGGCGAGGCTATCCACATCCAGGCAGCCCAACGCGGGAAATTGCCGGTTTGTAATGCAACCACAGCCAAAATGATCAACCCGAGGGCATAAACCATGCCAGTGAGTTCGATAACAATATCAAGGTTCAACAATATGCTGCCGGCTACTGCGAGCATAAAACCTATCTGAGCCTGGTTCCCTTCTACTTCTTTTTGAAAGCGGTTGATGCCCGCCAAAGCGATCAGGGATGTGAGCAGGGAGATTATTGCTATCCAAAAAGGAACCGGGGGCTGGGTTTGCCCCATGATCGTTACAGCTGCCCCGGAAATCCCAGCCAAGAATGCGGCTGCCCCGCTCCAACGAAAGAAAATAGAATTAGTCATCATTATCTTCATTTACGATAATCATTCATTAGTTTTGTTTTGTCTCAGATATAAGACAATGGATAACATTGCCAGAACCCCAGTAATCACATTCGACCAATTCCACGGCCAGGCATTCGGCCATCCCTCGCAACCTTCCCAGGGTGGGCACAAAAAGAAGTACGTTGATAACCCTAAAGTGACATCCAGCAGAAAGACCAAAACCAGGCTGGTGATCAATCCTTTTCGGCTGCCTTGGAGAGCTGCAAGTAAACCCCAAATCCATAGCCCAGCCAGAGCCAGGTAAGTCAATGCCATGGGTGTATCCCAGTTACCCAAAGGGTCTTGGGCTGGATATTCCCAGCGCCAATCGAGAAAAGCGCGCCCCATAAAAGACAGAAATGCGATAACAGAGAGCGTGATCGCTCCATTTAGGGATGTAAACCATTTTTTCATCTTATTTCTCCTTTGCGGGTCATTAGATAAGCCGCGAATCCCGGCGGCCATTTAGAAAAATCAATCTCTCCTGCAATGCGTTCAATCTCAAAATACTCTCCAAAGCGTTCTTCAATCTCTCCTGAATAAAACGCAACGTCAAAGAATGGAATAAGTTTCTCCCACCAACGCATGGGGTATTCAAAGCCCCAAAGTAAAAATAGACTGCCTGGTTGGGTTAGCGGAAGAATATTCTGAACATACAACTCTCGTTGTGGTAATCGCAGACTATCCAAGACGCCATAATCAAGTAAAAAATCAAATGTGCCAGAAACTTTTTTTAGGTCCGTCAATTCGTCAATCATGAAATTTACTTTCACATTCGCTTCTTTTGCCCGAGATTGTGCTTTATCAATGGCAGCTGAGGCATAATCAACACCGGTAGCCTCGAATCCATTCTGAGCGAGGTAAATAGTGTTAGCTCCCGCTCCGCATCCCAGGTCTATGGCGCGGCCCGGTTTTATGCGCCCGCTCTCCACCAATTGAACCAGTTCATGACGGGCTCCAATATCCCAGGGTGCTCGAAAATAACGATAAACCACCTCATAGAACCATTTCATAAATCACCAATCCTTCATTCCCTGCGGTACAGGTTGATACCAACAACTATCATCCATACCCAGAATAAAACGTATGGAGCGAATGCTATTTGGGATGTCCAGAAGAATCGAGCGGTGAACAACCCAATTGCCAGAGCCAAGCTGCTCCACCCCAACCATTTCGGAAAATTCTTTGACTGGTTGAATAGCAGACCGGCTGCAAGCACCATGCTGCCATACGATACCCAGGTGTTGGCGAAGTTGAGATTGCCTTGATCGAACAACATCCTGGCTATCTGCGGATCCAGATTTTCATTGATGCGGAACATGGCTAAAGCCCAACCACCCGCACCGCTGATTGCAGAAGTCGTAACTAATCCCGAACCGAGGACGATTGCTACCAACCAACGATTTTCACCCTCTTCGGAGTTGAACTCTTGCCAAAGGGCTCCTAAAAACCAAAGAAATACGACCAGTGAAAGCACCGAAAGATATTCCCCGATTGTGAATAGGGAAGGGTCTCGGTTTTGGAAAAACGCTAAAATCGAATCTGTGCCATCTGCAAAGGCAGGTTCCATTCCTCCTACTTGTATCAGTCCTTGGGCAGTCATCTGCAAGATGGGGAAGGCAATCCCAGCTAATGCTCCAATTTTCTTCAAAGACATCTTCGTATCTCCTTCTCTTCACTATTGTTCATTTCACTAAACTTGGAATCTCTTCTGAAAGGTGTACCGGGAGATGATTATGCGCCATCTCCCGGCAAGTTTATTAAATCACTCGCTCGTGGCCAATGACGGAAGAGATTGCAAATAGAGGAATATTGCCGTTAGCTGATCATCCGTCGCTAGCCCCATGGTCTCCCAGGGCATAAACTCTGGATTAAGCTCACGGTTGTAGGGGTCGGTTCCTGTGCGTAATGTTGCTATGAAATCTGCCTCTGACCAACCTACCAATACCCCCCCAGGGGTAAGATTAGGTGCAGACGGTGAATCCGGGTTTGAGGGTTTTCCGCCAGAGAGTTCTGAGCCATGACAAGAACGGCAATCACTGATCGTTGCCAGGTATTCACCATACGCGGCAGTAACACCCGGCGTTGGTACACTTGGCGGTGAACTTTCGTGGTCAATCAACTCTGCGGCAAGGAAATCCCCAAATGCCCCGAAACCTGCAAGTACATATGCAATCAGGGACAAAGATTTATCTCCCAATTGGTTATCGACCGCGGGAACGCTTTTTACATAAGCAATAATATCGCCTAGGTCGCCTTCGCTTAGGTAGTAGAATCCCCCCGCAGGCATGATCATCAACGGGTTACCGTCAATATTCACCCCATGGCGTATGGCTCTTATCCAATCCTCATCGCCATAGGTCCCTCCTACACCGCCTTCACCTGAGGTTAGATTTGAGGCCGGAATAGAACCCAATGCAGGATCTTCAAAAAAGGCTGTTCCTGCAAGATCATCGCCATGGCAGCCTGTACAAAGCATCAAGACCCAGTGTTCCCCGCGCTCGATGGCTCCTTCGTCGGATGGAATCGCGAATGTCTGTACTTGAATGTCATAAGTTTTGTTTATGCGCCCCCTGACGCTAATATTCAGCCCTACGACAATAATTAGAACTAAACCCAACAAACCCCCAACAACAATGCCGATCCATTTTAAAGCTTTCTTCATCTCCTACTTCTCCTTTTGATTAATTAAATTTGGCCAATACTTGTTATCAGATTTGTGATGCAATCTAATTTGCTTGCTTATACAACCAGAAACTCACTGCAACTAACCAAACTACTGCGAAAACCAAGACAATATATCCAATCGGAGAGATAAGCCCGATAGCCACTACCCCACTCGGCCAACCCATCCACTTGGGTAAAGAATTTGAAAGCTGTGCCATTATCGCGGCAGCCCCGATAAAGACCGCTAACATAAAGGCGGCCATCTGCCCTAAGATGAAACCAAAAAGGTCATACAGCAACACCGCCGCCTCGGGGCTGATTCCACCTACTGCGCTGGCCCGCATGCCAGCACTTTGCATTGCGGTGAACCCCGCTGAGATGGCGATGCCTGATGCAACCCCACCTCCAAAACCAATCATTGATAGCCGCCCATCTCCACTTTCTTGCCTACTAAAAAATGAATATACGCTACCCGCAAACCAGATCAGGAGAATCCCGGAATATAACCCCAGGAAACCTCCCGTCATTGACCGCATAGGGTTATCGCCAAATATTTCGACTGCTCGCTCTGGGGATGGCAGAAAATCAAAAGCTCCAAAGATCACAGTCGCAACGATCATCAGCAGGACCGCTCCGGTGCCAGTGAGCGGCGCAAATTTCTCTAAACGCGAATTATTCATCTCAGCCTCCAAATTAATTTTTAGTTGAACTAACTTGACCAACAACCACATTCTATAAAATCCCCGTTTTATTGTCATGGGAGCAACGTCCCAATTTATGTCCTATTTTGGTATGGGAGTAGATGAGGCTGGTTCATCATTCGTACAGCGTGTTGAGCGGATTTGAAGAGACGAAGGACTGAAAGTGTCCCAAAAACATCCTAAGCGAGAATGTCTGTAGCTCTATGATGGTTCGGTGATACGATTGCGCCCTGAATATCCCAAACCAAGAAAGGCGAATTAGTTATTCATCGAAAACCGACTGATTAAGAGTTATCAGCAATACTGTCCACCTAGTATCTTATATTCCATTGTGTCCACTTTCACTTGGTACTAAAAATGGGAGCTTGACACATAATTTCCATTGTTTCCATAGTTTCCATGGTATTTGCAGCAGATTTGCAGCAGCACATTAAATAAGAAGGTGATTTCACTTCAATAAGATTATGCCTATCCTCTTAACTGTCAGCTTCAAAAAGGCTACTAAAGCATATAATTAATCTAAGTTGGTAGGGAATCAAATAAATAGATTAAAATTTCATCCAACAATAACCATACCCCTCGATTTCGATTACCATTTTCTGTTTATTACTTTTGTAATCGAGTTTTCCCAATAATAACTGCGGTTTGTTATTTTCTTCCGGTAATTTTATCTTTATTGACTCTCTATTTGAAGATAGATTATTTAATATGAGTAAGCGTTCAGCTTCATTTTGGCGCCAAAATACTGCCACTGCAGGGTTTCTCTCTTCCACCCAGGTGAAATCACCCCAACTAAATGCCTTATGTTGGCTACGAACCGCGATCATCTGCCGGATAGTATTGAAAAGAGATTCCGGATCATCACTTTGGGCTGTCACATTGACTCGGGATGGCGCATATTTTTCGCTATCCAGCACCGGTGCATAGGGTGAATTGCTTTTGGAAAAACCTCCATTGGGTGCATCCTCCCACTGCATTGGGGTGCGTACACCGTTGCGGTCGGGTAGCCAAATATTATCACCCATTCCGATTTCATCTCCATAATACAATGTGGGAGATCCCGGTAAAGTAAAAAGAAGTGAAAATGCTAGTTCTATCTTTTGGCGGTTGTTATTCAGCAGGGGAGCCAGACGGCGGCGGATACCCAGATTCTGGCGCATGCGCGGCTCAGGGGCGTATTCCTGCCACATCCATTGGCGGTCCTCTTCCGTGGCCATCTCAAGTGTAAGTTCATCGTGGTTGCGCAGGAAAGTACACCACTGCGTATTGTTGGAAAGGGCAGGAGTGCGCGCTATGATATTTTCGAGAGGAGATTTGCTTTGTTTATGAAGAGCAATGTACATGTGCAACATCAGTGGGAAATGGAAAGCCATATGAAATTCATCCCCATTGCCAAAATAAGTCTGTATATCCTCCGGCCACCCGTTGGCTTCAGAGAGCAGAATGCGGTCGGGGTAGTGTTGTTCCATGAAGGCACGCAGCTTTTTCATGTAGGCATGGGTTTCGGGTAAGTTTTCGCAGTTCGTCCCTTCTCGCTCGAACAAGTACGGCACGGCATCCACACGGAAGCCGTCCACGCCCAAATCCAGCCAGAACTTAGCGATGGATAACATTTCCTCTTGCACTTTTGGGTTATCGAAATTCAGGTCGGGTTGTGATTTGTAGAAGCGATGCCAATAATATTGTCCGGCCTTCTCGTCCCATGTCCAATTAGATTCTTCCACATCTAGGAAGATGATCCGGGCTTGTTGGTATTTCTCATCCGTGTCATTCCATACATAGTAATCCCTGTAAGGCGATTCGGGGTTTTTCCGAGCTGCCTGGAACCAGGGGTGCCTGTCTGAGGTGTGGTTGAGCACCAAGTCAGTGATGATGCGCATGCCTCGTTTGTGTACAGCATCTACCAAAGCTTTGAAATCATCGAGTGTTCCATAATCAGGGTGGATATTGTAATAATCCGCGATATCGTAACCGTCATCTTTAAGTGGAGAAGGGTAGGTTGGCAGCAGCCAGATACAGTTAACCCCAAGAGTTTGTAGATAATCCAGCTTTTCGATCACTCCTCCCAAGTCGCCGTGACCGTTTCCATTGCTGTCGCGGTACGCCCGCACATACAATTCGTAAAAAACTGCATCCTTGTACCATAGAGAGTTGTCGGGCATAGAACTTCGTTGTCCTTAATAACAGTATGGTGAGCGTATTATAGCGGAAAATCTAGGGATTGTGAAAATTCCTGCGCGTAACTGTAATAAATTTGGTGGGTTTTCTAGTTTCCACTGTTCTAACCCATTCCACAGGAGGTTTCATAACCAGAACTCCCCCCACAGGTGGTGGTGAATAATCGCCAACCAAATTTTGGAGAGTATTTCCCCCGCGGGCCTATTGACAATGGCGTCTGATTTTGCTATACTAAAATGAAAGAGCTTTCATGAAAGCAGAACAAAGAATTTGCTGATATATGGAAATTTGGTGATGCCGGAAGTACAAAAAGCCACCATTTATGATGTCGCCGAAAAAGCGGGGGTAAGCATTTCAACTGTATCCAGAGTCCTCAACACTCCCAACCGTGTGCGTGAAAGTACGCGACAGAAAGTATATTCTGTCATTGACCAGCTTGGGTTTATTCCACATGCAGCCGCGAGCGCCAGGGCCCGAAAAGGTGTAGGTCGCATCGGTGTGCTTGCCCCTTTCTTTACTATTTCTTCATTTGTGCAGCGTATGCGCGGGGTAGCTACAGCTCTTTCCGATACCCCTTACGAATTGGTGGTTTACAGTGTAGATACGCTCGACCGTTTAAAGAATTATCTTGCCGTGCTGTCGTATTCCCGCCGCTTGGATGGGTTGATCGTGATGTCTCTACCCGTGGATGAGGCCGCGGCCCAGCGGTTGGTCGAGAACAAATTAGAAACCGTTCTAATCGAATTTTCACACCCAACAATAAGCAATATTGTAATCGACGATCGTCTCGGGGGACAGTTGGCTGCTCGCTATTTATTATCCAAAGGACACCGTTGTTGTGCCTTCGTCAGCAATCGGGGATTGCCGGAATATTCGCTGCACCCAGAAGATCAACGATTAGCTGGTTACCGCCAGGAATTGCTAGATAATGGGATCCCTTTATCAGAAGAATATATTAAACATCCACAATTACAGAGAACCGGCTTGGAAATAAACATTCACGAATTACTTGATCTACCTGAGCCACCATCCGCGATTTTTGCTGCAACTGACGACCTGGCAATGCGCGTCCTAAAAGTGGCCCGCGAACGTCACATCCGCGTCCCGCAGGATCTGGCCATTATCGGTTTTGATAATTTAGATGTCTCGGAATATCTGGGGTTGACTACAGTGCGCCAGCCATTAGACGAATCTGGCCGCCTGGCGGTAGAAGTGTTGCTTACCCGCCTGAAAGACCCCTCCCGCTCATCGAAAAGTATCCAACTGCCCCTTACTGTACTGGAAAGAGAGTCTGCCTGATTAAACTGCGAGTTTCAACGATCCAATATTGTTTACAAGCGATCAAAAGGAATTAGAGTGAAAGGAGGCACATGCAAAAATACGAAAGAATTAACCACTTGATACCTATTTTGTTAAATTGTTTTTTACTGGAGGAAGATTGAGATGAATTGGAAAAAAAACCGATGGCTGCTACTCAGCTTTTTGCTGATTTTTGCAATGATAGTAGCAGCATGTGGTGACGGTGCAGAAGAAACAGCGGTTGCCGAAACAGAGGCAGCAGAAGAACCTGCACCACCGCCTGAAGTAACAGAACCCACCAGCGCAATTGACTGCAAGGGTGCTTCATCAGGAGATGAAGTAACCTTACTGTACCAATGGTCTGGTGAAGAAGAAGAAAAGTTCAACGCCGCAGTCGCCCCTGTAGTAGAAGAATGCGGGATCACCTTAGTACCCGAATCATCCCGTGATCAAGCTGTTCTCGATACCCGTGTATCCTCTGGAGATCCTTGGGATATCGTCATTTGGCCGACAACTGGCCCAATGCTCACATATGGTGATTCATTGGTTCCTCTGGCCGATGCCGGCGCGCACCCTGAGAATTATGCCGATTACTGGATTTCGTTAGGCACTTCTGGCGGCGCTTGGTTTGGTATTCCCGTAAAAGCGGACATCAAATCAATCGTTTGGTACAGCCCGCTTGCCTTTGAAGCCAATGGCTATGCCGTTCCGGGCACATTGGACGAACTAACTACCTTGGTAGACCAAATGGTTGCCGATGGTAATGTGCCTTGGTCCATGGGCATGGAAAGCGGACCGGCCACTGGTTGGACCGGGTCGGATTTCATTCAAGACCTGATGTTAGCTCAACAAGGACCAGACTTTGTCCTTGGCCTGATCGATGGATCGGTAGCTTATGATGATGCCGGAGTCGCGGAGGCATTTGCCCTATATGAATCGTGGGCAGCGGATGCCGACTACACTGTGGCAGGTGCCAACGGCACACTTAGTACCGGCTTTATCAATGCGATTTACAAACCCTTCGCTGACCCTGCCGAAGCCATGATGGTGAAGCAATCTGGTTTCGCTGGCGGCGTGGTATCCGAACAATTCCCCGAACTTGTTTATGGAGAAGATTATGATTTCTTCCCCTTCCCAGGAGCTCAAGGGATGCAAGGTGGCGCAGATTGGTTGATGGTGTTTAACGCCTCACCAGCTGCTCAAGCTATCGTAGCCTACCTGACGAGTACAGAAGGTGGGGAAAATTGGGCATCAGTAGGCTTTGACCTCTCACCAAATAGCGCAGCAGTTGGTTCTTACGAAGACGACCAGCTTGCGAAAAAGGCAGATGCACTTGCAGCCGCTTCAGGATTTACACCCGATATCGGGGATACGATCCCTGGTGGGTTTGGGGCAGCCGAATGGGCTGCGATCGTCGATGTAGTCAGCGGGGCTGCTTCTATCGACATTGCTTTGCAAAACGCAGCTGCAGTACAAGCAGAGGCTGTGGGCCTTAGTGTAGATCTAACCATCGATTGCATGGGGGCTTCCGCTGGCGATGAAGTAACTCTACTCTACCAATGGTCTGGCGCCGAAGAAGAAAACTTCAGCGCCATTATGCAACCTTTAGTAGATGAATGTGGAATTGTGCTGGTCCCAGAATCTTCACGCGATCAGGCTGTGCTCGATACACGCGTGGGCGCGGGTGATCCTTGGGACATCATTATTTGGCCGACAACCGGACCAATGAATTCCTATTCCGATTTACTCACACCTTTGGAAGATGCTGGCGCGGATGCAGGCAATTACCGTCAATTCTGGATTGACCTAGGCTCCGTGAATCCTTGGTTAGCTGTTCCTGTGAAAGTGGACATCAAAACGATCGTGTGGTACAGTCCGATTGCGTTTGAAGCTGCTGGTTACTCCGTCCCCACAACCTTTGCCGATCTTCAATCGTTGGTAGATCAAATGGTTGCCGACGGAAATGTGCCCTGGTCGATGGGTATGGAAAGTGGTGCGGCTACGGGGTGGACAGGATCAGATTTTATCCAGGACGTTTTACTAGCGACCCAGGGTCCGGACTATGTCTTGGGAATCATAGATGGTTCTATACCTTATGATGATGCCGGGGTTGTAGAAGCGTATGAGATCTACGCAGGCTGGGCAGCTGATGCCTTATACACCGTGGGTGGAAGCGATGGAACACTCAGCACAGGCTTTATTGATGCCATTTACAAACCGTTTGCTGATCCACCGGAAGCAATGATGGTGAAGCAGTCTGGTTTTGCAGGTGGCGTTGTTGCCGAGCAGTTCCCAGAGTTGGTGTACGGCGAAGATTATGATTTCTTCGCCTTCCCTGGTGCACAAGGCATGCAAGGCGGCGCTGACTGGTTGATGGTTTTCAATCCTTCTCCAGCAGCCCAGGCCGTAGTTGCATATCTAACCAGCCGGGCAGGGGCAGTAGCCTGGGCAGAACAAGGCTTTGACCTTTCAGCCAACAACCATGCGACCCGGGGGTATGTTGATGCACAGTTGTTAAAGAAAGCATTAGCACTTGCTACTGCAGCAGGCTTTACGCCGGATATCGGTGACACAATCCAACCCAGCTTCGGTGCAGCTGAGTGGGCGGCGCTCGTTGATGTGATCAGCGGAGCGATGGACATACCCACAGCTCTCTCTGCTGCAGCTGGTGCACAAGCGGCAGACCTTGGCGAAGATTAATATCTCTTAGTGAACTTGGGGATATCCATCTGGATATCCCCAAGATTTTTATTATGTAATAGGGGTTTGAGAGAGGAGAAAGACATGAGCACTGTACCAAAAATCATGCGGCAAGGCCAGATCGCTCCTTGGTTATATCTGGCCCCTGCAGTGCTAATCATGCTGTTTTATATTGTTTATCCGACCGCCTACACAACCTACCTGAGCTTGAGAGATAAAGATTCCGAAAATTGGGCCACTGAAAGTTGTATTGAGGGGAATCCCTGTTGGGGCATCCTTGAAAATTATCGCTATGCGTTAACAAGTGAGTTGGATACTACCAATTTTCAAACGATCTGGCGCTCTTTTTGGATATCTTCTTTCGGGAACAACATAAAGTGGATATTGCTTATGGTGACCGGGTCTGTAGGTATCGGATTACTTATGGCAGTGCTTGCGGATCGCGTCCGTTATGAAGCACTTGCAAAATCAATCATATTTCTACCGATGGCGATATCCTTTGTTGGGGCCGGGGTGATCTGGAAATTTGTATATGATTATGGAACTGGAAATGTGCAGATCGGATTTTTGAATGCTATCATCCGGTCTCTTAATGGAGAGCCGATTGCTTTTCTGCAAACTCTACCGATAAATACATTAGCACTTATCGCGGTTGGAATCTGGATGTGGGCAGGTTTTTGCATGGTCATCCTCTCTGCTGCCCTGAAAGGCGTACCTAACGAACTTCTGGAGGCAGCGCGGATTGACGGGGCGTCTGAATGGAGGGTTTTTTGGCGTATAACAATCCCGATGATCCTTCCAACGATCACTGTTGTAGTTACGACTATGGTGATAAATACATTAAAGGTTTTTGATATTGTTTTTGTAATGACAGGTGGTAATTTCAGTACCGACGTGATTGCAAACCGTATGTACACAGAACAATATATCAATCAACAAACCGGTCGGGGGACGGCTGTAGCCGTCGTGTTGATCTTGGCAGTGATCCCATTCATCTATTTGAATATTAAACGCTTCCGCGAGCAGGAGGATATCAGATGAATACAGAGAAGCTGCGTAATTTCTTAGGAAGCGTTCCATTGCATATCGTGATCATTGGATTTTGTGTGATTTGGCTAATTCCTGCACTCGGTTTAATGGTGACCTCTTTCCGTCCGGTCCAGGATGCCAATGAAACTGGCTGGTGGACAGCTTTTTCGGAAAAACCAGGAGCAGCAGAATACACCCAATATTGCGGAAAATGTCATGGAGAAGACGGCAGCGAGATTGCAGAAGCTGATCTGGGTGATACGGAATATATAGAGTCATTTCGACGATCTTTACAAATAGCTGCAACATTTAACCGGGAATATAATGGCGAGATTCATTTAGCTGAGGATGACCGCCCTGATGACCAACAATTGGCAGATATATTGGCGCATCTGCGCAGACAAACTGGATTGGATGAGCGTCCCCAGTTTACGATTACTAATTATGAGGATGCGATAGTTGGGTATCGCGGCACCACGAACTATGAGGCGGATTGTGAGGCTGGGACGCAATCCGTAGACCTAACCTGTGATTTCGCACAAGATTTAACCAACCCTCGCGGAATGGCTTTAGCATTTCGCAATTCGCTTTTTGTAGCAATTCCGGCAACAATATTGCCTTTAATATTGGCCGCATTCGCTGCCTATGCATTCTCTTGGATGGATTTCAAAGGCCGAATATGGTTTTTCGCAATCTTAGTAGGCTTGCAAGTTGTTCCCCTACAAATGACCTTGGTACCCATCTCACGTATTTATTTCCAGTTAGGGATTGGGGGAACATTCTTGGGTGTATGGTTGTTCCACACTGGATTTGGGTTACCCTACGCGATATATTTGATACGTAACTTTATGGGATCTCTACCAAGGGAATTGTTCGAATCTGCGTATCTGGACGGCGCTTCACATTGGACGGCCTTCCTACGCTTGGCATTACCCCTATCCATGCCAGCTTTAGCTTCCCTAGCAATTTTCCAATTTCTGTGGGTTTGGAATGATCTTCTGGTCGCCTTAATTTTTCTGACCGGACGAAACCCTGTAATGACATATCAGATCAATAACTTGGTGCAATCCTTAGGAGGTGGTTGGCATTTACTCACTGCCTCTGCCTTCCTCTCAATGCTATTACCTCTGATTGTATTCTTTGCTTTCCAGCGTTACTTCGTGCGCGGTCTGTTAGCAGGTTCGGTGAAGGGATAAGGAGACTTTTCTATGGAAAGTTCGAAATTAGAGGATGAACAGGATGATTCTACCCTCCTTTTTTTTTATTGAATATTATCACTTGCTTTGCATTCTATCGGTAATGGAATTACAATTTCTTGGGAGTGACCTCATTTATCACGAATGAGCTTGACCGACTGAAAAAGAAGTTCGATAATTGGTGGGATTGCGGAGGACTAATTATAAGCACAAATATATTCAGTTTATCAACGACAAACCAAAACAGGCAGCTTGAATTCCCGCAGAATCTGGTCCACCGTGCTGCCGAAGGCCATTTCCAGCACAGGTCCTGAACTATAACCTCCCATAATAATCAAATCTCTTTCGTATTCCCTGGCAACTTCCAGCAGAGCTTCACCTGCGGGATTTTGCTTCTGGACAAAAGTAGCCTCGACTCCACGTGCTTCAAGGTAGGAGCGCGCACGCCTTGAGAGATCTTGACTAACCCGAGATTTCTCAGAGGGTGGCAATACCACCATTGAAACTCCCCAGTGGACTGCCAGGTAAGTTGCCAGGTACAAAGCTTCCTCTGCCTTGGGGCTTGCATCATAGGACAGCAAGACATGTTGCATCGGGGAGGCTCGACCTACTACAAGCACTGGTCGTGGGCTGGTTTGCAGCAGCTCACGGATTCCTGAACGCAAACGAGCGAGCGGTTTATCGGCCGGGGGGAATGAAAGCTGGGTTACAACCAGATCATGCCAGCGTGCCATCCGGCTGATGGTCCGGGCGGGCTGCCCGACTTCAATTATCAACTGTGCTTCTGTTCCAGCTTGACCGCAGCGTCGATCAAATTCAACTTTAACCGATTCGGCAAGCGTACTTTCAATCCCTCCTCGTTTGGCCACCAAATGCAGACCGCGGATATTTGCATTTTCTTTGCTGGCAATCACCAAAGCTTGTTCAAGCGCGACCCAGCTCTCCTTCGATCCACTTATTGGTACTAATATGCTGGAAAACAAGCAATCCTCACGGCGAGGAGAAGCAAACTTTTTGCGCCATTGACCAACTGCAGGGCCAGTTTCTAATAGTTCTGGGATGATAGCTGAAACCAGCTTATTAAACAACCTTGCAATAATTTTCTTTGGTTTTGGGCTGAAACGTTCTGTAAAATCAAATAATACTTCTTCAGCTTGCACCTCCCAGCCCAGTTGCTGAGTTAGTTCAGCGCGATGCTCCATGAGAAAAATATACAAGTCGGTTTCAGTACGGCCTGGAAAATCGCGTAAGATTGCCTGTTGGCGAATAGCTTTTATCACCGGGAAATACTGATACTTTACCCAATCTAAAACTGCTTCTTTAAACTCAACATCACGTTTCTGCTTTAGACTCAAGAAATAATTATGCCCCGAAATTTGATCGCGTAGTTTGCGGTATTGGCCTGGAGCAGAAACGAGCAAATTCAGATCAGGAAAATTATCTTCCAGGCCGGTAACCTCTAGAAATTCAGCATATCGGGTTTTGATAATCAGATCATCACGTTGGTCTTCAAGAGAAAGAGGAATTTTTGATCCAAGTTTTGTCACGTACGCCTGAATAGTCGGAGCATGAAGCTGCCGGGCAACCGAAACGCGGTGATTGCCATCTATGACAAAATATACCTCCCCTAATTGGTAAACATCAATTGGTGGTAACCCCACATCTTCCACGGCTAGTTTAACCCCTGCCCACCGGCTTTCATCGCTGTCCGATCGAGGTAAGAATTTTCGAGTGAAGTCATCATAGCGACCCACGCTGCCGATAATAGCATCCAAAGGAATATCTTCCAGGTTGGTTTGTTCTACAGCAGAAACATTTAAAAGTTTTTTCACTTGCTCAAAGGGTAATAAGTCTGGTGAGCGACCGGAAAGGCGTGCCAGAATAATTTGCAATGCGGCCTTACGGCGAGCATAACGGAAATCCTGGATTGCGGAAGATAACCGAGAAACATTCAATTATTATCTCCAGAATTTCTTCGATGATCATTAGAAATTGCTTTTATTTTCGTCTCCCGATAGCCGTAGGTATTGATTACACGCGTTTGGACAAATTGTGTTTCGTCTTTAGTGTTGCTTGAATAAAGATGGATGTGACCATGGAAATGATAGGCTGGTTTGAATACAGAAATTAACCAACGCAAGGCCTTGAATCCTTGGTGAGTTACATCGTGCTGATCATGAATCCCCCAAGGAGGAGCATGACTGATGAGTATATCGAGGTAACGCCCATTCATTATACGGTTAGTCAAGAGTTTCGGTACCAAGGTAAGTACATTAAACCACATCTCGCTTTGGGAATACATAAAAGGCCCGCGTTTATATCGTTGAGAGCCTTCCAAGCCAGCCATTAAGAGGGATTTGTAATTGGCCACTCGCCGATGCAAATTTGTAGCTCCTCCTGGTGCGGTTTTTTCCCCAGCGGAACCGTATTCCACCTTACTATCATGGTTGCCATGGACAAAATATAAAGGGGCTCGTAAAATATCTTGAACGAATTCTAGATAATAGTAAGGCAAATCTCCACAGCCTAGAATCAAATCTACATCTTCAAACCGGTCAACGATTGAAGGAGTGTATATTGATTCGACCAATTTGTCACTTAAGGTTAATATATTCATCAGTCTAAATTCTGAGCTTTTTAATGAACTCATTGAAACTTATTGATTAAGGACATGGCGCAGATTGATGAGAGCAAAGGCAATGAAATGAGCGCCAAGAAAATAGACCTCTCGACGGTCGAACCTTAATAACAAAGCTCTGAATTTATCGATCCAGGCAAAAGATCGTTCACTGGTAAAGCGATGCTTGTAAACTTCAAAATTAAACAACCGTTTACGACCTCGTTTGGTGCCCTTGCGATTACGTTTGTTTTCATCTATATTTGGAATGAGTGCATGATTGAAACAAGTTTTGCGGGCAGCTTTGGTGTCAAAAGCCTTATCTGCATTGAAATAAGCCCCTGAAATCTCTACTCCAAGGTGCTTGAGGGATTTGAAGGCTGTTTGTAAGTGCGGTTTGAGGTTGTAAGCATCATTGTGATCACCAGCAATCAATCCAGTTGAAGCCAGGATAAATCCTTGTGCCTCGGTGATTGGAAGAATATTGGTGGTTTTCGCCTTCTTGCGACCTTGATAAGCTACCGTTTCCCCGCCTTTTTTTGCAATCGTATGACTACCATCCAAATTGAGTTTAGATAAATTCAGGGCTGCGGAAATTGTCATAATACTGCCTTCCCAGACTTTTTGTAGGCTACCGTCTCGACTCCACTTGCGAAAATGGTAGTAAACAACATCATGGCTGAGTTCCTTTTTTTCTGAACCGCCTGGAGCGGGTGCGATCGGAAGTTGATACCACTGACAGCCTGTGTGCAGCCAATAAACTTGCAAAACTCTCAAAATTCCTATCCCCGCAGCAAGCTGACGGGGTATTACGAAATTTTGCCCCTTCGGGTCGAGTTTTGCTCAAGCGTTGAACCCACGTGGCAAGCCACGGGGTATTCTCGCTGAATAAAGGATGTAATTGAAGACCTTGTACAAAGGTATTTGACATTCAAAACCTCGTTTTGCCGTTGAAATGTAAGGACGAACATGTTCATCAAACTGTTTTTCTGTTAAGCTTGTTGGGATAGTGCTCATTTTGGGCCTCCTTGGTGATGCGAGTTTGGCCCTTATGATGCACTATCTTTTCTCTATTGAAAAGGTTCAATTACTTCAATATTATATACTATAACTTTTTTACTATCTGGATTTGTAAATTACTGGAGGAAAAAATCCTTTAATAGCAGAATCCGTTTCAACAAAACTAACCTCCTATGTATCGAACCTGCTATAATTGAAACACTATACATGTGACGAAAGAGAGGTACAGATCATGGCAAGCGTAACATATGACCACGTAACAAAGAAATTTGGGGAAGATGTAATCGCCGTAAACGACCTGGATATCCACGTCAACGACAAAGAATTTCTCGTCCTTGTGGGTCCATCGGGCTGCGGCAAGACCACCGCGCTGCGTTTATTGGCCGGTTTGGAGGATGTCACCGAAGGTGTAATCTCAATCGGTGATAAAGTAGTGAATGATATTCCACCGAAGGACCGTGACATTGCCATGGTCTTTCAATCCTATGCGCTCTACCCGCACATGTCCGTGTTTGACAACATGGCTTTTGGCTTGAAACTGCGCAAGATGGATAAAGCTGAGATCCAGCGGCGGGTATCTGAAGCAGCCGAGATCTTGGGAATTGAGGTTTTGTTGGACCGCAAGCCGCGCCAGCTCTCGGGAGGCCAGCGCCAGCGGGTAGCGGTTGGGCGTGCTATCGTGCGCGAACCGAACGTCTTTTTATTGGATGAGCCACTCTCAAACCTGGATGCCAAATTGCGCGTGCAGACCCGTGCCGAGATCAGTAAGCTGCACCAGGATCTGAAAACCACCTTCATCTACGTAACCCACGATCAGGTTGAAGCGATGACTATGGCAGACCGCATCGCAGTGATGAACGCAGGCAAGCTGCAGCAGATCGATTCCCCACAGAATCTCTACAACTCACCAAACAATAAATTTGTGGCCGGGTTCATAGGTTCACCAGCGATGAACTTCTTTGAAGCGCATGTCCGCAAATCAAATGGGAGCCTGGTGGTGGATGCGGAGACTTTCAACGTTGAGATACCCAAAGAGAAATCCAAAGCATACCAAAAACATGTTGATACAGCGGTGATCTTTGGTATCAGACCGGAGGATATTCACAACCCTGAATTTGCACCTCCCGGAATTAACCCACAACCGGTAGAAGCGAAAGTGGATGTGGTCGAGCTGATGGGTAATGAAATCGTGGCACATCTGAACAGCGGTTCGAAAAGCTATGTTGCCCGGGTTGATCCTCGATCCGAATACAAAGTTTCCGCATATGTGCAAACAGTTTTCGATGTGGGTAATATGCACATTTTTAACAAGGAGACGGAAGAGGTCGTCCGGTAGTTCGTACCATCCACTGGTTCCAAAATTCAAGATCTAGCGCTAATCCGAATAAGTAATGGTTCACTAGAAAAATAAAATGTAAGCAAAATCGGTCTTTTTTACATCCCATATCCAATCTCGTGGTCTTCGGGATGTAGTTGCTTCTCTCAAGGTCAATCCTGGAGTTCGCGTGATTATCTGATTGCAAGACTAAGCCGCGAAGGTCATAGACGAGATTATAGCTCCAATTTTCTAGAAAACAAACGAAGAGATAATTACCGATATGGACCGTTAGCTCAACTAGAAGAGCAACTGACTCTTTCCAATCCTCACCCCTGCGGACTTGTGGCTGCTTCCACCCTTGCTATGGCCCTTCAACACCTGAACCTCGGACTATAACGCAAGCAGTGGGCCAGTTAGAGCATTCAACGATGATACCATCAGGCCATGGGAAGGAGGGAAGTGAGAGTAGTACATCTTGTCCCTGCCATTCTTGTGGCAGATCGGGAACCCAAAGAAGTTCTCCCGTAAACCAATCGGGCTCGACGCCGAATATGATGCGCACCAACATGGAAGCAAACACGCCGTTTGTCCAGCCGAAGCCCTCCTGGATCGGATAGCGGCCAGCGGCGGGTACACCAGGCTCCACGACGTTGTACCTTTCCCACATCACCCCAGTCTCTGCACGCTTTTGGGTCAGCAATCCCAACCATTTGAGAGCAATACGGGAAGCGTCCTCATGATAACCGTAACTTCGCAGACCGTAAGTGACATACCAGTGTGAATAGGCCCAACCCACCGGGTAATTGTGCTGGGTACCATCATTCCAGCCTGGTTCACACGTCGCCAAGCCATACGCATTTTCGAATAAATCCAGATGTTCCACCAATTGCCTGGCTTGATCTGTATCAGCGACCCCGGCCCAAAGCGTAACGTAGGAGGAGAGGCAGCGCGGTGTTGAGCGCAATCGGTCGTCTGTTCGTAAATCAAAATCATAATAAAAGCCTTCATTCTCGTCCCAGAAATACTCATTGATCAGCCTGCGGCGTACCTCCGCTCTAGAGCGCCACTCCTCGGCCTCGGTGGTTCTCCCAAGAATTTCAGCAAATTGCGCCAGATCGAGCTCATATCGATAGAGCTGGCTGTTGAGGTCTACCGGCAAAACCTGGGAAACGTCATCCCCAAACCGGGGAGTATTGTCCCAACCAGACTCAGCAATGGCTCGGGAGTGCGGAGTATCGGGGGTGGTGATACATCCCGTCCCGCCTGTGTCGTATTAACGGCTCAATCCTGTGGTGGTGAGATGCGGCTCAACGAGCCAAAATTCCTCATATTCTCTCTTGGCTGCGTTGTAAGCATTCTCTAGCCAGGCAGCATCCCCTACAAAGGGATAAACCTCCTGGATAGCGGCGGTGAGATAAGGCGGCTGGGAACGCGAACGGCAGACGTCCTCCGGGGAATTGTAATTGGGGATGAAGCCGAATTCTTCGACCTCGGCAATGAAGTTATTCACAATGTCCAAAGCGAGCTGCCACTCCCCCTGGACCACTAGGCCGGTGATGATGAAATACGAGTCCCAATAGAAGAACCAATCGAAGAAGCCACCTGGCACCACAAAATTACCTGGCAGAGGAAACGCTACGTGGTCTCCGGGGCGTGTGAGATTTGGCCAGAACTCATAAACGTGGTTGAAGGTCTCATTGATTTCAACACCGGGCGTGTTCACGAACAGTTCACGGATAGCAACCGCTTCAGGCGTCATTTCTTCTGTTGGTTGAGGTGCAGGAGATGATGCTGTGATTGGCCCGATTTGTATAGTGTCAGCTAGAATGGTACCAAAAAAGGATAAAAAATAAGAGAGACTTTTCAGTCAAAATGAAGATAATA
>VRUJ01000014.1 GCA_019456165.1 Chloroflexota bacterium
ACCACGAAAAATTCTAAACTTCTATAAACCTGATGAAGTAATTAACAACATTGTTGCACTAAAAGTTTGAAGCCACAGATATAAAAAACCTCACTAATCTAGTGAGGTGGAATTATTAGAAAATAACAGGTTGTGTGAATATTAGCGGAATTTTAGCTTATGTCAGCTTCCAAAGCTTCCAAAGCAAGAAGTAAAGCCTCAAATTCCTCGCCACAACTGCCGCACATTTCAAGGTGGTGTTGCACAAGGGGCAATACCTTTGCGGGATCTTCCCCGTTTTTCAGCATATCTGCGAAGCGGTGTAGGTATTCATAGCATGTGTCACATCCGATTTCATCTGGACGCGTTGCTGCTATTCCCATAATTACTTTCTTCATTGTTTCAGATTTGAACTTCATTATTTGATACCTTTTTTGTGTTCTCTTATAATTACATCAGTTAGACGAAATGGAAACAACCGGTCTTACTTTTTTTCAAATAAAGCTAATAATTCTTTTGCTGTGATTCCAGAAGTTTCTTCAAGTCGGCGCTGCAGTGTTTGGCGAGCATCGTGCATCAATTTGTAAAGCGCGTTGCGGTTGGTACCCAGGCGCTGGGCAACCTCTTCCATTGGCATGCCGCCTTGGAGCACAGCTAACATAGCAGTACGCTGTTTTTCTGTTAGTTCTTCATTAATTAATCGTTCAACAATTTCAAAGACCTCATTTTGAGTAGCTTCTAATTCTGGACTGGCTGAAGGATCAGTGAGTATGGCAGGAGTGTATTCATCTCCTTCACTAGTTTCAATAATGGTCTGTAAGGATACATCTTTCCACCGCCGGCGGCGCAGTTCAGTGAATGCTACGTGTATAGTTACTTTTTGCGCCCAGGTAGTAAACCGGCTTTCCCCCCTGAAGGTTTCCAAACTTTTTAGTACTTTTAATAATGCTTCCTGAACAAAATCCTCCACGAGTGCATCCAAGTCAGTCTGCACTCGTCCAGAAAGCGCAGCTCGCAGACCACGGATTAGGATATTACGAAGATCTGTTAGTGCCTCGTCAGAGACTGGCGCCCTCAAAGAGTCGAGCCAGTCCTCATTGCTCCGTTGGTTCAAATGTGAAATTCTCCTACTTTAGTGTGCTAATATAATACCCCAACTTAGAATTAAATGCATGTGTCTATAAACTTAATATGTTTGAGAATTCTCCTTGACAACGTGAGCGACTTGCGGTTGATGAACCTCAATTTAGGAGGGGGTTAATTAAGATTCCAGGCGGCCTGTTTTCTTTTCGGATTTATCCTCCACCCCCGGACCATCCATTACAAACATCATCGGGATGTTTGCTAAACTAATGATGTCACCGGAATAAAGAACACCTTCTTCTATTTTTTTGTTATTAATAAAAGTGCCGCCGGTAGATTTTAGATCGTAGATCATAAATTGATTGTCTTTGTAATGAATCTCGGCGTGTTCTCGTGATACGAGACTATCTTGAATAACAAGATCGTTTTCCAGTTTACGTCCAATAGTGGTTATTTTGCTGCGGATTGGGACAACCTGAGTGTTAATTACCAAATATACATTTTCTGGTAATTCGGGATCTTTTTCAGATGGTAATTCAGACATCGTTTCCTCCACGTGGAAATAGGTCATTATTATACCATAATAAACGTGGATAAATCCGATAAATAATCTACAATATCAGGATATGAGGGGATGTTTAAATTTTTATATTATTTCATGATATGGGATGCATTTGGAATCTGCTCATTATCCTAATACTCTGTCAATCATGATTTGATAAGTTGAAGTATGCCCACCTTGCGAAGGTTTATTGAAAAAGTGAGTGGTTTTACTCTTAAGAGCAGTTTTTGAACTAGAATCGGAGCATAACAACCTTCGCAAGGTTTATTACAACTCATCAATTGAGTCTTGACGGATTACTAGTAGCAAAATTCGATTCAAATATTTAATTCCCAATTATAGGGTCGATATTTTATTTCAGCATTTGATCCAAAATGGCTCAACCAAAGATGGCGTTCACCTTCTGGCAGGTATTGATTTAATAATCTAAAAAGATTTGCTTTACCACCAAAATCAGCTTGATACCATTTAAAGATTAAGGACAGAACTAATTTATCCCTGTTCTGGTTGAAAGTTACTTCGTGGTTAATGAAATTGCGTGCGGCTAAATCTAATTGTTCGTCTAGGTGATCTGCGGAATAAACCCGGATGGGGGGACAAGATTGACTCGCGCAGTTGAGCGCAAAGTGAATGCGAGCATCAATTTTGGGGATCACTCGCGCTTGCCGTGGGTCATGGCTAGAGAAATGAGCTCCAGGAAGAAAAATATTACCGCGGTTGGCCCGTAGGATTCCGTGTTCAATATCTTCCAAGCTAAAGCGTAAGCCTCCGACATTATAGGCTGTGCGCTGGAAAAACCGGACTATTCCCAGCCAACCTTCGGCTACGGAGTTCTGGATATTTGAACTGATAACCCCATTAATCGTCAAAGCATTGTAGAGGTTTATCCAAAACGCAGTTGCTCGGGCCCCGGTACCCAGACTATCCAGGTCTATACCTCTTAGTTGGGGTACTAGTTCTTCACAATAATTGTGATATTGTTCGCTCTCCCGCAGGAGTGTGTAATCCACGCGATTTCCATCGGAGTCTATCGCCAGTTCTTTGAACTCGTTAACAGCTTGTTTGATTTTGGTAATCACTTTTTGGCTGTCAACCGGACCTATCTTATCTACTTGGGCATTAAGTACAGTGTTTGAAGAAATGTTCAGGAGTTTATTAATACTTGCCTGACGTAGTGTTATGAAAATGTCGCTTAATTTTTCAGCTAGCTGGGCGAATAGGGAGGGAATTAGGGTGTGATTCATAGATTTATTATCGCAATTAACGCATACCAATATAATTCTGACGAATTAGTTTATGAGGGTCTTACAACGTCTCAGGGGTCAAAAGATCACACTTCTCTAAATATTGAAAACAAGTGTTGATATTTTTTTCAAATCCCTGCCTAATTTAGGTTACCCGGGTCTAATGACATAGGTGATGCATTTTATCAATCGTAACCAAAATAGAAATAGTCGATGCAAAGGATTTCCTCATTCCCCACATCCACGAACCAATCCCCATCTTCATTCTTTTCGGCTAAATAAGTGCGAAAACCAGACTCGCTAGAAAGGTCATCCCATCGTGAAGCAGCCCGAAAATCAGCTAAATGAAATGCTTGCCAGGGTAGATCATTTTCGTAATTATTATTGAGCGCAGCGTGGCAGGCTAAAGCTCCGGCGATGTTCTCAATAACCGTATCCTCTTCCTGCTCATTTGCACTGGCAAACAAATAGGACAAAGTTGGAACCACATCCTCAGACAATGAAGCCAGATAAGCGATATCTAGCAGCTTGCCTTCTTCGAGGCGAGTCACATTTTGTTTGGCAATGAAAGCGTCAACGTTGAGCAGGTTGAGACTGGTTGTAAAACCCACAATTGCTGCTAAGGCTGCGAGAGCGAAGGCGCGCTGGCGTTTGGATAGCTCTATTAAGACTACTGTCAGTAATAAAGCTCCCAACCAAAAAATGAAAGTGTGGGTGTAAGTTCGCAGGCGGCTGAATCCGAAAGCTTGCTCGTATAAGTTGAGGCGTTGGAAGGCAGAAACCAGCATCACTCCCACCAGCACGAACAAAGTAATTCCTAGCCCAGAGAAGATTTGCTGCCGCTTCCCGGCTCGTTTTGTTATTAAGCTCAAACTCAAGAATAGAAGTAGGCTGAAGAAAGCCACCGCTACCAGTTCGAAAAATCCACGCCGGGCGTATTCAGCATAAGTGAATCCATCTATAGCGATATTGACAATGCCACCAAAGAAATAACGGATTTGGATGAGAACAAAAGAGAAAAATAAAGCCACCACGCTTCCAAGGACTATTGTAGCTTCGGTGAATCCCAAAAATGGTGATAATCTTGGCTTTCCATCACTGGGGAGATTTTCATCATCACTTTTATTGATAGCATGGATATACACTCCAGCGAGTAGATATCCTGCGAATAGGATCATTATCATACGGAAGATATATTCTGTGAAATCCTCAATGAAAAAAATATCAAGAAAATCACCTACGCTTTGAGAAAAAATTGGATCAGCAGAAGATAGTAGCGCGGTAAAAATAATAATTACTGGAAAAGCCAAAATCAAACCACTTACTACAGCAAATATATTTTTCCAATTGAGAAATCTTTTCTTCTGGGTTGATTCTGAATCCCGCGGAGTAACTAACATGTCCGCTGGTCTCCAGAGGGAGCTGAATATCAATGAACTTATTCTTGTGAGATAATCGCCCAGGCTGTAAACCAACCAACGCCCTCCACGAAAAGTGCTCGCTAGAATCGCCATAAATAACAATGTCAGAATGCGGTTTAGAAAGGTGGTCAGCGGTTCACCGCGTATTAAACTCATCACAGCAAAAAATGTGATCGGAATCAATAGCCAAAGCGTACGGTGGGCAGCTTGAATCCCTTCTCCTCGAGCTAAGGCAAATCCGGTCGCTAAGCATAATGCTGTAAATATTGCAAAGTTGATTCCCGGTGGTTTTTTCCAAAATAGATAATCAAAGATCCAACCTAATGCTAGGGCTGAGATGAAAAGTGAGTTTGTTTTTTTTAGCATATCTCGGTTTCTCCAGGGATATTTTTGAATCTAATATTAGACTACATGTGCCGGAGTTTCAAGAGCTTGAGTGTCTCTGTTTAAGCGCCTGAGTGTGAGTTTGGGGATGAAAGCTGAGAGGCTGGACAAAACAAATAAAAATCCTGCAAAAAATGCAGGATATAAAAACTCTATGAATCCCCAGAAGGGAACTTTTAGGAAATTAATTCTAAATGGTTCAGCGAAGGAGAGGGGCGAGCAGCATTGATAAGATCACTAAAGCGCCAAACCCGTAGAATACGATCTGGCTGAAACTCATGCGCGTCTTTCGAGGTGTGGTCAATTCCCGGTGTTTCTTAACATTCCTCTTTTTTTTCTTTTTCTGTGCCATGGTCTGCTCCGTAATTTTTCAAGATTGGATATTATTATTTTACTATGTTCCTGCAGGTTTTCCAAGCCTTCTCGGGTTTATTAATTTATGTGAAGAAACTTATCTCTCCACCATTTCCACTTCTCTTTTGGGCAGCGGCGAGAGCTTTATCAATTGCAGATTCGATTTCGTCCAAGGTCGCAGGCTTCAACACAAATGCATCTGCACCCAGATCGTAAGCTTCATTTACTTGAATATCGGTGAATTCCGACGAAAGCATAACTACTGGCAGGTCCTTAAATTCAGGTTTCATACGCAAGAATTCAAGCATATCCATACCTGAGACCTGAGGCATATTGATATCTAGCAAGATCAGGTCTGGCTTTGCTTCCTCTGTTAGCAGAGCTTCTGATGCTTTAGGGGCAGTCAAGAAAGATTTCACTTCATACCCAAGCAAATTCAACATCAAGCTGATCACGTTGAGCATTTCTTGGTCGTCGTCAATGTGCCAGGCAGTCTTCATAATGTTTAGCTCTTTATCCTAATCCAAATATTCTTTTATTGTGTAGGCTAGCCCTTGATCAATTCCTTGAACGGTAGCTAATTCTTCGATTGAGGCTTGCTCAATTTTCTTGATCGAACCAAATTCTGTTAAAAGTATTCTGCGTCGTGCGGGGCCAATGCCTGGGATGCTGTCTAAGCGTGATGCTAACCCAGTTTTGATCCGGCGTCTACGGTGAGCTGTTATCGCAAAGCGGTGGGCTTCGTCTCGGATGCGTTGCAGCAAGAAAAGACCCTGTGATTTGCGCGGTAGTAGTATACTCCGTTTACGCCCGTGCACGAACAGCTCTTCGTTACGTTTGGCTAATCCAGCGACCATTATTTTGCTTAATAGATCGAAAGCCTCCAAAACAGCTACTGCTCTGCTCAATTGCCCCTTACCTCCATCCACTATCAATAGATCTGGCAAACGGCTAAAAGACTCGTCTGGCTTTTTCCCCGGTGTTTTGGCTAACTCTTGTGCTGCTTGCCAGCGGTTGAAGCGCCTTTTTAAAACTTCTTCCATACTGGCGAAATCGTCTGATCCTGAAACTGTCTTTATATTGAAGCGGCGGTAATGTTTTTTGGTAGGGACTCCCTGCTCAAAAACCACCATGCTGCCTACAGCAGCGGTCCCTTGTGTATTAGAAATATCATAACACTCTATTCGGTTCAGCGGAGCTTCCAGCTTCAGCGCTTCTTGCAGCTCTGCCAGCGATTGGGTCTGGCGATGACGGTCTGCTTCCCAGCGGAGCTGCAATGCAGAAAGTGTTTCGGCCGCATTTTCCGCAGCCATGCGAATCAGGTCCTTCTTTTTGCCCCGCCGCGGGATTTTGATTTCAACTTTACCTCCCTCACGCCTCTTTTCAAGCCACTTTTTGATGATGTTGGCTTCTTCGATCTCATTTGGCAATAAAACCTGGGGAGGAACACTGGCAGCTTTATCGTAAAATTGTTTGATGAATTCTTTGATAACGTCCGGATCTTTAGCATCCTCGGTACCTTCCATTAGGAAATATTCTCTGCCAATTAGTTTGCCGGAGCGAATGAAAAACACCTGAACGCAAGCTTCGCTTTCGTCCCGAGCCATAGCGATAACGTCTGAATCAACATAATCTGAGGATACTACCTTTTGTTTCTCGACCACGTTTTCAATCGCTTTGAGTTGATCGCGGATCGTAGCTGCCTGTTCAAAACGCATATCTTCTGACGCTGTTTGCATATCAACCTGTAATCGTGAGGTGATTGGCTCGGTGCGCCCCTTCAGGAACTGCCCAAGATCATCAATCATCTGACGGTAGGTTTCTTGGTCAATCTTTCCTATACAAGGCGCTGTGCATAATTTGATATCCAAGTAGAGACAGGCGCGGGTATCATTTCCCGTAATCGTGCGGTCACAGGTAAGATATGGAAAGATATGCCGCAGCACGTCCAAAGTTTTATGCACCGCCCAAACACTTGTGTAGGGGCCGAAATAGCGTGAGCCGTCTTTGACCATGTTGCGGGTTACAGTTATTTTGGGGAAAGGGTCTGCCCAATGCACTTTGATGTAGGGGTAACGCTTATCATCCTTAAGACGCACGTTGAAATGCGGTTTGTATTTCTTTATCAGATTCATTTCAAGGATTAAGGCTTCAAGCTCAGACCCCACCACAATCCAATCGAGATCGGCAATTCGGCTCACCAGCTTACGAGTTTTACGGTCTTGCTGTGCGCTAGAATGGAAATAAGAGCGCACTCTGCTGCGCAGGTTGACCGCCTTGCCAATGTAAATTACCCGGTCATTGGTGTCCCTCATTAAATAACAACCGGGTTTTAATGGTAGAGACTCGAGCAGGGCTTTGATTTCAGGTGACGCGCTCAACATAAATTAGATTTTATCATGCTCAGTAGGCTTAGCAATGTTACGCAAGAACGATATTTTGTAATCGGGTCTCCAGGTGTGAGGTTTTGGTAGGTTTATTGTCTCAGATTTAGTATTTAAGGCTTTATTAATATTCTATTAAACAAATTATTATTAGAATATCGTTAATATCGATTTTGCTACTTGACTCACCCCCCAAATTTATTGTATATTCTTACGTGGCAATTACTTTTCCAGCGCCGGGCAAGTTAACATTAACGGTAGCTGGGTTTTTATTGTGACCATCAAATAAATAATTTTTCAGGAGTAATTATGATCCAGGTTAAAGGACTTAGCAAGGATTATGGAAGCCGCGTGGCTATTGAGGATTTGAATTTTAATGCCAAGCGCGGCGAGATCTTAGGTTTTCTTGGCCCAAACGGCGCCGGGAAAACCACTACGATGCGGATTCTTGCAGGCTATATGCCTCCAAGTGAGGGGAAAGCCACAGTGGCAGGATTTGATGTGGTGGAAGAATCAATGGAGGTTCGCAAGCGGGTCGGCTATCTACCTGAAAATGTGCCCTTATACGGCGATATGACAGTTTATGATTATCTCAAATTTATGGCCGATTTACGCCAAATCGAAGAGCGCGAAGAGCGTATTTATGAAGCCATTGAGACGGTAGGATTAGAAGAACGCGCTTTTAGTTATATTGGAAAACTTTCTAAAGGCCTGCGCCAACGCGCCGGGCTGGCACAAGCCTTGCTGCATGAACCAGATGTCCTCATTTTAGATGAGCCTACGATTGGCTTAGACCCAGCCCAAATTATAGAATTTCGCAAGCTCATCCAAAACATCGGAAAAGAACGGACTGTGATGCTTTCAACCCACATCCTTTCTGAGGCTCAACAGGTTTGCGACCGCGTATTGATCATCAATAATGGTCAGATTGTTGTGGAAGATTCCCCAGAGAATTTACAGGCTCGTCTGGCGGGCGCTCAACAAGTGGCTTTGCGTGTAGATGGAGATGATGATGGCCTGGATAAAGTCTTAAATAAGGTAAAGGGAGTAACCCGTGTGCAGCGAGAGAAAGATGGTAGCTTGGTCATAGAGACCAGTTCGGGCAAAGACGTGCGGCCAGAAATGGCACGCGCAATCATAAAAGCAAAATACGATCTCTTGGAGATGCGACCGGTTGGTATGAGCCTGGAGGATATCTTCTTGGAGTTGACGCGGGAGAATGCTGGCCCGCCCGAATTAATGGATGATCAAGAATATGAGGAGGCAGAATAACTCATGTCAAAAATATGGACAATAGCCCGGCGAGAATACAAGCAGTATTTTACATCCCCAGCCGCTTATGCCGTGGCTGCAATGATCCTACTAATAATCGGGTTGATATTTGTTTCTGAGGTTAGCTCGGGAATTGATTCTTTCGGTCAATATGTACCAGACGTGATAAACATTATTTTCCCGATTTCATTTTTATTCTTATTTGCAATACCAGCAATCACTATGCATGTTTTCAGCGAAGAAACAAACTCGGGCACAATTGAACTTCTACTCACAGCCCCTATTCGTGATTGGGAAGTAGTAATTGGAAAGTGGTTGGGAGCGTTTTTATTTATGCTCACAATAATTGGGACTACCTGGGTTTATCCAATCGCCTTGAATTATATGATTGACCCTGGAATCGATCAGGGTGTGCTGCTGAGTGGATATCTCGGCCTGGCTTTTGTGGCAGGAGTCTTTGTTGCGATAGGTGTAACAATTTCAACCTTTTTCAGCAGCCAGGTGGCAAGTTTTATAACTACGATGGGAGTTTTTATCGTAATGTGGTGGTTGATTCCTATACCTGCTAGGCTGGGGGGAACTGCGTGGGCAGAGTTAATGAACTACTTGGATTTCAACAGCCATTTTGCTGCGACTCTGGCAATAGGGACTATTGCCTTGAGCGATATAGTCTACTTTGTGAGTGTGATCACCTTTGCTTTACTGGTCGGTACTGTTTCTCTGGAAACCCGGAGGTGGCGATAATGAAACCCGAATGGCGCCGTTTTGCTCCTATTGGATTATATATTGCGATTCTTTCAGGCTTGATTTCGTTCGCCTTGTACTTTGTGAACCGCAATGTTGACCTCCCCTTACAGATCAGTTTGGGTTTAGTTGTGATCGGCCTGGGAGCCTTCATGATCTTAGACCCAGACCGGATAAGGATGGCCTTTTCCGGTCGCCAGGCGCGTTATGGAAGCAATGCCTTTGTCTTGGTCTTAGCGACCTTTGGTATCTTGGTAGTAGTTAACTACATCGTATACCAGAATCCGAAACGTTGGGACCTGACCGAGGATAGATTGAACTCCCTGGCTCCTGAGACCATCGAAATATTGAAGGCTTTGGAAGAGCCTGTGCACGCGATAGCCTTTTTTGTTAACACCACCAGCCAAGCAAATTTTGAGCAAGCCAGAGACATGCTGAGAGCATTTCAACTGTTTGGAGATGGAATATTTGATTACGAATTTATTGATCCATACGTGGATATTGCAGCCGCCAGCGCTGCTAACCTATCCACGGAACAATCTATGGTCCTACAACTTGGTGAACGGCAAGCTATTGTTCTGCAAATGGGTGACCGGCAGGAGCAAATATCCTCGGCCACTGAACAGGAGATCGCGCGCGGGTTATATCGTTTGTTGAGCGCTAATGAAGAAGACGAGAATGTGTATTTCCTAACTGGACATGGAGAACGCAGTCTGGATCAGCAAACGGAGGTTTCTTATTCTCTGGTTGGTTTAGCGCTCGAAACCAAGGATTATGTTGTTGATAGTTTGGATTTAGTCAGTAGGCGTGAAATTCCTGAGGATGCTGACATGATCGTGATCGCAGGGCCACAGATCCCGATGACAGAAGCAGAAGTGGTTGAACTGAAAGAATTTATGGACTCTGGGGGAGCATTGGTGGTTTTGGAAGACCCAATTCTTGACACCTTTATTGGTGATTCCGTTGACCCATTGGCAGATTATTTGTTAGAGGATTGGGGGGTTATCCTTGGAAAAGATATTATCGTGGATATTTCAACGGAATATTATACCTGGGCAGTTGCTGACACGGAAACATATGCAAACCATGCCATTATCCAAAAAATGCTCGAGGGTGTAACCTTATTCTTCCCTAGAGCACGCAGCGTACAAATCGGAGATCAGGTTGAGAATGTAAACTGGCAGGTTTTGGTTTCTACGGCGCCATTTGACGAATATGCATCCTGGGCTGAGTCCAACCTTGAAGGATTAGCGAGTGAAAATCCCAGTCCAGATGAAGGTGAAGATATTTTGGGGTCTGTTCCGCTTGCTGGAGTTGGGGAAAATACCCTCACCGGGGCGCGCTTGGTTGTAATTGGAGATTCGGATTTTGCCAGTAACACCTACTACATGATCCAAATGAACGGTGATTTCTTAATTAATGCTGTTGATTGGGCAGCCGAACAAGAAGATTTGATAAGCATTTCTCCAGGTACTAGAACCGAGCGCTTCCTGTTACCGCCTCTACCCAATATTACAAGAATTATTTTCTTGGCTGCAGTAGTAGTGGTGCCAGGCGCGGTTGTGGTCGGCGGCGGGGTGGTCTGGTTCCTACGGCGAAGACAAGGGTAGCTGGGTATGCTACGACGGAATACTTGGATTGTACTGGGTGTTTTCCTGGTTCTGCTGATAGTACTTTTCATAATGCAGCGCCAACCAGAAATGATTGAAGTCGTTCCTAATGCCCCGGCTGTAAGCCAAACTTTATTGTCGATAGCTGGGGAAGACGTTCATGGAATCCGGGTTGCGGAAACTAACGGCGAAGCAGTGGTTTTTGAGCTTGGCGATGATGAACTCTGGGCTTTTGTCGAACCGGAAACCCTAGCAGAAGAAACGAATGCTGATGATATATTGGCTGCTGTTACCCAACTTTCTAACTTGCGCATCCTTTCCCAGTTGGACTCCCAGCCCAGCATGGAAGCTATGGGTCTAGATGAACCAGCTTTTACGATCACTCTGAGGTTGGAAGATGATGGGGAAATGATCATTTATGTTGGCGACGAGACCCAGATGGCAGATGGTTACTACGTCCAATTGGAGGATGAAGGCCCGGTAGTGGTTGCCAAATTTGCCCTTGGTATCGTTCTTGATTTGCTGCACGAACCACCGCTTGCTCCCACTCCAACACCGGAAATCTCCACCGAAACTCCGGAGAGCGAACAGACGCCTACGGAACTTTCAACTGAAGAAAGCAATTCTGAACCTTAGAAAGAATGAAGGAGTATAGCTTTCAGATACCTTAGAACTATAAATTGGGTGTTGATTTTTGTTCAGAAAAAGAGTATTCTGTGATGTATAACTTTGAGGTTTCTTTTGCTGGAGCATTGTTATCCAACTCTGAGAATCATTCGGATCTTGCGGCATTGATACTTTGAAGAAATGATGGTTGTCGCTCTCTTGATAAAGACACACGCTTGACTGGAAAACCAGAAAAATAAATCTTATAAATTGGTAAGGATATTTAATAGTATGAAAGTGTTTAGTGAAAAACTTTTGGATGAAATGGAAAAAGGGCAGGAGGATTATTCTCCCATAGCACGTTTGATCGAGCTTGGGAGGCAGAAAACTTACGTCACGATTGACGATATATTGAACCTTTTCCCCCAAGCTGAACGTGACGTTGATCAGCTCGAGGAAGCTTTTGCTGCACTACTAAGTGCTGGTATCCCTTATGTTGATGACGATACAGTAATTGAGCCAACAGAATCCCAGTTGGTAGCTGAAGAAGAAGAAGATTCGCCTGAAATAAGCGCCAAAGATAAAGCATTATTGGATGATAATTATTTAGCGAATATCGATACAGATGACATGATCGGCCTTTATCTTAAAGAGGTTGGTCGTGTACCATTGTTAATTGCTGAAGAAGAGGTTTCTTTGGCCAAACGGATTGAACTTGGGCGTCTTTCGCGCGAAGAACTAGCCTCCGGCGACGCTCCATCCAATGATCGTTATGGTCTGCGTGACCATATTGAAGATGGCTGGGCTGCCCGCGAACACTTGATCACGGCCAATTCGCGCTTGGTGATCAGTGTGGCAAAAAAGTATATGGGCCGGGGAGTCCCATTCCAAGACCTTATCCAGGAAGGCAATATTGGCCTGATAAGAGCTGCTAAAAAGTTTGATTACCGCAGAGGCCATAAGTTCAGCACTTATGCCACCTGGTGGATCCGTCAGGCTGTAACCCGGGCAATAGCAGACCAAGGCCGCACCATTCGCGTGCCGGTTCACATGGGAGACCAGATTAACAAACTGCTGCGCATCCAACACCACCTCACCCAACGCTTAGGGCGCGATCCTTCTGTGGAGGAGCTGGCTTCTGCCTTGGATGTGCCGCCAAAGAAAATTGAAAATATGATTCAGGTGGCGCGGCGACCATTGTCGCTGGAAACACCCACCGATGATGAAGAAGATTCTGTGCTGGGGGATTTCATCCAAGATCGCGAAGCCCCAGCGCCCGAGGATTCTGCCACTTACAATTTGCTGCGCAAACACCTTGACGAGGTGCTAGATTCCCTGCCTCCCCGCGAAGTGCGCATATTACAACTTCGCTATGGCCTATTAGACGGGCAGTCTTATACCCTGGAAGAGGTTGGACGTAAGATGGGCGTTACACGTGAGCGCGTCCGGCAGATAGAAGCCCAAGCCCTCAGCCGGCTGCGGCATCCTGTGATCCGTAAAAAGTTGAAAGAATATTTGGGGGAGTAAACAGAACCTGGATTAGATAGATGATTCGTAGGGCGGGTAGAGACCCGCCCTTGTTTTTTTAAAGGCAGCTCTTGCCTCGTTATTGCAGCTGATTTCTTTGTTGGATAGTTGTAATTAAATTAGCTAAGCCATAAGCAGCCCATAAACTAGTAAATGGTATTAGTGGAATAATAAAACGCTGCCAGGTGAGAAACACAGATATACCAAGGGTGATGAATTGGGCTGCTGTTGCCAAAAGGAGAATAACAAGTCCCCGATTATTAGAAATTCCATTACGGATAATATCCCAGACAGCTATCAAAATGCCAAAAATTGTGAGGGTGAACGCAATTCCCCCAACGGCAATACCGCGCGTTAAAGCATGGCCGGGAATATTTTGATAATTAATTTCTGAATCGAGTGTATCTTGGCTGTAATTTCCTATATCCCAATAAGACGGCGGAGTTATGAAGAGGTTGGCTAAGATGGCAAGATATCTTTCAGGTGAGGATTGTAGCGAGGTATCTAGATAATCAAACTCTTTTAGGGTGTCTAATTGGGTTTGGACCCAGGCTTGTCGCTCTGCGGCCATAGTTTGGACGCCTTCAAAAGGGTGCTTCCAGATGAAGGGGTTAAGCAGGTAGGTTGCTCCTAGAAGCATAAAGGTGTATTTAAGCAGGTTACTTATACGATTTTTCCCCGTGAGAATCGCACCGTTGGGAGGCCAAGCCACCGCAATAATTCCAATCGGCACTAACGCCAGGGTTGAGTGTTTTGAGTTTATTGCTACCGCGATGCATAAGGCGGTCAGCCAGGGACGTTTATCTGCTTGAAGGATTCCCCAAATACTCAAAGATAATCCAAAAATAACAATCCCTTCGGCCATTGCCCGGCGGCCATGCAGCATTACCAACGCATTCGTTCCTATAAGAAATACAACCAATAACCCGAAACTATTACTGCGTAGCTGCCTGGCGCTCAGATACAAGAAAAAAATTCCGACCAGGGTGGCTGTGGTAGCAGCTATTCTGGCAGAGATCAATAAGCTCGTTGAAGGCATCGCTCCTCTTTCGATATTGACTTCCCAACTGGCGGACCAATTCCAATCCTCAGAAACCTCAACAGCAGGAAATCCTGCTAGACTGCGCCCAAAGCCTATTAAATACTTTGGCAGCGGCGCGACAGTAGATCGATAGTAATCTGGTTGCGTGTCCCTCTCCCATACTAGTGAGAATGGTTCGTTGAGTATGCTTTCATAATCTTGACTTTGGAAAAGCAGGTGCACCTCGTCAGGGTGAAAAGGGACCAGTCCAACACCCCAGAAGTAGAAAGTGGTTAAGATGCTAAATAGGACCAAGAATCCGCGGTTTTCAGATAATAATTTCTTCACAGGATTTTCGTTGCTCATTGGTTGAGTTCATATATGAGCATTGCCTCGCTGCCGTAAATATCGGTTGGGATTTGATGATGAAGTCTGTATAGTTCAAAGAAGCGCGGATTGGTGAGCAACCCCGTGCGGCCATAAATCTCTAGGATGACAACATAATCCGGTTGTAATTCCAGTATGAGTTCTGGTGGCACGGCATAGGCATGCTCGGAATATATGTCTGGATCAAGTGGATAGAAGGATGAAGTTTGGGGTGAGATCAAACCAACTGTGTCCAGTATGCGTGTGGGGATATAATAGCCCAGTACACCGACGTCTCCAGCCGCTAAGGTAGGGGTCTCGGGAAGGTCGGCAATCTCTGGCATTAATGTATCCGCTACCTGGCGATAAAGCAACTCTAAATTGTACCAGGCCATTTCTGGGGCAGGATTTGAAAGGCCGTGGTCTGGCTGCCAACTCCACCCTTGTAAAACCATCAGAGCAGGTGAAAGAATCACAAAGAAGGTGAGTAATACGTTTGTTAATGGAAGACGTTCAGGCCACTTAATTATCTTTTTCTTCAAGAAATCTAGAATGTCTTCAAGGAGGCTTTCAGCACCCATCAGAATAATCAAAACGTAAAAAGGGAGAGGTGGAGTGAGGTACCAACGAAAGATCAAAGGGTTGGCGATCGCGAAAACGGTAAAATGCAGCCAGGGGAAAACCAAAAAAGGCCATGTAGCGCTGGAAGAAGCTCTTGCCCTGATAACTCCGGCAAGAAAGAGAAAGGGATACATCAGTATACCAATTCCTATCCAGGGGGACCCAAACGTAAGATTGCCCATGAATGGTGTGGCGTAGTGCTGTAACAATCGTCCCAAAGCTGATAAAGCAGGTAAGTGATAAGCTTCTGATTTGGCAACTAAAGAATGCGGCAGGGGATTACCAAAGTAGAATGCTGCGAAACCAAACCAAACCAATGTTGGCAGGAGAAACGCTAAGAATTCCTTTTTACTTATCGCCTTGCCCCTACGCTTTTGATCAAAGAATATTCTGTCGAACGCAAGCGGCAAGATGAGCAGCAAAATGTCTGGGCGTGCGATCAAAGACAGCGCTGCAAGCAGCGCAGTTAAAGTATATCGCCCTTGAATGTAGGCAGCCCAGGTCGCAAGCATTATAAACACCACCAGGCTGGTTTCCAACCCGCCGATGGCGAAAGTGACGCTAAAAGGTGCCATAGCCCAAAATAGAGCTGCTCCTAATCCTGCACGCCGGGAGCCTAATAATTCACCAATCTTGATTAACAAGATCACACTAAGCGCATCCGCGAGCGCGTTGAAGCCCAGCGCGAGTTGGGGAAATGGCGCATCAACTCCACCGCTGAAGGCGCCTAATAATGTGATCAAGAGGGTGTACAATGGGGTGGTGGTCCCTAAAACTTGCTCACCTGGGTTGTATACAAAGCCATCCCCGGCTAAAATATTACGAGCATAGCGAAATGTTATGAATGCATCATCAATAGTACGTGCCCCAGGTATTATCCGAGCGCCGAGCGCGAGAAGGAATATTATCAAGATTAGAAAACGACCACGCCCCGGACGAATCAAATATCGCATGTCAAAATTATATAGGTACATACTGCGATTGGGAATAGGAAATCGAATCTTATTTTTATTCGACAACTCCCGATAATACAGATATGAGAAATTGGAAAACTTATTTCCCTTTAGTTGGAGCTTTGCTGCTGGCCGCGGGATTAAAAACTTGGCTGACTATCTCTGCTTCCGTACCGTTCAACGGAGATGAAGCTGTAGTCTCCCTGATGGCCCGCCATATCTTGGATGGTTTTCGCCCGGTCTTCTTTTACGGGCAAGCTTATATGGGCAGCTTAGATGCCTGGTTGGTTGCCTTGGGATTTCGCCTGTTTGGTGAAAGTGTTGCAGCAGTACGCATCGTGCAAAGCTGCCTGTATTTACTTTATATTATTTCAATTTGGGGTTTAGCCCGGCGATTATTTACAAATAAGCTGATTGCAAACCTATCAGTTTTTCTTGCAGCTATCCCTCCGGTGGTGGTGACAACCTACACAACAGCCACACTGGGAGGCTATGGGGAATCATTGGTTTTAGGAAACTTGATTTTATTGTTAGGATATGAAGTTACTTTTGGGGATAAGCAAGATAAGTGGTGGACCTGGCTGGCATTAGGGCTGGTAGGAGGAATTTCCTTTTGGACATTGGGAATCGCAGGAGTCTATCTTTTGCCAATCGGGTTAATTGGTTTATGGAAATTTAACCAAAAACTAATAGCTTATTATATTCTGGCTGGAATAGGATTCTTCTTGGGAGCAGCTCCTTGGTGGTTATATAATATCAATAATTCTTGGGCGGCTTTACAAGCTCTTTCAGGACCAGAGCTAATTCAGACCTCAATTTTTAATAGAGCGATTAGCTTTTTGTTTTTAGGTCTGCCTGCATTATTAAGTTTACGGGTTCCTTGGTCACCCAATTTCATCGTGTGGCCGTTGCTTTTATTAGGCATGTGGATGTATTTTGCTGTTGCCACTTACTCATTGGGTTTGTCTAAAGCTGAGAAAACCGGAAAGAATCCTGGAGCGAGTATCCTGTTGAACGTTTTCGGCCTCGCGTTTTTGGGTGTTTTTATCTTCACTCGATTCGGTATTGACGCCACAGGTCGTTACCTGATTCCTTTGTATCTCTTGGTTGTATACTATTCTGCGAATTTCATCGCTGCCTTTTGGAAAACCAAAAAAGGGATTGCAATCGGGCTGTTGGCTGCATTCTTGATTTTAAATGGGGCCGGAACTTGGTTAGCGGCAATTTCGGTGGATAAAATCACCACCCAGTTTGACCCTATCACCAGCTTCGACAATTCCTATGATGAGACCTTGATAGATTTCCTGGAGCAGTCGGGGGAAACTACCGGGTACTCAAACTATTGGGTGAGTTTCCGTTTAGCCTTTCTCTCTCAAGAACAGATTGTTTTTTCTCCCGAATTACCTTATAAAGAAGATATGAGCTACACTCCAAATGACAACCGCTATCTTCCTTATGCGCAGACAGCAGACTCGAGTGCACAGGTAGCTTACATCACCACAAAACACCCTGAACTTGATGCTTATATCCGCGAGCATTTTGATGAGTTGGGCATCTCCTATCAAGAACATCAGATCGGCGAATTTCACATTTTCTATGCACTCTCACGCGCGGTTAGGCCCGAAGAGATTGGCTACGGGAGTGCTTACCGGTGAGCACACGCAGGCTGGTTATTGGGATCACTTTTTTGGCTGTTTTCGCCATGTCTGCACGCGTAGCTGTGGACACTGATACATGGTGGCACTTACGCACAGGCCAATTAATTGTCACAGAGAGGTCAATTCCGGGTGTGGATACATTTTCTCACACCCGTGCTGGAGAAGCATGGCAAGGCCCCAGTGTGGGCTGGTTGATGCAGGTAACCTTATACTTGATCTTTGATACTTTTGGATCAGGGGGATTAAATCTTTTTCAAGCGATCATGGTCACCTTGGCTTTTGGTTTTGTGTACCGGAGTATGTCTGGGGATGTTTTTTTGCGTGCTTTCGTGATCATATTGGCCGCGCTTGCATCAGGTGTATATTGGGCTGCGCGACCTTACCTGATGACATTTTTATTAGCTGCGTTAACTTTATGGATCTTCGAGGATTACCGTTGGAAGCGAAAAGACCGCCTGGGTTGGCTGCCATTGGTGATGGTGGTCTGGAGCAATAGTCACGGAGGTTTTGCGGTTGGAATAATGCTGTGGGGCATCTATGCCCTGGGTGAGGTCGTAAGCTGGATGGGAATGGCACGCAAGGAAGGCAAATTGCTTCCTACGGAATTCACACGAGACTGGCTTGATGCCGGCATGCGCGGGCGGGTAGGACGCATGCTCTTGGTGGGTGTTTTGATGTTAGCAGGGGCAAGTTTTAATTTCTCGGGTCCATCAATCTTGTTATATCCTTTCCAAACGGTGTCTATTGGCGCGCTGCAAGAGTTCATTCAAGAATGGCAGTCGCCAAATTTTCATGACCTGCAGATGCAACCGTTCGCCTGGCTGTTATTTCTTGTTTTGGGAGCGTTGGGGATTTCCAAAAAGAGGCTAGCGTTAACAGATTTCTTGCTAGTGGCCGGATTTGGATATTTGGGTTTGCTGGCTGGGCGAAATATCGCTCTGTTTGCCCTGGTGGCTCCAGCAGTACTGACCCGCCACGCAGCTCCCCTGGCAAATGATTTGGGCTGCAAGGTTGGTCTGAGCAATTTGTCTATAGATTCCCCAAATGTGCCGCGTTGGCAATCCGTGGTCAATTGGGGTTTGTTGGTAATATTATTCTTAACCGTGTTAATAAAGGTAATTACAGTTTTACCTGAAACTGTGAACCGGAATGCATATGCAGACAGTGTGCCAGTGGAAGCTGTGGAATTCTTGCTAGCTGAAAATCCACCAGGACCAATATTGAACTCCTACAACTGGGGTGGTTATCTGATCTGGGCTGCGCCGGATTATGCGGTGTTCTTGGACGGTCGAACAGACTTATACGGAGATAAGATCATATCCGAGTGGCTGCAAATCCTGCGTGCAGAGGAAGGCTGGCAGCATTTATTGAATGATTGGCAAATCCGCTTGATTTTAGTTGAACCCACCTGGCCGTTGGTGGATTTGCTTGGTGGTGAAGGCTGGGAAAATATCTATGCAGACGATCTAGCAGTGATTTATGCTAGATAATTCGAAATCAGAGCGTGTTTTTGGCATAATTATCATTCTTTTAGCCGCGCTCTTACGTTATTACCAGTTGGGATTGCCGAGTTTGTGGCATGATGAGGCTTTCACCTGGTATTTTACGCGCCTTCCCTGGTTGGAAATGTTGGATACAGTGCGCTTAGATGGGGTAAATCCGCCAGTGTATTACCTGGTCAGCAAAGTTTTTGTTGATCTTTTCGGGGATAGTGAGCTTATCCTACGCTTACTCTCAGCCATCGCTGGGATAGTTTCTGTGTATCTGGGTTGGTTATTGGGCAGGCAGGCGGGAGGGCGCATTGGCAGTTGGGCGGGGGCATGGTTGATCGCTTTTCATCCGATGGCAGTTCATTACGCGCGTGATGCGCGCCCATATTCTCTAGCTCTTGCAATGGCGCTCTTATTAGTGTATTTGTTTACCCGACTGCGAGAAGAGAGTGACCGGAGATTATGGCTTTTCGCGTTTATTACTTTGCTATTAGGTCAACTGACACATTACTTCTTTTTTGTGTTGGGTGGTGCGCTTGTCTTGTTTGCCCTGACAGAAATGACGCGCAAGCCCTTATTCTTCCGCGCCTGGATGTTGCTCTGGCTCGGAGCTTTTCTGCCTCTAGCTGGGTGGATGGGCTGGTATTTCTCGCAGCCAACACCTTCCCTGGGAATCGGATGGATAGAGCTGCCGCCATTGGATGCTCCCCTAGGTACATTGGGAAACTTATTGTCCGGTTTTGGAGGCGTTGAATCTTCACCCTCCGCGGTATTTGGCTTAATTGTAATAGTCTTTATTCTATTTGCGCTCTACCGGGGTGAACGCACGCGCATAATTCGGCAGGTGCTCTGGTTTGGACTACTGATACCAATCGCAGGAGTGTGGGTGATCTCCCAACGCCGTCCCGTTTATGTTGACCGTTATTTTATTGTGCTGCTGCCTTTCGTGGTTTATCTGTTTGCTGGAGGCGCGCAAGCCGCTCTACAGTGGATCCAGAAAATCAAAGGTCATGAGAGATGGAATAAGGCTTCCACATTAATTTGGGCATTTTTACTCTTTATCGGATTTTGGGCAGGCTGGCAGGTGCACGTGGACGTAAAGTACAGCCGGGAAGATTGGCGCGGCCTGAGCAGATATCTTGAAGAAAATGCTGGGGAGCAGCCTGAGCTTTGGCTATCTGAGCCGGAGGCGTCTGTGCCCATGCAATATTATTACCGCCAAGACCTCAGTTCAGCTTCCACAGGTGATAATCCAATGATGTGCGATTTTCCTTGCTGGTGGGTATGGCGCCAACCGTACACTTCCACGCACGCATTTTCGCAAGCAGTCACTTTGCCAGACCGACCCGAGAGACCTGACCTACCTGATGGGTGTACTATTCTGGATAAATGGGATAGCTCTACAGGATTAGCTCTTTGGAAGGTAGATTGTGAGGTGGGTGAGGGATGAAACCTAAAAAAGGGTTTATCGTTGGAATAATTTGTGTTACAGTTTTGACAGGGATGCGAATAATTTCCCCTGAGAGATCAATAGAATACACCGGACCGAGGGCGCTCTTGGATGCTGGATTTGCCTTGGGTTTGTTATTATTCATTTTAAGTCTTGCCGCGGGTATTGGTCTTAAGATACTGCGTTGGTTTAAATTGCAAGGGTTGACGCACCTAGAAAGGATATTGTTTTCATTAGCGATTGGCTTGGGGGTGGTGGCATATGGCGTGCTTGCTCTTGGTTTAGTTGGACTTTTGAAGAAAGAGTTGATACTGTTGTGGTTAGGTATTGCAACCTTATGGTCTTGGAAAGAGTGGGGGGGAATTATTAGCCTTATGCCTCGATGGACAAAAAAACAAATTGACATATTCCGTAATTTAGGTATTTATGAGAAAGGATTCATCGTTCTTACAGGATTAATCGTTGGGTTGAGTGCAGTCCAAGCCCTATCACCGCCCTGGGATTATGATGGCCTGATGTACCATTTGCAGGTACCCCGCTTGTTTTTGGAGGCAGAGCGAATAATTTTATTACCTGATGTTTTGCAGGCGAACAGTCCACTGACTACAGAGATGCTTTATTCTATCGGGCTTGGGTTTGGTAGCGACGTTTTCGCTAAGTTAATTCATTTAGCTTTTATGGGGTTACTGTTGTTCACGACATTTAGCCTTGGAGGCCGTCTTTTTAGTGGAGCGGGAGGTTGGGTTGCCTCAGCGATTATTCTTGGCATACCTATTTTTCCAATCTGGGGAGGTCTCGCTTATGCAGATATGGCTTGGGCATTTTTTGAATTACTAGCAATATATTCATTTATTCTTTGGATGGAAAAAAACCAAGTACATTTTCTTGCACTTAGTGGGGTGTTTACAGGATTAGCAATGGGCAGCAAATATTTTGCTTTAGGCTTACTCGGGGTGTTAGGATTATTTACGCTATGGCTTAACCGCAAGGAGGGAGGGAGGAAAGTCATCCGATATGGATTCATGTATACCGTTCCAGCTTTATTGGTAGCTCTGCCATGGTATGTTAAGAATTGGGTGCTTGGAGGAAATCCATTATATCCATTATTTTTCGGCGGTGTCGCTTGGCCGGAAGAACGCCTTGATTTATTGTTGTTATTCACCATTGACAGTTTCGGAGTTGGGCGTTCATTAATAGATTATTTAAAACTACCCTGGGATATTTACGCTAATCATGTCCGTTTCGGTACTTTTATTACCAGTATTGAATATCCAAGTTTTCTCTTTCCGTTGGTATTGCTTTTTCCACTGATCTCAAAAAACAAAGCTCTAAAAATCCTGGCTGGGATCACATTATTGCGTTTTATTGTTTGGTCAATAGGCTCGCAACAAACGCGCTTTCTATTACCTTTGTTTGCCCCATTGAGCATATTGGTTGCGGGAGTATTAATCTGGTTAGGAAGTCGGATCAAATTCGATCTACTTCGCAGGGTTCTAGGGAATAGTCTGCTCGCCGGATTTGTAATGATGTCGTTGGTATATCAAGTATTATTTATTTCCGAAACATCCCCATTAGCTCCAGTACTCGGAATGGAATCGAAAGTTTCTTTTCTGCGGAGAGAGGTGTATGATTATCAAGCGGTAGAATACATCTCGGAATATCTAAAGCCAAGTGATCGCGTTTTGATGATGTGGGATGGGCAAGGATATTATTGTGATGAACGTTGTTTGCCCGATGCTGAACAATCTCAATGGGTACAGCTTGTTATAAATTCGGCTTTCGATGTAGAACAACTAGCAGGAGAATTGAGATCAATGAGTGTTACCCATTTGCTATTTAGTCTGGAGGGGGCAAATTTTTTCTTGAACCACGACCCGGGTGGCTGGCATAAATTATCAATAGAATTCTTCATACAGGAATTTAAACCATTTTGTACTCAGGAAATTTATTTGGATGACGCGGTAGCGCTATATGAAATTATTTGTAATTAAGATAGGAACCAAGTAGTGACAAACTCCCAGATCAAATTTACGCGCGGTAAAGGTGTATTGGAGCCTCTGCTGGCGCGTTTACGTACTAGACAAGCCAACCGATTGATTCCCCAGCACTTGCGCAAAGGAAGAATTCTGGATATCGGTTGTGGCTCCTACCCCTATTTCCTTTCACATACTTTGTTCAAAGAAAAGTTTGCTATAGACCAACTCCCGGCGAATGAAGATGCCGTGAGTGGAATTCACTGGCACACCATCGATCTTAATGCCGAACCACAAATACCCTTCGATGATAATTACTTTAATGTAATAACAATGCTTGCTGTAGTTGAGCATCTTAACCCCGCTAGTCTGACCAAGTTGTTTAGCGAGGCATTTCGCACATTGGTACCCGGAGGGATGGTTATAATCACTACGCCGGCAGCCTGGTCGGATCCGCTCCTCCGTTGGATGGCGCGCTTAAGTCTGGTGAGCGCTGAGGAGATCAATGAACATGTGTATGCATATACGTTACCGTTGTTGGGCTGGTATTTCGGAAAAGCTGGCTTTGAGATGGATAAGGTACGTTTTGGGTATTTTGAATTTCGGCTCAACATGTGGGCGGTTGCCTACAAGTAGCCGTTTTGGCGATCTCAAAACCGCGATTATTGTATAATCAAATGAAAATTGTCACTTGTTATTAGACTGGAGTAAACTTGGGAGTTAAGCGGCGTGATCTTGCTTATTTGGGATTAATAATTATTTGTCTGCTGTTGTTTACCGGTTTAACCTGGGTAAATTATCAGTTTACTACAATAAATTCGGGGGGTAATGATTTCACACCCCGCTGGTTGGGTACGCGCCTTTTCATCACAGAAGGTCTCAGCCCGTACAGCCAAAATACTACAGATGAAATCCAGGATTTTTTTTACGGGCGCACAGCACGCGGGGAGGAGGACCGCGCTCTTTTTGTTTACCCACATTATAGTATGTTGGTATTTGCACCATTTTCCTTGGTTGAAGATTACCCACAGGCGCGTGCATTGTGGATGGCGGTCTTAGAAACTTCAATTTTAATAATTTCGTTTATCAGTCTATCCCTAACTCGCTGGCGGCCGTCCCTTGTGGTATTTGGGGTTTATATTTTGTTCAACCTCTCCTGGTATCACGCGGTCAGACCGATAATCAATGGGAACGCGGCAGTAGTGGTGGCTTTATTTATCTCAATGGCTTTCCTAGCTATCCGTGCAGGGCAGGACATGTACGCAGGAGCTATGTTGGCTTTGGCCAGTATCAAACCACAAATGGTAATTCTTTTGATACCTTTTGTGATCTATTGGGCATATTCAAAGGGTCGCTGGAGGTTATTGGGCAGCATAATTGGCGGATTATTGATTTTAGTGATTGTATCCCTTTTGATCGAGAGAGATTGGATCATTCAAAATCTGCGTCAGGTAATAAACTACCCTGAATATTCCCCGCCGGGGTCTACAGGAGCGATCTTTTCAGTCTGGTGGCCTGAAACCGGTAGGCAGCTAAGCTGGGCGCTCAACGGGGTTCTAGTAATCCTTTTGATCCGTGAGTGGCTGGCAGTTTACGGAAAGAGTTTTCACTGGTTCCTTTGGTCAGCCTCATTAACCTTAGTGGTCACAAACTTGATTGGTATCACCACGGCTACCGCAAACTATATTGCCCTCATTCCGGCCCTGACTTTAGTTTTATCTGTTTGGGAGAAGAGGTGGGGGCGCAGCGGCGGTTGGTTTGTGATTGGGGTCATGCTAGTTTTCTTGGTGGGTTTGTGGGTATTATTTCTCAACACAGTACGCCCTGGCATGGGTGTGCAGCCTGTTCAAGGGCCAATCATGTTCTTTCCGCTGCCAATATTTTTATTGTTTAGTTTATATTGGATCCGTTTGTGGGTTTTGCAGCCCCGCCATCTTGGAATAGAAGATATATTGTCTGCTGGTGAAATCTAGCAGTACACATTGAAAATCATCCGACTAGAGTATATTAGATGAAACCAACCCGCGGCAAAAAACTTACCGCCTTCTTGGCATTATTGTGGTTGACCATCACTGTTAGTTCATATTATTTAACCCACAAACCTTTTTCAACTGATTTAGCCTTGAATATTATTGTTGTTTTATTGAACCTATTTGTAGGATTATCTATCACCGCGCTCGCTGGGGGAATAGGGATGCGGCTCTTGCCGAAACTTGATCTGGATCCCTTGACGCGTTTATTCCTACGTGCTGCACTGGGTATGGGCGTAGAAGCATTATCTTTTCTTGTCATCGGTTCTACAATAGGGATTAATGAGTGGACAGGCTGGGGATTGCTATTGGCCCTTGGTATCGTATTCAGGAGGGAAGTAATCCTCTGGGGAAGAGATTGGCGTTCCTTGGCAAAAGCCTGGAACGAAGTAGGAAAGTTGGGTCGTTTGATTGCTATCTTATCTAGTTTGATACTCTTAAGCAGTCTTTTTGTGGTATTAGCTCCACCGCTCAAGTTTGATAGCCTGGTTTATCATCTTGCGTTACCGCGAGCATATTTAGAGGTCGGGCGTATTACTTTTATTCCTGGAAATATGTATTGGGGATTTCCACAACTGCCTCAGATGCTCTACACCTGGGCTTTTTCTCTAGGAATGGGATACCCAGCGTTAATCGGTTGGATTATGGGAGTGCTCACGCTGGTGGGGATCTTGGGATATGTATCCCAACGTATGTCACCACGCTATGCCTGGATGGCAGTAGCTACATTGCTGGGAAGTTATTCATTGGCCTTATCTCTGGGGTGGGGCTATGTAGATTGGCCGAGTATGTTAATGAGTTTAGCATTCATTGTTGCTATTGATTCGTGGATGATTCATGCAGAGCGCAAATATCTCTGGCTTGCAGGAATATTTGCGGGATTAACATTTTCGACAAAATATACTGCGGGAATTATTTTTCTCTCTGGGATTGCGGTGTTACTTTGGTACCAGTGGAAGAATAAAAATAATCTACGTAAAGAGCTACTTGTTTTCTCATCTGCTGCTGCGATCTTTGCATTCCCGTGGTTATTTAAGAATTTTATATTTACCGGTAATCCTATATATCCTTTTATATTTACTAGCGGGGAGATTACTCAAATTCGTTTAAATTTCTACCAAGGACAACCCGTAGAAGGCAATTGGTTGGATTTATTCTTTTTGCCAATCCGTGCAACCTTTTGGGGTGTAGAAGTTGCCCACGTAGGAGATGGCCCAGGATATGATTCTTCGATTGGACCTCTTTTCTTGGCGTTGGGCAGCCTTGCTTGGATCAATTTGAGAAAATTTGATTCATCTCGTCGAAATTTAGTACGAAATGCAGGTTTAATTAGTTTTATTAGCGTGGTGATATGGGCTCTTGGTGGACGTATTTCTGGTCACTTATTAAGGACTCATTTATACTACTCAATTTTCCCTGCTCTAGCAATTTTGGCTGCTGCAGGATTCGCAGGATTAGAGCGTATCTCAATATCTGGGATCCGGCTTGGGAGGCTTGCAGGCGTTTTCGTGATTATGGTATTAGGTCTTAATGTATTACAGGTAGGAGTAAATACATTAAAAATCGGGGCTCCGCAGTTTCTTATAAATAGTATTTCGGAAGAGGAATATTTAAATAATAATTTGGGTATATTAAACACAACCATGCAGGCTTTAAATGAATTAACGGAGGATAGTTTAGTACTGATGCTTTGGGAACCACGCAGTTATTATTGTGTGCCGCGATGCCAGCCAGACGAGGTGTTGGATGCTTGGGTCAATTACATTCATTCTACGCCGGATATTTCAGAATTGGTTGCTGATTGGCGAGACCTGGGTTTTACCCATTTGCTCTATTTCCGATTCGGGGCGAATTTCGTCCGCGAAGAGGATGCGCGTTATCAATCCTCTGAATGGGAAGCTCTAGAAGAATTACTTTCAGGCTTGACTTTGCATACAGATTTTGCCAACGCATACCAGCTATATTCCTTAAACCCATGAATCGTTATCAATATCTGAGTCTATTCCTAATTGGACTGGTCGTAGGATTAATAACAGCCAACTACCAAGATGCACCCGGATACATGGACGCGGATTATTATTTCGCAGGGGGTTTGCGTCTTGCAGAAGGGGAAGGTTTTTCGGAACTGGTTTTGTGGAATTATTTAGATGATCCACAGGGAATTCCGCACCCTTCTCATGCTTATTGGTTGCCGCTGGCTTCGATAATTTCGTGGATTGGATTAAAGATTTCTGTATTCCAAAATCAATTTAAAGCTGCCCAAGCGGCCTTTATCCTAATTCTAGCCTTTATTCCGCCTCTCACAGCAAAGCTTTCCTACTCAATAACTAAAAGCAACCGTTTGGCACTGGTTGCAGGAATATTAGCTTGCTTCCCGGCATATTATCTGCCCTTCCTGACCACCCCGGATACCTTTGGTTTATATATGCTTTTAGGAAGCGTATTCCTCCTACTCTTAGGTCAGGAGGGAAACGGTATTCAAAATAAGCGTAATGGGTTTCTATTGGGGTTGGTAGTTGGACTAATGCACCTGGCCAGACAAGATGGAATTCTATGGTTAGGTGTGGCTGCGCTGGCAATCACAAGCCCAAGAAATAAGGAAAATAGTGTAAGTAACCGGCAACGCCTGGCTGCTCTAGGTCGAATCATTCTCGGTTACTTGATCGTTATGGGTCCTTGGTTGGTGCGCAATGTGTTCGTTTTCGGAAGCCCGCAAGCACCCGGTGGATTGCAGACTTTATGGTTAACCGAATACAATGAGTTGTTTTCGTATCCAGCTAGCAGTCTAACCCTAGAACATTGGCTACAATCCGGTTTTGGGCATATTTTAGGAGCACGCTTGTGGGCACTCGGCCAGAATTTACAAATCACCCTGGCAGTCCAAGGCTCAATTTTTCTATTGCCCCTAATCCTTTTGGGCGCCTGGGACTTGCGGAGCGACAAGAGTATCAGGTTTGCGTGCCTCGGTTGGATGCTCACATTCATTGTTATGACATTATTCTTTCCGTTTTCCGGTGTGCGTGGTGGTTTTTTCCACTCTGGAGCAGCAGTGCAGCCCTTGTTTTGGGCAATGGCGCCAGTGGGACTTAAAAAAGCAATTTCTTGGGCAAATCAAATGCGGGGTTGGAATATTCATACAGCAAGCTACATTTTCCATGCGAGCATCATAATTTTTGCTTTTGGATTAACCAGTATAATTTTCACCCAGAGATTTCTTGGAATAGGAGAATCCCCAAAACCTTGGGGAGCTAGTGAAGCACACTATTCGGATCTCGAGCAAGTTTTACAGGAGAATGGAGCTTTGCCAGGTGATGTCGTCCTGGTGAAAAACCCGCCAGGATACTTTGCAGCCACAGAACGCGCCGCAATCGTGATTCCTAATGGAAACTTAGAAACTTTGTTAACAGTAGCCCAGCGCTATTCGGCTAGGTTTGTGTTGTTAGAAGCTGATCACACAGTGGGTTTGGATGGGCTTTATGAAAATCCTGCCAACCATCCAGGATTACAATATCTGGGCGTTTTTGAAGATACGCATTTATTTAGATTAGAAATTTCTCCCCAAGAGTAGGTTATGATTCAAAGAAATGTTCCCCTGTTGGGTTTATTGTCTGCCATATCCGTGGGGGGGTATTTGGTGTTCAGCCAGGCATTCTATGGGATCGGTTTCCCTTTAGATGATTCTTGGATACATCAGACATACGCGCGCAATCTAGCACGCGCAGGTGAGTGGGCGTTTTTCCCGGGACAACCTTCAGCTGGCTCGACCTCTCCCATTTGGGCAGCAATTTTATCAATTGGGCACGCACTTCGCCTTGGACCGTTTGTTTGGACCTTCCTCTTAGGATGGGGAATTCTGTGGGCTTTGTCAGTTGCAGGAATGTATACTTTCAACCTAGTTACACCATCCAGACCAATATGGGGTATTTGGGCGGGTGTACTGTTGGTGTTGGAGTGGCATTTAGTATGGGCTGCCGGTTCAGGTATGGAAACCTTGCTTTTTGCGCTAATTATTATTTCGGTGATAGCTTGGTTCTTAAAGATCCATTCTGAACCGGAAGAGATTACACCAAAAGTTTGGATGAGGCTGGGTTTGCTAATCGGTTTGAGCCTGTGGGTAAGACCGGAAGGAGTTACTCTGCTCGCGATGGTGGGAGCCAGTGTGTTTTTCTTGAAAATTGGATGGCAAGCGAGGTTTAAAATATGGTTTGAGATGGCTTTGGGTTTTGTATTGCTTGTAGGTCCATATCTGGTTTTTAATCAGACTTTAGCCGGAGATTGGTGGCCGAATACATTCTATGCAAAACAAGCAGAATATGCAATCTTACGCACACAACCGTTGTGGTTAAGATATTTGGAACAATTGAGTCTTCCTTTGGTTGGCGTTGGGGCATTATTGCTCCCCGGGTTCATCAAATCCATATTATTAGTTCTTCGCAGCCGGAATTGGCCAGTTTTGTTAGCAACTATTTGGGTAATGGGCCATTTAGGTTTGTACGCTTTGCGTTTGCCTGTGACCTACCAGCACGGACGATATATTATCCCTATTATGCCGGTCTTCTTCATGCTTGGGTTATCAGGGATGGCGGCTCTGGTCAAACCATCCTCAAACGGGCTATGGCCGCGTCTTTTGGGCCGCGCCTGGCTTATCTCTTGCGGTCTGGTTATTATTATTTTTTGGGGGTTTGGGGCAGCTGCTTATGCCCGGGATGTGGCTTTTATTGAGAGTGAAATGGTTGCCACTGCAAAATGGGTGGCAGAAAATATCAAAGAAGGTGACGTGGTTGCAGCTCACGATATTGGCGCGCTGGGTTATTTTGCAGAGAGGCCGTTATTGGACCTAGCCGGTTTAGTTTCGCCGGATGTGATAGCATTTATACGGGACGAAGGGCGTTTAGCAAATTACTTAGATTTGCAACGAACAACCTACGTGGTTACCTTTCCGGGTTGGTATCCGGAGTTGGTGGAGCGAAGCCAGTTGATATATTCAACCGCAGGAGAAATTAACCCCACAATGGGAGCTGAAAATATGGCAGTCTATCTTTGGACGCTTCCCTGACAGAAACATTTCAATTTAATAAAATATGTTGCCCGCATAGTACTCATGTGCTATACTCTCAGAAATGTTTAGATATATTCGATTTTTAACGTTTTGAATTTGGGGACCCCTATGAGAATGATTTCTATTGTTGTGGTTGATGACCATCCTCTATTCCGGCAGGGTGTAGTTGATTCATTTTCCTTGGAATCAGATTTTGATGTTATTGGGCAAGCCTCCAACGGGAAAAAAGGGTTTGAATTGATCCGTGAAAAGAAGCCGCAGGTTGCTGTGGTTGACGTAAACCTTCCAGAAATTAACGGACAACAAGTTGCCCGACAGGTTGTTGCTGAGAAGCTGCCGACACGGGTGATCCTTCTCACTGCATATGATGATGCCGAGCAGGTGATTCATGCTATGAGGGCTGGCGCAGTGGCTTATTGTGCCAAAGATATTCTTCCTGAAAAGCTGGTAGAGATTGTTCGCTCAGTCGCTGATGGAAAATATGTGGTCCATTATGAAACCTTAGACGCGGATGGTTTGGATCAATGGATGATTGAGCAAACTGAACAAGCTATCCGCCCTTACAGCGACCCAGGAGATCCTTTCCATCCATTATCTGGGAGGGAGATGGAAGTCTTAGAGAATGTGACCAAAGGAATGAGCAATAAAGAAATTGCCAGCTTACTCGGAATCAGCCACCAAACAGTTAAAAATCACGTCACTGCAATCCTTCGAAAACTGGGTGTTGATGACCGTACGCAAGCGGCCGTTTTTGCTTTACGTCGGGGATGGGTGCGGTTGTATAAAGATAATCCGGAATCTCGGGAGTAAGTGATGGCCTTACCAGAAGGAACGCAGGAACAAGCTGAAGAGCAAAAAGTGAAGGGCCCAGAAACAAGCCCTTGGGATGTTTTGATCGAAAAAGCACAAACCGAATCCGAGGAAGTACAACGTGAATTAAAAGAAATTGCTCTTATGCTTGACCAAAGTAAGGTTGAGGTGGAAAAATTAGCTCAACGCAGCGCAACAATTACTATGCACTTACAACAAGTTCAAGCGAAAGTTGAAACGATTCCACCGGCAGATATTCGCGTAGCCTACGATGCTGCCCTGGATGCTCAACAGCGCCTAGCTGTAATGCGCGGTCAGGTTGAGAAATTGCAGAGCGACCAGATTCACCTTGAACGTTTCATGGGATTGCTTGATGACCTGAACGGTGCTTTGGGGGCTGGTTCAAAACCCGATAGTCATAATGGAGGAGGTAGATTTGCCTCCGCCGAGATGATGATTCAAGCCCAGGAAGCGGAACGGCAAAGGCTTTCTCGCAAAATGCACGATGGTCCAGCTCAAGCCCTCGCAAATTTTATTTTATTGACCGAAATCGCTATGCGCCTTTTTGACCACGACCAAGATAAAGCTCGTGAAGAATTGTCTAATTTGAAGATTGCTGCAGGAACCACATTCCAGAAAGTGCGTGATTTTATTTTTGACTTACGGCCAATGATGTTAGATGACCTGGGATTGGTTCCGACCATCAAACGATATGTAACTGCTTTTGGGGAAAAATCCGAACAGGATATTGGCGTCACTGTCACTGGAACCGAGCGACGTTTTGAATCCTATTTAGAAGTGATGATTTTCAGGTCTGTTCAAGAATTATTGACAAATGCTGCCCAGCACAGCCAGGGAAATCAGATAAAAGTTCAATTGAATATCACCGAAACTGAAGTAAGAGCCAGTGTTGAAGATGATGGCAAAGGCTTTGATTCAACCATTGCAGCTGAAAGCTCCGGGTTAGGGTTAAAATTGATCAGGGAGCGCGTGGAAATGCTGGGAGGAAACTTTGAAATTGACAGCGCTGTTGGCCAGGGAGTGAGAGTAAATATTACGATACCAACTGAAAATACAGCCCCCTTTGCATAACTGTTAGGTAATTAACCCTTAAATACTATTGATTTCAAATCCAAAAACCTCTATAATGAAATCATCTCTGGGAAAAACAGAGAAATTCTAAAATGAAAGGTGGTGGATGAAAATGTTGTTTGCTCCCAAAGAAAAGGGACAGGGCCTCGTAGAATATGCTTTGATTCTGGTTCTGGTAGCCATTGTGGTTATCGTAATTCTCGCCCTGCTCGGACCCGCGATTGGTAACGTATTTAGCTCTATTATCGTTGGTATCTGATCCATTTATTCAGACGTATTCGTAAAATTTTTTCGAATCAACGGTTGCAAAATATTCCAATCGTATTCAAATGATAAGGCCCTGTTGAAATGCAGGGTCTTATCATTTATCATTTATTTACAATTCTAAACAGATAAATATTCATTTGTAACGTATTTGCGCAACAATACTTATAAAAATATGGCATAATCAAGTAGACTATATTTGTCCTATTATTGGGCATCTATCTAATTTGTACCAGTACTCATTTCGACTTGACTTTTCCATGTTAAAGCGTATGATTGTTTTCATAACCATTAAAGAAAATTATATTCTAGAAAACCAGGAGGCATCATGCGTCTAGGACGGTTATTAATCATATTAGCAATAGTACTTATCGGAGGAGTAGCAGCCTTGTTCTTCCTCCTCCGTGGGTCTACTGGAGGGGACGAAGCTGCGACTCCCGAGCCAGAAGTATTATTGCTAAACATAATAAGTGTTGGCCAACCAATTGCGCGCGGTGAAATAATCACTGAAGTAAAATTGGATACAATTGCAATTTTGGATGAAGAATTTATTCCCGATATAATGTTCATCGACCTGATTGATGTTGTGGGATACCGTGCGAGATTTGACTTAGATCAAGCAGTTCCATTAACTAGGGGGATGTTGGTTGAGTCACTGGAAGGGCTTTCAGAAATTGGCTCGGATGCTTCGTTACTAATTCCGGAAAACAGAGTAGCGATCTCTATTCCAATGAACCGCTTCTCAGGTGTTGCATATGGCTTACGGCGGGGAGACCATGTTAATGTTCTCGTTACTATGTTATTTGTAGATTTGGACACCCAATATCAAACCTTGCTTCCCAATACTTTAGCTGGCTTGATTGCTCCAGGCCCCAATGTATTAATGACTATCGATACTGAAGAAGAAACCAATGCTACTTTAACTCTTGACACTGAACTCTTTTTGCGGAACCTCACGGCCCAAAGCGTAACAGGTGGCTCTCTCTCTCCTTTAGGTCGAGTAGAGTTTGACGCAGTATTTAGTGAAACACCTTACTACATCGTCCCATCTGAGCCCCAACAGCGGCCGCGCATGGTGAGCCAAACTTTGTTGCAGGATGTTATCGTACTAAATGTCGGCAACTTCCCACAACCTACAGATGAAGAAGAAGAAATAATCCAAGAACCTGAACCCGTGGAAGGGGAAGAACCTCAACCCGCAGAGGCGGCAGAAGAACCCCCCCCAGCTGAAGGTGAGGAAGTTGTTGAGGAAGTAGTACAATTACCAGATATAATTACACTGATCGTAACACCTCAAGAAGCGGTTACCTTGAACTATCTTATGTTGTCTGGCGCTGATTTGAACATAGTGATGAGAGCAAGTGGAGATGATAGCCGCATAAACACAGATTCAGTTACGTTACAATACTTGCTGGATAATTACAATATCCTGGTTCCAGCGCAGCTCCCTTATGGGTTTGAACCTGCAGTGAATGAGATAATTAATCCTGCGATGAGTGATCTATTAGAGAGTTTATTAATTCCAGAGGAGTAAGCATTAGAATCTTGGAGTAATTGAATGACAGATGAAAAAATCCGCGTGCTTATTGTTGATGATATAGCAGAGACGCGTGAAAACATCCGAAAACTATTACAATTTGAAACAGATGTAGAAGTAGTAGGCGCAGCAAGGACGGGCGCAGAAGGAATCCAGTTAGCGGGAGAATCGGAACCAGATGTGGTTCTCATGGATATCAATATGCCGGATATGGATGGAATCGCTGCTACTGAAGCCATCCGAAGCAAATACCCGGCGACTCAGATAGTAATATTATCTGTGCAAAGCGATGCGAATTATATGCGACGCGCCATGTTGGCGGGTGCACGCGATTTTCTCACAAAACCACCCGATGTAGATGAACTAACCGCGGCCATCCGGCGAGCTGGAGAAATGGCTCAATCGGAGAGAGCCAAAAGAGCAGCATCTACTATGATGGTTCAATCAAGCGGGCCGGCTACCGGACCACTTGTCTCAATGCCGCACTTAACCCAAGGCAAAGTGATTACGATTTATGGACCTAAGGGAGGGACTGGATCTACTACCCTGGCTGCCAATTTAGCAGTAGCCATGCACAGTAGTGAAACACCCGTTTCTGTGGCCGATGCGAATTTGCAATTTGGAGATCTATCTTTTTTCTTCAATGAGCAAGGCAAAAATAACATCGCTGATCTAGCGCCGCGGGCAAACGAACTGGATGCGGAAATCGTTGATGATGTAATTATTGAACACGCAGATTCTGGAATAAAAATCCTGGCTGCGCCAATGCGTCCCGAACATGCAGAATCCGTTACCGGCGAACAGTTTGGTTCGGTGATTAAATTTTTGCGCCAGATGTACTCTTACGTGATTGTGGATACAGCTTCATTGCTGACAGATGTCACCCTAGCGGTTCTAGATGTTAGTGATATCATTGTGTTAATAACCACCCAAGACATTCCAGCCATCAAAAATGCCCGGTTATTCTTAGATTTAGCCAACGCGCTTTCACTCGACCGGGAACGAATTTTAATGGTCATGAATCGTTTTGATAAACGACGGACAAATATTACCCCTGCTAAAGTCAGCGATAATTTTAAGCAAGAATTCGCTGCGGTAGTTCCTGTGGATGAAAAATTAGTGATACCAGCAATGGATCGGGGGATACCTTTTATGTTACAGAATAAATCACATCCCGTCTCTCGTGCCATTCTTCAACTTGCAGAAAATACCCGCAAAAAAATTAACGAACTTGAAGAGATGGAAGCGGAACATGTATAAGAGATGGAATTTGATGATTGTTAGCATGCAAGTAAAAATAGGAGTCTGAAATAATGTCATTACTTAAACGCCTCGAGAAAGGACAAGGCGAATCTGGCGAGTCTGGACCTCAAGAAGGCGGGCGATCAGGCGGTGGTGGTCAGCAGGGCGGCTCGAAATTGTCTTCTCTTCAATCGCGGCGTGTTGCACCACCTGGAGCAGATTCCCAGCGTGATACATATTTTGACTTAAAGACCAGGGTTCAGAACCGTCTATTGGCTGAATTGGACCCAGCGATGGATGTTTCCAAAATCGCTGAAGTGCGCAAAACCATTCAGGATTTATTTGAACAGATCTTGGCAGAAGAAAGTATCCCTCTTTCTAGACCTGAAAAACACCGTTTATTTGAACAAATTGCAGCTGAGATCTTAGGTTTTGGTCCATTGGATCCGCTATTAAGGGAAGAGGGGATCACGGAAGTTATGGTTAACGGGGCCAAGAACATCTACGTTGAACGCAAAGGCACCCTCACCCGGGTACCTGTATCATTTGAAAGCGATGAGCATGTCATGCGCATAATAGACCGTATCGTTGCGCCTCTGGGACGCAGGATCGATGAACAAAGCCCCTATGTGGATGCTCGTCTCCCAGATGGATCGCGTGTGAATGCGATCATTCCGCCAATATCATTGGTAGGTCCATCCCTCACCATTCGTATCTTTTCGAAAAACCCGATCACAGTTGAGCAATATATTGGGTTCGGCTCGATGACCCCAGAAGCCATGCAGTTTTGTAAAGCCTGCGTTGAATCTAAATTAAACATTGTTGTCTCTGGAGGTACAGGCTCAGGCAAGACAACACTACTCAATATACTTTCCGGCTTTATCCCGGAGGGTGACAGGATAATCACAATTGAAAATGCGGCGGAGCTACAACTTCGCCAGGAACACGTCGTCACCTTGGAATCTCGCCCGCCAAATATCGAAGGCCGTGGAGAAGTCACGATCCAGCATTTAGTTATCAACTCATTGCGTATGCGTCCTGATCGTATTGTAGTCGGAGAGATTCGTGACGGAGCGGCTCTCGACATGCTCCAAGCGATGAACACAGGCCATGACGGCTCTCTGACGACCGCTCACTCCAACAGCCCGCGTGATACTATCGCTCGTATTGAAACCATGGCCTTGATGGCTGGTTTTGATCTCCCTATCCGTGCGATTCGTGAACAAATTGCCAGTGCAGTGGATTTGATTGTGCATATCGATCGTTTGAGGGACGGTTCCCGGAAAGTTGTCTACATTAGTGAAGTCGCTGGGATGGAAGGAGACGTTATCACATTGACCGATCTATTCCAATACGAACAAACTGGTTTCGATGAGGGTAAAATTATTGGCCAATTTCGAGCAACGGGATTGCGACCTAAGTTCATGGATAAAATCGAAGCCTCAGGTATCCATCTTCCTGCTTCTATTTTTGGTGTTGGCAAGCGGCAAAGGTATTAAAAACAATATCTAAGAGAATTGTGCTGAAGATATGACAATATTACTTTGGGTAGGCGGAGGATTGGTTTTACTTCTCCTCCTTGTTGGGGTGGTAGTTACAGTATCAGGTGAGCGTTCGCTTGTAGAGGAGCGGATTGGCAAATATCTGGATGAATCAGAACAAGAATTCGAATTTCTAGACCAGGAAGAAGATGGAGAGCAATCCACACCGCTTACGGATTGGATAAACGCACGCGTTGAAAAATCTAATTTTGGAGATAATATCGCGCGTGAATTGGCACGCGCGGATCTAAAATTCAAACCAGGGGAATATGTGTCCATAATGGGTATCTCAAGTTTCGCCACTGCCGCCTTTTCATATTATTTTTTTAATGGCTCACCCGTATTTGCTTTGGGAGGATTAATTGTCGGTTTGTTCATTCCACGCCTGCTTGTAAAAAGACAACAAAGCGCTCGCTTGAATAAATTCGGTATTCTGTTGCCTGATATGTTAAATTTGATGGTCAATGGCCTCAGGGCCGGGTTTTCGAACATGCAAGCTATGGAGGCAGTGAGTAAAGAACTGCCTACTCCAATCAGCGATGAATTTCGCCGCGTTGTCCAGGAAATGCAGCTTGGCGTGCCAATGGAAAAATCTTTAGCTAACTTGTTACGTCGCATACCCAGCGATGATCTTGATCTGGTAATCACCGCAATCAATGTTCAGCGAGAGGTTGGCGGCAACTTGTCAGAAATTCTAGAAACTATTGCACACACCATTCGCCAAAGAATTATCATGAAAGGCGAGATAAAAACTCTAACTGCGCAAGTTGTGTATTCAGGCAGGTTCATTTCAATACTGCCTGTTATCTTGGCATTGATACTATGGGTTGTGAATAGAAATTATATGATGCAGTTTTTTTTGGAACCAAAATTTTGTGGCATAGCAATGCTGACCTGCGCTGGTTTCATGATAATAATTGGATACTATGCGATGATGAGGATAGCAGATATAGAAATTTAATAATTCATACCTCGATTACCTAACTGAATAGGAGTAGGAACCATGTTTATTGGTTTTTTAGTGTTGTTATTTGTGGGTATCGCTGCAGCGTTGGTAGTTATTGGTTTGCGATCCGCCCAAGAGGAAGATCCATTTGAAACTCGCTTAGCAGAATTTGCTGAACGCGGTGAAGCTACCAGCCTAGAAGATATTGAGCTCTCACAACCCTTTATGGATCGTGTGGTATACCCGGTTGCGCGGCGATTAGGGGAAATTGCCCTGCGGTTCACACCTCAAAGTGCCCTGCAAGAAATTGCCGTTAAATTAGAGATGGCAGGCAACCCGAGGGGGTTGGAGCCGACGACATTTTTTGCATTACGTATCGGTGTTGGAGTTGGCGTAGCGATAATACTTTTTATTATCTTTTTAGCTGCTCCAGGTCAATCCCCTTTCTCTTTGCGAAATCTTGGAATCTTGACAGGGTTTACATTATTCGGCTTTTACGTGCCCAATCTACTTATTTCCAGCCGAATCTCTAGCCGCCAAAATGAAGTGCGTAAAGCGATGCCAGATGCTTTGGACTTGCTTACGATTTGTGTTGAAGCAGGGCTTGGCTTTGACGCAGCAATGAAGAAAGTGCAAGAAAAATGGGATAATGAATTGGCCTTGGCATTCGGGAGAGCACTCCAAGAGATACAGCTTGGTAAACTAAGGCGTGAGGCTTTGCGTGATATGTCTGACCGGATGGGAGTCACGGAGTTTCACAGTTTCGTCGCGGCAATAATTCAGAGCGAGTCCTTGGGTGTTAGCATGGCAAAAGTCTTGCGTATTCAATCTGATGATATGCGCATAAAACGCCGCCAGAGAGCAGAAGCAGAAGCTCAAAAAGCGCCGGTGAAAATGCTTTTCCCTATGGCGCTCTTGATCTTTCCTACTATTATGTTGATCTTATTAGGCCCCGCAGTATTACTTTTAATGCGTTCGGCTTTGGGCGGCATACTCTTTTAAACTCACAAATATCATGACCTTGCCGGGCACCTTAAATCCTCCGGCACTGGCGTACCGCTTGTATCAATGGTTTTGGAATTCGCTGGACTGGCTGTATCCGCCGCAATGTGCCGGTTGTGAGACCATCGGTTACCGATGGTGCCAAGAATGTCAGGCGAGTTCACCGCGACTTCCCGATAAACTTTGCATGAGCTGCGGAACACCCCATAAAGGTGTTCGCGTTTGTGAACAATGCCAACTTTTACCACCCAATTATGATGCTGTACGTTCTTGGGCTGTTTTTGAGGACCCTTTACGGAAAGCAATTGTGAGATTGAAATATAAGCGGGACCTTGGTTTGGGCGAAGTTCTTGCTCGATCCCTCATTGGTATTATGCATAAAATTGAATGGCAGATTGATATGGTTATCCCAGTTCCTCTGGGAAAAACCCGCTTATCAGAGCGAGGTTATAACCAGGCAGCCGTTTTGGCTAGGCCATTGGCATTGTCATTAAGGTTACAGTACCAACCAAACGCCTTGCACAGGATTCGGGAAACTATCTCTCAGGTGGGATTATCTTTCAGTGAAAGGCGGGAAAATGTAGCTGGAGCTTTCGAAGCTGATAGGAGTGTGGTAGCTGGAAAGCGTATACTTATGGTGGATGACGTGATGACCACAGGAGCTACTTTGGATGAATGCGCCAAAGCTCTTAAATTGGCTGGAGTCAAGCAGGTATTAGGAATTACTCTGGCAAGGGTGGTTGAATAATCTAGTTAGGACAAAAATTAGACGAAGGGGAACTATTCCCTTATGAAAGGAGAAATAATGGCAATAGAAATAGACATCCATTCAAAAGATATGGAAGTAGATGACAGGTTGTATTCATATATCACCAAGAGGGCGGCAAGAGTTGAGCGATATATCAAAGGTGTTCGAGATTTGAGGATCGATTTATCCTTTATCAAATCAGCCCGTGATGCCAATGATCGACAGGTTGCTGAGATCACTCTTCGCGGGAAGGGCTTTATCTTGCGAGCTGAGGAACGTACCGATGATATCTATTCCGCTTTCGATATCGCATTAGACAAATTGCAGCGCCGCATCGCACGTTATAAGGGCAAACATTACAAGGGACATGGTGATAGGGCTACTGTCCGGGAAGGACCTTTGGAAGAGGGAGCAGATATTACTGAGGCGGCTGATTCGGAAAAGGAAATTGTTAGACGAAAAATGTTCACACTAAAGCCAATGGATGAGCAAGAAGCTATTGAACAAATGAATCTATTAGGGCATGAAGACTTCTTTGTATTTTTTAATGTGAACACCGATTCTGTGAATGTGCTTTACCGGCGTAGAAACGACTCATATGGATTAATTGGAACCGAAATCGCATAAAAAATGTTGTTACATAAGAAGAGGGCTTGTCTAAAGGAATAAGCAGCAACATAAGCCCTCTAACAATGAATTTTTTGCCCTCAATTAATCGCCATTTTCTACTGGTTCACAAGTTGCGTGTAAAAAGTAAAAATCACCTCGAGGGGGCATTAATTCTAAGACTTCGGTGACCAGAAATTTATCATCTCCCAGAGAGATATGCTGGCCTGGCTCTGGCCGTTCAGACAGGTTTAGGATTGTGCCAGGATTATCGCCTTTAGTGATAACTATACTAACTTTGTAAGTTGGCATCTTTTAACCTAAGTCACTCAAGTGGCGCTGACGCAGACGGAAAGATAAGTCTGCAGCAATATTTCGCATAACAATGTAACCAATCTTATGGTTGTTTTCACAGAGTTCTGCAAAAGCTTCTTGTTGAATTACCTGAACAGTTGTAGGGTTGTTGATCGCTCGGATTGTTGCCGACCGCGGTCCCTGATCTACTAGTGACATTTCACCAGCTGTTTGCCCGCTTCCCAGATTTACCACTAATTTCCTGGGCGCATCCTGTTCACTATCTACTGAGATTTCAGCAAAGCCTTCGATGATGATATAAAATTCATTGCCGGGATTGCCTTGTTCGGCGATTATATCACCCTTAGAGTAGCTGCGTTCTTCACACAATGTTATAACTGCTTCAAGCTCAGAATCGCTGAGGCCTTCAAATAATTCAATTCCGAGTAAAGCTTGTTTTAGACTCATTAAAAATGTTTCCTATTAAAATAACTTTATTGGTGTTATGAGTGCTGTGACGGAGTTGGTGGTTATTGGATCTTCTTTTATTATAATCCCATTTTTTGAAATTTATGCTTTAAAACTATCTTGAATTTCCACATGGTTTCTATCAAAATATTAATGTAGAAAAAGCCAGAATTCCCAGTTACTTCTTTCGGGGTCCTTCCCTAATTGCTTTGATTTTTTACAAGCCAAAAATGCTTGGTTCGAGTTCTATCCTGTTATTCCGTTGTAAATACTTAGCTGCGTGTGCAATCGTTTTTCCAGTTTCTGGATGTTTGTAATCAGGATGAATTTCTGCTAAAGGAACTGCCAAATGAGGTGTTGACCACAAGGAAGGGTCTACTTCCGTATCTTCGTAGATCAAAATATCAATATCAATTTCGCGGGGAGCATTTTTATCCGAGGAGCGTTTGCGACCAAGTTTTGATTCAATTTTTCGGAGAATTTCATCTTTTATTTCATTAGATTCTTGGGGTGATAAGAACAGTAAAGCTGCATTGATAAACTCGGGTCCGGAAAATCCCATAGCGGGTGATTTCCAAGCTGAGGAGACAATTTCCACCTGCCCATGTTTTTTTAGAAGATTAATTGCCTTGGGTATGTTTTTTGTCGGGTTAATGTTAGAACCCAGACTCAGGTAATACTTTTTTAGGTGTCGCTCAATTTTTCCGGGTGCGTTCAATTTCAACTCCCACAGACTTTGCGAAGCGCACGGCGCCAGGCTTTTCAACACGCACGTTCACTTTTTCTGCTCCAGGTTCCCCCAAACATATTTTGGCTATATCGTTTGCCAAAGCTTCCACAGTAAAACGGGATGTTTGCTCAGTGTGGCTTATCACCTTTTTGGATATTGTGCGGTAATTGACGGAATCGGTGATGTCATCGCTCTCGCCAGCTTTGCGTAGATCAGTGAATATGACGATGTTAATTAAGATATCTTGCTTATTTTTCCTTTCCCAATCGTTAATTCCGATGATACCGCGCACTAAAAGATCGCTGATTAAGACCCTGTCCTGGTTCATATCAAATGCCTCCCGCCGTCTAAGTGGATGATTTCGCCTGTGATATATGTAGGACCTTCTAGCAAGAAGAGCAAGGTTCTACCCACCTCGTCCAAGTCTGCCCAGCGGCCGGCCGGAACGTTTTCTAAAATGCTGGAAACATCAGCTCCATTACTGGGGGGGAGAATGGCGCCAAAAGCTATCCCGTTCACGGTAATGTTTGGTGCGAGAGTGATGGCCAGAGAATGGGTGAGACTGACCAAAGCTGCTTTGCTGATCGTGTATGCAAAATGGTCTGCGCCTGGACGTATGGCGCGCCAGTCTAGTATGTTTACGATGCGACCTTCTTGACCTTGGTCCAATGCACCTGCAAATGTTTGGCTGATAAGGAATGGGGCGGTTAGATTCACTGCCAGATGTTTGTTCCAGTTATCGAGGTCTGTTTCCGTTAAAGTTTGGTTTTTAAAAATCGAGGCGCTGTTAACAACCGCAAAAAGAGGCCCGTACTCCAAAGCTTCCGTCACCAATGCGCCAGCTTCATCAGGCTTACTTAGGTCGGCTTTAACCAAATTGCCATTAACTCCCAGCGCCTTAACATCCGCAATTGTTTCTCTAGCACGTTCTTCTGAGCGCCAGTAATGGATGATTACCCCAAAACCAGCTTTAGCGGCTGCTAGGGCCATGGCGCGGCCAATCCTTACTGCCGCCCCGGTGATCAATACATTTTTTTCAGCCGCCTGCATAATAATATTCTAACCCTGTTCAGTTTTTTGAAGTTGTAGAATTCCCCACCAGCTCAATGCTAATATTATCCATGCAACAATCTGTGCGGCGCGCAAACTATCGAAAATTATCAGGCTGTCTCCACGAAAAGCTTCCAAAAATAAACGGGCAGCAGCGCTCAACGCTAGAAATTTCAAAAAAAACGATCCGGGAATATTATTCTTTTCTTGGCGGGAAGGCCATACTAACCACAGGATCAATCCACCAGCGAGAGCCTGGTAAATTTGTGTAGGGTGCCGGCTTGCTCCCCAAAGATCTATTGCCCAGGGAAGCTCGCTGGGTGCGCCAAAAGCGCTGCCAGATGCTAGGTTGGCGATTGGGATTGCGATGCCTAAAATAGCAAATACTGGGATGAGTGCATCTAGAGTGGACTTGAGGACCAGTCCTCTCCGCTGCCCGTAGATTAGACTAGCCAATAAGGCTGCTGCTGCCCCACCAGCGGGATCGAGCAGGCTCGGGTTTAGGGAGATCAAGCTCGCAGGGTTATCTGCGAAGGAGGCTGGAAAACGTATGGCAACTGCCAACCGGGCGCCCACTAATCCAGCGATTAATACTATGAACGTGAGGTTATAAATTAAATCGGGATTTATCTCATAACGTCTGGCATGGCGTTCGGCGATCGTCAAACCTAGCCATAACCCAACCAGTAATATCAAGCCAGGAGTCTGCAGAGCTAAAGGACCAATTTGGAGAATAGGGAACATTATCGCGTTTCTCCTATGAGTTGCATGGCTCGTACTTCTAACAAAGCTTCCGCCATTGGCCCACCAATGATGACTTCCGTGATGATGCCATCTTTATCGACAAAATAAGAACTGGGGAAAGCACGCATGTTGTATGCATCCGCAACTTCTCCGCGTACATCCAGTAAGATAGGGTATGTTAGGTTGTGTTCTTCGGCAAATGCAACTGCATTTGTGAGGCTGTCCTGGCTGGTAATATTGACAGCCAGCACGACAAATCCCTGATCTTTATATTGATCATAAACGCGCTGCATAGCAGGCATCTCAGCCCGGCAAGGACCGCACCAGCTGGCCCATAAATTCACCAATACACCCTGGCCTCTGAAATCAGAGAGAGTTAAAGTTTCTCCAGCAAGGGTTTCAAGCGTAAAATCTGGAGCCAGGAATCCCTTTTGGGGGGCAGGGATGTCCCCGCTGGTGGTCTCGCCTGGCTCTACCGCGCTGATCCAAATCCACCCTGCGCCAAATACAAGAATCAAGATTGAGAACAACTTAAATTGCTGCGGATTGCTTGTTGCCAATGTGTTTCTCCTCATCTGAGATTATTACATAATATTGAGAGAATCGTAAGGTGACTGTCGCTTTTGGACATTTTACAGAGCATAGACGTTTGTCACTAAGTTAATATTACTTTGCGTGGGTGGCGAAAGGAAGGAGAAATAATTAGTATTAGCTTAGAAGAATACTGGTTCAGTTGACTTGCTAATTATTAGTGTTATGATGGTATTAGTCCATTATAACACCTTTTCAAAAGAGGTTGATTCGGAAATGTTCGTTTCAAAGAATAAAATAAAATTTCTTGTATTATTAATAATAGCCAGTGTGCTAATACTTTCCGCTTGCGGAAATGGATCGAATTCTATAACACTGCCTAGTGACGAAACGGTCGAGGCTGTTTCAGTTGATGGAGAAGCGGTCTCACCAAACCAGCCTGAAACAGAAATGCCGACAGCTCCAGAAGATAATGGAGAAGCTGTCCCCACACCCCCAAAAGAAACAGAAATGCCTGCTTCACCTACTCGTGTATCCGATGTGGTATATACTTTAGGATTTAGTTTGGGGGGTCCGGATTTGAGGGCTACAGCTCCTGGCAGGGTGAATTTGGCGTCTGGGGAAATTCAACTTGTGGAATTCTTCGCATTCTGGTGTACTCGCTGCCAACAAATGGCGCCCGTCGTGCACGGGTTAGAAAATAAGTATGGTGAAGATATAAGATTCATCTATTTGGATATTGATGACCCAGATACACTGGAACTCCAGCAAGCTGTCCATTACCAATATCGGCTCCGTCCATACATAATGCTTCTCGACGGAAATGGGGAGGTTATCACAGATGAAAGTGGAAACAAATACATTTGGATTGGTGTATTCCCGGGGGAGTCTCTAGATTTAGCGCTTATGAATATACTAAATGGGTATAAATAAAAATTCAATCAAGGCGATTTTGGAAAACTCTCCGGTAGCATAGAAATTGCCCGGAGAGTTTTTTTGTTACCCTCGCCTAAAATTCAGGTGTAGCATTTTAAACTGTACATTGCGCTAACAGCCCTATTGACAAATGGGGAAATTTCGTCTATTATTAAATAAATACCCCCCCCAGGGGGGTAGGGAAGATCTAAACAGGAGTGTGTCTATGAAAAATGAGGAAGCTGTAAAGCGTTTGAAAACGGTTGAAGGCCACGTGCGTGGGGTGCAGCGCATGATCTCTGAAGGTGAATATTGCATCGATGTTATCCGTCAGATACAAGCCGTCCAATCCGCGTTAAATAAAGTTAGCAAAATGGTCCTTGAAGAACACATGAACTCATGCTTAATTAAGGCCGTGCGCGGTGATGAACCCGATGAGCGTGAGCGTGTCTTACAAGAAATCGCTGATATTTACGAAGCGGCAACAAAAGTTTAATAACATTATATTAGGAGCAAACAATGCAAACCATTACGTATACCATACCCGCAATCCACTGCCACAACTGCGTGCATACCATCCAAATGGAAGTTGGGGAGCTGCAGGGCGTCCGATCCGTTCATGCAACTGTGGATACCAAATCTGTGGTTATTGAGTTTGAAGATCCAGCAACTGAAGAGCAAATTCAAAACCTGCTCAAAGAGATCAATTACGCCCCAGCTCTAGCCTGAAAAATCCAGATTGAGTACCCGCCCGTTGTGACATGAGCACACAAACATTAGAAATGGAGACTTCGAATGGGAAAACGCAGAATACAGATCATACAGCAGCGTAGACAAGCACAAAAGCGCAAAAAAGCTCTTATATATATGGCAGCCGGTATAGGGATAATCGGTTTACTGGCATATGGGATTTGGAATACCTCCCGCCTGGCTGAACCTCTGGCGAGTGAGACATTGATCGCTTTTGGAGCCCAGGTGTACTCAAATAATTGTGCTGTCTGCCATGGTGAAAATGGCGAAGGTCATGCTTCAACCCCCCTTGCTCCTGCATTGAATGACCGAGAACACGCCTGGCACCACGCGGACGGTCAATTACAAGAATTAATTTTAGAAGGCGGTATCGAAATGCCTGCTTTCGAGGAAATCTTAGAAGATCAAGAAGTTGTAGCTGTTATTCGCTACTTTCAAACTTGGTGGCAAGCAAGTCAATTAGATACTCAACAAGCGCGTAGTGTCAGTGATCCCCTACGTTAAATATATTTTATGGAGATGTTACAAATGAGCGAAAAAGTTAATTTCAAGGTTGTTGGTGGTAAGACAATGAACTGTGGCGGTTGCGAAGGCCGCGTTAAAGCGATACTTTCACAAGTCCCTGGCGTTGCGGGAGTGGTTGCTGATTCAAGTACCCAGTTGATTGAAGTAACTTTGGGACAAGCCAATACAAAGGTAGATGATATGAAAACTGCACTTGGGGCGCTTGGTTACCAGGTTGCTGTAGTTTAGGTAACAGTTCTTTCGAATAATACAAAGAGATAAATCTGTTATTAGAAACATGAAAGCAATCCCGTAGGTTTGCCCTGAGGGAAGGCATTCAGAGAATAAACCTTATGGTAAATGCGACTGGGAAAATTGATTTGCGTGCCACGCAGCATACCCGCAGTCGATATGATCTAGTTGCGCCGCTTTACGACGCGCTAGAAACCTTTTCTGAACGCTCCAGATTCCGCCACTGGCGCAGAGAATTATGGAAAAGGGTTAATGGACCGAATGTTTTGGAGATAGGAGTTGGTACCGGAAAAAATATCAACTATTATCCTCAGAACAGCCGGATTACTGCAATCGATCTTTCGAAAAAGATGTTGGATCGGGCCAGGCAGACAGCCAAGCAATCCGCAGATCTGCATATCGATCTAAAAATAATGGATGCTCAAAATTTAGAGTTTCCTGATGAAGAGTTCGATTGTGCAGTTGCAACATTTGTGTTTTGTTCTGTGCCAGATCCAATCTTAGGATTGCAGGAAGCCAGAAGAGTGACCAAAACCGGTGGGCAGTTATTTTTGTTAGAGCATATGCTTTCGAGCAAGGCTCCCCTGGCGTGGTTAATGCAAAAATCAGATAGATTGATCCACTGGATGACAGGTTTCCATATTGCCCGCTTAACGGAACATAATGTTCAGGCAGCTGGATGGCAAATCGATAAAGTGATTGCACTTAATTCAACAAATATTTTTAGGATGATATTAGCCCACAAATAAAGATGTGTACGGAGTTTACCAATGGATGAACATAACCAACGTCAAGAAGAACCTCAGAAAGATGCTCATAAAAAAATGAATCATGCTGAACATGATAAGCACGAGGATATGCAGCATGTGAAGGTTGAAGAACCAATGCATCAGGATCATAGCGGCATGGATCACGATAATATGCAGCATTCTGATGACCACCAGGGAGATCATGTAAACCACATGGGACACGAAATAATGTTCCGTAATCGTTTTTGGGTCTCGCTGGTCCTATCTATCCCAGTTCTAACATTCAGTGAAAGTATTCAGGCATGGTTGAGTTTTACCCCGCCAGAATTTTCTGGCATTGATTGGATCACTCCTGTCTTATCAATAATAATATTTTTTTACGGTGGTATTCCCTTCCTAAAGATGGCCGTTCCCGAGGTTCGCAAACGCCAGCCCGGCATGATGACGCTTATCTCATTGGCGATCAGTGTGTCTTTCGGTTACAGTGTGGCGGCTCTAATCTTCAAGTTGGGGCCAGGATTCTTCTGGGAATTGGTAACTTTAATTGATGTAATGTTGCTCGGTCACTGGATCGAGATGCGCAGTGTACGCCAAGCCTCCGGAGCGCTGGATGAACTGGCAAAATTGATGCCGGACACCGCTGAAAGGATCACCGAATCTGGTGATACAGAAACTGTCCGAACGAGCGCCTTGGTGAACGGTGACTTGGTATTAGTAAGACCGGGTGCAAGTATCCCCTCCGATGGAATAGTAATCAAAGGTGATTCTGATGTAAATGAAGCCATGATCACAGGCGAATCAATCCCTGTCAGTAAACATCCAGGGGAAAATGTCATCGCTGGCACGATCAACGGTGAAGGGAGTTTACGAATTGAAGTCACTGCCACGGGGGATGAGACTGCCTTGGCTGGAATCATGCGCCTTGTTGAGCAAGCTCAACAAAGCAAATCACGTACTCAGATTTTGGCAGATAAAGCCGCGGGTTGGTTATTCTATGGAGCGATCACAGTAGCAATTTTGACCGGAATCGCCTGGGGGGTATCTGAAGGTTTGGGCTTGTTCACCCTTAAGCGGGTTGTTACCGTTTTGGTAATTGCCTGTCCGCATGCATTGGGTTTGGCTGTCCCGCTTGTGGTAGCAATCAGCACCTCTTCAGCGGCCAAGAATGGAATTTTGGTACGTGACCGCCTGGCTTTAGAAGCCGCCCGGAATGTTGACGTGGTTATTTTTGATAAAACCGGCACTCTAACCAAAGGTGAACAGGGTGTGGTTGGAAGCGAAGTTATTGAAGGAATGGATGAGGTAGAGGCATTAGCTCTAGCTGCCGCCCTTGAAGGTGATTCTGAGCATATCGTCGCAAGAGCCATTCGCCAGGCGGCAATTGAAAAGCAATTAATTGTCCCTAGCATCAATGGATTCGAAGCAATAAAGGGCCGGGGTGTGCGTGCAAGCGAGAATGGAAATGAAGTTTATATTGGGGGACCGCGACTGCTTGAAATGCTGGAGCTTGAAGCTCCCAGCTCAATTAGAAATTTTTCTCAGGATGCAGGTAAAAAAGGCCAGACTGTAGTCTATCTTGTGCGTGAGAAAAAGGTGGTAGCCGGGTTTGCATTGGCTGATGTTCTTCGTCCTGAGAGCTTCCAGGCAATTCAGAGGCTGCAGAAGATGGGAATTCAGGTAGCCATGCTGACCGGGGATAGCCAGGCAGTTGCTGAGGCAGTGGCGGCAGAATTGAGTTTGGAGTTGTTCTTTGCTGAAGTACTGCCTGAAGACAAAGATAAGAAGGTTGCCGAACTGCAAGCTGAGGGCAAAAGAGTTGCCGTGGTTGGAGATGGAGTTAACGACGCTCCTGCATTAACCCGTGCAGATGTGGGTATCGCGATTGGCAGCGGAACTGATGTGGCAGTAGAGTCCGCGGGAATAATTTTGGTGCAAAGCAATCCAATGGACGTGGTAAAGATCTTTTCTTTGAGCCGGGCAAGTTACCGTAAGATGATCGAAAATCTAATTTGGGCCACAGGTTATAATGTGATTGCTATTCCCTTGGCGGCCGGTGTATTAGCCTCTTTCGGTATCCTGCTATCACCTGCCATCGGAGCATTATTCATGTCTCTCAGCACTGTAATCGTAGCCCTCAATGCCCAATTGCTGCGCAGAGTTGATCTAAGTGCCGCTTAAAAAAAAGGAATTTTAACTCGATAGAAAGATATCGAACTATTTAATGGAGTAAATATGGCTGAACTAAAACAATTGACTTTACCGATAACCGGCATGACTTGCGCAAACTGTGTGGCAACAGTTGAGCGAAATATTAAGAAAGTAGCTGGGGTGGAAGTAGCAAATGTGAATTTATCCACCGAGCGAGCTTCCGTGGAATACGACCCAGACCAGGCAGAATTGGACGCCATGCTCGACCGCATCCGCCGCGCTGGCTATGATGTTGCTAAAGGCGAAGCTGATCTTATAATCCAACGTATGAGCGATGACAACGACGCCCGCCGCTTAGAGAAGTCTCTAATTGCAATGGAAGGGGTGTTAGATGCTCAGGTTAATTTTACAAGCGAGCGAGCCCGGGTGAGCTATATCCCAACCGTAGTCAGCCAGGCAGAATTGCGAAAATCAGTGATTTCGGCTGGTTTTGGCGTCGTAGAGTTGGGGGGTGATGCTGAGGATGTCGAGGCAAAAGCCCGCGAGGCTGAGATAGCCCAACAACGCCGCTTATTAATAACCGGTTTGATTTTCACCATTCCACTTTTCCTGCTTTCCATGGCAAAGGATTTTGGTCTTCTGCCTGCCTCTATTGCTGAAGCTTCCTGGGTTCCCTGGTTGATGTTTGCCCTGGCTACTCCCGTACAATTTTACGTTGGGTGGCAGTATTATGTAGGGGGGTATAAGGCTTTACGCAACGGTTCTGCAAACATGGATGTTTTGATAGCCATGGGTTCTTCAGCCGCTTACTTTTACTCGCTGCCAGTTCTGCTGGGTTTGATCAGAGGCCACGTCTATTTTGAGACAGGTGCAGTAATCATCACACTTATTCGACTCGGAAAATTCTTAGAAGTGCGCGCTAAAGGCCGTACCAGCGAGGCGATCAAGAAGCTGATGTCCTTGAGCGCCAAGACTGCACGCATCATTAGAGATGGTAATGAATTGGAAGTTCCTGCAGATGAGGTTATTGTAGGTGATTTGGTGATAGTGCGCCCTGGCGAGAAATTCCCAGTAGATGGTGTGGTTGTCGAAGGTCAATCTTCCGTGGATGAGTCGATGCTGACAGGAGAATCTCTCCCTGTGGGCAAAAGTCCCGGAGATGGAGTCATAGGCGCAACGATCAATAAACTTGGATTGATCAAATTCGAGGCCTCCAAAGTTGGTAAAGAAACGGCCCTGGCACAGATTATACGTCTGGTAGAAGAAGCCCAGGGCAGTAAGGCGCCAATCCAAAAATTAGCCGACCAGGTTTCTGCATATTTTGTCCCTATCGTGATCGCAATCGCTTTGGGCACATTCGTGGTTTGGTATTACTTCATCCAAGCGCCTCCACCAGGTGCGGATGTGGATTTATTTACCCGAGCATTGATAAACATGGTCGCGGTTTTGGTGATCGCTTGCCCGTGCGCTATGGGTTTGGCTACTCCAACCGCAGTGATGGTGGGTACAGGCAAGGGAGCGGAGATGGGTGTGTTGCTAAAATCTAGCGGTGCCCTGGAACGAGCCGGAAAGGTGTCTGTTGTTATCCTCGATAAGACAGGCACGATCACGCGTGGTCAACCAGCAGTCACAGATATCGTTGCTAATGATTTCCTTCCAGGAGAGAATGAACTTCTTCGTTTAGCGGCCAGTGTGGAAGATGGCAGCGAGCACCCTTTGGGTGAGGCTATTGTAGCTGAGGCCAATGCTCAGGCTATATCCTTAAGTTCACCAGACGCGTTCAAGGCGGAGGTTGGGCATGGAGTATCGGCACAGATTGACGGCCAAGCGGTTATGGTAGGTAATCTACGCATGATGTCAAACCACGGTTTATCGATGAACGGATTGGGTTCAGAAGTTGAACGTTTACAAATTGAAGGCAAGACAGCTATGTTGGTAGCTGTTGACGGCGCCGTGCAAGGTGTTATCGCGGTAGCGGATACTGTGAAAGATAATTCACTCGAAGCTATCCAAGAAATGCGCGTAATGGGCCTGCAGGTGGCGATGATTACAGGAGATAATCAAGCAACTGCTGAAGCCATCGCTAAAGAGGTTGGTATAGATCGTGTCTTGGCTGAGGTCTTACCGGGTGATAAAGCCGCCAAAGTAAAACAACTGCAAGAGCAAGGCGAGATCGTTGCTATGGTGGGGGATGGCATTAATGACGCCCCTGCACTTGCCCAAGCTGAGGTCGGCATTGCAATCGGCACTGGCACGGATGTGGCTATGGCAGCCGCTCCTGTGGTATTGATCAGCGGAGATTTGCGCGGCGCGCCGCGGGCGATTGATCTCTCGCGCAGAACCCTCAGGACGATAAAGCAAAATCTTTTTTGGGCTTTTATCTATAACATTATCTTGATCCCAGCAGCAGCAGCAGGATTTATGAATCCAATGTTAGCGGCAGGGGCAATGGCTTTCAGCAGTATTTTCGTGGTCAGCAACAGCTTGCGGCTTAGAAAGTACCATCCAAAGGTTTAATAAAATTTGTTTGTTAGAAAATTTTACCCACTATAATTATTGAGCAAACCACAAAATAAACCGATCGAGAATAAACGATCCACCTTACAAGATTGAAAGATTCTTTATCCAGAAAATTGTTGTATAATGCATTTGGCCTTATATAAATTTAGATGTAATAGCAAATTCTAAAAAGCATTCTCATCTGCAATAACAATTTGCTTTGTGGAGCAGCTCACTGATAAAGTCTGAGAACTTTGATGTTTTAATTGGGGAAAAGTTTGGCAACTAATCCATTGTTGATTATCTGGGCAGCGGGGCGATGTCAAAAGTATTCAAAGCTTATCATCCCGGTCTAAACCGTCATGCGGCCATAAAAGTATTAAACCCAGAATTATCGTCAGATATGGATTTTGTCAATTTATTTCATATTGAAGCAAAAAGTTTAGCCCATCTAAACCATCCGAATATAGTTAAAGTATATGATACTGGTGTACAACGTCAACTATTGTACATTGTTATGGAATATATTAATGGCAAATCGTTAAGGTTATTGATCGATGAGTACCATGAGGCTCAAGAAACAATCCCTATCAGAGAAGCGGTTCTATTTATTAAATCTCTTGGAAATGCTCTTTCTTATGCCCACAAACTAAAAATCATCCATCGTGATGTAAAGCCAGGTAATGTCTTAGTAGAGAAAACTGGGCGAGTTGTTCTGGCGGATTTCGGTCTTGCCAAGGTGATTACAGGTGCAACGGAAATGCTTACCGGTACTTTGCGGGGCGCTCCAGCATATATGGCTCCCGAAGTATTAAAGTTTAAAATGTCACACTCCATGAGAAACTATGGAGATGTATATTCCCTCGGGGTGATATTTTATGAACTAACCGTTGGAAAACGCCCCTACAATTCAGAAAAACCCGTCGCAGTAGCTTTAAAACAAATCAATGAGCCATTACCCAAACCTAGATCGGTGACGAAAAGCGTTCCGAGAAAGGTTGAAACTATAATTATTAAAGCCCTGGAGAAGAACCCAGCTAAACGCTATAAAAATATGGCAGCTATGGTTGGTGCGATCGAAAAACTTAAAGAAGCTAAAACCACACATTTACCCACAGGTACTTTAGGCCTTTCTGATAAACTTGCACTAGAAGATTTGTTGTCAGTCACCCCTACAAAACTGCAAATAACGTTGCATTTTTTACGCACCGGACAGATTCTGGAACTTCCTTATGGTACTGAATTTTCCATCGGGAGGAAAAACAAAAATCCACCCAATCGACCTGACATCGATCTTACACCCTTTAAAGGTTTTGAATGGGGTATTTCCAGATCGCATGCCAAACTTATCGTAGGAAAAAGAGATGTAAAGCTAGTTGATTTGAAATCAACAAATGGGACCTGGTTTGATGGTAAAAAGTTGAAGCCGAATAAGCCATTAACCTTAAATCACGGAGATACTATCAGTCTGGGAAAGCTGCAAATCCAAGTGCTAATATATATGGAGCGATTAGCCCGGTAGAGTTTTTAGGAATTGAGTACCCCATAGAAGCGAATTAGACGATGGGAATTTTATAGGTATTAACGATTTTCTACTATTTTGGATTATAATATTATCAAGAAGTTGGAGGTAATTTTACTTCATCCAGCAACCATTGCATTGTAGTTTCTCTGAAGCGATTAAACCATCAAATTATGAAGGATTCCTACTATTGTGGGAAATTATTTTGACAACATAATTGGAAGAAAGTTTGGCAATTATTCCGTAACTGATATTCTTGGCACTGGGATGTCGTCAAAAGTGTTCAAGGCGTATCATTCAAGTCTGAAATACCATGCATCAATAAAAGTTTTTAATCCACAGGTATCTTCAGATTCTGAATTTGTCAAATTATTTCAAATTGAAACCAAGAAATTTGCGCAAATCAACCATCCAAATATTGTAAAAATATATGATGCTGGAGTTCAAAATGAACTCGTTTACATAATTACGGAATATATTAGTGGGAAGTCGTTGGAGAGATTGATTGAAGAGGGGAAAAATAATGGAGAAAAGATACAAGTAAAACAAATAGTGAATTTTGTAAAATCTGCCGGTCGCGCTTTATCTTATGCTCACATCCAAAATGTCTTGCACGGTAATGTTAAACCTAGCAATATTTTAGTTGAGAAAACGGGACGAGTTGTATTGACTGACTTCGGAATAGCCAAAATGACTATGGATAACAAAGATAAGATAACAGGCAAGTTGGTGAACACTCACCCTTATCTCGCACCAGAACTAAGCGCCCGAAAACCTGAGAGTAAAAAAGCAGATATATATTCCTTAGGAGTTATATTTCACGAATTGATAGTGGGTCAAGTTCCCTATAGTTCGAAAAAAACAAACGAATCATTGGAAAAGCAAGGCGAAGACACAAAAACACAATCCTCATCCATGTTGAAAAATGTTCCAGAAAGATTTACTACAATAATTCTTAAGTCCATAGATAAAAAACCTAAAAATCGATATAAAAACATGGCAGCGATGGTTGCCGATATCGAAAAACTTAAGGAGGCTATCCCCGAACAATTAGCCATTGCAACCTCAGAGTTAGTTGAACCTCCACCTCCTGAAGATATTTCCCCAGACAAATCAACAGATTTGCGCGTTATCCTGCATTTTTTAAAGACAGGACAAATTCTCGAACTTCCCTTAGGCACAGAATTTTCTATTGGAAGGAGAAATGAAAATCCACCCGTTTTCCCTGATATCGACTTATCACCATATAAGGGGTATGTCTGGGGTATATCCAGAATGCATGCCAAGCTTATCGTAGGAGAGGGATCAGTTAGAATAGTTGATTTGAACTCAACTAACGGTACATGGATTTATGGCAAGCAATTAGAACCCAATGTACCCTTTCGATTGAGGCATGGGGCTATTGTCAGTTTGGGGGATTTACATACTCAGGTGCTTATTTACAAGGAGCGAAACATCCAATAGGTTGTGGGCTTCGTGAGTTTGCCTTTATTCTCAAATCTCCAAGTAGACAAATTTCGTTTCCTTTGGTCATTATTACATAATTTCCTATAGCTAGCTGCCTGGTTAGGGAGATAGTTTTTAATACGATATACTCAATATTATGGAAAATTCGTTATACAGTTGTGACGTAAGTCTCATGTTTGCGAATGGCGAATTAAATATAATATAGTTGATATTGTTATGAGAAATAATCTCTCAATACACAGGATTAGGCTGTGCTATTGGAAGGTTTTCAGGAGAAACTAACGTGCGTATTTTGATATTAGATAATGATGAAGAACAACGTAAGTTTGTGCGCGATAACATCAGCAGTGATGATTATGAACTCATCGAAGTTGAAAATGGACAGGCAGCTCTTGATATCTTGCGAGAAAAACCTATAGAGATTCTGATAACTGAATTTGAAATGCCGGATTTCAGCGCAATGGATTTGGTAAACAATATTTTGTCATCCAATCTAGAGAAATTCCCATTCATTATCCTAATTACTGATGAGGAAACTCAGAATGAAGCGGTCGATTGCTTGGGACCCATTCCGGGTGATTATATTATCAAACCCTTAGACCCTGAAGGCTTGCGGGCGCGCGTTAAAGTTGCTGAACGCTCGATTTCTATGCAAGAACGGTTAAGCAGGGTTCGTAAGGAAAGTGCTTCCTTAGCGCTATACGACAAATTAACTGGGGTCCTGAATCGTCAGGCGATTTACGATCAGGCTCTGGCAGAAATCAGCCGTGCACAACGCGGAAACATCATGGTAAGTGTGGCTATGATCGAAGTTGCTAATTTGACTGGTGTTACAGAAAAACACGGTTCAGATATCAGAGACCAGGCTTTGCGTTACGTGGCCAGTGCAATCCGGGCTAATGTGCGTATCTACGATATACTTGGCCGCTGGATGGGAGCTAAATTTTTACTAGTACTCCCAAATACGTCTGAAGAAAATGCAGCTAAAGTGGTTGAACGAGTTAATCAGAGTGTTTCCACGATTGGGATTAGATTACCTGATCGAAAACGTTTAGATGTCGAGGTTGCAATAGGTGTGAGCAGTCTTCCAGACGAAGAATCCATGCCCTTGTATGTCCTAGTCGACCAGGCAAATGAAGCCTTAAAAAAAGCTGTCGAAGGAGAATCTGACAAAGTTGTGGTGTATAGTGGAATGAAGTAATCCTCATATCTATAAAAAATCATAGTCTCTGCTCGATCACGCGATTAGCATCGAGGGGAATTATTTGAATTGAGTAAAAATACCCTGCAGCTAGCTGCGGGTTTTTTTGCCATGAGAACAAAACATGTGACAAATATTCCCCATAAATAGTTAATTCGATTAGAATTATTGGTAAATCCATGCTGGAATTAATTTGAGCAATTTAAGTAAACGCTGAATCGCAAATTTTATTTGGATTCGTCTGAAGTTGAACAGCAAATAATCCTTCAATAATAGAGAAAGGTGCACTGACATAGAAATTCTAAGAACTCCTGAAGATAGGTTTGATAATCTACCTGATTACCCATTCGAACCAAACTATGTCAAGGTTGAAGGGTTGAGGACCCATTACCTTGATGAGGGCCCGAGCGATGGCACCGTAGTTCTTATGCTGCATGGAGAACCTAGCTGGTCCTTCCTATACCGCCATATGATTCCGGTGATCGTTGATGCGGGGCACCGCGCCGTTGTCCCTGACTTGATCGGTTTTGGGAAATCCGATAAACCCTCCTCGACTGAAGATTACACTTACCAACGTTTCGTTGATTGGACAAAGTCCTGGATGGATGCCGTAGATCTACAAGATATAACATTGGTTTGCCAAGATTGGGGCTCGCTGGTTGGTTTGAGGTTGGTAGCAGAAAACCCTGAACGCTTCGCCCGCGTCGTGGTTGCCAATGGGGGTCTTCCTACTGGAGATCAAAAGATGCCGGAGGCTTTCATCCAATGGCAAGAATTTTCGCAAAAGGTTTCTAAGCTTCAAATCGGGCGAGTGGTAAACGGAGGCACAACCACCTCTCTATCCAAAGAAATACTTGCAGGTTATGAAGCCCCATTCCCGGATGAATCTTATAAAGCGGGGGCACGCATTTTCCCATCCTTGGTGCCGACCACACCAGAAGACCCCTCCGCGCCGGCCAACCGCAAAGCTTGGAAATCCTTAGCTCGTTTTGACAAACCATTTCTTACCGCGTTTAGTGATGGTGATCCCATAACCGGTGGGGGCGATAAGATTTTCCAAAAGCTTGTACGCGGCGCCAAAGGACAAGCTCACACAACAATCAAAGATGCCGGACATTTCCTTCAAGAAGATAGAGGCCTGGAATTTGCGAAAATTGTCGTGGACTTCATTGCAGCTAATGGGTAGCTCCAAAAAGGTCTATCTACACTTAGATTTCTCGATATTGTTAAGAATCGCAGTATTTTTTGGAAAATTTGTTAAGATAGGAGATCGCAGGAAAGCCGGGGCAAATAATTATGGAAAATGCTTTGATTAATCTCGAGGAGGAAAAAAAATGAGGCGGATTGGAATATTGACTGGCGGGGGGGACGCGCCAGGATTAAACGCAGTTATCCGCGCGGTCGTAAAAACGGCCATTAACCACTACGGTTATGAGGTATTGGGGATATTAGATGGCTTTGATGGTTTATTAGAAGAAAGTGGCTTGATGCCGTTGACTCTGGAAAGTGTACGCGGCATCTTGCCGCGTGGTGGGACTATATTAGGGGCGGCCAATCGCGGAAATCCCTTTGCGCGTGAAACTGAGCAGAATGGCCAATTGGTAGTTGAAGATACCTCAGATGAATGTATCGCCCGGATTAATGAATTAGGCATAAACGCTCTAATAGTTGTAGGGGGTGATGGCACCCTAAGAATCGCTAAGGAAATGTATGATAAAGGTGTCCCTACGATTGGTGTGCCCAAGACGATTGATAATGATGTCGGTGGAACAGAAGTCACTTTTGGATTTGATACTGCCTTAAACATAGCGATGGAGGCGATTGACCGGCTGCACACTACCGCAGAGTCGCATCACCGTGTGATGATCTTAGAATTGATGGGCCGGGACGCAGGATTCATCGCGCTACATGCTGGGGTTGCTGGGGTGCGGATGTGATCTTGATCCCGGAAATTCCATTTTCTTTCGAAGCGATTTGTCAAAAAGTGCAAAAAAGAAAAGAAAGTGGGCGCAAATTCAGTATTTTTGCCGTCTCTGAAGGAGCACATCCTAAAGGGGAGCAGAAGGTTTTCCGGCGGGCTGAAGATAATCTCTACGTCGCCCGTTTGGGTGGAATTGGCCAGGTAGTGGGTAAGTTTGTAGAAAGTGTGTGTAAATCTGAGACACGCGTTACAGTCCTAGGACATCTCCAACGCGGCGGAACACCCACAGCTTTCGATCGTTGGTTAGCTACACGGTACGGGGCTGCGGCGGTCCGGGCCGCGGCTGCCAACAATTTTGGGCATATGGTGGCATTGCATGATGCTAAGATTATCGAGGTACCCCTCGTAGACGCACTAAAAGAACCGAAAAGAGTTGATGTGCATGGAGATGCAATTGCCACGGCGCGGGATTTAGGCATATATTTAGGGGATGAAGTAGAGGAGTAATCGAATTTTTTTTTTACCTTAAGGTTAGATTTAACGCAGAAAGCCGCTTATTAGAAGCGGCTTTCTGACTGTTTAGACGCTGTGGCACTCTATCGTTCGAAAACGGGGAGGTGTGCCACAGCGCCTGTTTTGGTACTACACATAGGCAACACCTCCTTTACGTTGAGATGGCGGAATCTACCAGTTTCTATGTAAGGATTTCATATTAATGGTATATAAAAAGTATCACACAGGTTGGAGAATGTGTCAATGGATGAGAGCTTAATTTGATAGGTTATTTAGCTCGTCGTCTGATACGTCCAGTTCTATCAACTCGCCGGTGACAACAAATATGGTACGTTCACAGATGTTGGTTACCCTATCTGCCATGCGCTCAAGGTTATGCGCCGCCCACTGCAAGTGATTTGCCCGATCAATAGTTTCTGGATCAGAAATCATAAAGGAGATCAATTCGCGAGAAACCTGGTTGAACAGATCATCTATTTGATCATCTTCTTTGGGAATTGCCAGTGCTTGCTTATCATCGGAATTGACGAAAGCTTGAATGGCACGGTGCAGCATATCAGCTGTGATTTCTGCCATGCGCGGCAGGTCGACTAAAGGTTTAAGCAGGAGATCTTCACCCATATTAATGTTAATACGGGCGATTCCTTTGGCATAATCTCCCATACGTTCAAGCTCGCTGCTGATATCCAGGATAGCGGCTAATATTCGCAGGTCGGTGGCCATTGGCTGTTGGCTGGCAATTATTACAAGGCATTGGGTTTCAATATCGAAACGCTTGTCATTTATCTGTTGGTCATTGGCATATATACTTCGGGAGGCTTTGATATCGCGTGTACGCAAAGATTCGACGGCTGAAATTGTAGCTTGCTCCACCATACCGCCTAAATCTACAACATCATCCAATAGTTCTTTAATTTTGCGTTCGAGAGTTTCTCTCGTCATGGTGCACCTCAAGCTATATTATACGCAAATTATGGAGAAAAATGTATATTCGCTAAAGGGGAATTTTAGGGGAAAACCCAAAATTTTTTCACTACTTTATTATTGAATAATTATTCTTCGTTTGATCGTGTTTCGACGGCTTTCCCATTGTGGAAACAAGCTAGGGGATGCCCTGGATCTGCCCAGACGTGTACAGTAGTACCAGGAGGAATGATCTTGGTGTGTGGTTGAATTGCGTGCAGCAATCTACCTGATGGGAGGCGTAAGCGGTATATGTTATGCGCTCCTTTGAAGTGCCGGGCTAAAATTATAGCTTTTTCTCCTGATTTGGGCTTAAACGTAATATCGTCGGCGCGTGCAGCCAATTCAACTGGGGTGTTGACCGGTAGATCAACTCTTTGGGGAATTATCCCAATCTCTGTTTGGATGCCGTCGGGGTGGACTTCGCCAAGCAAGAAATCTGTATTTCCCATAAATTCGGCAACAAAGCGGGTGGCAGGTTGGTGGAAGATCTCTTCCGGTGAGCCAATTTGTTCAATCCGGCCTTTATTCATTACAGCCAGCCGGTCTCCCATAAAGAGGGCTTCTTCTTGATCATGTGTGACGAAAATTGATGTAATATTTATGGTCTTCAGGATTATGCGGACTTCTTCGCGAATTTTTATGCGTAGATCAGCATCCAAATTACTGAAGGGTTCATCCAGCAGGATGATTATTGGTTGCGGTGTGAGCGCGCGAGCCAGGGCAACTCGCTGGCGCTGCCCGCCAGAAAGCTCGTGCGGGTAACGATGAGTGAGCTCATCAAGACCAGCTAGTGTAAGCATTGAGGATATATTGGAAGTTTGGGTATTTTTCGAGTGGGGCTTGACACCGAAGGAAACGTTTTCATTTACTGTGAGATGCGGGAAAAGAGCGTAATCTTGAAAAACCATACCGACCCCCCGGTTTTCTGGAGGTATGTTTATGTGCGAATTAGCTACCATTGTTTCGTCAAGTTTTATGTTTCCAGCATCCGGTTCTTCAAATCCTGCGATAAGCCTTAGAGCTGTGGTCTTCCCACAACCGCTGGGTCCCACCAAAGCGATAATCTCATTGCAATGCACAGATAGGTTTAGATCATCGATAGCGATAACATTCCCATAATTTTTGTATAAACCTTGTATGTCAACTGCAATATCGGTCATGGTAAATTCCTAGGAGCGGTGTTCGGATTTCTGATCGCGCAAGATCAGCGCGGCTAAGGGAAGTGAGGAAACCAAGATGAGGATTAGAGCCGGAGCAGCCGCGCGGGCGAAAAATGCTTCGGAGACCGCACTCCACACACTGGTTGCTAAAGTCTTAAAGCCATATGGCGCTAGGATCAGGGTGGCGGGTAATTCTTTCATCGTAGTGAGAAAAACGAGACCAGCGCCAGCTGCTAAACCTGGGCGGATGAGGGGCATGGTGATCTTTTGGAAAACTTGCAGAGGTTTTTGGCCTAGGCTGCGACCTGCCTCTTCAAAATTAGGCGGAACTTGCAGCATACTGGTACGCACAGCACCAACAGCTTCGGGGAGAAATAGAATGGCATAAGCGAAGACTAAAAGAGGTAATGTTTGGTAGAGAAATGGAGCGAAATTGGCGCCGAAGAATACCAACGCCAAGGCAATGACAATTCCCGGTAACGCGAATGCTATGTACGTGAGACGATCTAGCAGGCGGCTAACCGGGTTAGGCCTACGGATGGCGAGCGCCGCCACAGGTAGAGCTGCAACCAGGGTAACTCCCGAAGCCAGGGAAGATCCCAAAATGGAATTTTTTGCTGCCAACCATAAGCTGCCGATTTGTTCCCCTGCTTCTAGGCCGCGTAGGAGCCAAAAAATTAACATGCCCGCAGGCATAACTAATGCTGCCCCTACTAACAAACTGCAGAATATCAAAGCAGGCCAGCGCCAGCGGCCTAGCTGGATTACCGCAGCAGGCTTGGACGCCGAAGCGTCACTGCGGTAATAACGCGCCTTTCCCCGCGTCCAAATTTCGAACGCTAAGATCAGGATTGCGATGCTGACTAATACCAAAGCAAGAACCGCGGCAGTAGAGCGGTTGAAAGAAGATTGATATTGGATGTAGATCACGCGTGTAAAAGTGTTGTAACGCATGATGGAGACGGCACCAAAATCCCGCAGCACATACAGGGCAACGAGCAGGCCGCCTGCCGCGATGGCCGGGCGAATTTGTGGGAATGTCACCCGCCAAAATGTGCTCCAGGCGTTCAGCCCCAGGCTGCGAGCGGCATCCTCAAGAGCGGGGTCTATCTTCTGGAGCGCAGCGCGCACGCTCAACAGAATGAAGGGATAGCTCATTAGAGTGAGGATCAACATCGCTCCGGGGAAGCCGTAAATATCAGGGAAGCGTTCAATTCCTAAAGAGGATTCAAGCCAATTCTGGAACAATCCGCGTGGCCCTATTGTGGAGACCATCAAGTATGCTCCCACATAGCTGGGAATCACCAATGGAAGAGGTGTGAGCACCGCCCATAACCGACGAAAGGGGAGATCGCTGCGCACTGTCAGCCAGGCAACCGGTACCGCGATAGCTGTGGATGCCAAAGTAACCGCGAAAGCTAACCATATTGTTCGCCCTACCGTTTCGAGTGTTTGGATGCGGAAGATCTGTTCCCAGGTAGATTGATCGGCACCATAAGCCCGCAAAATCAGATAAAAAATTGGCAGCAGCACCAATCCTGCTACGAAAATGGTAGGTATCCATAGCCCAAAAATTGATCTTAGGGTGGGATATCTGGCTTGAGATGGTATAACCCGCAAGCGTCTAAGTTGAGAGGGCTGCTGCCTAAGAATTTCGCTCATCGTTAGGGTAAGGCACCCACCTCCTGGAGCAGCTCAACTGACCCCTGCAAATCGGAAAGGTCACCCAGCGCGATATCCAGAGCGTTTAGCTCAGTTAGAGGCGTCAACCCGGTAAAGATTTGGATATCAGGGATCAGGGGGTATTCGAATGTCTCGGAGGCGAAGTACTGCTGGGCAGTCTCAGATAAGAGGAACTCAATGAATTCCAGCGCCGCGGCTTCATTCTGGCCGGTAGCGATTCGTCCAATGCCGGATACCATCACAAGTGATCCAGGGCCGCCGGAAGGGAGAAAATAATTGCGGGCAGCGAATCCTTCGCCTTCTTCTGCGATAAAGCGGTACAAATAATAGTGGTTGACAAAACCAACATCCACCTCACCTGAGGCTACCGCCGCCACGGTAGGGGTATTCTTTTCGTAGAATACAGGCTCGTTTGCTAGGATGCCTAGCAGCCACTCGCGGGTGGCTTCTTCACCCCATACTTGGCGCATCCCGGTGATCATGGTTTGGAATGAACCATTGGTGGGGGGCAAGCCGATGCGGCCTTTCCAGGCTGGGTCGGTAAATCCATGCAGGTCTTCGGGCAGGTCATCCGGGCTGAGGCGCTCAGAGTTATAAACCACCACGCGGGCACGGCCAGAGATTCCCACCCAAAGGTTCTGGGGTGATCGGAAGCGTTCATCAACTAAATACATGAGGTCAAAAGGTAGTTGGGCCAAAAGCCCGGCATCAGCGACAGCCCCGAGACCTCCCGGATCTTGGGCAAAAAACAGGTCCGCAGGGGAATTCTCACCTTCTTCCAGGAGAGTGGCAGCCAGCTCAGCTGTACTTCCGTAGCGTACTTGCACTTCTATGCCGCTGGCCTCGGTGAATTGAGTGATGATCGGCTCAACCAGGCTTTCGCTGCGCCCGGAATAAAGCACCAGGGTGTTTGAGCTTTCATCAGAAGATCCCAGGGTGCAAGCGCTGAATAATAATCCCGTAAGAACTAAGGTGGAAATAATAATAAATTCGTGTTGTGATTTCATGTATTTTCAAAGCTCCGTAGTGAATTGAATATATTATTAATGTTCATGATTGAGTGTATGCTGTGATGTGATCGTGTGGATTAGATCGCTCCTCTTGGGGGCGCAGTCTGGGCAGTAACCTTCAAAACACATGCACGTGTGACTGAAAGCAACCCCGTGCTCCCCGGCTAACTCGTCCTTAGCCTGGTTGATGCGCTTGGTTTGCATCTCGATGACCTTCCCACAGGTCAGGCAAGTGAAATGGTAGTGCTCGGCCTTGTCCACCTTCTCGTAGTATTCGCGTTTGTGGTCGCGCGCAAAATATAACTGCGAGACCAGATCGACATCCTTAAGTTTGTTGAGCGTGCGGTATACGGTAGCCAGACTGATGTAGGGGTCGTGGATGTTGGCTATCTGGCTGATAGTTTCCGCGTCCAGGTGGCGCTCGGCCTGCTCCAGGATCTGCAACACGATCAGCCGCTGCGGGGTGGCGCGCAGACCGTGTTCGTTAAGCTGTTGGCGTAGATATTGCTTGGTTTGCATGTTTTAACCCAATGCTTTCTCGTTGAGGCGTCAATGCCTAGTTGCAAATCATTCTCAACTAGAAGTATACCCCCAGCCAGCAAATTTTGCAAGGCTTTGTATTAAATTTCACTTATGGTGGGGATGGGGAGAAATATATCTTATATGCTCAGTCAACTTTTGACGAGCCAATAATCCTGTTATCGCGTTCCCAGCGTTGGATGGCGGCTTGCAGCCACTTGTAGCGGTTTGCTTCGGGCATTCTATCGCTTTCGTAGGCAATTAGTCTTTCTACCACACCGTGATCTCCACCCACTTTGTTAAGTAGATCCTGGTACAAAGCAGCCTGGTTGAGCGCATCGCCAAAGACTTCTTCAGCCGAATACGGTTTGCCTGTGATTCGCCGCCATAAATCCCCAAGCTTATCCATGATCCCCTTTTGTGGGCTTGATGAGCTGCCGTGGTATTTATCTATTATTTCATCTTCCGGTTCATACAGATTGACCCCGCATTCTGGGCAGCGCGTTAGCTCAATAAAAACGTGCGCGCCGCAGTTGGCGCATTCAATTTCGTTTTCGCGGGGAGGGGGATCTATGCTAGTGGGCATGGGGGGATTATACAACTAATTTTAGGCATCTAATGTGTCATAATTAGGATTTGGATTAGTAGGAAATGGAATAAATCCCCGTCTTGCCATCATAATTCAGCTCAGTATTGGCAAGTATGTCGCGCCCTATCAAGCACTCAATTCCATTTAGATTTAGCGGTTGGACAATTGCTGAAATATCAAAATATTCCACCCCAACAAAGGTAAAACCCACTCTAAACACTGGGTGTTTTACTGGCTTGGTGTCGTTTACACCAATTACAGGTTGATACCCGATTGGTTTTAGCCCAAATTCATCGATTTTCCCTGCTTGAATAATAGTTAATCCAGAACCTGTATCAATAAGTGCATTTAATTGAATAGGAGATGGTTGAGGAATTCCCCCATCCGAAAATATCTTTGATAGCGTATTATTAATGTTTACGCTGACTGTAAACGTTGGACCTGTATGTATTAAGTTTTGTGGGGTCTTAGTTTCTCTGATCTCTGGCATTACTTATTTGCCCGCTGATAATTATCCTATCTTCCTCTAAAATCTCTTTGACCAGGAATGGCACGTTTCCAAACTTGTTATAAGCAATTTGAATTGCCTCCTCCTCAGTATCAAAAATCCCAATGACTTTATCCTTATATACAAGGGCAAATTTACCTCGCGACTTCTCCACCAGCGAGGCGCGATTCTTTTCAAAAACCTTTATCTCTTTAGAAATCTGCTTTAATACCATTATTCAATCTCCAAAGCAATTATACACAATAATTCACTATTTAATAGAAACGTGCGCGCCGCAGTTAGCGCTTTCAACTTCGTTTTCGCAGGGAGGGGGATCTATGCTAGTGGGAATTGGGGGTATTTTACAAAGATTGTGAGGACTCAATATTATATGCATTCGAGATACTTATTGTTATTTATATTCTCAAAAAGGATTATTTTTTCCCCATTTACCTCCATAAAATTACAATTTTAAATTAGGAAACCGTTTGTACAGAGTATTTAAATGCTGATTAATTTGATTTTTGCTATTAAGATCTGTTTTCATAGTTAGGCAATGCTCGAACCATCGGATTGCCTGAACCGCCGCCGTCTCAACAGCTAACCCAGTTCGATCTAATCCTGCCTGAGAGTATCTCTTATCCATCTTATCGAGATCAGGAAACAAAGCGTTGAACACTTTTGATGCTTCGTCTTCTTTTTCTGTCCACGCTGCACGTGTCAATAAATTATAGGCACTAGCTAAAGCATAAGCAGAACTAATATCTTTTGGACGAATCTTGAAACATTCCTGGGTCGCTTTGATGCCTTCTGCATAATAACCCAGCTCTTGATACTTATCGGCTAACGAGTAATGAATTACCCACTCATTCGGAAATTTCTTCAAAGCACTTTCCCCTGCAATGATAAACTCCTCCGAGGAATATTGAGATGGATTGCTCAGCTCTTTTCCTACAGTGCGAGCTAATCGGATGCCATCCCTCACTCCCCAATGCTCAATTTTCATTAATATTCCTCCTTTTGGGAACTAAACTTCGTTGCCCAACCTGGTTGTTAAAAAAACCTCCATGGTAGCATTTACTTCCTCCCCCGCACCTTCTTCCCCGTATAAACGGGCGCAGTGATTTCGTAGGTCTTGCATAAGCGCCTATCCAACATTCGTGAGAGGATGTGCTCATCAATCTCATCAGAAGAATCCGCGAAAGTTATAACCGTTGGAAGTTCGGCATAGTAGCGATGCGTGAACAGTTGGTAGAGTTTCTCGCGCACCCAGGGCGTCGTCGACTGCGCGCCGAGATCATCCAAAACTAAGAGGGGGGAAGTGCGAATTTCGTCGAAGCGGCGGTCGTAAGACGTTGAGCTGTTGGGGCTGAAGGTAGCCCGCAGGTGGTCGAGCAGGTCCGGCACCATCACGAAGAGCGGCGATTGGCCCAACTCAGCCTGGTAATTGGCGATGGCGGCGGCCAAATGCGTCTTGCCGCTGCCGAAGCCTCCGGTGAAGACCATCCATCCTTTAGGTTTTTGGCTAAATTTTTTGGCGGCCTTGAAGACCTTCTCCAGGTTCTTGACTTCGGTCGCGGTCATGTTCTCATATTTGCGTAATTCAAAATTGCCAAAAGTGCGCTCGCCGTGCAATTTTAAGGAGGAGAGTTCGTGATGACCGACATCGTCTTTGGGACGGCGGTAGTCGGGGGATTTGATTTGCACGTGTGAAACCAGTTCGGGATCCTGCAGGCGGGAGCGGATGCGCCCTTCAATTTCTTGTAGGGAAAGATTGGTGGTTACAACCAATGGCAGGCGGTTGATATAGCGGTAATTGATGATCTGGAAAAGTTTTTCCTGCGCCCAACTGGTCGCGTTCTGCGTGCCGAAGTCGTCCAAGATCAGCAATGGCGCGCCGCGAATCTCCTCAAAACGCTCTTCAAAGGTCTCGTCTGGATTTTGATACGTATAGCGCAAGTTATCCAACAGATCGGGGACTGTGATGAAGATGGTGGGGACGTTCATCTCGACGGCGAAATTGGCGATTGCGGCCGCCAGATGTGTTTTTCCACTGCCGTACCCGCCTTGCAGCAAAAGCCAACCATCTTGTTTTCCAGCGAACATTTGGCTCCAGTTATAGGCTTGTTCGATAGAGTCGGCTTGCATGGGTCCCAGGCCGATGCGGCCGCGCGCTTTGAAATTTTCAAAGGTCAAGCCTTTGAGTTCATTTAATTTGCTATGAGCATACAAACGCTTGCGGGCCTGCCGGCCGACCTCGTCTTGGCGGCATTCACAGATCTGCGCTTTGCCAAAGTTGGGATGATCTATTGGCAGATCAAAACTCACATAACCTAAGCCATTGCAGTGGGGGCAGTCTGGATCCCCAATTGTATAGCTTGCTTTAGCCGGGGACTGGTCAGCGCTCAATGAACTCGGAGAATTTTCCTTCGATATATTTTCGGCGCTCTTTTTTAAAATCTCGTCGATCGGTTTGGGCATCGCGTCCTTCCTCTTTCCATGAACGTAATATAGCTTCAATATACCGCCAGCGGCGCACGTTATTTTCTACGGCAATCCGCACGGCTTCTTCGATCCAGGCGTGTGGGTAGTTTTCTTCTGCATCCCGCAATGTATCGGCAATCATAGGTGTTAGCGGGCCGATATGTTCTTCGTACAGCCGGAAGATGTTGGGCCGCTCATCACCGAGTTGGATGGGTGCTTGCAGGTCATTGGTAGGCTGCCAATCTCCGCTCTGGATCGTCTGTATCGCTGCCTGGCCGCGGGTCGTATTCAACAGGAATAATGTGGTAGGCTTATCTTCCAAAGTTACTTCCACCTCAAGCAGTGCACCACGCTCGACGGCACGGCCCAATGCATCTGAGAGAGCGGCCGCAGCCTTTTTGGGTTTTTCAGCCAGTCCCTGCATGAATTTTTCATCTTCCGAAAAATCTGATTGTTGCAAGTAGCGGAAATTGCCCTCCATACGGTCCAGGCGCCAGAAAGCATACAGGGTGACTTTTAGCTCATCCAGATTGTCGATTTGGGGTAAAAGTTCGCTGAAAAAGGTGGCTGGAATGTTCGTGAAGCGGACTTTACCGGAGGGGAAACCCGAGAAAGAAGGCATAGTTTTTTTTCTTATTTCTAATTTGTTATTATAGCTGGGAAACGTCAATCTGGCCTCTGGCAATGTTAACAAATTTTGCCAGTTTATCCAGGAAGACCAATTCTATACTGCCGACAGGACCGTTGCGGTGCTTGGAAATCATTATTTGGGCTAAATTTTTATTCTCCGATTCTGGAATGTCCATCTCTGGACGATAAATGAACATGACTACATCTGAATCCTGCTCTAGTGAGCCAGATTCTCGCAGATCGGAAAGCTGTGGGCGTTTGTCGGAGCGCTGCTCCACGGCGCGTGAGAGCTGCGCGGCGGCTAACACGGGGACATTCAATTCGCGCGCCAGGACTTTCAGGTTGCGGGATATGTAAGAGACTTCCTGCACACGATTTTGATTGCGCGAATCGCTGGTCATTAACTGCAAATAATCGACCACGATCAAATCCAGGCGGTGTTCCATGTGCAAACGGCGGCACTTGGCGCGCATCTGGGTGGGGGTTATAGCTGGGGTGTCGTCCAGGAAAATTTTTGTGTCACTCAAAACTTCAATTGCGTGAACGAGCAGTTCCATATCCTTATCTCTCAGGTTGCCTCTTCGCAAACTCAAGGAATCGATACCGGTCTCCTGGGCCAAGAGACGTTGAATCAATTGTTCGCTGGACATCTCCATCGAGAAAATCGCCACGTGCTGCTTATGCAGTTGAGCGGCATTCTTGGCTGCGGACATCAGGAAACTGGTTTTGCCTTGTCCCGGACGGCCGGCAATAATAAGCAGATCAGATGGCTGCATACCGCCGAGTAGCGTATCCAGGTCATTGAATCCGGTAGGAACCCCAAAGATATCCCCATCCCGACCTGAAAGCTGAGCAATGCGGTCGTAGTAATCGCTCAAAACTTGTTGGATTGGCTGCAGGTCGCTGGTTAGGCGGCGTTCGCTGACACCAAAAACGGCTTTCTCGGCCTCATCGATCGCTGTTTCTACAGTGATCTCTTCTTGAAAGGCGACTTTGGCTATTTGGTTGGCTGCCTGGATCATGCGGCGGCGGATAGCGGTCTGTTCAACGATGTGCCCGTAGGATTCGGCATGCAGCGAGGTGGGCACGTTGTTGATCAGCGCGGTCAAATATGCAGGTCCACCGATTTCGGCTAATTGCCCTACCTGATCTAAATCTTCGGAAACGGTGAGGAAGTCAATTGGAGTGCGCTGCTCTTGCAATCGTGTGAAGGTTTCCCAGATCCAACGGTGCCGGTGAATGTAGAAGTCTTCAGCCTGCAAGAAATGGGCTACGTCGTAGTAGGCTTCGGGGTTAATTAATATTGATCCGACAACAGCTTCTTCAGCTTCACGGCTATGGGGAATACTTTGGGGGGTTGGTGATTGGTCGATTTCTTGAGGGAAAACTTCGCTCATTGTTATGCCAGGTTACTTCTTTTTCTTCTTGCCTTTTTCTTCCTCATCGTCATCGGGCTTATCTGGATCTATCTGCTCAATGAAATCCTCGAATACAGAAAGTCTATTCTCGCCTTCTTCAGATTCTTCCGATTCAAGGATTTCTGAATCCAGAGGTACCTCATCCCCAATATCCTCTTCCGGGACGATACCAGCGGCTTCCATTACTTCCTGAGAAACAAGGATGGGAACATTGGTGCGTACTGCAAGTGCAAGAGCATCTGAAGGCCGGGAGTCTATATCCAGGGTATGTCCGTTTACTTCGACAACAATATTGCCGTAATAAACTTCCCCGCGCAATTCGATCACTTCAACACGAACGATCCTGGCATCCAAAGAGCGAACTAAATTCCGGAGGAGATCGTGGGTCATCGGCCTTTGGACTTCAACCTCTTGAAGGGCAAAAGTTATTTGCTCAGCCATATATGGGTCGATCCAGATTGCAAGATATCGATCTGCATCCGATTCACGGAGTACGACAATGCGCTGTTGGGACATGAGTCCTACACGAATGCTATCAATTACGACTTCTACCATGGTGGACATTGCCAGCCTCCAAACTTTGAACTATTGCGAAAAACGCTTTCATATCTTACGGGGTGGATTCCAGTTTGTATATACAGTAGCAATTCTATCACGGTGAGGGAAGGGATGCAACCAACGAATCTTAAAACCAGTACTTTAAGTCTATTTGCATTTTTTAAGGTAATTGATTATAATCCGGCCACAATGCCAGGCAGGTCGAATACCTCGGATCAAAAATATTGTACACCCCTGAGGGATGGGTAATTGCCAAAAAAGAAAAAGGTTATCTCAAGATCAAAAATATTATGGGTAGAGGGTCGCTGGAATAGGAGCAACTCATTTGTACCCACGTTACGCAACAAAGGGTTTAACGTTGATTCAGTTTCCACGGGGAAAGAAGCGCTAACTAAAGTAAAAAAAGAAAACCATGCTCTAGTAGTGGTGGACGCAGCCTCAATGCGGACGAGTGGGAAACGGATTTGTCTTTCCCTGCGAGAGCAGTTAAACGGCAAACCTATATTATTAATCTGTGATCCTAAACGTCAGGCACAGAATATTGAACCATACGCCAACGTAGTGCTCACCCTTCCTTTTACCGCTCGCAAATTAGTCAACCGCATAAATCCTTTGATGCCCGGAGATAGTGGTCGGAAACTCAAGGCAGGGCCAGTGCGTTTAAATTTGGAACGCAAACAAGTTACATGCTATGGGAAGAAAACATCATTAACCCCGAGGCTTGTACGGCTTCTAAGGATGCTAATTGAAGCCGAGGGAGAGGTGGTCGATCGTGAGGAACTGTTCAAGAAGGTGTGGGTAACTGAATACACCGGGGATACGCGTACATTAGACGTGCACATCAGTTGGCTGCGAAGAGCGATAGAAAAAGACCCACGCAAACCCAAAATCCTGAAGACGATTCGCGGGGTTGGATACCGACTGGACGTTTAACCTATTCCATAATTAATAAAAAAGGCGTAAAATTGTTACGCCTTTTTTGATTCAAATTGGGTGATGTGGAATTACTTTGCTTCTCCGAACTTTTCCCGCAGCACATCTTCCAACGTCGGTTGGCCAATCTCCTGTAATTCATAGCGCACGCGCTGAGATGGTTTGTTGAGATCCATGATGCGCTCCAAGTCTATTGGAGTGCCGATGATGACCAGGTCTGCATCAGAATTATTTATGGTCAGTTCGGTTTCCCGTATCTGTTCGCTGCCATATCCCATGGCAGGCAGCACTGGGCCGGTAGTGGGATATTTTTCATAGGTCTCAAGGATTGAACCCATTGCGAATGGACGCGGATCAATTATCTCTGCCGCGCCAAAGCGGCGAGCAGCCACCCAACCTGCACCGTAAGCCATTTCTCCATGCGTTAGAGTTGGGCCGTCCTCGACGACAAGCACTCGCTTGCCGCGGATCGCATCAGGGTCAGCAACAAACAATGGCGAGGCGCCTTCGATGATTACTGCCTCAGGATTAATAGAATGCAGGTTTTGGCGGACAGTAATAACGTCTTCGGAAGCAGCAGTATCTACTTTATTTATTACGAATACATCTGCGAGAAGAGCATTGACCTCCCCAGGATGGTAGGCTAGCTCGTGGCCAGGGCGATGAGGGTCAGCGACCACAATGTGCAGATCCGGGGCAAAGAAAGGCAAGTCGTTATTTCCGCCATCCCACAAGACTATATCTACCTCTTGCTCGGCTTTGCGAAGAATTTTCTCGTAATCTGCACCCGCGAAAACGATCACGCCATTATCGATATGCGGCTCGTATTCTTCACGTTCCTCAATTGTACATTCGTGCTTGTCCAGGTCGTCGTAATTGGCAAAGCGCTGTACCGCTTGTTTCGCCAGATCGCCGTATGGCATTGGGTGGCGAATGGCAGCTACGCTGTAACCAAGCTCGATCAATATTTTTGAAACGCGGCGGGTTGTTTGACTTTTCCCGGCGCCTGTGCGCACCGCGCAAATGGAAACCAATGGTTTGCTTGGTTTTATTACCGTGGTGTTCATCCCCATTAATCGGAAATCTGCTCCAGCCGCAAGGACAGATGACGCTTTATGCATCACATACTGGTGAGGCACATCACTATACGCGAATACGACCTGATCGATTTTTTCTTCTTTAATCAATTTTATTAGGTCTTCTTCGGGGAAAATGGGAATCCCATTGGGGTAAAGCTCGCCAGATAGTTCGAGAGGGTAATTGCGCCCTCCAATTCCGGGAATCTGTGTGGCTGTGAAGGCAACGACTTCATAATCTTTATTGTTCCGAAAAAAAACATTGAAGTTATGGAAATCGCGCCCAGCGGCGCCCATAATCAGAGTACGGATGCGAGACATTCATCTCTCCTTGTATTTTGATTTTCTTTCACTTTGCAAAAGTTGATAACTCCATAGTTGGGATAACCATTGGTAACCTTTGCAAGGATTTTTATTATCACATTACATCCGGCGCGAGGATGCCTAGAACGCCTAAAGTGTTGGCGATAGCCTGCCGAGCGGCTGCAACTAAACGCAAGCGTCCAGCCCGTACCTCGGGTGGGGCTTTGAGCACCGGACATTGTTTATAGAAGTCGTTAAATGCACGCGCCAGATTATAAGCCAAATTAGTAATGCGCAGGGTTTTGAATTCATCGGCAGCGTGCTGAATTTCCTCAGGCATGCGGGAGATCATATCTATCAATTCGATCTCACTCGGTGCCAGGTCGTGCTGCGGAAGTTGACTCTCCGGCAGCGCCCCCTCCATTCGCTTTAAAATGCTATTGGCTCGCACATGTGCATATTGGATGTACGGTGCGGCTTGTCCATTAAAGTCCAGAGCGCTTTCCCAGTCAAAGGTGGCGATCTTGGTGTTATCACGCGCTAACATGGGATATTTTATGGCTCCCAAAGAAACGGCTTTAGCAACACTATGTTTTTGCTCTTCAGTCAGCTCGGGATTTTTTTCTTGCACAAGTTCTCGCGCGCGTTGTTCAGCCTCACGCAATAGATCTTCCAGGAGCACTACCGTTCCCTCGCGCGACGCCATGGTCACATTTCCAGGCAGGTTTACGATTTCGTAGGGCAGGTGGAGGAGCTTATCTGTCCAGGGATATCCCATGATCTCCAACGTTTTATAGACCTGTTGGAGGTGCAAAGACTGGCGCACATCGACAATATAGATCGAGCGGACCAGGTCGGGATAATCGCTGAATTTTCGTGGAGCTAGCGCCAAATCCCAGGTTGAGTATAGAGCAGTTCCATCGGAGCGCAGGATGACCATGACGCGGTATTTTTCCTGCTCCAAACCCAAGATTTCGTCCAAATGTATGACGACTGCTCCTTCTGGGCGTTCGTCGATAGCTATCTCTTTGGCAATCAGGTCTGCAACCAAATCTTTGCCGGTTTGATCTAGTTCACTCTGCCAATAAAAGATATCGAAGGGAATATCCAGGGCATCGTAAGCAATATCGAAACCTTCACGCGACCACTGGTGTGTTTTTTCATACAGAGCCATGAAATCCGGATCCCTGGCTTCCCACTGAGCGAAAACCTCACGCATTTCGGCTTCAAGATCGGGGTTTTCTTCTAACAGCCGGTTGGCTTCTACATATATATCACCCATCCAACGGATCTTATCTTCTGGAGGTTCTTCACCTGCGTGGTTTTTCTGGTAATTCCAAATCCACTTAATCACGTGCAGCCCTGAGTCCCCGGGGTAATTGGCGCGCACTACATCGTATCCCGCCCACTCCAAAATGTTGCATATCGCCGCGCCCAGGATCATGTTGCGCAAATGCCCGACGTGGATGGGTTTATGCGTGTTGGGTTGGGAATATTCCACCATGACCTGCTCAGCTTTATCTACGCCCCGCCCATAGTCCGCACCCATAGTAAGCACGTCATCGATCACTCGGCGGCTGTAATCGCCTGCCGAGAAATACAGATTCACATAACCCTTTACGGCCTCAACACGAGAGAACCCCTCGGGAGTACCCAACTGCTGGGCTATAGCCGCGGCGATCTCCTGGGCGCGTTCGGGAACCACCACTTTTTTACCAGAACGCGCTTCTTCAGCGGCCGCCTGGAAAAATGATGTGGAGATGCCCCATTCGCCTGAAAAGGGTATGCGCATCCACTTGATCTCGTCCGGAGTGGGGATATCATTCTGCGAGCAGTAGCTGCGTATTTTTTCTTCAGTGGCTTGGCGTTCTTTGTCGAACATCATCACCCTTCAATATAAATCATATCGTGCAAAATTGCACACGTTATTATAGACAAAAAAACGGGAGCGCGTAAGGCTCCCGTAGGCTTTTAAGGTAATTGCCGGCTACTTGCTGCCGCCTTTTTCAAGAGCCGCTAAGCTTTTCATGAGCTTGCCTTTGCGGCGGGAAGCGTTGTTCCTATGCAGGATGCCTTTCTCTGCGGCTTTATCCAGAGCTTTGACAGCCAGCAATGTTGCGCTACGTGCTGCTTCCACCTCGCCAGCTTCGATAGCTGTCCGCGCTTTCGTTACGTAAGTTCGCGCTGCACCGCGGAATACGCGGTTGTGCAGGCGTCGTTTGTTATTCTGGCGAATACGTTTCATCGCCGATTTTGTGTTTGCCAACTTAATGCCTCCAAATTACTTGCTTCTTTCGGACGAGAATTCTACTTGAGGGCGGCAATTTTGTCTAGGTTTTGGGTGGGAGGGTGAATAGACCTTTCGGGTTTTTAAAACCCGAAAGGTCTCAGATTACCGAAGCGTATGGTTTGTGCTTGCCCTCGCTTCTCGATTTTGCTATACTGGGGTAGATAAATTCATTATTACCCCATGAGGGGGTATATGAAAGATTATTATTATTCAAGTGAAGAGAGATTGGAATGAATAAATATGCAAAATCTGCTCTAGAAGCTGTAAGATTAGTTAAAGAATCCGAAGAAATTGGACCAAAAAAGGCTTGGGAGATTGCAACCTCGAATTATTATGGAGTTGGAACACCCTCACAGAAAAAGAGCTGCCCGAAATGTACTTTTTTAGGGCTTTGTGATGAAGGATTGATAAATGGGATACCTCCAGGAAATTACACTAATTCTGCGAAAAATAAAAAATATGCAATAGATGCAATTGAATTGTTATCAAAGGATTCTCAACTAGCTAAAAACAAGAATGCACTCTGGATAAAAGTATTTGATGGAAAACCAATAACTCATAATGATCAAATGGATGTTGTTATTGCCCTTTGGAAAAAGGGTTTAATAAAGGTAAAATAGAGATAAATCAATCAGGTTGAGGATATGGCTAAACCAAAAAAATCTCGTATAAAAAAATTAGGCAAATTAGGTCTCGCTATTTTAGAGCATCGTATTGAAAAAGTTATTGGGAATAATGCAGTTGATATGCTCAAAGCAGCGCATAAAGATCATGAAGCCCTCATCTCAGCGCTAACAAATACAGAACGACGTTTTCGTGACGAATTTGATGACAAAGAGTTGGTAAAAGCCATGTTCGATGATCTATCGTTGGAAAATCTCCCTTCCCTAGATGAAGCATTTAGTAAATTCTATTCCAGACCTACTGATCCGAGCTTACCACAGACGCTAATGCGATTTATGAGAAGTGATTTCCCCAGCCTTCCTGAGGGACGATTGTTAAATGCAACCCGCGAATATATCATTATCTTTACCGAAGAACTTGCCATGGTAGATGAGAAATTCCGTGACGACGCAGAGGCTTTAGCCAATATTCGCAGCCATCATGACCAGGCTCAATTTTTTAAAGATATTCGGGGACTATTTGAAAAGGAAAAGGCTCCAAAAATTTCCCCACCTGATACTCTCCAATCCCTACACCAAATACCTCCACCCCCCGCAGATTTCACCGGGCGCGAAGAAGAACTTGGTGAATTACGCCAAGCGCTCACCGAAGGCGGCGCGGCCATCTCGGGTGTTCGCGGGATGGGTGGGATTGGCAAGACCGTGCTGGCCTTGGTTTTGGCCCAAGAACTGAAAGATAGCTATCCCGACGCGCAGATATTCCTTGACTTGCAAGGGGCTCACAAACAAGAGCCTTTGACACCTGCTGAAGTACTGACGTATGTGGTGCGCGCCTTCCACCCCACCGCCCAGCTCCCTGAGGATGTAAAACAACTTCGCGCCCTGTTCCTATCCACGTTGGAGGGTCAACAGGTACTGATATTGATGGATAACGCCCTGGATGCAGAACAGGTGCGGCCCATCTTACCGCCTATGGGCTGCTGCCTGCTCGTCACTTCGCGGCAGCATTTCACCCTTCCAGGGTTGATCGCCCTGGACCTTGACCGTATGTCTCCCGAGGATGCCTCCGAGTTACTTCTGACAATCGCGCCTCGCATTGGTGAGCACACCGCCGAGATCGCCAGACTTTGCGCTTACCTGCCTCTAGCCCTGCGCTTGGCAGCCACCGCCCTGGCGGAGACTCTCAATCTCTCTCCAGAAGAGTACATTGAGCGCTTACAAGATGAGCAGACACGCGCTGAGCTAGTAGAAGCCTCGCTCAAATTGAGCTACGACCTTCTGGATGAGAGTTTGCAAACTCATTGGCGCGCATTGGGGGTATTCCCAGGCGGCTTTGACCAGGCTGCCGCCGAAGCGGTGTGGGAACTGGAAGAAGACAAAACCCAAGATGCCCTGAGTTCTTTGCTACGCTATAGCATGTTGGATTATGACCAGACCACCCAGCGCTACCGCCTGCACGACCTGGCACGGGATAGCGCTGCGAAAATGTTGGGCGAATATGAAGAAGAGGAAAAAACTTATAGATTCCGCCATGCGACGCATTACTTAAATATCCTGACTGCCGCAGATTCTCTTTACCTTAAAGGGGGTGAGGGTGTGTTAGCAGGGTTAGCGCTGTACGACAGGGAAGCCAGGAATATTACTGCCGGGCAGGCTTGGGCAGCCACTCAAATGGAAGAATACGAGAATGTTTCCTTCCTCATAAATTATTATTCAGGAGCAGCTGGTTCAATACTCAACTTCAGGTTGCACCCCCAAAAATGGATTAGCTGGTTGGATGCTGGACTGACCGCGGCCGAATCTCTTGGGGATAAAAATGCGCAAAGTAACCATCTAGGCAATTTAGGTATTGCCTATTATGATTTGGGCGAGACCCGCTGGGCTATCGAGTATCACGAGCGGGCATTGGTTATTAGCCAAGAGATGGAGGATAAATGGGCGGAAGGCCAAGACTTGATCAACCTGGGGAATGCCTACGTTGCACTGGGCGAGCCCCGCCGGGCTATTGAGTATTTCGAAAAGGCAATATCGATAAGGCAAGTGATCGAAGATAAACGCACTGAAGGCCAAGTACTGAGTGGCCTAGGGAATGCCTACACAGTCCTGGGTGATCCCCGCAAGGCTATTGAGTATCACGAGAAGGCGCATATAATAAGCCAAAAGATTAAGGATAAACGGGCTGAAGGCCAAGACCTGGGCAATCTTGGGATTGCTTACAATAAACTGGGCGAGTTCCCCAAGGCCATAGAGTATTACGAGCAACAATTGAAAATCGCAAAGGAGCTAAGCGACCGGCGCGGTGAGGGCAACGCCCTGGGTAATCTTGGGAATGCCTACAAAAATCTCGGTGAGACCAGCAGGGCCATCGAGTATTATGAGCAGCAGTTGGAAATCGCAAAGGAGACCAGCGACCGTCGTGGTGAGGGAAACGCACTTTGGAATACGGCAATAGCCTTTGCTGAATTGGGGCAGCCGGAGCAAGCAATTGAAAGCGCCGCGACCGCGCTAGAGATTTACGAACAAATCGAAGCCCCCTATGCTGAGATGGTGCGTAAGAAGCTTGCCGAGTGGCGGGGGGAGTGAGGGTGGGTGTAAGTAGACAGGGAACAAGGGGCTTAAGCCCCTTGCCGAGGAGCGAATAACCCTTAAGGTCTCAACATAATCACCCACCTAATCCCTTCCCAATCTGATAAAATGCAGGCATGGAAAACGAGCAAGAATTCAAATCCGGTTACGTCGCTGTGATGGGGCGGCCCAACGTGGGTAAATCCACGCTGATGAACGCGCTGCTGGGGCAGAAGATAGCGGCGGTCTCGATGCGTCCGCAGACCACGCGCCGGCAGCAGTTGGGTATCCTGACCACGGACTACGCCCAGATCGTCTTTACCGACACACCCGGTCTGCACAAGGCGCGCCACAAGCTGGGCGGGCATATGAACGATGAAGCTTTAGCAGCGCTAGAAGATGCAGATGTGGCCTTATTCGTGGTGGATGCCTCGGTATTTCCGCACGAGGAAGACCGCATGTTGGCTGAGGCTATCCAGGGATTACGCCATATCCCCCCCGTGGTCATGGCGCTCAACAAAGTTGATTTGGTTGAGCAAGGCGACTTGGAGGCGCGCAGCGCTGCTTATTTGGAGTTGTTCCCCCAAGCCACACAAAGCCAGGTATCAGCCCTGACGGGGATCAACCTGGGCGGGTTGTTGGAAACCATCCTGGAATTCTTAAAGCCCGGGCCTGCTTTTTATCCCGAAGACCAGGTCACTGATCTATTCGAGAGGGAGATCGCCTCCGACCTGATCCGCGAGTCTGCACTGATCTTGCTGCGGGATGAGGTGCCTCACGGCATTGCCGTCAGGATCGACGAATTCACCGAGAGGGGGGACAGTGGGGCATACATCGAAGCGACATTATTCATCGAACGCGAATCGCAAAAAGGAATCGTGATCGGCAAGGGTGGGGAGATGCTCAAGAAAATCGGCACCGCCGCGCGCAAGGAAATTGAAGCCATGAGCGAGCGTAAAGTGTTCCTGAGGCTGCGGGTCAAAGTGAAAAAGAACTGGCGCAATGATGAGAACTTCCTGCGCTTATTCAATTTTGACAAGAGGAAAAAGTAGATGCCCCTGTTCGTGCTGGCGCTGGCTCTAGCCCTGTTGGATTGGATTGCGGTTGCGCGCAGCAACACTCGCCTGGGTTACATTACCCGTCCGGGTGTGATGCTTGCCATGCTGGCCGGGTTGTGGGTAAGCGCGGATTTGACCTCATTATCTGCACACCCAGAAGCGCTGCCCTTGCTCTGGTTTGCCTGGGGGCTGGTCTTTTCGCTGGCTGGTGATGTGCTCCTGATGCTGCCGCGCCAGCAATTTATCGGCGGGCTGGTAGCATTCTTATTGGCACACCTGGCTTACATCCTGGGATTTGGGGGTTTGGGTTATTCCCATGGCTTAATACTGCCGTGGGTGATAATCACTTTACTGGTAGTGGTTGTTGGCTCCCGAGTGTATCTAAAAATTGCCACTGGGTTACGTGATTCTGGGGAGCAAAAATTACAGGTTCCGGTCGCCGGTTACTCGCTGGTGATCTCGGCGATGTTAGTCGCCGCGCTCTCCAGTTTGATAAATGCTCATTGGGAATTCGGACATGCGTATTTGGTGAGTGCCGGAGCTTTATTGTTTTACATATCGGATATCATTCTGGGTTGGGACCGTTTTGTTGAACCCCTGCCTCATGCCAAATTGAAAGTAGCTGTTATGTACCATTTGGGTCAATTCGGATTGGTGCTGGGGGCCGCATTACATTACCTTCAATATACCTGATCGTCCTCCCTCCGAAAAAATTGAAATTTCAATAGGAACGTTATCCCGGTCACTTCCTGTGGGATTCGTTAATCTACCACCAATTGGGAATTAGCCAGGCTCTCCAGCACGCCGATCACTGCGGAATTATCCAGATCACCCATGCCCATCTCCAGCATAGCATCGAACAACTGGGTATTGACCGCCGTGGTGGGTAGGGGGATGCCGTATTTCCGGGCTGTCTCCATGACGATACCCAGGTCTTTGTCCTGCATGTGAGCTTTGAAGCCTGGTTGGCGATTGCCAGCGAACAAACGCTCAGGTTTTACGTCCAATGTCCAGCACTGCGCTGCCCCGCCTTGGATAGCTTGCACAACTTTTTGAGGGTCTGCCCCGGCTTTTTGAGCGAACACGATCAGCTCTCCCATAGCCACCATTTGGGCTGCGACCATGATCTGGTTAGCGCACTTGGCTACCTGCCCGGCCCCGCTCTCACCAACGTGAGTGATGGACTTTCCGATAGCATCGAAGACAGGTAAGGCTTTTTCTAGAGCATCCGCGGGACCGCCGACCATGATAGCCAAGGTTCCTTTTTGCGCGCCGATATCACCCCCGCTGACCGGTGCGTCCAGGCAAGTAACGCCGACTTCGCCCAATTTCTCTGCGATGTGCCGCGCGCTGGCCGGTTTGATGGTTGAGTTATCCACGAATATCAAGCCCTCGTGAGCGCCCTCGAAGATGCCATCCGGCCCCAAAGCGGCCAACTCCACATCCGGCGAATCAGGCAAATTGGTGAAGACGATATCCACCTGGGCGGCGACTTCTTTTGGCGAGTAGGCTTTTTTGGCGCCGAGGGCGACCAATTCGTCTACCGCGGCGCGGCTGCGGTTGTGTACTACCAGCGGGAATCCAGTATTTAAGATGTTACGCGCTATGGGTTTGCCCATCAACCCCAGGCCGATGTATCCGACAGTTAGTTTAGCTGTCACATGAGACTCCTTGGAATATTGTCATTTGCCATGATATCCGCATTCAAATCATTGGTAAAAATAGATAAAAACCCCAGGCTGGTCTATAAGCCGCATTTTGTCCGGTGTGGGAGAAAGGTTTACACCCCGGAGGGCTTCATCCCTTGCTGATCCACACTTAGGCAGCTATCTATCTAGGCCGCAGGTCTCCCTGAAGCTCTAGCGGCCTACCCGGAACTCAAACGAAACGAACAGTCTCTCGTTCCTGCTTGGCCTTGCTCCCGGTGAGGGTTGCCTGGCCGCAGGCATTACTGCCTACGCCGGTGGTCTCTTACACGTGGAGTTTGCTGGGCAAACTCCCAACGAACTGTTTAGCAGTTCGTCCACCATTTCACCCTTGCCGGCAACTAGCAAGCTAGTCGCTTTGGCGGTATATTTCTGTGGCCCTATCTGGCAGGTTTCCCCGCCCCGGGTGTTACCCGGCACCGTGCTCTATGGAGTGCGGACTTTCCTCGGTGCGGCAAGCGCCGCAACGTGGCTGCCCAACCAACCTGGGGATAATCATGATACTATTTACCGCCAGTGGCGTCAATCATTCCTTCAGAGATGTGAATAGGATTGAGCCTAAATTTGAATGAATACCTGGATTAGGTGGTGGATAAAGTGGAATTTATACAACGAATTGAATAAACTTAATAATAATCTAATAAAAATTACTTGACTTTTAGGCTATATTTTAGATATAATACGAGATTGTGCAATGGGTGTTTTATGTTTGTATTTAAATGGGGGTTCAACAGCCAAATTATTTGGTTTTAACCGTTTTTATGTAGTTTAGGAGACCTTGAATGGCGCAGTCCCTCCCAGTAAAGAATTACTCACGTATTCCAACCAATTTACCTCTCCCGAATTTAATTGAGGTCCAGTTAGATTCTTTTCAACACCTTAAAAAAGAAGGTCTAGCTGATCTTTTCCATGAGGTTTCCCCGATTGAATCCTATAATAAGAGGATGAAGCTGTATTTCCCCAGCCGTAGCCCTGAATCTGAACAATGGGGTTTAGCTTACTGGTTTGATGATCCAAAGTATAGTACGGAAGAATGCATGGAGCGTGATCTGACCTATGCCTCCCCGCTTTATATTTCAGTCCTACTGGCTGGCCCGGATGTACCAGAACCCATCAAACAGGAAATTTTCTTGGGGGATTTCCCAGAGATGACAGATAAGGGTACCTTCATTATAAACGGCACCGAAAGGGTGGTTGTCTCTCAACTCATTAGATCCCCGGGTGTGTATTTCGAAACCCAGGTCGATCGTTCTACCGGGCGCCCACTAGCCATGGCGAAATTGATCCCTGACCGGGGCGCATGGATGGAGTTCGAAACTCGTAAGAGCGACTACCTTACCCTAAAATTCAATCGCAAGCGCACGATCCCGATTACCATTTTCCTTAGGGCGCTATCTACAGTAGATGACAATATAGTAAACCCCCCGCTTAAAGAAGGTACCGATGAAGAAATCATCAGCTTATTCGAAGACATCGACACCAACCCAGACCGTATGTATATTGCTTCCACACTACGACAGGAACCTGATTGGGATGTAGAGGATGGTATGACAGTTGCTGAGGCTGCGTTAATTGAATTCTTCAAACGCATGCGACCGGGAGATCCGGCAACTTTAGAGAACGCGCGTGAATTTATTAAAGGCCAGCTTTTTGACCAAAGGCATTACGATTTAGAAAACGTGGGCCGCTATAAACTCAACCAAAAGCTGGAGCTAGATAATTTAATTCCTCTAGAACACCGGACAATCTCAAAATGGGATATTGTGCGTCTAGCACGGCGAATGATTTTAATTAATAATGGTGTAGAACCCCCAGATGATATTGATCATTTAGGTAATCGCCGCATAAAAACATGCGGAGAGTTGATTCAAAACAAAATGCGAATTGGCTTGCGGCGCATGGAGCGTGTGATTAAAGAACGCATGTCCATCCGTGACCAAGACCAGCTCTCTCCACTTACTTTGATCAATATCCGCCCAGTGGTTGCATCTATTCGCGAATTCTTCGGGTCCAGCCAATTATCACAATTCATGGAACAGACCAATCCTCTCTCCGAGTTGAAGCATAAACGCACAGTATCAGCTTTGGGTCCAGGCGGTTTACGACGTGAGCGCGCCGGTTTTGATGTACGTGATGTGCATCACTCCCATTACGGGCGCATATGTCCAATTGAAACGCCTGAAGGACCAAACATTGGATTGATTGGCCGCCTGGCTTCATATGCACGGGTAAACAAGTATGGATTCATTGAAACTCCTTACAGGCAAGTGATTGGAGCAGTACCTGGAAATATCAAGAATCTGACGGGACGTATACCCCGAGAAGACGTGGTTGACCCAAAAACCAAGAAATTAGTGGCTAAAGAGGGGGAACGTATTAATGAAGAGACTGCCAAGACGATAGCCAAGTTAAAACTGAAAGATGTTGCTATTGTTCCATTTGTTTCAGATAAGATTGAATACCTGTCTGCGAATTTTGAAGATAAGTACCATATTGCTCAAGCAAATGCACCCCTCACTGAGCACAATGAATTTGTCCGACCGCGAGTATCCTCCCGCTTCCAATCTGGTTTTCAATTTTCGTCACCTGAACGACTTGATTATATGGACGTTGCGCCCCACCAAGTTGTTGGAATTAGCGCAGCTCTTATACCATTTCTGGAACATGACGATGCAAACCGGGCTTTGATGGGATCAAATATGATGGCTCAGGCTGTCCCCCTGCTCCTGCCTGAAATTCCTATAGTTTCTACTGGAATGGAGAAACACGCGGTTCAATATTCGGGACAGGTTCTAATTGCAGGAGAGGATGGCGAAGTTATCTCTGTTACCGGAAATATGATCGTTGTGCGTTCTTCGAAAGGCAACGAGCAACAATATTCATTGCGGAAGTACCAGAGGTCGAACCAAAATACTTGCATAGATCAAAGACCTGCAGTTGTGAAAGGGCAACGAGTCCGTAAAGGAGATGTCATCGCAGATTCATCCTCTACTCAAGCTGGCCATCTTGCCCTAGGACAAAATGTTGTCGTCGCTTTCCTATCCTGGGAAGGTGGAAATTTCGAAGATGCGATCTTAATCTCCGAACACTTGGTACAAGAAGATCGTTTCACCTCCATCCATATTGAAAAATATGAAGTAGAAGCGCGCGACACCAAACTTGGACCGGAAGAAATTACGCGTGATATCCCCAACGTCGGCGATGAGGCCATTAAAGACTTAGACGAAAAAGGCATAATCCGAATCGGCGCGGAGGTGGGACCAAACGATATTTTAGTTGGAAAGATCACTCCGAAAGGCGAAAAAGAACTTACCCCTGAAGAGCGGCTATTGCGAGCTATTTTCGGTGAAAAATCACGCGACGTGAAAGATACCTCCTTGCGAATGCCGCATGGTGAACGAGGAAAAGTCGTTGAAGTGTTTGAATTCTCGCGAGAAGATAATGTTGATCTTTCCGCGGGTGTAGAGAAGATGGTGCGAGTATCGGTTGCCCAGCCGCGTAAAATAACTGCTGGAGATAAAATGGCTGGACGGCATGGGAACAAAGGAGTAGTTTCGCAAGTTGTCCCAGTTGAAGATATGCCTTTCCTTGAGAATGGCACACCAGTGGATATTATCCTGAATCCCCTTGGCGTTCCTGGTCGTATGAACATCGGGCAGGTATTGGAAACACACCTGGGGTGGGCAGCGGACCGCTTGGGCTTTAGAGCCGTGGTTCCTGTTTTCGATGGAGCAACTGAGATTGAGATTCAAGCAGAATTAGTTCGTGCCTGGATGATTGATCAGGCATGGAAGGAAACAGCAGATAACGCCTGGAAATGGTTAGAAGAACAAGACTCAGATTATGACGCTGAAAATTTTAAAGATGAAGACGAAGTGCGTCGATTATACGTGGAAAATTGGTTGGGTGAGCGCGATTATGATATCTTTCATATGATTTCAGATGCTAATTTTACGCGCAGGTCAGTACTACGTGAATGGCTGCGAGACAAAGGATTTGATCCATCGGAAATTCTTGACTTTGAGGAAGATGAAATTTCCCCGAAGATGCGGGAGGAGCAAGGGCTAAGGGCAAAAAATGTTGGTTTGCGTCTCTGGCTTGAAGCAAATGGAGTCGACGTTTCCAAAACCAAGGATGAGAAGCTGCTGAAAAGAGCTGAGAAGATTCTATTTGAAGAAGGCAAACCTCACCCCTTACTTGGAAAGCAGATCCTACGTGATGGCATGTCTGGAAAAGCATATGATCAACCGGTTACAGTAGGTGTGATGACCATGCTCAAACTGCACCACTTGGTTGAAGATAAAGTACACGCCCGCTCAACAGGACCTTACAGCTTAGTTACACAACAACCATTAGGTGGAAAAGCGCAATTTGGCGGCCAACGTTTTGGTGAGATGGAGGTGTGGGCATTGGAAGCCTATGGCGCAGCGCATACCTTGCAAGAAATGCTTACTGTAAAATCTGACGATGTGCATGGTCGTGTGAAGACCTACGAAGCAATTGTAAAAGGTGAGACCATTGAAGAACCTGGAATTCCTGCATCATTCCGCGTGTTAGTAAAGGAATTACAAAGTTTAGGACTAGCTGTTGAAGCGCTCACCGATGATGGGGTGATTAATTTTGGAAAAGAAGAAGAACGTGCCAGGATCCCCCGTGTTCAAACTGGCCTTCTGGGATTAGGAAGAAAATATTAACCACTACGATTAGAGAATATGCGTCGGAGAATTCCGACGCATATTTTTTATTAATAACGTCAAGGTAGTGAAAAGTAAATCGGGACAGGAGATATCTAAAATAGAAAATATTGCTTTTTCAATTCCTTGACGATGCATAATGTAAGTGTTAAAATTATTTCTTGTGGCTGTGAGATTATGAATATCTCTTAGGGCAAATTTGCCCGTTGAATAGCTTTGTTGCGCAAATCGAGGCCATCATGCAACACCGATGGCCTTTTATATTGAAATCACACAGTGAACGTTAAATATTAGGAATATTAAGTCACTATTTGAGTTGGAGAGGCTGATGCCGACGATAAACCAATTGGTACGCAAAGGTAGAAAATCTAAGAAGGTGAAAAGCAAAGCGCCGGCGTTGCAGTACGTTTTTAATTCTTACAAGCAACGACGTATACGCCAGCCCAAAGGGGCGCCTCAAAAGAGGGGTGTTTGCACGGTCGTGCGTACCATGACCCCTAAAAAGCCAAATTCGGCCTTACGAAAGATTGCACGCGTAAGATTGACCAATGGCCTTGAAGTGACAGCCTATATCCCAGGAGAAGGACACACACTCCAAGAACACTCTGTTGTCCTTGTTCGTGGAGGTAGGGTAAAAGACCTCCCGGGCGTTCGTTACCATATTGTGCGCGGTACTCTCGATTCGATGGGAGTCTCCGAACGAAATCAAGGTCGCTCAAAGTACGGAACCAAACGCCCCAAAAAGGCGTAATTTTATTAATCTGATCGCCGGCAATTACCTGTATCCGGCGATTATCTTGTCTCTAACCAGGAGAAATTGTATGCCCAGAAGGTACACTCCAAAAAAAAGAAAGATTTCCCCCGATGTGCGCTTTGGCAGTGTCGATGTACATTCTTTCATCAATAGGATTATGAAGGGCGGGAAGAAGAGTGTGGCCACACGTGTGCTGTATGATGCTATGGATCTTATTGAAGAACGCACAAAAAAGAACCCTCTGGAAGTGTTCGAGTCTGCGATGAAAAACGTTTCTCCACAGATGGAAGTGAGGCCCCGCCGCGTCGGTGGTGCCACCTACCAAGTTCCTATGGAAGTGCAGCCGCACCGCCAATTCGCATTGGCAACCCGCTGGATAATTGAGGCTACAAGAGCTCGCAGTGGTAATTCATTCGCCGAAAAATTAGCAGGAGAATTAATGGATGCTGCTAAAAATGAAGGCCCAGCAATACGTAAACGTGAAGAAGCTCATCGCATGGCAGAAGCCAACCGGGCCTTTTCACATTACCGTGTATAAGGTTTTAGTTTGATAATTATTGGTATTGTTTTATGACACAAAAGTTTACTTTAGAGAAGTTTCGTAATATAGGTATCATTGCCCACATTGATGCAGGCAAAACTACCACAACTGAACGGGTCTTATTCTACACAGGTAAAACGCACCGTATTGGGTCTGTTGACGATGGCACTACAGTTACCGACTGGATGGATCAGGAGCGAGAACGCGGCATTACAATTGCATCCGCAGCTGTCTCCGCAGTCTGGAAAGAGTACTTATTTAATGTTATCGATACCCCAGGCCATATTGATTTTACCGCCGAAGTACAGCGTTCCTTGCGCGTGCTTGATGGTGGCATAGTAGTATTCGACGCTGTTCAAGGTGTAGAACCTCAAAGCGAGACTGTTTGGCGCCAGGCTGATCTTTACGGCGTTCCTCGGATTTGTTTTGTAAATAAAATGGATCGTGTAGGAGCATCTTATGAACGCACGATTGATATGATCCGCGAACGTTTGGGAGCTAACCCTCTAGCTGTTCAACTACCGATTGGGGAAGAAGCCGGATATCAAGGCGTGGTAGATCTCTTTTCTGAGAAAGCCATCATTTGGGAAGATGATCTTGGGAAAGACCCACTTGAGACCGATATCCCATCAGAACTCTTAGCCGATGCCGAACAAATGCGTGAACGCATGGTTGAGGCAATTGCCGAAACGGACGAAGAATTAACCTTGAAGTACCTTGAAGGGAAAGAGATTAGCGTCCAGGAGTTGAAGACAGCCCTGCGGAAGGCAGTTATCGCTAATCAAGCTACCCCGGTGTATTGTGGCAGTTCACTTAAGAATAAAGGTGTTCAGCCACTTCTTGATGGGGTTATTAAATTCCTGCCTTCACCCTTAGATATTCCCCCTGTAATAGGTTTTCACCCAAAAACTGGCGAAGAAATTGAGCGCGCCGCGGATGAGAATGAGCCTCTAAGCGCGCTGGTATTCAAAATAGTAACTGATCCATATGTCGGCCGCTTGGCGTATTTCCGTGTTTACTCTGGGAAAATTACTTCTGGAAGTAATGTTTACAACCCGGTGAAAAGCAAACGTGAACGTATAGGTCGTTTAATCCGTATGTACGCCGACAGGCGCGAAGATATTAAGGAAGTAAAAGCAGGAGATATTGGCGCTGTCCTAGGGCTAAAGAACACCTTTACAGGGGATACCCTATGTAATGAAGGCGTGCAAATCGTACTGGAGAGCATTGACTTCCCTGATCCGGTAATCTCGGTAGCTATCGAGCCAAAAACCCAGGCGGATCAAGAAAAAATGTCTGGCGCATTACACCGATTATCTGAAGAAGACCCAACTTTCCAGGTAAGGAGTGATCCGGAAACTGGCCAAACAATCATCTCAGGGATGGGTGAACTACACCTTGAAATTCTTGTGGACCGTATGATGAGGGAGTTCAAAGTGCAGGCCAATATTGGCCGGCCGCGGGTTGCTTACCGTGAAACGATCACCAAACCAGTTGAGAGAGCAGAATATCGCCATGTAAAACAGACCGGTGGGCGTGGGCAATACGGCCATGTCGTGCTTGAATTAGAGCCCAACGAACCTGGTAAAGGGATAGAATTTGTCCGTAAAATCGTGGGAGGCTCTATTCCGAAGGAATTTCTTCCGGCGGTTGAAAAAGGTGTGATGGAAGCAGTTCAGGGTGGTATCGTTGGTGGCTACCCAGTAGTTGATATTATAATAACGTTGTATGATGGTTCGTTTCATGAAGTCGACTCGAGTGAAATGGCCTTTAAAATGGCAGGCTCAATGGCTTTCAGAGAAGGTATGCAAGCAGGTAAAGCTGTTCTCCTTGAACCGCTTATGAAAGTGGAAGTTATTGTTCCCGATGAGAATTTGGGCGATGTCGTTGGGCAGTTAAATGCCCGCCGGGCGGACATTCTCGGTATGGAAATCCGTCCTGGGAGTACCCAGGCTATCCGTGCAATGGTTCCTCTGGCTGAGATGTTTGGTTACGCCACCGAATTACGTTCAGCTACAAAAGGACGTGGTGTCTTCAGTATGGAATTTGATCATTATGCACAAGTTTCACAAAGCAAAATCAAAGAAATGGTTAAAAGTAATTAATTAGCAATTTATTTTTTTCTTAGTAGGAGTAAAACCTATGGGTAAGCAAAAGTTTGAACGCAATAAACCGCACTTGAACGTGGGCACAATGGGGCACATTGACCACG
>VRUJ01000015.1 GCA_019456165.1 Chloroflexota bacterium
CTTGAACTTCAAATCAGGCTAAAGCTTGCCCGACTAAAAAGGGCTTGACCATTTTACAGAAAAGATGTTGCACAATCTGAATTTATCTCAATCGGAGTGAGGCTATAACAAGTATACTCACTAGGAATACTTTGAGCCTCAAACCTGCCATCAGAGAAGAATTCGATTGATGCGCACTGAATAGCACCTCTTCTATCACACGATGACTGAATCTCTACCCATTGCCCGACGATGTCGTCTTCTGAGGGTGTTGTGAATTTACAAGCTACAAAGCCTATTACTAAAAATAATGTAGCGATTCCAATCCAGATCCACTGTTTCAAGTTTATACCTCCCTCATCGAGAGTTTAATAATAGCAACTTGCTAATAGTGTACCAAGAAATCATTGCAGATCAAAGCCCAAATTGCCCAATCCATTGTACAATTCCCCCATGTCGAATATCACGCAGGTGATCGGCCAACGGCGCAAGAGGCGCGAAAAACAGTCAAAGACTGCTTCCAAACGTTTTGGGAGACTGGGTGTCATCTTGCTCACCGTCCTGGGTGTGCTAGCCGCCGTGGTGGTTGTCCCCGTCGCGCTGGCTTATGCCGACCTGACGCAGGGCTTGCCCTCGCTGGACAGCCTGCCCCTGATGCTGGAGCCGCCCACTGGCTACATGCTGCATCCCACACGCTTATACGACCGCAGCGGGGAGCAGGTCATATTAACCCTGGAGCATCCGGCCGCCAGCGAGAAGAATTACCTTTTCCTATACAGCCTGCCCCAAAGCCTGATAGATGCCACCCTCGCCGCGGCCGACCCAACCTTTTGGGACCATCCCGGTTTCGTATGGCAGGATTTGAACGCCAGCGGTGCTGGAACCCTGGCTGAACGTTTGGTCTCCGATCTACTGTTGTGGGATGAACCCCCCAGCACAACGCGCGATTGGCGTGTGCGCATTCTGGCTGCCCAGGCTACGGCGCGCTTTGGACGCGAAAAAATCTTGGAATGGTACCTTAACACCGCCGACTACGGCCAGTTGGCTTTCGGCGCAGACGCGGCCGCGCGTGTGTATTTTGGCAAGAATGGCACTTCCCTCACTCTCGCCGAATCCGCCTTGTTAGCGGCTGTTTCCCAGGCGCCGGACCTTAATCCGATTGACGCGCCCCAATTAGCTTTGCAGCGCCAGCAGCAAGTGCTGGAAAACATGTTGGCATTCGGCTCAATCACCGCAGACCAGGCTGTGCAAGCCAATGCAATCCCGCTGGAAATTCGTGGCTCTCCACCCATATTAGAAGACCCTTTTCCTAATTTCACAGGTTTGGTCATCGAGCAATTAAGCGCACACTTTGGCGAAGCTCGTCTCAAGCGCGGCGGCCTAAAGATCATCACCACTTTAGATTTGGATGTACAAACCCAGGCCAGTTGTGCCGCCGCGGCGCAAATTTCCCGCCTGGTGGATAACGATGAAGAGGCGAACATATTGGATGACGAGGAATGCCATGCCAGCCGCTTGCTGCCTGCACTTAGGCGAGAGGCAGCCTCCGCATCCGAAGGACTTTCTGCCAGCGTGGTGGTTCTAGACCCTATCGAGGGGCAGGTATTGGCGTTGGTTGGTTCTTTCGATGCGCAGCACACGCCTGGTAGTTTGCTATCCCCATTTGTATATCTGACAGCTTTCACCCGCGGCTTCAGCCCCGCTTCATTGGTTTGGGATATACCCGCCAGTCTGCCATCCAACCTGGCCGGTTTTACCAACCCGGATGGAGAATTCCACGGTCCGGTGCGCATACGCACCGCACTGGCGAATGATTATATTATTCCGGCCGTTCAAATTCTTAACCAGATAGGCGCGGAGAACGTCTGGCTCACGGCGCGCCAATCCGGTTTGCAATCCCTGGAGACACCCTCTGGGGAGGCAGCTCAGCGCCTTTTGCTGGATAGCGGGGGTGTCACTTTGCTGGATGCGGCTTATGCTCTGGGCATGTTTGCCAACCAGGGCCTTCTTGCAGGCCAAGCGCTGTCTGTGCCAGTGACGGATAGCGTGCCAGCTCCATTAAGCCCGGCAGCCGTCCTAAAGGTTATGGATTATGGCGGGCAGGTCTTTCTGGATTGGGAGCGCCCGGAGATCAGGGCCATAACCAGCGCGCAGCTGGCATATCTGGTCAATCACATCCTCAGCGACGAGATTGCCAGACGGCCAAGCCTGGGCCATCCCAACCCTCTGGAAATTGGACGTCCTGTCGCGGCCAAGATCGGGCAGACCACCTCCGGACAGGATGTGTGGACGGTAGGGTATACGCCGCAGCAGGTAGTTGGCGTGTGGGTTGGGTATCAAGATGAGGCGGAAACCGGACAAATATCTCCTATGGTAGCAGCGGGATTATGGAATGCCATCTTGAAATACACCCACAGTGAAATTCCGGTTAGCGCCTGGGACGAACCTGCCGGTATTGTTTCGTTGGATGTTTGCGACCCTTCAGGGATGCTGCCAACCGTAGAATGTCCCCTGGTCGTCAGAGAAGTTTTTACTTCTGAGAATGTGCCGCTCCAGTTGGATAATCTGTATCGATCTTTCCAGATCAATAGTCAAACAAGCCGCTTAGCGACTGTTTTCACGCCATCCGAGAATATTGAAGAAGAAGTATTTTTGGTTTTACCCCCTGAGGCAGTTGAATGGGCCAGGGAAACTGGATTTGCTACACCCCCGGAAACTTACGATGTGTTGATAGAGATCAGCACTGAGAATGAAGATGTCAATATTCTGACCCCAGAAATGTTTGCCTACGTCAGATCTGAGCTGGATATCATAGGTACCGCGGCCGGAGATGAGTTTGATTTTTTCAGTATCCAGGTAGGCGAAGGGCTGAACCCCAGGCAGTGGCAGCAGATCGGTGAAGATGGAATTACCCCAGTTGAGAATGGACTTTTAGCAAGCTGGGATACAGCTGGTTTAAATGGGTTGTATGCTATACGTTTGCTCGTCGTACGCCAAGATCAAAGTATTGAAACGGCTATCATCCAAATTACGGTTGACAACCAAATACCTGAGTTGGAAATTCTTTACCCCTCTGCTGGTCAGAGCTTTTCATATCCCGAAGAAACTTCACTCACTTTCCAGGCGCAGGCTGTTGATAACCTGGGGATTGAAAGAGTTGAATTTTATATCGATGATGAAATTATCATCACACTTAGGCAAGCCCCATTCGCCGCGCCTTGGTTCGCGCGTCTGGGTAACCATGAACTGCGTGTGGTAGCCTTCGATTTCGCGGGTAACCAAATCGAAACTGCCCTGGAATTCATCGTTGAATAATTACTTAAGGCATATTAAGTAAAATAATATATTTTTCCAGGGGAGCAGGCAAGCTTACTTTACCCATAACACCTTTCAACAATCCTATCCGACGCTCAACAGTAAAATTTAAGTTAACAAATTAGCGCCAGCGAAGCTTCTTCGCTGGCGCTCAATCTCATTGTGATTTAGAGGCTGCAATCAGGGTAAAATCTACTGTCCTGGCCAGGTGACGAAGAAGTCGTCGATCTCAACTTCCACATCGGGTAGGTCGAACGAGGAAACCGAGACACCAACTTGTCCTTCGGTGAAGCGGTTGTTGGTGACGCTGCCGACTTGGCTGCCATTAGCCCAGAGGGTTATCTCGTCATCAATGCAGTCGAGGGCTAGATCGTTGACCTCAAATTGCATATTGATGGCATTGCTGCCTCCATTACCTATCCTGGTGTAACCGTCATCATATTCGTATAAGTAAAGCTCCCACAAACCTCCACTGGTGATGGCAAATTCGTACCATCCTTCATCGTTCGCCCTACAAATCAGTGCAATGTTGTTGCGGTTAGGCCCGCCCACTTTCTCTACTGTCGCCCATACGGTCACATTCTCAAATGCCCCAGAGAAGTAGGCGTCATATAAGGCATAAACATATGTGTCGGCTGTTTCAGCGACAACATTGAGGCGTCCACTATAAATATCAGCGGAAAAATCGCCTCCATTGAAAGCAAGGTCGTTGCCGGTCCACTGGATTGAAAAGAAATCCCAGTTTGGATTATCCGGGTCGCTGTCAGCAAACTCAGTCCACCAAAGTGTGTCACCAACACCAGGTCCAATAGCTGTCCAGACCATATCACGATTTACATTTAATTCATATTCAAAATCGAAAGATAAGTTTCCACAATCTTGAACTCTTATGTCCCAAGTACCCCCTGAGACGGAAAAGTCGAAGCTGCTGCCAGGTACGATTACATCGCTGGCACCCAGCCAATCACTTCCCCAACTATCACTGGTAGTTGGAGATATATTTACATAACAGATTGTCTGGAACGAAGCATTATCAACTGTAAACCTGTAATCACTGGGAGTGTCCGGTGGCGGTGGTGGCGGTGGCGGTGGCGGAGGCTCTTCGGTTTCATCAGGCTGAGGAGGTGGATTATTTATCGCATCTTGGGTAGCTTGTAAAGATGCCGCGGTGAGTTCCAGGTCAGGTCCAGTATCACCATCGGTGGTATCATTATCAGCGGTATCACCATCGTCGGTATCCCCGTTGCCGGTATCGCCGTTGCCATCGTCCCCGCCTGAAAGGCAAGCAAGGCTGACAATCAGTACGACGAAAAAGATTGCTAACAGCCGAAAATTTCGTGAGTGTGATTGCATAATTCTTCTCCTTATATCTATTGTTACTAAATTTACAATCTTGTAACACAACCAGTATAACAAATTATTAGATACTAAAGCAAGTAGTTTGTATTGTTAAGATTGACCTTTCCCATTTTTTACTCTTATTAAAGCCTCCTTGGTCTTTACAATTAAATCTGGGAAATAAACTTGGGGAGCCAAACAAGTTGAAGTGGAAAAATAAGATTATCCTGCAGATTTCTGCGGTGTTCTTCACAATGCGCGGCTAAGCCGACGGAAGATAAAGGCGCTGACACCAGAACCTACGGCCATAAATGCCAAAACACCTTCAATGATACGTAACCATGGGATTTCTTTGCCGGATGCAGGCGGTTCGGCTTCTGTTATTGAAATTGTGGGAGTAGCTTCGAGTTCAGGTTCCGCTGTGATAGATGGAGTTGTTTGATAGATAGGTGTGCTTAGAGCGAGGGACTCATCCGGTTCTGATTCCAGCATGATTGTAGGTGTTGAAATAACTCCAGGAGGGGCCTGACCCGCCTCCGGAGCTTGGCTGGTAGTGTCATCAGCTCCCGCTTCTGCCTGGCTCTCGGTTTGCAGTTCTTCGGTTTCAGGAGCGTCTGTGTCTGTGAATTCTGCTTCTGCGGCTGCTAACGGTGCAGGAGCTTCAGCAGGTACAGATTCGCCAATTCTGCTTGATTCTTCGGCAGAATCTTCGGCTGCCAAGTCCATTTCGACTGTCTCCCCTTCGGCTTCTGACTCGCCATCTGCTTCTGCTATTGTGATGACCTCAGGTTGTGAAGCAGGTAATGAGCCAGGTAAAATCACATTGAAGATCATATCCCCGAAGAAAACCATGAAGAATAAAAAGCTTGCCATCGCTGAAACGAGCTGCATAGAAGTAAACAAGCGGGGACGAAAGTTTCGCTTTCCAGCCATTTCTGGCGTGAGTGTGAAATTGCGCGGCGCGCGCACTTGGGGCACACTGCGCAACGCATTACGTGTCTGGCGTAAATTCTCGAGGACTCGTCTAAGAATTGCATCCTCGGCCAGCCGCGCTTCCAAACGTTTGCGTTCGCGTTCTGGTAATTGCTCATCCAAGTAAGCGGATAAGTTTTTAATATCGCGTGGTGGAATTTGTGGTGTCATACTGTGCTCTCATTCTCCAAACGATATTGCGCAGGTAAAAGTTCCCCAAATCCTTGTAAACAATTCTGCATCCTTAGACGGGCGCGCGCCAGCCTGCTTTTGACTGTCCCCAATGGTTTTTTGATCGTCGCTGCCGCTTCGGTGTAATCAAAACCTTGTAGATCCACCAACACAACAACCGTTTTGAAATCTATCCCCAATTTCTCCAAGCAATTTTGAATAGCATTGGCTAGTTCACCGCGGGCAGCAAGCTCCTCAGGGGATTCGCCAGGATCCGCCAACCAAACAGGTGATTCTATTTCATCATCTTCGTTAATAGGTTCTAAGGATGTGGTTGGCCTGCGTTTGTGTCTACGCAGTTCATCGTAACTGGCATTGGTAACAATGCGTAATAGCCACGCTTTGAACGATCCACCCCGGAAACTGTTAAGTTTGCGGTAAGCTGATATGAACGCATCCTGGGTGATGTCTTCTGCTATTGCTGGGTCATTCATCATGCGGTACGCAACGTTGAATGCTAAGTCCTGGTATTCTAAAACCAGACGGTTGAACGCATCTAAGTCCCCTTTTTTTGCGGATTGGATCAATCCAATTTCATCCAATGATGCGCCTCCCGGAGCCTGGGAGCGTGAAGTGTTGTTGAAAGTTCGCACGCGTTGCAGGGGAGAACAATACCCAATTACCCAGTAATTGCCGGCCCGTTAGTTTAACCAGTATAATTGAAAGCGCATAGGTTAAAAAAGGCTGGGTAGCATGCGGATAGTCAGATTTCATAATTAATGTTTTACCACAATATAGCGTTTAGCGTTCAGTTTTTGCGAATAGACTCGCTAATAGAATATTCGTTATTATGGTGACGAAATAAAAAAAAATTAATAAAATCGGTTACAATCCTTTGAATTCAAGTGAAGAACCCCGCTGCTTGCAGCATTTATCTTCAAATGAATAAGTCGAAGTGGGGTTTTACCCCCAAACCCCCACTTGCTATTCATCCTTGCTGCAAGCAGCAGGGCATTCTGGTTTTTTCTCTAAAACCAAAGATCATACCAAGGAATGTTATGAACGAAATCTATCGTCGCATCTCTTTATCTTGTGCAGTTTTGATTTTGTCGGCATGTTTGTTCATCAGCCTGCTCAGCATTTCCACTGCAGCAGTAGTTCTGGTAAACCAAATATACGGGACTGCCACTGAGACACAAGCGCCTGCGGTTATTTCCCCTTCTCTAGGGGGCTCAACGCAGACACCCTCGACAGACAGCACCCAAAATGATTCGTCCTCGCCGCCAGTTACCACCACCCCTGATGGGACTAATGCAGGTGAAAACCGCGTTGATAGTCTCCCGCAGGATATTCTGGATCAAATGGCCTTGATCGAACAACAAGTAATAGAGTTGCGCGGCTTACCAGCAGCTGAGGATATCACCCGCATCTTATACTCCCCTGAAGAACTGCGCCAGGTTGTCATGGATGATTTTTTTGGGGATTATACAGCCGAGGAAGCTTTAGTAGACGCCATAGTATTGTGGATTTTTGGTCTAGTTGAGCGCGACGCTGACCTGCAGGATATTTACATCGATCTCTACAGCGAGGGTATCGCTGGGTTCTACGATGAAGAGACTGGAGAGATGGCAGTCGTGGTGGGGCAGGGATTTGGCGGGGCCGAACACATCACTTACGCGCATGAATATACTCATGCTTTACAAGATCAAACTTACGACCTCAGTGAAGGTTTAGGTTATAACGAAGAAGCTTGTGAGCAAGATTCAGAACGGTGTGCTGCCATATCTGCGCTATTGGAAGGGGATGCTACCCAAACTGAATTCGTCTGGTTATTTGATTATGCAACACCTGAACAATATCGTCAGCTTCAAGAATTTATTGAGACCTACGCAAGTCCAGCATACGATAATTCGCCGCCATTTCTGCAGGCAGACTTGCTTTTTCCATACAGCTATGGTCAAGAGTTTGTCCGGGACCTTTATGAGCAGGGAGGTTGGGATGCTGTAGATGCGGCTTATTCTGATCTCCCGGTGTCTACTGAACAGATCTTACACCCAGAACGCTACCCGCAGGATGCACCTATTCCGGTTTCGTTACCAGATCTAACTACAGTGTTGGGGCCTGATTGGGAATTAATGGACGAAGATGTGCTGGGTGAGTGGTATACATTTTTGGTCCTAGCCAGAGGAATTGATGATTCTGCCCAACTATCGGATTTTGAAGCTGGAAACGCTGCTGAAGGTTGGGGAGGAGATGCTTACGCCGTCTACCAGCGCGGCCAAGATGAAGCAGTTGTTATGCTGCTCAACAATATCTGGGATACGACCGAAGATGCAACTGAGTTTGTCGAAGCTTTTGAAAGATATGCGACTGGCCGCTTCGGATCTCCGCTTGATCAGAGTCCTGGAGAGATTTCTTGGAGCAGCGCAGAGGGATATACACTTTTGCGTTATGAGGGTGATCAAACATTTTGGATCTTTGCTCCAGATGAATTTATTGTAGATGCTATCTGGGATGAATTTCAAAACCCTTGATTTCGTCTATGCCCTTAGATATCTCTCGTATCAGAGTACTGTGTTTTGATATTGATGGCACTTTAAACGACACGGATGACCAGTTCGTGGAACGCGTAGAGCGTGTGCTTAAGGTTTTTCGATTTCTTCTACTAGAACAAGACCAACATAAGGCTAGCCGCAGGTTGGTGATGTGGCTGGAAAAACCAGGGAACTTTGTTTACGGCTTACCTGATCGTCTCGGGCTGGACGATGACTTTTCTAAAATCATAACTTGGCTGCATAACCAGAATTTAATTAGTAGGTCAACTGACTTCAAAATCATCCCCGGTTCGCTTGAGACTCTGGATAAGCTGGCTCAACATTTCTTATTGGCTGTAGTCACTGCCCGTGATGCATATCGTACTCACGCATACGTTGAATCGTTGGGCATCGACAGACTCTTCGAGTGCGTAGCTCACGCGCAAACCTGCCCACGCACCAAACCTTTTCCTGATCCTATTTTGTGGGTGGCCTCAAAGGTGGGCGTTGCACCAAGAAGTTGTGTGATGGTAGGTGACACTAATATTGACATGCGCGCTGGTAAAGCTGCTGGAGCTCAAACCGTGGGAGTGCTATCCGGTTTTGGTGAGAGGGAAGAACTGCAGGAAGCAGGCGCCGATTTAATTTTGAAGAGCGTTGCGGGTTTGCTGGAAATATTATTGTCAGTTCAGCTGCCCAAGCTCAATTGATTATTCGAGAGATAACCAAGTCCATCTAATAAACCAAAACCACGATTTGTCATTTCGAGAAGGAGAAGACCCGGTTATGTCTGCCGAGAAATCCCTGAAAAACTCTTTTTTTTATGCTGGCAGGTCTTGAATAAAAGAGGTTTTAGAGATTCCTCACCCCCCAAGGAGGTGGGAACGACAATAACCAGTGTGTTTTCATTCTTATGCAATTTTATTAGATCAATTTGTTAAAACTGTCAGCTGGGGAGTTTTAATCTAAAAAACCAAGATTCTTTACGTAAATATATTGTGTTTCCCTGAAAGTGGACATATAATAGGTTTGTGAATGGACGCTTGAAGGGTAAGTATTTAATAATTCCATTATTCAGTATATTTTTGCTGATTTGGGGACAGGCGGTTTCCGCGCAAAGCTCAGGCCAGCGATATTTCCCTGAAACCGGTTATTGGGTCAGCGATGATTTCTTAGAATTCTACCAGAGCCACCTCAACCCCGAATTCGTTTACGGATATCCTATAAGTGTTGTGGCTGTAGACTCTATTACCGGGTTGAGAATGCAGTATTTCCAACGCGCCCGTTTTGAATATCACCCGGAGAATGCCCCAGGTGAGCGCATCGTAAAATCCCATTTAGGAGAATTGGTCTACCAACCTGGATCTCCAATAGAAATTGCGGCCAACAACCCTGCTTGCCGCCCCATCGGTTCTAGCCCCTTCCCGGTGTGTTATTCGTTCCTCGAATTTTATGAGGCGCAAGGTGGCTTTGTTCAGTTCGGTTTTCCTATCTCAGGATTAGAATTTTTTGGTGGCCGTATCGTACAGTATTTTCAGAACGCTCGAATTGAATGGTATCCTGAATACAGGCCAGGCTTTCAGATCACACTCGGCAATTTAGGTGAAGTTTATTTCCTAATTCGCAATAACAGGGGTAATTTCCGGGAAAGCAGACCAGCGAATGGTCCGCGCCAGTTTGTGTTACAACTAAGCACGCATGCCTTTTTAGAGAGCGCGACTCTATCCACCTCCGACACCCAAACCATCTTTGTTAGTGTGCGCGATCAAAACTTGGAACCAGTTCCGCAAGCTCAGGTATCTTTTGTTGTTAGATATCCTTCCAATGAAATAGAATCCACTATCATGCCAGACACAGATGAGAATGGTATTTCTATGCAATCTTTCTCGTTTGATACCTCTCAATTGGGGGTCGTTGAGGTTATTGCTACGGTGATTTACGATGATATTACCCGTGTAATGATTACATCTTTCCGCCTATGGTGGTAATATCAATTTGATGGTTTCTTCTGCGTCTGTTTACTAAACAGGGGCACATTTTTTAAGTATAAAGCCAGAATATTCTGATGCTTGTTGCAAGAATGAATGTCAGGTGGGAGCTTTACCCAAAAATCCCCAATTAGCTTTTTCTTTATTCTGCTGCAGGGATCACTCTCAGGTGTTAACTCCCTATTCCACTTTCGAGTTTTCTGAGTAGAGTTTGATATTGGTCTGGGTTTGGGGGTTTGAGTACTAGAATTGCCCGGATGGCCTCTATGGCACCCTCATTGTTACCTGCTTCTAATAGTGCTTCGCCAACTTTATCCCACTGCGCAATTGCATCTTCGACGCGGGCAGCTTGTTGGTAGATTTCCGCGAGGCGGCGGCGAGCAAAAGTTAGTTCAGGCTTATCTTCAAGTAGGTTTTCCAGGAAGTTCAGGGCTGTGGTCTCTTTCGCGGTACCAATTAAGTGTGATATGTAATTGTCTAGTTCTGCTTGTGCCTGATTTTTTTGCCCCAAGCGAACGTTTAGATCAATTAAACTGGAACGTGCTATTTCATCTTCTGGTTGGAGGGTGCGGATCTGCTCATAAACCCTTACTGCCTGACGCCAATCCAGCCGCTGGAGGTCAATGTCGGCCATGTGGTGGAGGATTTTTACATTCCATTTTCCATCAGCGTTAGTTTGTTGTGCTACTCTTAGCGCTTTTTCATAGGTAGCCCGCGCCAAATTTAATTCTGCCAAATGATAATGAATATCCGCCATATTGATATATTCATTAAGTGCTTGATCAGTTTCACCACGGGCGATCAATTGATCGATAAGACTATTGCGCGTCGATAAATCCATTGGTGAAAGTTCAACAATCCTGGTGAACATGTCAGTTGAGCGGCTGGCTTCACCTCGTGATCCATAAGTTTGAGCAACAATTTTGAATTTAGTTATAGCTTCCTCGGTTCTGTTCTGCCGCAGAAGCAGTTCACCCATCTGAATGTGCAGAGGCAGATAAGTAGGTGCATAGTCTAAGACCACGAAAGCTTCTTCCATCGCAGAGCGTAAGTGCCCATCTCTAGCTAGTTGGTTTATTTGTGCCATAATGGTGACAATTTGACTACTTTTCGCATGGGTCAGGATGTCAGCCAATGGTGCAGGAGCTCCGGAGTTACCGCTATCCGGTAGTTGTTTGCGGGCTTCTATAAGTTGAGAGCGCCAGTTTGGACGGATGAGCAGTTCTACAATGTTATTGCATAATTGATCTAACGCAGCCTCATCCTCTTCCTGGGATTGTGCTTCAATCAGGGGCTCATAGAGCTGCCGCAAGTCTTCAGCATTTTCTGGAGGCACGACTGACGAATCCGCAACTTTTAATGCCTCTAAATATTCGACGACGGCATCGTTTAGACGACCTTTCTCACGGATATGTTCCCCAATCAGGAGACGGGCAGCTAATGTGAAATCCGAGTGTGTGACCGATCGTTGTAAATTGCGTTGGGCGCTTTCTTTGCGTCCAGTGTTTGACAAGATTAAGCCCAGATTGAAGTACGCGGCTGGATGATCGAATCCAGCTTCAACTAAGCGTTTTAATTCTTCGGCAGCATCCTTGTCCTTGCCGCGGGTTTGCAAATCAATTGCTTGACCAATGTGGAGGGAAATTAACGTGCGGTCTGGTCCGGGAGCCATAAGGCTGGTTGTGACCCCGCGGGCGAGGGATTTTAGATCACCCGCGGACTCAACAGTTGCTTCAGGTTCGTCAGGTACGTCGAATAACAATCCTGCTAAGGTGGTCAATGCTTTTTGACGGGCCTCAGCAATCGGGTCTGGGCTTTCTCTGGAAAAAACTTCTGAATCAAAACCTTCTGGCTCTGGTTGCTCCATTTCCTTCAAGGAAGCCATACGTAAAGGGCCTGTTGAGCCTCGTTGTCGAATCGGTTTCGGAAGTGACTTGTTGGCTTGTAATAACTCCATGGTCTGGAGCGCTTCTTTGCTCTTTGGATTCAGCGTTAGAGCATGTTTAACTGTCTCAAAAGCGTCCTCTAACTCCCCCTTATGCTGTAATAAGCTGGCAACAGCTAGGTATTCCGTAATTGATTGTTGTTTTCGGCCTAATTTTTCGTGCACTAATGCTAATCTTGAATGTGCTGCCAAATGTTCCGGCATCAGGCGGACTACGCGTGTCCAGTTTTCAATGGCTTTATCAGCATCTTTTATGTTTAGGTAAAGGTCGGCAGCTTTTATCGATTTAACAGCTGATTCATTTAGATCGCCATTTCGTTCATGAATATCCGCGGATTTTTCAACCGGTAGAGGATCATCAGGCTGAAGAGTTGCTGCCCGTTCATAGCAGGCCAAAGCATCAGGGAACTTTTGGAGTTCGTACAGAGCGAGACCCAGATTCATTAAAGCTTGGTATTGATCTGGAATTTCTTCAAGAGCATGACGATAAAAATCTGCCGCGCTCTCCCAGTTTTGATCCCACGCCGCAGAGTGCCCCTGGTTCATTGCTTCTTGGAATTTCTCGTTGTTTTCAACCATTTTTAGTTAGAAAGATTTCAATTGGTATTGCTGACGGGCAACCGTTGTTAATAAAATATTAATTCTGTTCCTTGATAAGTGTCATTTTACCCCAATTTAATCCAGCACGGGCTTCAGTCTCTAGGGGGATTTTAAGTTTATAAGCATTTACCATTTTTTCTTGAACCAGCTTAGATGTATCGTAAACCTGATCTTTGGGGCATTCAAACACCAGCTCATCGTGTACTTGTAAAAGTATTTTTGTGTCCAATTGAGATTCTTTCAGCGCTCTTTGAACAGCCAACATCGCATATTTCATGATATCTGCAGCAGTGCCTTGTATGGGGGCATTTATGGCTTCACGTTCTTCACGCCGGCGGATCAATTGATTTGTCTGATTCTTAAGGCCGAGGAAATACCTTCGCCGGCCAACCAGAGTTTCTATATAACCTTGTGCGGAAGCTTTTAGGCGCAAGTCGTCTAAAAAGCTTTTTACACTTGGAAATTGGGAAAAATACGCATCCACGAAATTCTCTGCCTCAGCCAGGGTGAGGTCCGTGGTGCGTGTTAACCCAAAGGGGCTCATCCCATATATCAAACCAAAGTTAATCGCTTTAGCGTGGTAGCGCTGTTCCGGAGTGATTTGATCCAGGTTGGCATTATATATCGCCGCAGCTGTGGCAGCATGAATATCCTGCCCAGCCTTGAATGCAGCCAGCATGGCTTTATCGTTCGCCATATGCGCAACTATACGCAGTTCTATTTGTGAGTAATCCACAGCCAGGAGCATATTGCCTGGGGAGGCAATGAACGCCTCGCGTACCTGCTTTCCAATTTCCGTCCGGATCGGAATGTTTTGCAGGTTTGGGTTTGTTGAAGCAATTCGGCCTGTCACTGTCCCAGATTGATTATAAGATGTGTGCACTCGTTTGGTTATTAGGTTAACCTGAGTGGGGAGCGCATCCACATAGGTGGATTTTAACTTTGAGAGTGCGCGGTATTCAAGAATCCAATCTATAGCTGGATGCTGGTCTTGGATAGCCTCTAAAACACCTGCAGCAGTGGAATAATGACCACTAGCAGTTTTTCTGGTTCCATCCGGGGGTTTGAGCTTCAATTGGTTGAACAACGCATGAGAAAGCTTTTGAGGGGAATTCAGGTTGAAATCTTCTCCGACAGCTTCAAGGATGCGCGTTTTGACTTCCAGCATGCTCTCTTTTAATTTGGAAGACATTTGTTCCAGGAATTTGGTATCTAGAGCAATCCCGTTCATCTCCATTTCGGATAATACCTTGATAAGGGGCATTTCCATGTCTGAGAAAAGTTGGCTTGCCTGGTTGGTTTCCAGGTCGGCCTCCAGCAAGGGCATTAAACGCAAAACAACCTCTGCATCCGCGGCTGCATAAGGTGCTGCTTTCTGGATTGGTACCTCAGCCATGGTTATTTGTTTTTTACCTTTGCCTATCAGGGTCTGAATTTCCTGCATTTGAACATCTAGGCGCACCCAGGCAAGATTCTTCAGTCCCAAGTTGCGTGAATTCGGGTCTCGCAGCCACTCGGCGATCATGGAATCAAAACTTAAAGGGGAGACTTCAAGCCCATAACGAGCGAGCATAACGAAATCATATTTCAGGTTATGGCCTGCTTTAGGAATGCGGGGGTTTGTCATGGGGGGGCGTAATGCTTCCAACACAACCTCAAGCGGTAGTTGGTTACCGAATTCCGGATTGTGGCCAACAGGGATGTAGTAACCTTTTTTGGGTTCTATTGCTAGGGAGATGCCTACCATATGTGCTTGCATCTTATCCGTCGAGGTTGTTTCTGTATCAAAGGCAATCACCGACGCAGTATTCAATTGTTGCACGAGTTCTTCAAGCCCTTGAGAGGTATCGACAATAATGGTTTCAATATCTAATCCGAGTGTATCCATTTCTCCTTCGGTTTGATCGCTGAACATGTTGAGTTGCCCACCCTTATCTGTTTCAACAGGCTGCATCCCTAAAACTTGCATCACGGTGACCAAGCGAGGCATTAACGCCCGAAATTCCAGCTCGCGAAAGAAAGCCTGCACTTTTTTGGGATCGAATTCATTTACGCGGGCCTGATCCAAATCAAGAGGTATTTCCAGGTCTGTGACAATGCGGGCCAGATTTTGGCTTAAAAAGGCATTCTCACGATCGGCAGTCAGTTTTTTCTGCTGCCCGGGTTTTAGATCTTCCAAGTGTTCGTAAATCCCATCTAATGTATCGTAAGTTTGTAATAGTGTTTCTGCGGTTTTCTTTCCTACACCTGCTACACCGGGAATATTATCCGACTTATCGCCCATGAGAGCTTTATAATCCACGACCTGATTCGGGCGGACACCCAGAGTTTCTCTAACATCCGCGGGTAAGTAATCTTTTGATTCTGACAGCTTGCGCCCGGGCAAGCTCACGATTATACGTTCGGTGACTAGTTGGAGAAGGTCGCGGTCTCCTGTAATGATCTTTACACCCAAACCCTGTTTTTCAGCTTGGCGTGAAACACTTCCTAACACGTCATCGGCTTCAAACCCCTCTTTTTCAAGTCGGGGGATGTTGAAAATATCAACTAGTTCACGCATGCGTTCGATTTGTGAGCGCAAATCTTCCGGCATCTTCTCGCGGGTGCCTTTGTAATCTGGGAAAATTTCATCTCGGAATGTCTTTCCGACGTCAAAGGCTACTGCAAGATAATCTGGGCGTTCTTGCTCCAAAATACGCAATAATACGCTGGCGAATCCGTACACACCTGCGGTTGGTTCCCCTTTGCTTGTCAACCAGCGTGTAACATCCCCACCACCGCCAGTTAATGCAAAATAGGTGCGATAGGCAAGGGCGTGACCATCGATCAGGAAAAGCGTTTCAGGCATCAATATTTTTATCGGGAATAATTCTTATTTCTTACTTGTAATTCCCTGGCGTTCACGGGTTTGCTGAATAAACCCTTTAATCAAGTTCGCGGGTGTCGGTTGGTCGCCGTTCATAATGAAATATCCTGGCGCCCAAAAATCTCCAGACGGGTTATCTTCTTGATAGCTAGGGAATTCTACAAACAAACGCCGAGAGGAATGCTGGCGAATAATTCTCATTAAGTGACCTGGTGACGAGGTGGGCGGTACGTTAACGATCCATTGTACGTAATCCGGGCGTATGGAGAGATGTTCTAACCGCCAGCCAAATGCTAAGCACAGTTGGGTAATCCAATCTGACAGCCTGGCAGCCAGGTTTCCTGTAAGGTGGTGCTCGGGGAAGCGGGGAATTAGGACACAGGAGTAAGTCAGGTTATACAAAGCGGGTGAAACTGGTTCAAGGGCTATTTGCCGTTCGCCTTTTTGCTCTCTCGAGGGTACTGTTTCTTCATCCTGGCCGGCGGCTTGCTCTACTTGGTGGGGGATTGTCTCAACTGCATAATCGGGAGTTGCGATCCGGGTTTCATCCAGGTCAACATAAACTTCTGTTTGTTCCTCATTTTCTTGATTACGATCACTCATTTCAAGAGCGACTTCGACGTCTTTAATTTCTTCCGCAGGTGTTGCATACTCTGTGACTCCATCGGCGAGAAGTTCCTCGAGGAAGCTCTGCCGAGCAGGCGATGGGGTTGTGCCTGGCACCCAGTCTCCAGGGATTGAAGGGGGAACATCTTCAAAAATTGGTTCTGCCGTACTGGCAGGTCTATCTTCTATTTCTGGATCACTTTGTTCAGGAACAATAATTTCAGGGTCACTGATTTCTGGGTCACTAATAAAAACTTGTTCTGAGGTTGTTTCGTTAGGACTGGTGTCGTTCACTTGCGGTTCAGAAGCCAGGGAGCGAGCTAGTTTACCCGCTTGTGCGCGTATCTTACTGAATGGGGTGGTGGCATCAAACACTAATGCCAGGACAAATTCACCTCCCAGACTAGTGGCGTACATCATATACTCGCTTTCAGTCTCATCCAGGCGGATAAAGCGAGCTAAATCACTGCTCTCATCTGTCCAGTAGCTGGCAACTGTGCGGGCAAGTTCCTCAGCGGCGGGTTGGGGCAGCTCGCCGGCGTAAGCCCAAATTTGGTCTCCCCGTGTAATCAATGCTGCCTGTGATGCTGATTCTAGAGAGAGTCTGGTGAGGTGTTGGGCCGCGAGGGATACGTCTTGCAACCATTGAGGAGCTGGCGCGGTTTTTACTTTTTTACTTGTTTGTTTTTTTCTGGCTTCAGCGCTTGCTTTTTTAACAGGCTTACGATCGAAAAGTTCTACATTTTTTTCCTTTAGTACCATTTCAACTGTTTCTAGCAAATTTGGTAAGTAGAAGGGTCTTTCCAATTGCCCATCTGCATCTAATTGAGCAAGGTTAGCAATTTCTTGTCTCTCCTCATCATCTTCTGGAGGAATGAGAACTAGCAGCATCTTTGAGTTTACCAAGCGTAATGTTTCGACCAGTTCAACTTTTGGAAAATCATCCAGGTCAGCGTCCAAGATGCAAAGATCTGGTGGATCTGTATTTGCAGCGTTTAGCGTCGCAGGTCCTGAAGATGCTAGCGCGGTGGAATAGCCGTCTGATTCATCAAATACCTGGCGAATTAATTCCCCAAAACCTGGGCTAGGCGTAACAATTAAGACGTGGACAGCCATAATATCAGTTTATCACGGGGTATTGGTGGACGCAAGTAATCCATGGTACTACTCATTAATAGTTAGCAATTTGGTCAATTCAAGGAATTCCTGCCACTCTTCTTTAAAGAAATGGACAGTTAGATTATTTAATTCTAGATGGTAAGTGGTTTCACCATCTGGCTCTTCTGCTTGCCAGACAATAAAGTTAGAGGTCTCGCCTAGAGTCTTGGTTTTTGGGGTCTTATTTTTCTGGGTCATTTTTTTTTCATTCTCTTCTGAAGATTTTTTATTCTACTCCATAAACTGCGAAGCTGTTTTTCGAATGGGAAATTGATATCTACTTCCAAGATTTCAGGTTCTGGCCAGGGGTCTAAATCGGCCAATTTGCGAAGCGCATACCGGCCAAATAATTGCAAGCTTGCTAAAACTGGCGCCGCCATAAGCAGACCAATAAAACCGATCAGGCTCGCAGCAATGAAAGCTGAAATTAATACTGCCGCAGGGTGCACACCTAATGTTTTGCCAAAGATACGAGGGGTTACCAAATTATCGAATATTTGATCCATAATTATTACTGCTATGACTACAATTAAGGCATAAATCCAGGGTTCAATATTAAAATAATTGCCCTCCTGTTGAAAAAATGCGACGAGCGCGGTAGTGATACTTGCGATTATTGGGCCGATATAAGGGACGAACTTAGCCAGCCCAGCTAATAAGGCTAACCCTAAAGTATTGCGCACACCCAAGATGGTCAACAATATGAATGAACTGATAACAATCATAATAAATAAGGCTAGTTGGCCGCGCAAAAAGGCGTGCCATATTAGGTCCACTTCACGGCCCAACCGGCGCAGATCTTTGCCAAATCCGGGCAGCAGTTCAATCCCTTGCATTAGGTTGGGAACTTGGCCTGCCTCAGAGAGGATAAAGTAGGATATTATTAGGATGAACGCTCCCCATGCCAACGCGACTAGTGCAGAGGTTGCAATGCTTCCAACAAATTTACCAGCGTTTCCCAACAAAGGCTGAAGAATTGATATTACTTGGTTACTCAGGGAGAATACATCTATGTTGAATTGGGTAATTATTTGGGATAAGTCAATTTTTAGAGTACCGATTTCAACGATAAAGTTTTGATCAGCAAGATCCTCTGCAATCGTGGGCAGGTCGTTTGTAAATTGAATTACTAAATCCACCAAGTTTTGAAGCTGTTGTACGAGAGCAAATCCAGCTGCTGAAAGGAATAATAAAATGATGATTACAAAACTGATATAAATTAGGTTTACTGATGCTCGCCACGATAAATTCGTTCTATCGCTCAGCCGTGAGGCTAAAGGATGTAGAATATAAGACAACATGAATGTCAGCAGCAACGGCCCGATGATATTATTGAATCGAATCAGTAGAGCGCCAATAATTGCGACAAAGACCAAGCCAACTGAAACTTTGGTTGCAGAGCTCCAATTTGGTGAACGGTTATTTTCTTCTGACATTAAAATTCTTTGGCCCCTCGCGATTAATCTGTTAGGGTGTAGTTCAATTGTAACTTTGGGACGGACGCTTTACAAACCAATTGCATTGACAATTCATGATGGAAGAATTTTGACGGTATCCCCGCCAAGTCCAAACATCCCGGTTTGTTGTGTTTGAGTTCTTTCTAGGTATTTAATCTCACCCCAGTGATTTTCTTCCAGGCTAAAGACAAAGTTTCTTGTTGCTTTTCATCTACTGTCTGGTTATCCCAGTATGCCAGCCGTGCCCTCCACTTTTCGTCGAATTCCTGTTGGAGCCGCTGATTTCCAGTCGGCTTGGAAATTCGCTCCAACCACCACACATCCCTTTCCAGCAAAATCAAATCAACCTCTAATTCTGTGTAGCTGCAAACTGCCGCGGGCAGGCGGTCTGCCTTTGCCTGGGGATATGTGGTTTCAGCTACTAATTCATGTGGTGGGATTTTGAACAAACCCGCCAGCAGAGACACAGTGCGCTCGCTTGGTACGCTCAGGTCTAATTCTATGTGCGAAACTGCCACGCGAGAGACACCTACGCGTTCTGCTAGATATTCTTGTGTCCAACCATGCTGATGTCGCAGGTCGGCGATGCGTTTTCCTATACTTTGAGGGATCATAAACAAACTCCTTCAACACCAATTATGCCCTAAAAACCTGTTTTTGTGTTTGCTAAGTGGCTTAGCTGACAAGGACCAGGATTAGATTTATGCTATCACTATTCTTTCAATAATGCTAATGTTGAAGAGGTGAACTATGAATAAAAAACGAGCGCTGATCACAGGTATTACCGGGCAAGATGGTTCGTATATGGCCGAATTCCTCTTGGAAAAAGGTTACGAGGTTGTGGGCATGGTGCGGCGTTCTAGTACGATCAATTTCGAACGCATTGAACACATTCAAGACCATATCAAAATAGTATCTGGTGACTTGATGGATCAAGTTTCGCTGATCGATATCATCGAGAAACATCGACCAGCAGAAGTTTATAACTTGGCTGCACAATCATTTGTTCAGACATCCTGGGACCAACCCGTGTTTACCGGTGAAGTCACTGCGCTTGGAGTTACGCGTGTGCTGGATGCCATTCGCATTGTGGATCCCGGCATTCATTTTTACCAGGCCAGTTCCAGCGAGATGTTTGGCAAGGTGCGCGAGGTGCCCCAAAAGGAGAGCACTCCTTTCTATCCTCGCAGCCCTTATGGGGTAGCCAAGGTTTATGGGCATTGGATCACATTAAATTACCGGGAAAGTTATGATCTCTTTGCCGTTTCAGGGATCTGTTTTAATCATGAGAGTCCTCGCCGGGGACACGAATTCGTAACTCGCAAGCTTGCGCGTGCCGCGGCACGAATAAAGCACGGCCTGGAGAAAGAAGTTCGACTGGGGAACATGGACTCGGAGCGTGACTGGGGTTTTGCACCTGATTACGTGCGCGGTATGTGGCTGATGCTTCAGCAAGACGAGCCGGTAGATTATGTTTTAGCTACAGGCAAGACGCATACAGTAAAAAAGTTTGCAGAGCTGGCTTTTGAGGTCGTGGGTTTAGACATCAACGATCACGTGGTTCAAGACCCGCGCTTTATGCGGCCAGCTGAAGTTGACCAGTTAGTGGGTGATTCCAGCAAAGCTCAAAAAGAATTGGGCTGGAAAGCTGAAACCGATTTTGAAAATTTGGTGCGTATCATGGTGGAGGCAGAGATGGAAACTGCAAGTTCGGACTAACTAATCCAATCGTGCATCTTTTACGATTGGCAATTTGAAAAAAAGCCTTACAAAGGTATTAAACCTTCGCAAGGCTCAATTTATTAATATCTCTTCAGCTTGTTGGGTAGTTCTTCGCCTAATCTTCCTTGTCAGCCTCATCCAACAATTCGAGGTCTAATTCCAGGTTGTGTTTGCGTCGTTTCAAACTATACACATAAACTAGTATCACACCGAAGATCACAACATATCCCAAAACCATAAAACCAGTAGTTTCTTTTGGTGCTTTTAATAAAAATGAACTTAGCGTCATGACATCACCTTCATTCTTAATCCTTCGATCTTATCTTGCAATTTTCCCAAACGTACACGATGCCAGATCAGCGAAGAGGCGATGAACGAGAAGGTTATTACGCCAAATATCAGGGTTTGAAGCATCTTGGTTTCCATATTAAAGCTGCCTTCAGCATCGGGGCTGTTGGTCCCAATCACAACGGGATGTATCGTGCGCCAAATACGGATCGATAGGAATGTAAAAGGGACGCTGACTGATCCCAGGATTGCGTAAATAGCGCCAAAACGAGCCCTACGGTCGGGGTCTTCAATCCCTTGGCGCAGCATCAGGTAAGCGAAGTAGATTAATTCCATTATCGTAGCAGTTACCAGGCGTGGGTCCCATCTCCACCAAGTATTCCAGGTCGGTTTCGCCCAAATGGAACCTGAGACAATGTTTATCAAGAAAAACACCAACCCGACCTCGATCCCTGCCATGCCAATAATATCCCATTTACGGTTTCCAGTGCGCAAATAGGCTATGCCGGCTACCACAGCTGATAAAAAGCCGATCATTCCTACCCACCCAGCAGCAACATGGAAATAGAAAACTCTTTGTACGTTTCCCATTTCTCTTTCCATGGGAGCGTAGAAGAACACCATCCCGGTGGCGATAATTAATAAGACGATCGAAACGCCATCCAATACACGCAGCTTTCTTGGTTTAGCTTCCATATATTTTCACTCCTATAAAATTTATTCCTCGACTACAAAATCGAACAACATGTAAGAAAGACCAATGAAAATTAGGTCAAATGAGATCAAGATATTTAGCGAAGGCCAGATGAATTCCATATCCAGCCCTTGCAAGAAAGCGCTGCTGGCCTTCACGGCAGCAATAATCAACGGCAGCATGACTGGAAAAAGGATTATCGGCAGCAGTATATCACGCGTTCTGGCCTGTACCACCATGGCCGCAAGCATGGTTCCCAAGGCTACGTAACCTATTGACCCCAGGATGATTACCAGGATTAGCCCTGGATGGAACACGTTAATATTATAGAAGATTGTATAGATCGGTAAGACGAAAGCCTCGACAACAAACATGAACAGCAAATTTCCGATAGCCTTGCCGAAGTAGATCACAGAGCGGTCTACCGGAGCGAGCAATAAACCATCCAGGCAGCCGCGGTCTTTCTCAACAGCCATTGAACGGTTTAAACCCAGGGTGCCAGCAAATGAGAATGTCACCCACAGCACTCCTGAGGTAACCGATGCCCGTGTACCAGCATCCATTTCTAAAGCAAAATTAAAGATCAAAATAACCAATAAGGCAAACATCGCCATAGCCGAAAATAATTCCCGGCTGCGCCTCTCGGATGCCAGGTCTTTACGCACAATAGCTGATACCGCGCGCCAAAATGTAGGCCGCTGATTGCTTACCCGAACGTGGGCTTTTATCTCATTTGACATTAGCAGCCTCAAGTTTTGTGGATTCCTGTTTGGATTCGATTGCATGTCTGTAAAAGCCTAAGAGACCATCTTGGGGAATATCCTCCCGCTGTGTTGAAGCTGCTATTTTGCCGCGAGACAATACGTCAAAGCGTGAGGCCAGGTCTGAGATACGTACAAGATCGTGGGAGGTCATCACTACCGTACGGCCCTGCGAAGTCACACTTTTTAGGATGGTATCCAACATAGCGCCAGCATCTTGATCCAAACCGGTATACGGCTCATCGAGTAGGAGCAGTTGAGGGTCGTGGATCACCGCTCGCCCGATCGATAAGCGCTGCTGCATGCCGCGCGAATATGTGCGCACCAGATCCCGACGGCGAGCGCTCAAACCCACCAAATCGAGTACTTCGCTAATCCTGCTATCCAGGTTGGTAACTCCATATAAACGTCCGTAAAATTGCAAGTTCTCCTCGGCCGTTAGGTCTCCATAAAGCAGAGGTTGATGCGAAAGAACACCTAAGGAATTCCTAACAGCCGCAGCCTGAGCTGGCAGATGGAAACCGGCAACCTTCACCATCCCTAAAGAGGGTCGCGAGAGAGAAGAGAGGATGCGAAGAAAGGTCGTCTTTCCGGCCCCGTTTGGGCCTATAAGACCGACGAACTCACCTTTTTTAACCTCGAAATCCAAACCACGCAGTACGGGTTTAAGACCAAACCGTTTGACGAGTTTATGGACTTTAATCATTGATTATTAATTACCACAAAGACACGAAGACACTAAGTTTAGAGGATAATTCTCTTTATGCCTTGCTTGATAAGTGGAACATTGAAATTGATTAGAAAACCAAGACGTTTATTGGTTAGTTTTAATTGTGTAAGTAACTGTGCAGTAAATACTGGTTTCATTTTTTCTACGGCTTTGAGTTCGCAAATAACAAGTTTTTCTACTTGGACGTCTAACCTAATTCCTTCATCGAAGGTTATTCCATCATACACAATCGGTATCGAAACTTGACGTTCAACAATTAAACCTTTCTTTTCTAGCTCGTGACAAAAACATACCTCATAGATGTTTTCCAACAAACCAGGACCAAGTTGGCTATGGACTGCGAAAGCTGCTTCCACAATACTTTTTGCGATGCTCTCTTCTTTTTTCGAAAGAGGCTTGTGTTTAATAACCATTTAATATTTTTCTTAGTGTCTTTGTGCCTTGGTGTTATTGCATTGGTTTTTTGGTATTTTTTAACCACTAAGACCCTAAGACACAAAGTTTAATCTAGTACGGCACGAAGCTGTTCTTTCAGTGCCGCGCGATTTTCAAGATATTTGTCTTCGGCTAGATCACCCGCTTCAAAAGCCTCATCAAGATCTATTATTTTATCCATCAAGGCTTCTGGGGTGTCCTTGTTGGTTGAAGTTTTACTGGATGTATTACCCGTACCTCGCCTAACTCTCGTAAAATAGCCAACAATTACCAGTGAAATTAACAAAGCGCTGGCTCCAACCACTAAACCATTATCGATATTCAGCCCTAGAAATCCGGAGGTATCCATAGGGTTGCGGCCTCGGATTTCAAATTGCACCTCACCGGATGCCAAGGACCCCTGGGTGGCATAAACCTGATATTGCGTCTCTCCTACTTCATCAATACCTACCTCGAATAAGTTGGAGCTAATTAGTTCCAGGTCTCCTTGAGGCAGGAAAATGAAGAGGGCTTCAACCGGCCAGCCCAAATCTTGCTCATAAGTCATTTCCCGGTCGTAAGGCAGATCATACGCAATAAACAATTCGTACCCGCTTGAACCAGGCAATAATGCATCCATATCACCCTCGGGGGTTAGTACAAGGTGGCCAGCGGTATATTCACCCAGGAATTCCCAATTTGTGGCTGTTGTAGGTATGGGGATGCTCAAAAGGGGAGTATTGTCATTCGCAGTAATAATCGTTTTGTTGCCTGGATTGTGGACAATATAGCGTTGCAGAATGTTTACTGTATCGGCATCGGGGAATTCTATACCAATCTGCATTTCTTCGATTACTAATTCGGAAACATCGGTGGTGGTTTCATAAACTGTAATGGGAATTGCAAGGCTGGTTACATCCTCTTCAGTAAAACCGAAACCCGAATAGGTCATTTGCTCAAATTTAACCGTTGCCAAGAAAATTTTCCCCTCGAGAAATTCGACATCTTCAAACAAAAAGCTGCCGTCCGTTTGGGTGGTGGTTGAACCCACCTCACTTGGCTCCATCTCAAGTAACTCAATTAAACTGACTTCTAATTCTGCTGGTAAGTCGCCCCCGGAGCCGTTGGTTACTGTTCCGGTGATGGTGCCTGATTCAACATCTACTTCTTCAGTGCTGCTCTCTACTCCTTCGGGGATTTGAGTCACTTCCTCGGTGGTAGATGGGCGGGTAAGTTCATCAATGTCAGTACTTTCGGACTGCTCAACAGGGGCTTCCGTTTCTTCCACATCTACAAATGATTGCTCGACGGAAACCCGCCGGTAATTTGGTGGGGGAGTGATATCCTGGGCCAGGGATATTTCGCAGCCTGTCAGCAAAAATAATGCAATCGCAGAAATTATTAATTTTAGTCGCAGGGTTAGTCTCATAATTGTTTTCTTTTTATTCTAAGTCAGGTCAGTTCCACAATGGAAACAAAACTTGTCTGTGATCTTGATGGCTTTACCGCAATTGAAGCAGAATTTTCCAGCTTTTGCTTTGCCTTGGTCTTTACGCTCTGCAATCACTTCTTCCAAATAATCGAATTCCTCCCCTGTATCTTTCTCACTGCGCCGGGCAGCAATTATTGCATCCAATTGCGCGTCATCCCCTGTGCTAGAAGCTCCAGATGGCAGATTATCGAGTTTTCGCAAAATTTCGGCCCCGCGCTGCACTAAGTTGGCGCGTTGGTCCGGGTAGTTTTCTGCGGGAATCTTGCCTAAATCATGATCGAAATCCAATTCCAATAACGCATCTAATATACGGTCCCGCTCAGCTAACAGAGAGGATAAAGATTTTTCTTCAGCACTCACACTGAATGAGCGACGATTAAAGGGCTGGCTGATATAGAAAACAACCAATATAAGCACAGCAAGGATTAATAATATTGATTCAATTTCCATAGTTAAGAACCTAATAAAGCGTCAATAATTGTTGTGATTTGTTCAACGGATTGAAAAGGACCGATCAGAACGTAAGCAATTATGCCTTCCTGGTCAATTATGAAGGTTTCAGGCACTCCCTGCATGCGGTAATCCTGGGAGATGCGAGTTCCCAGGTCGGGTCCATTTGGATAGGTGACCCCGAATTTATCCAGGAATTCTAGAGCGGCAGTGTTTGTATCGGAGTAGTCCACTCCCACAAATAATACCTCTTCGTTGCCTTGATAATACTCCCAGGCGGATTGCAGTTCGTAAGCCTCGTCCTCGCAGGGAATACACCAGGAAGCCCAAAAGTTTACCAATACGACTTTACCTTCCATATCTGCAGGAGTGATTTCTTCACCATCAAACAAAGTTAAGCTGAATTTTGGGGCAACCTCACCTACACCGACTACACCGAGCTGCGCTTTCCAAAGCTGCAAACCAACCACCAGCAACAGAACAGCAACGAGCAGCCAGACAAATATTAAACTCCAGCGTTTTCCTTGAGCATTGTTTTGTTCATCAGGATTTGATTGCATTTGGATTTCGGTCATGTTAATCCTAACTCTCTATTGACGTTTCTTTAATTCTTCCTCTAATAGGGAGGTGTACTTATCATCTTGGGGCGTACTTTCCGGCTTAACCTTGCCTGTGCTTGCGACATTTTCTTCAGGCGTGGAGCGCGTTGATTTCCGTAATAAGCGGTATAGTAGAACGCCCCCCGCTAAAAGAGCAATAGGAGGCACGATATAAATTAACCAATTCAAGCCTCTCCGGGGAGGTTCAGCCAGCACACGCTCACCATATTGCACTACAAAATAATCATATATCTGTTCTTCTGTCCATCCCTCGACTAGTTTCTCGCGGATTTGATCCCGCCATTGGGCGCAGGCAGCCGATTCACACACATCTAGCGGTATGTTTTCACACACCGGGCAGTACAAGTTCTTGGCGATGCGGTTAACCTCGTCTTCGGATGGAGTTGGTTCCGGACCGGGATCTTGAGCTGAAGCTATGCTTGTGCCGGTCAGAGTTAGCAGCAAGAGAAAAACTATTACTAAAGGCAGTTTAAGTTTCATGCGAATTAACGATCCAGGGTTAGGTACTAGCAGTCGCAATTGATTGGTCGGTTTTTATGGGCATATATTGTTTTTCCCTTTCAGGCCAGGCAGCTACGAAGGTGCCCAGGATAAAAATGATAGCTCCGAACCAGAGCCAATTAACAAGTGGGTTATGAAAAGCCTTGAAGGTTGCATTCTCAGCTGAGATAGGTTCCCAGCTAACCAGTAGTACATAGAAATCGTCTTCGATAGTACTGCGCAGGCCTGGGATGGTCATCCTTTGCCCGGATTCATAATAGAAATCACGCCGGGGGGCCAGGGTCTCTACGAACTCACCATTTTTAAATACGCTGATCTCAGCGCGCGCCACGTTGCGCCCATCGCGGGTATCAAATTCATCAAGCTTGTCGAAAGTGAAGGAATATTCACCCAAAGACATCTGTTTCCCGATAGCAATGGTGCCTTGGGTTTCGGTCTGGAAGATTTCAATTCCGATTATTCCAAGAGCCATCAAAACTACGCCCAGGTGGATAATATAACCTCCATAGCGGCGCCGGTTACGTGCCGCCAAGCGCCACAACGCAAGGCCGTAATTTTCTCCAGACCGGCGGCGCCTGGCCGCCATGCCGCGCCAAAATTCATATAACGTCACCACGGTCACAAAGGCACACAACCAAAAAGCCAACAGAGCACCAGGATGGCGTATCCCTCCCCCTATTATGATAACTAAAACCACTAAAGAGACAGCGAACGGTTTCCATATGGCTCTCCCCAACGTCCTGGCTGTGGAGGCGCGCCACGCAGAGAGCGGAGCTACGCCCATCAGGAAAAGCAGTCCAGCTAATAACGGGCCAGTAGCACGCTCGTAATATATTGGCCCCACAGTCACCTTTTGTCCCGTGAAGATGTGGCTTAAACTTGGAAACGTATCCCCCACGATGCCCAACGCTTCGGTAAGTAATGGGAAGATCACTCCCCAGAAGGAGACAACCAAAATGCCCATAAAGAGCCAATTATTGATCAGAAACATTGATTCACGTGATAGAAGGGATGTTATGCGGGTTTCGGATTTCAGATCCTGCCAACGCCGGCTTAACAACCATAAAGAGGTTCCCAAGGTCAGGACGATAAATGCAAAGAATAATGGCCCGATGGCACTCTGGGCAAAAGCATGTACCGAAGAAAGTACCCCGGAGCGGGTCAGGAATGTTCCGAAGATCATCAGGTCGTATGTCAAGATGATCAAAAACATATTCCAGTGTTTGAACATGCCGCGTTTTTCTTGGATCATCACAGAATGCAAGAAGGGGGTGGCTGCCAACCAGGGCATTAAGGCTGCGATTTCCACTGCGTCCCAGCCCCAATAGCCGCCCCAACCTAAAACATCGTAAGCCCAACGAGCGCCCAATATCAGCCCAATTGCAAGAAAGAGCCAGGCCCACAATGTCCACCGGCGGGTAATCCGTATCCAGCGGTCATCCGTGCGTCCGGTCACTAAACTTGCGATTGCAAATGCGAAAGGGATCACAAAAGACACAAATCCCAGATACAGCATCGGTGGATGGTAAATCATTCCAGGGTGGCGTAATAACGGATTTAATCCATTGCCATCTACAGGGATGAAGGGTTCTGAACCTCCGGGTTGAAAAATCGAAGTCACCCGCTCGCCAGTCTCGGTGATCCACATCTTGGCGAATGGGTTCTCGACAAATATGATCAGTATTAAGAAAAAACCCAAGGTGACCAGGCAGACAATAATCACCCAGGGAAGGAATTCGCGGTCTCGTTTCCAATCGCGCAGCATCACCGCGGATGCGAACGCTGACAAAAGCCAGACCCATAAGATCAGCGAGCCTTCCTGGCCTCCCCATAATGCTGTGACCCGCAAATAAGTCGGCATACTCCGGTTAGTAACCGAAGCCACATAAGCTACCTGAAATTGGTCGGTCACCAGCAGATTGATTATGCTCAGAGCAGAAATCGTCAGGAGGGGAAGGCTGAGCAGCATGGCATGCCGCGCGCTTTCAACCCAGGATTGTTCTTTTTTCTTGACTCCATAAATTGCTGCACCAATACCATAAAAGCAAAGTAAAAAAGTTATTACTAGCGCGCCGTATCCAACATCAGCTACCATAAATATCTCCAAATAATCTGGAATTGGGTTTTCAAATCAAAAGATTGCCTTGGCATCAGACATCTATTAGGCATCAATCTGTTCGGGCTGGACCTCTTCATACTTCGTAGGGCATTTGAAGAGGAGTTCGCTGGCGACAAAAACGCCATCTTCGCGCAGGGTCCCCACGATAATAGCTTGAGCTTGGTGCTCCAACGTGTCTGGTGCGATACCTATATGAACCACCTGCAATTCTTGCCTATTGGGGTCTTTTACCGCTGCTTCTAATACCGCAGCCAGGCCTCCCTGGGCATCTACAACATCATTGTCTGCTGGAATGTGTACCATCGTGAATGAAACAGTCTGAGTATCACGGTCGTAACTGATTGTATCCCCGAGCACCGCACCTAAGACCTGCATAGGTGTACCGACAGCTGAATCGCCGCGGGCGAGAAGTTCATCAACCGTGTAATAGGTCTGTGCCCCGGCGATAGTTGAAGAAATGATCAAATATACTACTGCGATAAGAATTAAAAGACCGCCTACCAGGAACTTACTTCTACCTGGATTGCTGTCCATGGTTTCTAGCGTTGTACTCATTAAGCAACCTCCGTTCTGGATAACTCACATTCTTAGCGAATTCTACCACTATGATAAAACAATACCTAGATAAACAAGGTAGACAATCACTATTGACCTTACGTAATCATACCAAATTTGTCGATTTTACCCATCTGCAAATGTCCCTTTTATTACGTGACAATTGTCACAATAGACGCTCTTCTCCCCATAATCACTAGCCGGTTATTTAACTTATAACATTCACATATATTAAAGAAGCCCCGCGGTTTAGACGGGGCTTCTCGGGTATTTACTAATTTCTAGTAAATAGTTATGTTACTTGTTCCTACCTAAGGTCGTACCATCCCGGCAGTATCAACCGTAGTCTGTGACGCTAGATCCATGATCGAATCATATAGCAGCTGCGCCATGTACTGGCCGTTGTGGGTGAATGCCCCAGGATCTTTCATGGAGTACTGGTAGTTATAAGTAGCCATTATCAGGCGAGGTGTGAAGCTTCCAAAACCCTCACCTTCCTCGTCAAAGAAGTAGGGGTAACTGTGTGAATCGTAGACAATGCCGGTGCCGATCACATCAGCTGCATAAGCCTGAATAGCTGCGTATAAAGTTTCTTGCAAGGTTTCGATTTCACCAGCCATCCCCTCTTCGGTATCGCCATCCCCATCGTAATCAGGGGTTGTTTCTCCTCGGATGGTTCGCAGGTCTTCGAGTGTTTCGACATTCTCATGGCAATCTGCGCACTCATCTACTTGCACTTCAAGTGCGTGAGCATCGTGGCACTGCGTGCACTCACGTGCTGCAGGAGCATGCGTGTTGAAACCCACATAGTCCCGGTTGGCATACTGGTAGCCGCCCATAGCATCTCCACCATACAGTGTGGCTCCGGCGGGGAAGTAGTGGATGTTTCTGAAACGGAAGCCTTCGTCAACTGTATCCAAGTCCACGCCTGCGACATAGCTCTCGACGCTGGCTGATGAGGAGCGTCCTTGGTGGCAGGTCATACATAGATTGACGTTGGGTTCTTCGTTGGTGATCTCCGCGCCGCTTGGGAAAGTAACCGAGCTGGCTTCGTAAAGAGTGAACTCGGTTAGATCGTCGTGGCAGGTATCACAGCGGAAACCGTTGGCTACCGGCTGAGGCAGGCTTACCTCTTCTTCAAGGTATAGCGCCAGCCCATCTGCCGAGTGGCACCTGCTACAAGAGCCGCTGACCAGGCCTTCGTCTTCGGGATCATCCCAATGGCGGAAAGCTTCCTCAGAGCCTGCAAAGTGGCCGTGGTCGATACGATTGAGAGCAGCAATATCGATGCCTGTGTTCAAATCTGCGATCGAGTCGTACAGCAGTTGGATGATGTACTTGCCCCCGTGTGCATAAGCGCCAGGATCCTTCATGGAGACCTGCATGTTGTAGGTAGCTCTAACCAGGCGCGGTGTCCAGGTAGCATAACTGTTGTCTCGGTTGGCTTCTTCTTCACTAGCCTCGCCGTCTTCATCAGTATCGATGAAGAAATAGGGGTAGCTGTCTCCTGAATAAACGAGGGGGGATCCTATCACATCGGCTGCGTAAAGTTTTATGGCATCATACAATATCGCCCGCATACCTTCAATTTCATAGTAGATACCCTCTTCCATATCACCATCGCCGTCGAAATCTACCTGCGAGCCCTGCATGCGCACATCGTGAAGGTCCTCGACCTCAACCACGTCTTCGTGGCATTCCGCGCATGAATCAACTCTAACTTCCAGGGTATGGGAGTCGTGGCAATCAATGCATGTGCGGAATCCCTCTACGTGATCAAATCGGGCATCATATGAGTTACCTTCGTATTCATAACCTCCCTGAGCCAAGGTTCCATATTTGGTGGCGGTGGCAGCAAAGTAATGGATGTTCCTGAATCCGAGATCTTCACTTACCTCGTCATCCCCCACGCCCGCATCAGTGATCCGTTGATCCACACTTACGGTTGATTCGCGGCCTTGATGGCACTGCATACAGCGCGATTCATCGCCCAAGCCGGTAAGTACTGCACCGGAGGGCATCACTGCGCTGTCCAAGGTTATGGTGACATCGTTGTGGCAGGCCACACAATCGACTGTTGATCCAAGTTCAGCAGCGCTGTCGACCACCCCGAACTCACTGCCGTCCAAACCTAGAAAATCTTGGTAGCCGTAACTGCTGTGGCACTTGGCACATGAATCGGGAACGACTAACTCATCATCCTCGTCCCAATGGATAAAAGCTTCTGCTTCTGCGTCAGCATGGCCTGAGCTTTCCCAATCTTCCAGGAAGGGGACGAGTGGCCCATCGTACTCGCCAGGTACTTCAACTTCAACAGTTTCGGTTACAACGACCTCCACAGGCACAGTAACCGTGACTTCTTCAACGCCACAGCTCACCGCCAGGAGGCTCAAACTGACAAGCAAAATGATTACCCACAATGTTCTTTTTTGATAGTGCATAGGCCTTCTCCTTACAATGTATTATCGATATGGTTAATGGTTTAGTAAATGTCTTTGGCAATTTGCCAAGACAAAGTCATTACGTGTGCCAATAGACATTTACAACCTCCCCCAATCCCATCCTTCAACGAAATTATATGTCGGTTTGTGATATGTTCTTAGTGATATATGTCACAAGATTGCCGGGACAAATGTCAACACCAAAAAAAGCTGGTCTGGGCGCGAAATTTATGCTTATTAATAATAGACATTTGACATCTAATTGGGAATAAATTTACTTTCTAAATAACATGATATCTTTCCAAAGAAGAGCGGTTCTACATGTCCCAATTTATTCAGGACATGTGCCCCTAATAAAAGATAATAAATTGGTTATTATTAGTAATATATTTCACATACAAACTTTATCTTACCTTATAAGGAAAGTAGATTTGTATATTACAAGATACTAGTTGAAGATTTGATTTGGGTACCACAACATTAACAATAGGAGTATTGCTTTATGAACCGAAAATTCAGTAAGACACTCACATTGATGCTTGCATTAACCGCTGGGTTCTTGGTGGTTAGTTGTTCTAGTACCGCTGGAGAATCAGGCCCTGTAGGCCCTGCTGGTCCAGCCGGCCCCCAAGGCCCTGCCGGTCCTCCTGGTGAGAACGCAAGTTTGGGCCAAAGTTATGTTGGCTCAGAAAGATGCGGAAATTGCCACGAGGCAGAGTATGCCAAATTCATACTTTCAGGCCACCCGTATAAGTTGAATCAGGTTGTTGATGGCGAACCACCTGAATATCCATATGATTCGATCACCGGAGGTCTTTCTGACCTGCCGGAGGGTTACGAATGGTCCGATATCAGCTATGTGATTGGTGGCTACGCCTGGAAAGCCCGATTTATCAACCAGGATGGCTACATTATCACTGATGTGCCAGGTGAGAGCGGTAATGCGGAGTACGTCAATCAGTACAACTTCGCCAATGAGGCAGTCGGAAATGATGCGGGTTGGAGCAGCTACCACGCGGGTGAGGAAGACAAGCCATACAACTGCGGTGGATGCCATACCACTGGTTACAATCCCGAAGGCCACCAGAACGACATGGAAGGCATTATCGGAACCTGGGCTGCTCCGGGAGTTCAGTGTGAAGAATGCCACGGACCCGGCAGCCAGCACTCGGAAGACCCTTATGCTGTATTGATGGTGGTAGATCGTTCATCACAGGCTTGCGGTAGCTGCCACGTGCGCAGTAACCCTGCCGAGATTGATGCAAGCGGTGGTTTTGAAAGACATCACGAGCAGTACGAAGACTTGTACAGCTCACAGCACTTTACCATTTCCTGTGTCACCTGCCATGATCCTCACGCCAGTGCAGTGTATGCCGATCCCAACGTGAATCCTGACCAAGGTATTACACAAGTTTGCGAAAGCTGCCACTGGCAGAATGTAGTTAGTAATGTAGAGGATCACACTCCCTTAGTTGTTACCTGTGTTTCTTGCCACATGCCCCCTATGGTTAAATCCGCGGTTGGCAACCTGGACATATTCACGGCTGATGTGCGCTCACACCAGTTTTCTATCAACACTGACCCCTTTGCACCCCAGTTCAACGAAGAGGGCAACCTGGTTATGCCATACTTGACACTGCCGTATGTTTGCCAGCAGTGCCACAATGGCCAGGTTTATTCAGAACAGAGCCTGGAAATCTTAGCAGAATTTGTCGAAGGTTACCATGATCCCACACCTCCTGCTGAGTCTGAGGAATAAATAATTGTGAGATGGGCGGATGACTTCATTCGCCCATCTCCAACACTTCAACATTAACATCACGAGTAACAAAATGATTGGCAACAGTAAATTCTTGGCCCTAAAATTTAATCGTTTGTTGATAATATCAATAGCATTTATTTTAGTGATCATACTTCTGTTTTTCCTCCAATTTAATCCCTCCTCGGCTACACCAATTTTACAAACTCTCCCACCTACACCAGAACCTATGCTGGCTGTAGAAATGGGGGATGATGAATGCCTGGAATGCCACCAAACGCCAGATATGATTCTGCCTTTATCCAATGGTGAGCAGCTTTACCTGACTGTAAATCCTGATCAATACGCTTTCTCTATTCATGGGCGTGAGGGTTATGCCTGTGTGCAATGTCACACTGATATTACCGGTTTTCCGCATCCGGAGGTGGATTTTGAAACGGCGCGTGAGTTTTCCATTCAGATGGCTGAAAGCTGTGCGAATTGTCACCCACAAGAAAATGAAATTTATCTAGAAGGAGATCATGCAAAAACCCTCCAGGAAGGGGAAGAAAATTCTGCCGTTTGCAGCGACTGCCACGGTTCTCATCAAATCACTGAGTTTGGCAACACGCGCTATCAGGTGGCAAAGATGTGCCAGCAATGTCATTCAGAAATATATGATGTGTATCGAGATAGCGTCCACGGGGCGGCACTTATTGAAGAATATGATTCCTTTGTGCCAACTTGCGTAGATTGTCACAGCAATCACAGCAATGCAGGACCTGAGGAAAGGCCAGAATTTCATCTAGGCTCTATCCGGATTTGTGCAGATTGCCATACCGATGATGACTTAATGAATATTTATGACATCAACACAGATGTATTTGATACTTATCTTGCCGATTTCCACGGAACCACAGTTGCAATATTCGAGAGGACTTCACCTGATCAACCTACCAATAAAGCAGTCTGCATTGACTGCCATGGCGCCCACGATATCCGCTCACCAGATGATGTCCAAAGTTCAGTGATCAAACAAAACCTGATCACCACCTGCCAACGGTGTCATCCAGAAGCCACGATTAATTTTCCGGATTCGTGGCTACATCATTACACACCAGACATTGAACAGAATAGGATCGTCTTCTTGGTAAATCTATTTTATAAAATATTTGTCCCGGGGATGGTTGGCGGGGCGTTACTTTTCATATTGACTTACGTCTGGCGAGACATAAAAGATAAGCGAAACATTGTTTCAGTAGGAGGCGAAAATGAATCGCCCTAATCGTTACTTGCGCTTTTCACTGCCCCGCCGTATCGAGCATTGGCTGCAGACTGCTTCATTTACGTTACTGGCTATCACAGGGCTGCCCCAAAGATACATGGACTCACAGATTTCTCAATCTCTAATCACCTGGTTGGGCGGCATTGAAACAGTTCGTATTATCCACCGTATCTCAGCTGTGTTATTGATGCTGCTGGTGGTTTATCATTTGGGAGCGGCAATATATCACTGGGTGGTTGATCGCGGCCGCCTTACCATGCTGCCTTCATTAGTTGATCTGCGCGCTGGGTGGCAAACCTTGCGCCATAACCTTGGAATGATAAAGGAAAAACCCAAGCAAGGTTTCTACACATTTGAGGAAAAGGCCGAATATTGGGGATTGGTTTGGGGAACCATTATCATGATTTTGACCGGTTTCTTCCTTTGGAATCCCATAACCGCGGCGCGTTTCCTTCCAGGGGAGTGGATTCCAGCGGCAAAAGCTGCGCATGGAGGCGAAGCTCTTTTAGCAGTTTTATTTATCCTGACCTGGCACTTTTATCATGTCCTTATCCGGCACTACAACCCCAGTATGTTTACCGGGTATCTAAGTCGAAAGGATATGGAAAAGTTTCACCCACTGGCGATTGAGCAAGAAGCAAGCAAGGTAAGTCTCCCCAAAAACCACCCAGCATACCAGCGCCGTCGCCGAGTATTTTTTATCGCCTATGGTATTCTCGCAACCGTCATGCTGGGAATAATATATCTGTTTGTAGCTGCTGAACAAACCGCGCAATCGCCAGAAATTATTCCAGATCTGCAAGGTATCGAAATTTTTTCGCCACTGACACCTACCCCATTCCCTGAGGCTGCATCACCATTAGCAGTCTACCAAGGAGAAACCTGGGATGAGCCTATAGGTGAAATGCATGCTTCCCGTTGTGGAGATTGTCATAACATCCAAAATGCCCAAAGTAATCTTGATCTGACGAGTTACCAGGGAGCGCTTCGAGGAGGCGATTCCGGCCCCGCGATTATCCCCGGCGCATCTGGAGTAAGTTTATCCATCGTTTGGCAAACTGGCCACGATCATCCGGGCGTGTGGAGTCCTTTGGAAATCGCCGTAATACGGGCTTGGATCGATAACAATGCGCCGGAGAATTGAGGATATTAATAATTGGTAGGGTTTTTTTAGCTTAGTTATGATTAATATTTTTTATCTAGACCAGAATTCTAAAAAATAACTATGGAAGAAGGTACTGAGATGCGAACAATATGGAAACGAATAAAACTCTTTTTCTTCCCCCCAGAAGACACTCCCAGATGGTTGAGGCTGTTGCCCTACGCTATCCTGGGGGTCCTCACTCTCCTTGTTCTCTCAGGTGGAGTATCCGTTTGGACCTACACTAACTCTCCAGAATTCTGCGGCACCACTTGCCACACGATGCCACCTGAGTATTCGGCATACTTAAGCTCTCCCCACGCACGGGTAAATTGTGTGGAATGTCACCTGGGACGTGATACTCTCACCACCCAGTTCACTCGTAAGGCAGGGGATATGAAACATGTGATTGCAACAATTACCCAAAATTATGAATTCCCTATATTTTCTGAGGCAATGCGCCCTGCCCGGGAATCTTGTGAGACATGCCATTTCCCCGAAAAATTCTCCGACGATAGTCTTAGAGAAATCCGCCGATTTTCCTCGGATGAGCAAAACTCTCCCACCAGCTTATATTTGTTAATGAAGACTGGAGGAGGTACTCAGCGAGAGGGTTTGGGACGCGGCATACACTGGCACATTGAGAATGAGGTCCTCTTCTTACCAACAGATTCTCTTGAACAAGAGATTCCCTACGTTCGGGTGACAGAGGAGGATGGTGAATTCTCAGAATATTATGATATTGCATCTGGTTTAACGCCCGATGATATTGCAGGTGAAACTTTGGTGCGTATGGATTGTATCACTTGCCACAATCGGATAACTCATTCGATTCCCAATCCAGTGGATGCAGTTGACCAGGCTCTTGCCAAAACCCTGATCTCACCCGAACTACCTTTTATTCGAGAACAATCTGTCCAATTATTGGGAGATTCATATTTAGACTTGCAAGATGCACTGGAAAGCATCGCTGGTTTGGAGGATTATTATCGTGGGAATTACCCTCAGATTTTTGAGGAAAATATTGAGAGTATCCATTTAGCAATCTTATCCTTGCAGGATATTTATATGCAAATGGTTTTCCCTGAACAAGAACTTGATTGGACTACCCATCCCGACAACCTCGGCCACAAGAATTCACCAGGTTGTTTCCGCTGCCACGACGGCAAACATCTTTCCCCCGAAGATGAAGCTATCCGTTTAGAATGCAACGTTTGCCATTCGGTGCCGGTGGTATCTCAAGAAACCGCCAGCGTTACTCAAATTGAAATTACTACGGGGCCGGAACCAGTTTCGCACACTCATACCAGTTGGATTGCACTCCACGGAGGGTCGATTGATCTTTCTTGTGCGGTTTGCCATGAGCCGGTAGATCCCGAAGTTGATTACTTGACACTTGAGGGTATTCCTCCAACGGATCAATCATTCTGCGGAAATTCAGCATGCCATGTTTCAGAGTGGACATTTATTGGGTTTGATGACCCAGCAATGATCCCGATCTTAGAAAGCCAGCTTTACGAGCTACTCAATACAAGCCCGTATCTTTTTGAAGGCGTGCAGCGTACTTACGACGCAACTTTCAAATCTATCTTCGATGGGCGCTGTTCTTTTTGCCACAACATAGACAATGCTGAGGCCGGTTTAGTTTTGACCTCATATGAGAGCATTCTACAGGGTGGCGCCAATGGAGCGGTTCTGATACCTGGAGACCCAGACGCCAGCCTGATTATTGAACGCCAGTCTAACCAACGCGGGCATTTTGGACAAATGCTTGAAGATGAATTAAACGCCCTGCGCGCTTGGATACTGGCCGGGGCGCCGGAGAATTGATCATTAAACTTTAAAGGGGATAAAATATAATTACCTCCCGCAGATTGATTGTTGGGTTAATCAGTTTGCGGGAGGTTTTCGTTATTAAATTACTTATCTTGAACGTAATTTTGTTCCGCAATCACGGCAGAACTTATCCCCGGATTTTGACTGAGTGCCGCAGTTATGGCAGAAGACAAATCCGGACGAAGCCTGGGAAGCAGCTTTACGTCGTCGCGGACGTTTTCTAGGCGGCGGTTGGTCGTCTCGGAAATATTTGATAACCCCGAACATGATCAACCCGACGCCTATGATCCCCAATCCCCAGATTGCCCATGTTGGGAGACCTCGTGAGGATGTCTGTGTGCTGTTGAGTTGATTGAGCTGCCACCTATCAAAACTCAGGGTATTGGTATCCTTAGTGTAATCCAAGGTAAGATCAAACTCCTCGCCAACCTGTAGGCTCCCGCCTGAGATATCAAAATACAAAAGACCATATCCACCAGGAGTGCCAACTCCTAGGTCAGGTGTCGCGGAAATATTTTGTGCATCCACAGGGTTTTGCACCTTCACGAGAAGATCACCCACTGCGTAGTCACCGGGCCAGATAAGTTCATAATGGCGGTTCGCGCTGCTTAAATCTAATGCCGGGTCATAATATTCCAATTGAATAAAATAGTCATCTGCAATCAGGCTGATCACCGCCCACTCCTCTGCGATTTCCCGTTGGTAGGTAACTTCCCCACGGACCTCTCTTGAGGATCCAACTGCAACCACGTTAGGATCGCCCGCAGCGGTGGGGATGCGAAAAGTGAGATTTGCAGGAAGGGGAGTATCTGGATCAAGTTGAACGAAATAAATCACCAGCATCTCGGGTTCGTCAAATTCAGGCCATAAATTAATTTCTAATTCGCGGATGGTCATATCGCCCTGAGCTTGGACATTAGTGGGCTTCAGCAATATCATGCTAACAAAAAGCAAGCTAAACATGCATTTTTTCATAAGTATTCTCCGGTTAAAATATGAATTATTATAAAAGAAGTATGCTGGCTAATATAGTGACATACGTACTGTATCTATTGGGTAAAATGGCTAAATGTTGTACAAAAAGTACCCATTTTACAAGGTATAATGACTAAGCATTTTAATCTAAATGAAATCTATGCTAAATATTCTAATTAACGACCGTTATCGCTTCGAGTCGGAACTAGGACGCGGGGGTATGAGTACCGTTTATCGCGCTCATGATTCCAAATTAAAAAGGGAAGTAGCTGTTAAGCTGATGTCTAACACAAACTTAGGCACACAAGGACGCGCGCGGCTGCTTAACGAAGCTCAGGCGATAGCTAAATTGAATCACCCCAACATAGTGACAGTCTATGACGCTGGTGAGTACGATGGCAACCCTTTTATTGTCATGGAATTGGTCGAGGGGCAGACACTGCATGATAAATCTTTTGAAAACGACGAAGAGATAATTTCTATCATCAAACAAGTTTGCCAAGCATTAGAGCATGCTCATGCAAGCGGTATTATCCACCGCGACTTGAAACCGGAGAATGTAATTATCGAGGATGATGGGACGGCGAAGTTGTTGGACTTTGGATTAGCGCGTTCTGTTACTTCGAGAATGACGAACGAAGGCACCCTATTGGGTACTGTTTTTTATATGGCTCCTGAACAAGCTATGGGCCAGGAGTTGGATGCTCGCGTTGACTTGTATGCTCTGGGGGTAATGATCTATGAGCTTACCACAGGACGATTGCCTTTCACTGATGATGACCCTGTGGCAGTTATCTCCCAACACATCTACGCACCAGTCGTCCCCCCGACCACGCACAAACCATCAATCCATCCTGAATTAGAAGCGCTGATCTTGAAACTGCTCGCAAAATCACCTCAGGACCGTTATTCCTCTGCATCTGAAATTCTAGAAGTATTGGAAGGAATTTTAAATAATCAAACTGAAAGCCCAAACCTTCAGACCGAGAGTTCTATTAAACCTGGTAAATTGACCGGCAGCATCGCTTTGCTTGACCGCATGGTGCGGGGTCGATTGATAGGGCGCGAAACCGAGTTGACAGAATTGCGAAACTTGTGGGATCGTAGCGCGGGTGGCCAAGGCCATATGGTATTGATCTCAGGAAAACCCGGAATCGGTAAGACACGTTTATCAAAAGAACTAATGGTGTACGCCCAACTTCGAGGAGCACTAATATTGGAAGGGCGTTTCCATCCAGAATTAGGCGTTCCTTACCTGGGATTTTGGGAGGCACTACGTGATTACCTTCGCTCTCAAACCCCTGATATAGCGCGGGACGAAATCGGCACGACCGCCCCAGAGATGATTAAGCTTGTTCCAGAAATTCGGGAGCTTCTGGGAGATGTAGAACCTAATCCACCGATGGGGGATGTCGAGACAGAACGATTACGATTGTTTGACCACGTTACCCAATTCTTACAAGGATTATCTTCTAAACGACCAATACTTTTCATGCTGGATGATTTGCATTGGGCTGATAAACCTAGCCTGTTATTCTTGCATTTCATCTTACGAAACATAACAGATACACCTATACTGATTGTTGGAACATACCGGGAAACCGAATTAGATCCTGTGCGCCCTTTTTATGAAACTTTGGTTGGAATGAACCGTGAGCGCTTGTATACACGCATGGCTCTACGCAGGCTTTCGAGTGAGCGTATCAAAGAATTGATTCAAAGCTTATTAGATTGTTCCGTGGATGACAAACTGATAGAGGCTATCGATCAAGAAACTGATGGTAATCCTTTTTTTGTTGAAGAGGTTGTGAGATCGCTCCTAGAAAAGGATACATTGAAAATCGAAGATGGATGTTATGTACCGGTGGCAGGTACGGAAGTTGAAGTCCCACAAAGTATCCAGGTAGCGTTAGGCAGACGGCTTGCAGGATTGAGCAAGGATTGTCAATCAGCGCTCACGCAGGCAGCTGTTTTGGGCAGGCAATTTGATTTCGATGTGTTGCTCACTATGGGCGGGTGGGATGAAGATGCCTTACTTGATGTGCTTGATGAGGCAGTTGGAGCGCAACTAATCACCGAAGACCACGAGGCAGGTGAAACAAATTACCAGTTCTTACATGCATTGATGGTTCAAGTATTATACGAAGGTATCAATCGCCGCCGGCAAGCCAGATTCCATCAAAAAGCAGGTGAAGCCTTAGAGCAAGTTCACCAAAATAATTTAAATGAGCATGTCGAGGCATTGGCGCATCACTTTACTCTGTCTCGTGCTGATGTAGGCGAGAAAGCTCTGGAATATAATCTCCAAGCAGCTGAAAAGGCTGTCGCCGTTTATGCCCACGATCAGGCTGTCCGTTATTACACAATGGTTTTAGAAGTGTTGCAAGACATAGATGATCCGCAGCGGGAAGCAGAAATCTGGGAGCTGCTCGGGGATACTCATCTTACTACTTTTGTTATCGAAGAAGCAATCAGCGCATATGAGAATGCCCAAGCTGTTTTGAAGAAAGGGGGAATGACTGAAGGGGACCAGTACTGCAAACTTAGCTGCAAGTTGGGGCAGGTGATTGCCAGGGAAGGCAATGATCCTGCAAAGGCAAGCAATTATCTTGAGGATGCCTTGGCACATATCCCCACCGATCCTGAAAATGTAGAAAGGGTGAAATGCATGGCAGCCCTGGCAACTTGTCTGGTTCAAGAGCAAGCTGTTCCAAAAGCTGTTGAACAAGCTCAAATGGCTCTTGAATTAGCGGAAGACACCGGACAATCTGTGGGCATTGCCAGCGCCTGCGGGGCCCTTTGTCAAGTTCACCAGGCGCAAGGTGATTTGCCAGCTTTTATTGAAACTGCTGAAAGACAGGTCGCCGCCCTCGACGAATCTGGTGACCTTTACGGCCAATTTGAGGCTTATTCTCACATTGTAGAGGCTAATTATTACATTGGACGTTACGATGTTGCCGAGGGATGGGTATTGGAAGCCATTGAGCTCACCCATAAATTCAACGCCCCGGGCTGGGAATCCACTATCCTGGCACAGTACTCAACCATTCTCAACCACCAGGGCCGCTGGCAAGAAATGCGGGATCGGGGTGAGCAGATTTTGCCGCTTTTTAATCGTGTGGGCTGCAGCAATTGTTTTTGCTATATCTATTTAGCGCTGGGTGAAATTGAAGTTAAGCGAGGCAACATCGTATTGAGTCGTGAGTATTTTAAAAACAGTATTGATATTTTTCGCCAGCTCGATACACCTTTTACAAAAATTGCTGAATTACGATGGAAATTTTTCGAGCATTTCTATTCAGGGGAATGGCAGGATGCCTGGGCTCTTGTGGAAGAAATGCGCAGAAGAGAGTATCCTATGCTTAACCCGTTAGGATCTGCATTTATCTTGTCTCGAATGCTTCCACAAGTGGCCGCTCGAGTAAGCCATTGGGATGAAGCAATTGCAATATCCAAGGAAGTTATAGCGATGTCCCAGGGACTGCAACTTCCGTTATTTTTAGCTGCCGCTCACTTTGCGCTTGGTTTGGCAAATGCGGGACAGGAAAAATGGGATGATGCATTGGGCGAATTCAACGAAGCACTCACTGCTTATCAGGACCTGGGTCACACCTGGGATACAGCCGATACGCAATATGAGCTGGGTCTGGTTTATTCGGATCGCGGCCAAGACGGAGATAAAGAAGAAGCAAAGAAATTGTTTGAGGATGCGTTAATTACCTATGAGGCTCTTGAAACAGGGCCAGCAATAGGCAAGGTAAACGAAGCTGTAGGCAAGCTTGCTTGAGGCCACATCTTTCTGAGTCTTGCCCTCCAAAAAACATATTTTCTTTCTAAAAATACACATTCGAAAAAAAGATTTCTAGATCAAGGAGGCGACGGAGTCGCGTTTTATAAAAATGCTTATTTACCGGAAATCCAGTAAAATTAGATCATGATCGGTTCGATAATCAACGACCGTTACCGTATTGATTCCGAACTTGGCCAAGGGGGAATGGGCACCGTCTATCGCGCCCATGATTCCACCCTCAAGCGTGATGTGGCCGTAAAGCTAATGTTCAACGCAAAAATTGGAACGGATGGACGCGCTCGCTTGCTGCACGAAGCCCAAGCCACTGCAAAACTCAACCACCCCAATATCGTCACCGTGCACGATGCCGGAGAGATAGAAGACAGTCCATACATTGTTATGGAACTGATTGAGGGCCAAACCCTACACGAAAATCATCCCAATGACTTACAGGAAATCATTACGATAATCAAACAAGTCTGCACCGCCCTTGAGCATGCCCATACCAATGGCATCATCCACCGTGACCTGAAACCAGAGAATGTGATCCTTGAATCAGATGGAACAGCCAAGTTGATGGATTTTGGTCTGGCGCGCTCGGTGACTTCGCGCTTGACATCTGAGGGGACCCTCATTGGCACAGTGTTTTATATGGCCCCCGAGCAGGCGATGGGTAGAGAGATTGATGCCCGGACAGACCTATATTCTCTGGGGGTGATGTTCTACGAGTTGGCCACTGGCGAATTACCCTTCATGGATGATGACCCTGTGGCGGTGATTTCCCAGCACCTCTATGCTCCACTCGTGCCGCCGCGCGCCAAAAACTCGGAGATCCCAACCGCGTTAAATGACCTGATTGTACGCCTGTTGAACAAAGATCCAGCCGACCGCCCAGCTTCGGCCAAAGAAGTGATTGAACTGCTTGAATCCCCTACCCAAAAAGTTAAAGTCCTGCGTGACAGCAAAGAACTCTCCCTGCTTGATCGAATCGTGCGTGGGCGGATTGTCGGTAGGCAAAATGAAGTGCACGAATCGCGCGAACTCTGGAGGAAAGCAGCCTCAAGAGAAGGGCAGCTGCTTTTCATTTCTGGCGAACCCGGAATTGGGAAAACTCGCCTGACCCGTGAGATCACCACTCATGTAGAGATAAGCGGGGGCCAAACGATAATCGGTGAAAGTTTTGCAGAAGGCGGGCCGCCATATGATGCTATCGCTCAGATCGTGCGACTGGCTTTTGAAAAAAATAAAGACATCGCCAAGACTATCCCCGAGGCTGTGTTGGCAGATATCCTTAAGATCACCCCAGATCTCCAGCCCCTCTATCCCGACGCGCTCCCTAATCCATCCCTCGACCCGTATGCAGAACAGCAACGGCTGCTAGAAAATGGGGTGATGTTCTTCGCCGCTCTAGCTGAAAAAACGCCGGTGATGTTAGTGTTTGATGACCTGCATTGGGCCGAAAGCGGGACTTTGAACATGGTGCGGCATTTGGCGCGAAGGACGCGCGATCTGCCAATTCTGATCCTGGCAACATACCGTGAGATCGAGATTGAGGAAGCAAGGCTCTTCCAAGATTTTCTACTGGACATGGACCGCGCCCGGTTAGCCACAAGGATCAAACTTGCAAGGCTGGAAATGCAGCAAACCGAAGAACTGCTGGCCGCTATCTTTCAAGAAGATATCACCCCAGAATTTTTAGAAGAGATCCACCATGAAACCGAAGGAAATCCCTTCTTTATTGAAGAAGTCTGCAAAGCTCTGGTGGAAAGTGGGCAAGTGTATTTTGAAAATGGGGAATGGCATCATCCCGAAAATATTAAAAATATGGTCATTCCACAAAGCGTGAAAACCGCAATGGAGCAGCGCTTGAACCGGTTGAACGAGGAAAGCAGACGAGTTTTGACCTTAGCCAGCGTGATCGGGCGAGAATTTGATTTTGATGTACTGCTGGAATTATCAGAACTCGATGAAAATGCCTTGTTGGATGTGATCGATGAAGCTTTACGGGCACAATTGATTCGGGAAAAACGGGTAGCAGGCCGAGATATTTATATTTTCGAACATGCCCTGATCAACCACACCTTGTATGACGACCTCAATCTGCGGCGTAAAACCCGTCTGCACCAACAAGCCGGGTTAGCCATGGAAAAAGCGTATGCGAACCAGATCGAATCCCATACCGATGAATTAGCCCATCATTTCTTTTTGGGGGCGCGCGGAGAGGTAATTGAAAAGGCAATTGGCTATAATGAGATGGCAGCAGAACAGGCGTTTAGTGTATTTGCCTTTGCGGATGCGGTCAAATTTTATGAACAGGTCATCAATCTTTTGGAAGACTTGGACCGAATCCCGGAAACGATCCCATATTGGATCAAGATCGGGGATGTTAATTTTATTGCCGTCAAAAGAGACAAAGTCATAAAAATTTACGTGAAGGCGATCGAGTTGTGGGAGAGCTTGCCAGAGAAGGACCGGGAGAAAGAGATTGGGATCCAGGCATATTCTAAAACTGGAGAGGCTAGGCGGTTTGGCGGAATAGTTCCTGGCGCTCGGCAGTATGTAGAAAAAGGGTTAGCGATGATCGATAACCAACCCACAATGGTTCGTGCAAAACTCTTAAAAGGTTTAGCTTGGGTGACTTCATACATGGTTACGGAAGAAGAAAGTGATCTAACCCTCGCCAAAAAAGCAGGAGAAGAAGCGCTGTCACTATTCAAATCCTTTGAGGCACATGATGAGGTCAGCGGTATGCTGGACTGTCTTGCTTCATTACATGGGATTAAAAATGATTTTCCCAAGGCTCTGGAGATCACCGAACAACGCCTTGAATTGGTTGATCACCTTTCGGTCACGGAACTGGCTGACGCTTACCATATGATTGGAGACTATTCTTATGTCCTTAATCTCTTCCCCAAAGCTGAAGAATATGATCTAAAAACCCTGAAGCTAGAAAAAGACCACCAAATTCTTGCATGGCAATTTCAAGTACGTTGGGATTTGGTAAAATTGTATCTCGATTGGGACCGCTGGGAGGATGCATTACAAATCATCCATGAATATATCGATCTGGACATAAAAACAGGGGGAGTCTATTGGAATTCAAATATCGCAGTTCCCGGATTAACTACGAGCGGATCAACGATCTACCACCTGCGAGGCGAGCCGCAAAAAGCGGAGGCTTTGAATGAAATAGCCTCTCAGTCAATCCTTCCAGAAGAAGTAGCTGCCCGCAGTTTTCGGGTGCACGTAGACCAATTATTCAATGTTGAGCTGCTACTTGGATTGGGTAAAGTGCCAGAAGCTCAAGATATGATGGAGAAGATCGACAAGCAGCGCCTCATAAGTATGAACCACTACCGAATCAATGTAACTGAGATCGAATTGTTGGATGATCCATCCTTAGACGCTTATCTCGACCTGGAAAAGCGGGTGGAGGAAGAAACCCCTTGGGATAAACTGTTGTTGGGGAGGATAAAACGGTTGGCTGGGGTTGGGTATTCTAACAACCGTGAATTTGACTTAGGAGAAGATAAATTGAACCAGTCTTCAGAGTTGTTTGAGGATTTAGGAACCTGCTGGCAGCAAGGGCGGACGCTAGACGCGTTGGGTGACTTGTATATGAAACAGGGAAAGAAAAAGAAAGCTATTGAGAAATATAATCTGGCGATTTCTTTATTTGAAGGTTTGCAGGCACGTTTCAATATTGATAAGACAAACGAGAAATTGAAGGCGTTGAATTAATAACAAATAAGATCGGGACGAAAATCAACGACCGTTAAAAAATACAAGCTGAGATTGGAAAAGGTGGCAAGCTAGTCTCCGCGATCCGCTTTATTTTTTAGGACAAGGTATGTGGCCCGTAATGTCCAACTGGCAGCCTATGGTATATACTGCCCTAATTGACAAAGCGGTTCAGACTCTGGATCAGGATGAGCGTCTACTTCTATACCATCAGGCTGAAGAAATGTTGGTAGAAAACGTCCCAATTATTCCCATCTTGTACCCAAGAACCCATAATTTGGTAAAGCCTTGGTTGAAAAAAGTACCTGTTGGGTCATTCTGGATATTCTTTAAAGATGTATTCCTTGAGAAGCATTAGGGGAAATCTTTAAATTAATAATCTTCCCCTAGACAATAAATTCCCCTATTCAATAAATTCATTCGTAAAGGCAGCATCCAGATCCAGAGGCGCGGTCAGCAGCCCCATATCTAAAAGCACTTCTTGCATATTCTGCCAAGCTTGCGGCTCTGAGAATCCCAGCTGCTCTGCCTCCCAAAACGGGATCACCTGCGCCAACAATTCACGCTCGACTGCCTCATCTGCCCCAGCCATTGCTTCGACAAAATTTTTGCTTATTTCGAAAGCTTCGTCCGGATTGTTGATCGAGTCTTCCAAGCCGCGTATGAATGCGCCCAGCATGCGTCGGACGAGATCTGGGTTTTCGGCAATAGTGGCTTCATTGGTGAGGATGCCGTTTGCAGTAAGCTGTACGTAATCTGCCACCCGCAGGACGTTAACTTCGTAGCCTTGAGCGCGCAGCTGAACAGGTTCGTTGTTAATATAACCAACGACCACTTCTGCCTGATCCACGGCCAGGGCTTCGACCTGGTTGAAACCAATTGAATCCAGGGTTACGTCTATTTCTGAAATCCCAACTGCGTTCAGCATTGCCCGTAGCCCGATGTAACTTGCTCCGAACAATCCCGGTAAAGCGATTCTCCGGCCACTCAAATCAGCTGCGGTTTCTATCCCCGCACTTGCCTTGGATATCACCGCGATGGGAAAATCTTGGAACCAGGCCAGCACGTACACCACCGGCAATCCTTGGGCGCGCGCCAGTAGAATCTGCTCTCCTGAAGCAACTGCAAACTGAAGCTCATTAGCACCTACGAGGGTCACGCCATCGGTCTCAAAGCTGTAATCAAATTCGATCTCAATTCCCGCTTCCTCAAAATAGCCTTTCTCGACTGCAACGTAAAACGGCGCGTACTGCACGCTGGGGATATAGCCCATGGGTAAACGGATGTGCTCTATTTCAAGGGCCAGCTCGGTGGCCGGCACTTCGCTTGGGTTTTGTGTAATTTCGTCTTCTGCTTCGTCTATAGTTGGATTTTCGGTGGCCGTTGAAATGTCGCCAGTTCCAAATGTGGTACATGTAAAAAGAGCAATACCGATAATCGATATTATTAAAATTTTATTTCTAACCATCAAAATATTTCCTTTTTCCTATTTAAGGCTGGTGAGATTTGCACAAAAAAATTCTTCTAAGTGCGTTTAACGAGATTCATTAATGCGGTTTTCATCTCGGATACAGATGGGAAACGAGCATCCATGTCATGTTCCAAGGCTTTGTTTAGGATGTGTTCCAGGTCAGCTGATACGTTTGGGTTTAGACTTCTTACCGGGAATTCATTAAAGGTAAAGGGTTCTTCTTCGCGTGGGTCTCGTTTGGTAAGTAGATGGTGCATACTGGCGCCCAAAGCATAAATATCGCTCTGAGGCATAGCTATGCCCTCATGCTGTTCAGGGGGTGCATAACCTTCTGTGCCCATATTGAGTCCTTGCTGGAAGTGTACAAAATCAGGAATATAAACTTGGAAGAATCCTGGTGGAAAGACTCGTGCGACCCCGAAATCTATCAAGTGAATGTGGCCGCGGCGGTCCAAGACAACGTTATCGGGTTTTACGTCTCTGAAGATGGTCGGAAAAAGCTGGTGGTTATGCAGGTAGTCGAGCACGTCACAAATTTCGATAGCCCACGAGACTACTTTCCCTTCAGGGAGGAAGCTCTCAATTTCAAGCATGATAGATTCCAGGTCATTGCCGTGGACGAACTCTTGGACGAGGTAGGATCTATCATCTATTAGGAAATATGCGTAAATGCGGGGAATGGCAGGGTGTAGGAGCGTTGCCCGGATATCTGCCTGCCTCTCATGATCGACGATCATGGGTTTTGGCATTTCCTTTACGGATACCAGGGTCTCACTTTTGGGGTCTTCCAAATCTATCGCCTGGTAGACTGCCCCAAAACTCCCTGCTCCTAAAACCTTTACGATCTTGTATCTATCGTAGAGGATGGTATCCTTGGGAATGGTTTCTTTATCTTTTTCGCCTTCCATAGTTCATCTAATTCAATCTAATTGCGGCTTATTCGGCAAATCAATGATCGAGAAAGTTCCTGTTGCCTTGGAGATCAAGCGGTCATCATTACTTATCTCTGCTTCGATAAAACCAATTGTTCTTCCTTTTCGGATAACTTTTGTTTCACAGATAAGCATGCCAGAAGTTGCAGGCCGGAAGTAAACGATGTTTAACTCAACCGTGGTGCATGATTTGCCCGTTTCCAACATAGAAACAAGCGCTGCGGCCATTCCGGTATCGGCCATCGAATATGCAACCCCGCCGTGCAGGACTCCGTGAGGATTCAGTAAATCTTCCCTTATTTCCAATATGCATTTGCTGTAACCAGGCTCGACTTGGGTAAAATTCAGGCCGATCAATTCTGCAAATGGATGAAAATTCTTTGATTTTATTGGAACTTTGTTGGTCATATAATTCTGCCTATTCTTTGTGTGCCTTGATTTGTATTGATTATACGCCAAAAAGAGATAAACAACAGAAGTGATGTTGGCTATGAAAAACCCTAATAAGTATTAAGGAATATATTTCATGCTTGTGGGCGTTCACTAGAGAAGCTAACTGAAAATAAGGAGCTTTTTTTTAAAAACATACACCTAATGACATTTGATTTCAAATATTTTGACTATATCCCTGTGGTAAAATCGTATGTTTGAAGTAGATACAGAGGTTTCAATCTTATCATTATGCCGGCAAATAATTTAAGAATTTCAGTGATTATTCCTGTTAGCGACGGGGGTGAAAATTTCCGCGCCTGCTTATCTCGGTTGGAGGAGGCTGATCCCGCTCCTCATGAAATCATTGTTGTCGCAAATGGGGATACAGACGGTTCCTCTCAAATGGCAGAGGAATATGGGATGCAAGTAATAAGAGTTCCGCAACCTATTGGCCCTGCCAGAGCACGGAATCTTGGCGCTGAAAAAGCAAAAGGCGAAATTATCTTTTTTGTTGACGCTGATGTAACTATTCAACCAACGGCCATCGATCAAATTGAGCGCATCTTTAGTCAAAAATATCCTCCAGCAGCCATAATCGGTTCATATGATGATGAACCAGCTATGCCCAATTTTATCTCTCAATACAAAAACCTTATGCACCATTTTGTTCATCAAAGCGGTAATCAAGAAGCGTCTACTTTCTGGGGCGCATGTGGAGCTATTCAGCGAGATGTCTTTTTGGCTGTTGGGGGTTTCGATGCAAGATTCTTACAGCCTTCTATTGAAGATATCGAGTTAGGTTACAGATTGATTGCAGCTGGGAATAAAATTCATCTGGTTAAAAACTTACAAATTAAACATTTAAAACATTGGGGAATAATCTCATTGATAAAGACTGATTTTCTTAATCGGGCATTGCCTTGGGCATCCCTGATCCTCCAACAAAAAGGATTTGTTAATGACCTTAACATTGATATTTCCGGTCGCATAAGTGTAGCATTATCCTATACAATTGTTGCATGCATGCTTTTTGCCTGGTCCTGGCCCTGGCTTTTGTGGATTGGAGGAGTTTTTCTCCTGATACTCTTAGCTATAAATTCTCCCTTGTATCGTTTTTTTTACAATAAACGAGGTCTGGGTTTTACCGTTCTAGCTTTTTTTTGGCATTATTTATATTTCCTATATAGTGGGTTGGCCTTTATAATTGCTATTTCAAGGCACTACTTACTAAAGTTAGTTTCGCAATTCACCAGTCGTTTGCAAGCTAATAGAAGATCAGGTTAGGCTAATATTTTCTCGGAGGTATTTTTTTGATAGATCAATATCCTGTCGTGATTTTTGGTGCAGGCCCAGCCGGTTTAACAGCTGGTTATGAGCTAGTAAAAAACGATATTCACCCGATTGTATTCGAGAAATCTGATATGGTTGGTGGAATCTCCCGGACAGAACATTACAAAGGTTACCATTTTGATATTGGAGGGCATCGCTTTTATACCAAGATCAAAGAAGTGGAGGCTATCTGGCATGAGCTCCTCAAAGACGAGTTCTTTGCACGACCCAGGGTTTCGCGAATCTTTTTTGAAGGAAAATTTTACGATTATCCATTAAAGATCAGCAATACTCTTTCCAACCTTGGGCTATATAGAAGCTTTTTGGTGGGTTTAAGCTATTTGCAATCACTTATATTTCCATATCCTAATGAAGACAATTTTGAAGAATGGATTTCAAATCGTTTCGGGAAGGCGCTTTTTCGTATTTTTTTCAAAACGTACACTGAAAAGGTATGGGGTATCCCTTGTACCGAAATCAGAGCGGAATGGGCCGCACAGCGTATCAAAGGCCTTTCCCTCCCAGTTTCAATCCGTAACGCACTGTTTTTTTCCCCCAGCGATAAGGTCAAAACCTTGATTAATAGTTTTCATTACCCTCGGTACGGACCTGGGATGATGTGGGAAGCAGCACAAAACTTTATCGATCAGGAGGGAGGAAAAGTTTCTCTCAATTCAGAAGTTTCCCAGGTTGTACATGAAGGAAATAGAGTAACTCATGTAATAGTTGAGAAATCTGATGGTGGAGAAAATAAGGAAGAAACTAAAATTAACTCGGAAAATTTTATTTCCTCTATGCCGATCTCAGAATTGATCAAGAGACTGAGTCCCGCTGCTCCCCAAGAAGTTTTGAGCGCGGCTGAAGGGCTTTCTTACCGTGACTTTCTCACCGTTATCCTTTTAGTTAATTCAGATAACATCTTTCACGACAATTGGCTGTATATCCACTCTCCAGAAGTGAAAGTTGGGCGCATCCAAAATTATAAGAATTGGAGTCCGGACATGGTTCCGGATGCCGCAAAAACCTCGCTTGGCTTGGAATATTTTTGCACAGTGGGGGATGAAATTTGGGAAATGCCAGATGATGAACTTTTGGAATTGGGCGGCAAAGAGGTTGAGCATATCGGCATTGCGCGCCGCGAAGATATTTTCGATGGTACAGTCGTCCGCCAACCTAAAGCTTACCCAATCTATAATCGAACATATGACGCTTATTTAAAAACAATTCGGGAGTACCTAGAAGAATTTGAAAACTTACAAACTATCGGACGTAATGGACTTCATAAATATAATAATCAAGACCATTCGATGCTGACGGCATTACTAGCTGCCTGGAATGTGCAAGGAGAAGATCACAATATCTGGGATGTGAATACTGAACGCTCATATTATGAGGAGGTGCGAATTTCTCAAGAAATTCTCTCTTCTGATAAAACAGGTTTTCCAGGTTGATAATTTCTAATTATTAAAAAGGATTGAATTAAGTTTCAATTGAAACGGATGATGGATAATCTAGTAATTTCAATCATTGTTGGCTCAAAGAATGCGCCGCATACATTATTAGATTGTATTAGTTCAATTGCAGCGCAAACCACCCACTTGTCAGCGGAAATTATCCTTGTGGATAATTCTAAGGATGAGGGGCTTGCAACGATTGGTGCCAATTTTCCAGATGTCATGGTACTTGAAGTCGCTCCCGCTTACTTGGTGCCTCATCTCTGGAAAATTGGTTTTGATCAAGCCACGGGGAATGTGGTTGCTTTTACAAATGCTCAGTGCGTGCCAAATGATACTTGGGTAGCAAATATCCTCTCCACTCTAGATAAAGAAGGGGTACATGGCGTGGGAGGTCCAATCCACGGCCCAGAGAGCGGAAAAAGCCTGGATTGGGGGCTGTACTTTTCGCGCTACAGCGCATTTTTACCACCTGGGCCTGAAGGTCCAGTTGCGGATGTCGCAGGCGATAATGCAGCTTACGAAAGGGAAGCGCTCATGCTCTGTGAGGCTGAAATGCAGGCAGGGTTTTGGGAGGTACTTGTACATGTTGCCTTACACAAGCATGGAAAACAACTTGTAGGAAATCCCAAGATGGGTGTGCGGCTGGGGCGTGTGAGTGGATTAAAAGCAATATCAAGGATGCGCTTCCAGCATGGGAGATATTTCGGCTCTACTCGAGGAGAAAGTCCTATAAAAAAACTTTTGTTAATTATCGCCTCGCCTCTGATTGCACCGCTGCTGCTCTCGCGTATATTTCTCCGCGTGCGGTCTAACAAACCAGAGTGGATGAAGCATCTATTAATTTCCCTTCCTGTGTTATTGATATTACTAATCGCATGGGGGTTAGGGGAAGCTAGTGGGTATTTAATCCCCCAAGACACCGATATACGTTGGCCGCAAGCACAGGATTAAATGGCCAAACCAAATAATTTTATCGGAGGTCCACAATTATCTATTGTGATCGCCTCGATAAACGGTCTGAATTATCTTAGCGAATGTTTATCCTCCCTTAAGCAGCAGGATGGTGAAATTAGCGCTGAGATCATTGTCGTTGATTGTGTTGGGGATTCGGTTACAAACTTTGTAACTGCACAATACCCGGGAGTGCGCTTGATCCCGTTCGATACACCTATGAGCATTCCAGCCCTGCGCGGATCTGGAATACGCGCCGCCTCGGGTGAGATTATCGCAATTACTGAAGATCATTGCATCGCCCCCAAAGACTGGTTTCAAACAATTTGGCTTTCACACCAGGAGCAATCTGCCACCGCAATCGGCGGTTCTGTTGAGAACGCAGCCACGGAACGTTTAACAGACTGGGCAGTTTTTTTTTGCGAGTACTCAAACTTCCTCAGCCCAATTCCTGTGGGAGTAGTGCATGATTTACCCGGCCCGAATGTTTCATATAAAAGGGATGCATTAGGAAATCAACACCAGATTTTCGAAGGCGATTATTACGAGTACAGTCTTCATCAAAACCTGGAATCCAAGGGTCATCATCTTTGGTCAGATCCTTCAATTCGTATTTTGCACAAGAGACACTATCGTGTTCAGGATTTTTTTATTGAGCGGTTTCATTACGGGCGTTGGTTTGCCGGAACACGCAAACATAATTCCAGTTGGCCAAAACAACTTTACTTTTTAATATTCTCGCCTTTACTGCCATTGCTGATCCTTGGCAGAATCAGCCAGCGTGTTATCAGCCGCAGGAAGCATCTGGTTCCATATATTAAGTCTTTACCGACAATATTCCTTTTTACTTTTGCTTGGGCTTTGGGTGAGTTCATAGGTTATGCGACTGGACCAGGAAAAAGTGTGCTGCGATTACGATAGGGTCGTTCGGAAATATAGCCGGTTAACTTATAATCACATTATGGAAGACCCGAAGGGTCAAAAAAAGAAAAAAAAGAACTTATGCGCATAGGAATCGAAGCAACTAGTTGGACGAACCCACGTGGTTATGGCCGTTATACTCGCGGATTGCTGAGGGCTGTCCTTGAGGAACCAAGTGAGCATGAATTTATCTTGTTCATAGATGACCACGTGCAGAATGACGAGCGTTGGCTGCTTCCTGATAATGCTAAATGTGTGGTTGCAGAAACAAAACAATCCATGACCAGCGCTGCTTCAGCATCTGGTCGGCGGTCTTTGAGAGATCTAGCAGCAATGGCCAGGGTGGTTTCAAGAACCCCGCTGGATGTCTTCTATTTTCCAAGTGTTTTCACATACTTTCCGATATTTACCAAGGCAAAGGTTTTAGTTGGCATCCATGACGTAATCGCTGAAGATTATCCCCATCTAGTATTCCCTTTGCGCAAACGACGCTATTTGTGGAATTTTAAAAGCTGGCTGGCTCGCCGCCAGGCTGATTACATCGTTGCGGTATCTGAGTATTCCAAAGCGGGGATCCAGCGTCGCTTTGGTTGGCAGCCAGAACTTATTTGGGTTGTTGGTGAAGCGCCCGCAGCTGTTTTCAAACCAATCGATGATCGGGAAGGAATTGCACATTCGCTAGCCATGCACGGATTAGATCCTGATGCACGATATATCATTGCTTTAGGTGGGCTCAACCCGCATAAAAACTTGGGAATGTTGTTCTCGGTTTTTGCTGAATTGAAAAAAGATATACGGTTTGCAGAACTTCGACTTGTGCTCGTAGGTCCGGCTGAAAGTGACATCTTCACGCCCGGGATCGGGGATGCACGCGAAAATGTAAGTAAATTAAATTTGCAATCATCAGTTCATTTTACGGATTTTATTCCCGATAGTGAAGTTGTTAATTTGCTGAATGCCGCGCAGGTCTTGGTTATGCCCTCCTTGGCTGAAGGCTTCGGTTTGGGAGCAGTTGAAGCGGCAGCTTGCGGTACACCTGTAATTGCGACTAATAATAGCCCTTTACCTCAACTCCTTGTGGGGGGAGGTTTGTTTATAGATCCTTTTAAATCGCAAGAACTTCTCGCAGCCTTGGTAGAATTACTGGATGATGATAATCGTCGTAATCAGATGGGTAAGGCAGCTCTGGCTCGCGCCCAGAAATTAACCTGGCAGAAAGCAGCCCTTGAATTCTTTTCATTGTTGAATAAGATTGAAGATTCAAACCAAGAGTGAAAATATGAAAAAACAAAGGTCAAACCGAGAAACAAAACACACCAACTCACCATTCCGGACTGTCATTATCGGCCTCGGAGAATCTGCCGAGCGTCTGATACTTCCAGGGCTTACATTGCTGCCAAATATAGGGATAATTGCTCTTTGTGATATGGATGCAGAAAAACTGCAGCGGGTGTCTGCGCGTTGGAAAATTCCTACAGTATATTCAGAACCAATTGAAATGTTAGAGAAAGAACAACCAGATATCGTGGTTATTGCCACGCCTCCACAAACACACTTTAACCTGGCAATGCGCGCCTTAGAACACGGTTGTCACGTTTATTGTGAAAAGCCATTCATGCCAACAGTCAAGGAAGCGGACGACGTAATAGCATACGCCCAAGAACGGGACAGGCTAGTGGGTGTGAACAGCCAGTATTACCAGATGCCTATATTCAAGGCAGCGCAGGAATACTTAAACAGTGGTCGCATCGGTCGTTTGTACCACATTGAGATGTGGCAGCATATGCATCTGATGCCTGAAGATGAAAGTGGATGGAAGGCCGCATTACATCCTAAACGAAACTTATTTGATTTTGGTACGCATGTCGTAGACTTGATGTGTCATTTTTTCGATGCTTATCCTGTGGCCGTAACCGCGCAGATTGCTAGAGCGCGTCTGGATGTAGACTCGGATTTGTGTGTCGTAATGCGTTTAGATTTCCCCGGTGACAGGATTGGAAATCTGGTATTAAATCGTATGAGCTTCGCTCCCAAGAAGTATTTGGAGATGCGCCTTGATTGTGAGCATGCGGCTTTAAGAGCTTCCTATGGCGGGGTTGCTGGGTTAGAGTTTGGTTGGAATAGTGAATTAGGGCGGCCGCGTGTACGTTTCAGTTTCACCAAGGGTGGTGAGTTGCGCCTGGAGCGTGATGGCAATTCTTCCCTGGTAACCAAGCAATCTGCAGATGCAATTTCTACAGCCTCCCAAGCTCACTTCGCTAAATTTGTAGACGCGATTAGTGCTGGAGAAAAATTAACTAGCAAAGCTATTCAAGCGCGCGAAATATTACGCATATTATTAGCCGGATACGAATCTAACTCTAAGAATGGCGAACTGATTAGCTTGTAAGTAATAAGAATGAATCGACCGAAGGTTTCAGTAGTTATCGCCACTCATAATGCAGCCAAGGTATTAGATAAATGTCTGGCCGCCCTGGTAAAACAGGTTTCAACCCATCAAGTGGAGATCATCGTTGCCTCCAGCTCGACGGATGGTACCGCTAAAATAGTCCAAGAAAATTTTCCAGAGGTTAATTTACTTCATTTTGACGAACCATTTAGTATTCCTCTATTACGCCAAAAGGCTCTAGATAATTCTAAAGGCGAAATTATCGCTATCTTAGACCCTTATTCCATCATAGACGATGATTGGTTAGAGCAAATGATGGCTGCCCACTCTAATCTGCCAAACCTGGTGATTGGTGGGGCCGTAGAAATATTTTCTGAAGAACCACCTGGGATATCTAATTGGACGATATATATTCATGAGTATGGTGGTTTTATGCCTCCATTAAAAGAAGGAGTAGTTTCTATCTTACCGGGGAGCAACATTTCCTATAAAAGAGAAGCATTGAGTAAAATTAAAACTCTGAAATTAAAACAAAGAGGTTTTTGGAAAGCTTATGCAAACTGGCACCTGGAAGACGAGGGCCATAAACTTTGGCTGGCTCCTTCCATAGTCGTGAGATTATGGAAACCAATCCCATTCTTCAATTTTCTGCGTACCAGATTTCATCATGGACGTTGCTATGCAAGTATGCGAGTAGCAGATTCGTCTTTTACCAAAAAGCTAATCCATGCCCTTAAAACTCCCTTATTGCCCTTCGTTTTTTCATGGCGGCTAACCATGGATTTTTGGCCAAAGAGCCGTGATAGAGGCAAGTACTTGCTAGCCTCGCCCCTCCTATTCCTGCTAAATTTTAGTTGGGCTCTTGGGGAATTAATTGGTTATTTACGCGGATCAGGAGATAGCTGCGCTTTGCTATTCTATTAGTAATCGAAGACCCTAGCATGTTAAAAATATCTTGTATCGTAATCTCCTTCAATCCAGCTGAGATCCTTGAGCGTTGTCTAGCCAATTTGGAACAACAAGTTCTTGACGATGAAGTGGAGCTTTTGGTTGTTGGAAAGTGGGGCGGACCTGATTCCGAATATCGTTCTTTACAGCAACAATTTCCCAAGTCAGTCTGGATTTCTGTCCCTCAAGAATTCAACATACCTCAGATGCGCGCATTAGGCATGGCGCGCAGTCAGGCTGAAATTATCGCCATATTGGAGGATGATTGTTTGGTTTCCAATGATTGGTGTACGGAAATTATCAAAGCCCATAAAGAAGCTTATGCAGCTATTGGAGGTGCAGTTGAACCTGGAGATTATACGAGCAGCTTGGATTGGTCAATTTACTTTTGTGAATACGCTCGTTTTATGCTCCCATTTAGTGGCGGGGAAGTTAATACCCTCCCAGGCAATAACGTCATGTATAAACGAGACGTATTGATGACTCTGGCTGGAGAGATATTCTTAAACGGTGGTAAAATCAGTGAAGTTGGATTTTATGAAATTGAATTCAATAACAAATTAATCCGAAATGGTTTTGCGTTAAAAACAGACCCATCACTGATCGTTAAAAATATACACTCTTGGCGTTTATCAGACCTTTTCAAAATGCCTTTCCATCATGGGAGAGGCTTTGCAGGCAAACGCTTTTCGGACCAAGATAAAATGAAGCGAGTATTGTATCTTGGTATAACATTTCTCCTACCTGTTGTTCAAGTCATTAGAATTCTAAAGCTAATAATCCAAAAAAGAAGATACCTACGCCAATTTTTATTTGCTCTGCCTGGTATAATCATGTTTTTTACCAGTTGGTCAATAGGCGAGTTTTTCGGCTACCTCCTCGGTCCTGGAAATAGCTTGCAAGAATGGAAATGATCAATTATATAATCCAGGCAATTATCATATCTACAGGATGTACATTTTGAATTTATTACAACGCATTGCTAGACATACAAGAATTACCTCAAAAAATTATTTTAGGGGCTCAACTCCACCTTTCTTAATCCTTTTCATCAATTCGATCTGCAATATGAAGTGCGAGCATTGCTTTTATTGGCAAAGCTTGAATAGCAAAGATGATCTCACCAATGAGGAAATATTCGAGTTATCACGTTCAATGGGCAGGATCGAATCCCTGAATTTATCAGGGGGCGAGCCGTTCCTTCGGAGAGAATTTTCTGAGATCTGCAGACAGTTCATCCAACACAACAAGGTTAGGCAGATATACGTACCTACAAATGGATGGTATACAGATAAAACCATTACGCAGATCAAAGATGTTCTTAATGAAACAGAGCTTGAGATTTTTGCAGTTGAGATCTCTCTGGATGGCATGCCTGAGTTTCACGATAAGTTCAGAGTTGCTCCGGGGGCATTCGAACGCGCCATGCAGACTTACGACGCCTTAGCCGAACTGCAAAAAAGCGATGAACGTTTACGGATTCATGCAATCTCTACTGCTACGGCAATCAATCTGGATGAAATCAAACAATTAACCACTTACCTTTATGAACGCTGCCCAAAAATGGACCACCATAACTTGGCGCTCATTCGCGGAGATCGCAAGAATCCATCATTAACCGGCCCTAAATTACAGGAGTACCAAGATTTATATAAATACCTGCGGAGATTATGGCAGCCGCGCGAAAGTGGCCGCTACGGAGCCTCAGTAGAACCCATGCTGCAATGGGCCAAAGCGCAGACCGCTATCCGTGAAGAACAAGTAATACCCTGCCGGGCTGGCACACTCAGCGCGGTGGTTTATGCCAATGGTGATGTCAGCGTATGTGAGATCCACAATCCCTTGGGAAATTTACGCGATAAGTCATTTGTAGAAATTTGGAACTCTAGCAGAGCCAAGAACCTACGCAACTCGATTGCAAATAAAGAGTGTTACTGCACAAATGAAGTATTCTTATGGCCCAGTATTGTTTTTCAACCCCCCAAATTGATTCAGGTGATGACTGCTTCTAAAGCCTGGGAAAAGGTTAAACCGCTGCCTGCGGAAGAGAGAGTTGAACTCCACGCAGCAAATAAGGCGATGAGTAATGAGACCGCTCAAGATGGAATTATTCAAGTTCAAATTCCAAATAATAAGACAAACTTCAGGAATCAATAGAATGAGATTAGGTGTAAACGGATGGAGATTAAACGGTAATCTCACAGGGGTAGGGCGCTATCTTCTCAACATTGTAAAGCATTGGACGCCAGAGATTAATGCGGAGAGATTTAAGGAAATAAATTTTTATTCTCCCAGCGCAATTGATCCTTTATCTTTACATTTGCCACGAAATATCAATTTCCGGGTTCTCAAGCCGAATTTGCGGATGTTAATCTGGGATAACCTAAGGTTGTCTCTAGCTGCAGAGGAGGATGTGGTTTTCCATCCATCTTACTCTATCCCGTTATTCCGGCGTGGAAAAACAGTTGTGGCCATACACGACGCAATCCATGAACTGTATCCTCATTTATTCACAAATAGCGTAAAATATTTTTATAAATATCTTTATCGTTGGACCGCGCGTAATGCAACCGTGGTGATTACGGCAACTGAGGCAGGGAAACAAAATATTGCTCGGACGATGAATGCGCCACTCTCAAAAATTCGGGTGGTTTACCTGGCTCCAGATGAAATCTTTCGCGAAAAACCCGAACCACAGAAAATACAAATTGTGCGTCAAAAAATAATTGGTTCAAACGATCCTTTTTTCCTTTTTGTTGGGAAATTATCTGGGCGGAGAAACATACCCCTACTCCTTAATGGGTTTGCTGAATTTAAAAGACGACATTCGCTGCCTCATAAATTGGTAATGATCGGGTTAAACATCCACAGCCTGAATATTTTCAAGCTCCTAGATGATCTGAATATTTCTAAAGAAATCATATATCCTGGTTTTGTGTCTGATGATGATTTGAATGCCTTATATCATACAGCCAGCGGGTTAATTTCTCCTTCTCCATATGAAACGATGAATTTACCGGTAATGGAGGCCCAGGCCGCAGGGACAGCTGTGATTTGCTCAGATACGGCAGGTATGCGAGAAATCACTGGAGGTAATGCATTGTTCCTGCCTAAGATGAATAAGGAACAAATAGCCGAGTCGTTTTCTCAAGTGGCTCAGGATGCAAATTATCGTAATGAACTCGGTGCGAATGGAGCTGAATACTCAAAACGTTTTACGTGGAAAAAAACATCTGCACAGACTTTGGATATCCTCGCTGAGTCGGTTAATCACTAAGAGGCTCTTTTACTATGACAATATCTCGTACAAAGCAGAATGCGGAAGAAGAAATTATTTGTCCAATATGTTCATCTAAAGGAAAAGTTGTTTACAATTGGTATGAATTTCATGTAGTTTATTGTGATGTTTGTGGTACGCAATCAGTAACCAATCTTCCAACTTCAGATGAATTAAACGATTATTATCAACAGACTAGTAGGGATAATAATCCTGACCGCTGGGAATTGCATAAGAATCTAGTCAAATCAGCCTTCAAACACCTCCTTAGAAATTATCAGAATTTCACGAATCAGACAAAACCCAGCTCATTTTTAGACATTGGTGGTGGGTTAGGTTATTATGCCCAAGCTGCGAGTGCTCAAGGTATCGAAACCTGTCTTATGGATTGGGGGGATTTCGGTTTGGAATTTGCCCGTGAAAAATTAGGAATCTCATGGATAATCAAAGGTAATATTCAAAAATGTGCCGAATTTTTCGAAGCGGATACATTCGATTTTGTCTTAGCTCGTCATGTTATTGAACATTTACTTGACCCCCAAGAATTTTTAGTAAACATCGCTGAGATAATGAAACCCGATGGAATTTTGGTCCTTGAGACTCCCAATGTAGCTTCAAAGGAACAATTTTCTCATCCAAGAATAATTGAAATTAACTATCGAATCCTACAAAAATATAATCCCGAATTATCGAATTCATATCTGGCAAAATTCGCAATGATGAAAAGTCTATCGGGGGTAATTCCCCCAAAACACCTTTGGGGTTTTACAGATAACGGATTGGTTAAAATCTTAGAGGGAGCTGGTTTTGAAATCTTGAAGATTCGCAAAACTCAAGCTGGACATCAGGTTTACGATCCGCTCTATTATGACTATTACCGCCTCGCAACTCGGAAAAGGCTTGGAATTCCGTATTATTTTTGGGAACGTGTTACCTCGATTTTCTTTAGAAAAAACGGGACTAGCCTGGCAATCTTTGCTCGGCGTAAAAAATAATAACTATAATTCAGTTTTGGAAAGTAATTATCCATGATTAAAGCAGGAATTATTGGGGCCGGATTAATGGGCAGGTGGCACGCAGCCGCAATTAGACGGGCTGGCGGTGTGGTTGTCGCGGTTCTGGATCGAAATATTGAAGCAGCAAAGGAACTGGCGAAAAAACACCGGATTGCCGAGTGCTACTCAAACGAAACCGAATTGTTCGCTCGCACTGATTTGGATGTGGTGCATGTGTGTTCCCCCATTTCCACACATTATGGGTTCACCTTATCAGCTATCCAAGCAGGGTTACATACCCTCATAGAAAAGCCTGTCACACCTGTAGCCGCAGATGCAAAAGAACTCATCGACTTAGCAGCAAAACAAGAATTACTTATTTGCCCAGTATACCAAAATCTATTCCAAGACGGCACTTTGAAAGCAAAAAGATTATTATCACGCATTGGCAGATTGGTTGCATTGAGGGGGATGATCCATTCTGCTGGAGGAATTGACTCATCTCCGACAAGTTTAGGAGACATCGCCGCAGAAATTCTTCCACATCCACTTTCCCTTATGCAATCCTTCCTGCCGCATGGTTTGGAAAACAGTGCCTGGGTATCATCTACTCCAACCGATGGCGAATTTCAAGCAGTCGGTGAAGCCAACGGTATAACCCTTGCCATTTCCATCAGCATGAGTGCAAGACCTACCTTAAACACATTTCAGATCGTGGGTACCGCAGGAACTCTGCACTTAGACTTATTCCACGGTTACGCATATAGAGAACCCGGAATAGTTTCAAAAACTAGAAAAATCCTGCGGCCATTCGATTTAGGAACTCGCATGTTTTTGACTGCGGTCTTAAACCTTAGCCGTCGAGCAATAAATAGAAAACCTGCCTACCCAGGTCTTTTCCGATTGGTAGATTTGTTTTATAATGCCGTGCGCGATGGAAGTTCGTCTCCTATTTCTCCAGAAGATGTGCTCGCAGTTGAAAATACTAGGTTACAAATTCTCCAAAAGTGAAAATACACCCAAAACCACTCAGATATTGTTGAACTAATACAATAAGTTATTAGTAGAAGGTGGCATGAGCATAAGAAGCACACGCATTGTCCGAAATTTTTCCTGGTTATCGATCGCTCAGTTGGCGAGTCGCTTTTTGGCTTTCATTACTACAATTTATCTAACACGCACTCTAGGTGTAGAGGGATTTGGGGTCATTGTTTTTGCAACAGCCGCGCTACCTTATGCTAGTTTGATCATTGACTTCGGATTCCAATCCTTAGGACCCATTAAGGTTGCCCGTGATCCCTTGGCTGCCCCCAATTTCGTAAAAATGATAATTGGCATTCGATTGGGTTTATCTGTGATTGCCATCATTATTCTTCTTTTGTTCATTCAGGTTGCAGCTATTTCTAATCTAACAAAAATCGTCACCTTATTATATGGTATCTCCTTGTTGGCTCATACCTTCGATATAAATTGGGTCTTTCTAGGTTCTGAGGCCATGCGTCCAGCAGCAATTGCGGAAGTATTCAGCCAAGTTGTTATGCTTGTTGGTGTTCTTTTCTATGTGAATAATCCGGACGATGTAATTAACGTACCAATCATCTTTTTTGTATCTCGCTTTACATCAGTGGTATTTTTGTTGGTGAGATTTAAACAGTCTTATGGTGGGATTTGGCCTAAAGTACCACTAGAAGATTTTAGGAGAATATTTTTAGAAGTGATTCCTTTTGCAGCTTCAGGTGTAGTTGGGACTATATTACAAAGCACTGATATAGTACTTATAGGTTTTTGGCTTGGACTCGAAGGGACAGGATTGTACGGTGCAGCCAGGCGTATAACATGGCTTCCAATCTTATTGGCAACAGCTTACTTCCAGGCATTAAGACCAATTTTAGCCCGGGCCTTCATAGATGGAATTAAAACAGTGGAAAATCTGCTGGAGCGATCCATGCGGTTAATTTCGGCTTCTTCTGTTGGGATGGTTATTGGAGGAATTATTGTCGCCGAGTCGTTAACTAATTTTCTTTTCGGAAGTGAATTCGCAGCAGCAGTATTTCCATTACGTGTTCTATTGATTTCAATCGGTTTATTTCTTATTGCTAGGCATTATCGTTTGTTGTTAATTACATTTAATCTTCAAAAGATCGATTTAAAAATTATGGTAATTGTTACTACTGCAAATTTGACGCTCAATGTATTATTAATAAATCGATATGGTTTATTAGGATCGGCTATCGCGGCTTCGGTATCAGAAACTATATATTTGGCTTTTGGGTACTACTATACTCGTAAATTTGTGGGCTATGTGCCATTTCTCCGATATTTAGGTAAGCCTCTGATTGCGGCAAGTGTGATGGCCCTAGGATTGTATTTGTCTCAGCCTTTACACGTTGTCGTCAGGATAGCTTTAGGTGGGGGGATATATTTAACTATTCTTTTCTTGTTAAAAACTATCAACCGGAAAGATATCCGACAAATCAAAGAAGCGCTTTTTCCGGAAAAAATGACACAATAATATGAATTAATAAATATCTGTGAAATTTTAGAGATAAATCATTATCCCTGGTCAATAAAGCTGCCGACCGTTCATAAGTTGCGAGATGAATTTATTTGAATTAAAATTGACAAGATGGTGCAATGAAAAACAATATTGAGTATCCAAATAAAACACAAATCAACAATGATCGCATCGTTGTTGTGATCCCCACTAAAAATGAAGAGAATACCATTCATGAAATTGTCACTGGTGCATTAGAATATACACAAGAGGTTGTAGTTATGGATGGGAACTCAATTGATAACACTGCAACCATCGCTAGAAAAGCAGGAGCGAAAGTACACCTGGATAATGGTTTGGGAAAAGGTTCTGCCTTGAGGAGTAGTCTGGAATTAATCGAGGCAGATATCATTGTTTTCATTGATTCTGATGGTTCACATGACCCAGCTGATATACCAAAATTAGTCCAACCAATTTTAGATGACGAAACTGATCTGTGCGTTGGCAGTCGATTTACCGGTGGGAGTGATGAATTATCTGTAAATGTACGCCAGCTGATCCGTACGATAGGGAACATTTTAATGAATATCGTAATCAATAGAAGATGGCATACCGATTTGACTGATACATTAGACGGTTTCCGAGCTATCCGTTTTCAGGCGATTAATTCAATCGGACTTACCGAAAATTCGCATACAATAGAGCAAGAGATTGTGATGAAGATGCTCCGGCATAAATATAGAGTAATGAATGTTCCAACACATGAATATGCTCGCAAGTATGGTGAAAGCCATATAAATATTTGGCGGGAATGGCCTAGATTTGTGTGGTGTTTATTGAAAAACCTATACCCAAAATATTTGGTATAGAATGATCATAATAAAAATGGAAGAATTGCTTTGAGATGGAAAAGAGTTTTATATATCATCGGTATTACGCTAATATTACTGGGAATAATATTACCTAGAACCTGGTTCGAGCCCTTAACCCCTCAAGATCCTCTTCCGCATCCACCAATAGATGGGTTCTTATTATTTCAGATTTCCTTGATTATTGAAGGGATTCTCTTTTTTTGGCTTGCAAAAAGAAAGACAAACACCGAGTCTGTTGAAGATAATGGGCGGCAGCCAGTATCAACCCCCATATTAGTTATTGACCCAATTACGGAACGGAAAGCTCTGCTTGTGCTCGCAAGTATTACTCTTCTAACAATAGGATTGCGTCTCTATCGTCTTGGCTCCAGTCTATGGTTAGATGAGATCACGCCTCTTCTTCTCTATAATGATGCCTCCATAATCCAAATCATAACGAGTTTTATCAGTTCCAATAATCACTTGCTAAACACCTTATTAGTAAAACTATCAATTGGCACGTTCGGTGAAATGGAATCAACTGTTCGATTGCCGGCTTTCGTCTTCGGTGTTGCGACCATTCCTTTGATGTATAGCTTTGCCCGGCTGACGTTTTCACAAGGCCCAAGTTTGGGAATTACGCTGCTGTTGGCATCTTCTTACCACCATATTTATTTCTCTCAGAATGCCCGCGGCTATTCAGCATATCTTTTCTTTTCCTTGCTGTCATCGTTTTATTTTATCAAAGGGTTACAAGATGATGATCTAAAGAATTGGGTTTATTATGGATTATCAATGTTCTTGAACTTCGCCTCAATTTTGATCAGCATTTTCGTTTTTACTGGTCATATACTAGTGGGAGCCGTTATGTTAATTAGAATAAAACTTAGAGGGAGTTCACCCATCCCTTTATTTAAACGATTGACAGCCGTATTCGCGGCGACTGGATTTCTTGGCTTTCAATTGTATGCTAATGCTATTCCGCAAATGTATGTTTATATGAAAACTGTTTATGTCAGCCCAGCAGCGGGTTTTAAATTATTCTCCCTCGAGTTTCTTTTGGAGCTTTGGAGGGGGATTTCTGTTGGTCTAGGAACAGTCTTACTTCTAGGTATTATTCCTGGAGCAGCCTTGGTTGGAATTGGTTTATTCCGTCAGCTAAGAAATAATTGGATGGTAATGGCTGTGTTGATGATTCCGGGAATACTTCAAGCAATTTTCGCAATAATAACAGGATCTATTACATCGCCCCGATTCTATATTTTGTTTTTACCGCTCGCAATCTTGATTATGGTTCAGGGTATTGAATGGCTGAGTGAAAAAATATCCAAGTGGCTGAAAAAAGGGGATGATTATGTTTCTCGAATTAGCAATTCTTTGGTGTTATTAATCAGTATCGCATTTATTTTCCAACTTGGAAATTACTATTCGATCCCCAAACAGGCTTTTCGCGAGTCACTTGAATACATCGAATCAGTCAGAGAGGCAGATGAGATTGTGATTGTCGTTCACATCGCTGAAGCTGGTATCCGTTATTATGGCGAGCAATATAATCTCGCAGAGGGAGAAGATTACTTCTATACTAGGACAATTGAAAAATTTGATCAGATTTTAACAGCCAATCCAGGAAAAGAGAGTATTATTGTAACAACCTTTCATCGTGCCCTGCGGATTGAACTCCCAGAGCTTTTTTCGCAGATCGAGGACGATTGGGTGATTGAGAAAACCTTTCAGGGAACCATAGGTGATGGCGCTATTTCAGTATGGCGCTGGCGCGAATAGCGCTTTGGAAAATCATATGCCAGACCCAACAGTATTCGAATCCGAATATTATCAAAAACTTCATGATTTTGAGAAAAACTTTTGGTGGGCTAAAGGTACTCGAAAAAACATGTACCATCTGCTTAAAGAGGTATTAGCGGAAAGTAAGCATCCTTTGAAGATCCTAGATGCCGGCTGCGGGACCGGCTTTTTATTAAAATATCTAAAAAAGAATTTCTCACCCAAAATGGATGTTGTTGGTTTCGATATTTCTCCTCATGCACTTAAATATTGTCAGCAATTGGGAGAAAAAATGATAATTGTTGCTAGTGCAGTTAACCCACCTCTAGCTTACGATTTGTTCGATTTAATAGTTTGTATAGATACTCTTCAACACCTATCACCGCTTGGTGGGGATCAGAAAGCGTTGAAAGCCTTTTTTCGGATGTTGAGGCCTGGTGGTATATTGTACATTCGCACCAATTCTGCTTTAGGACATGTGCCTTTGAGGGGGGTGGACCCCAATAATTACCGCCGCTACCGCCGCCCAGAATTGATTTCACAAATTCAAGACTCAGGATTGAAAGTCGAGCGAGCGACTTATGAAAATTTTGTCATGTCGTTTTGGGGAATGTTGAAGGAATATTTAAATTTTGACCGCAAATTATCTGATTCAATGGGACCCGGATTGTCAATGCGTTTTCCCCGATCTAAGTGGGTGAATTCAATGCTTTATAAACTGTTGCAGATTGAAGCATGGATAATTAGCCGCTTGGGGATTGATTTTCCATTTGGGCACTCCCAGATTATTGTCGCTCGAAAACCCGAGTCTGAATAATCCCCGATCACATTTTAGTTCATTAGATTGATTTCCCTAACCGATCCCTTATCCCCTAAGACCACTAAATTCCCCCGTGAGCAAAATAATGCCGCCGTATATTAAAAGATGGGATACTTATGGCATCTTAATGTACTTACCAATTTAATTCTTATACGCTTGCTTTCAGCAAACCATCTAGTAGCACTACCTCATTTGTAAAGATTTCTCGGCTCATTTCCTACTCTCGTTTAATCCGTCGTTGTTTTCTGGTTTTAGCTGTCCATCTAGTAATTTCAGCGGGTTGATTTTTGCCTGCTCCATCATACGTTCATCAAAGTAAAATTGCTCCTTTGAGAAACCTAAATGGTTCTAATCTTGCAACTATTAGTCCGGATTCATGTTTGTAATAACAAAACCCAGAATGGTGGAATTTATTCCCAGCATTGCTTGATTTATCGGTGATTGTGAGGTATAAATGCCCAACATATAATTCATTACCCCAAAAGTAATCTGTTTCTCTGCAGAGGGGAAAGAACCCGGGAGAATTTATCGACTATCTGGGTAAACTTTTGTGTGGTCTCCGAGGCGGGAAACGTCGTGGTTCGCCTCTACTTAGAAGAGATTTTCTGCAGGAAATAAATTGAAATGTAATCGGAATATTATATTTATAAAGAGAATATATACTTGATCTGAAGAGAGAGATGAAGAATAATAATTCTGATATAGGGTTAAGAGAAATGAGCGAGGGGCTGAATTCACTTTGTGTACTCGATCAACAACAAATATGTATTCTCGAAAATACGTTACCCTTATTAGGAAATTTGGGGAACTTAAATTAACGATGGAGAAAGGGACATTAAAGCATATCTTGACACAGAAAAGCCTAGATGCATTAAAATATTATCCCAACAATTTTATGTGGCTAGGTAAAGAAAAAATGTGACTGATCCAAGATGGTATGCATTAAGATCTAAGCCTCGTAAAGAAAGGGTGCTTCACCAGCAGCTTCTTAGTCGAAAGATCGAATGCTTCTTCCCACGCGTCAAGAAAAACCCTGTCAACCCGCGCGCTGCCAAAACCCGCCCTTATTTTCCGGGTTATATGTTTGTAAATGCAGATATTACCGAGCATGGTATATCTGCTTTTCAATGGATGCCATATTCGCTTGGATTAGTGGGATTTGATGAAGAGCTAGCACCTATTCCCGATGTCATTATTTCGGCTCTGAAGAAAAAAATGGGTGAGATCATGGAAAAAGGCGGGTTAATTTTTGATCAATTGAATCCGGGAACCCAAGTTCGAATTATTGACGGACCTTTCCGTGGTTATGATGCAATCTTTGATACTCGGTTAGACGGTCAGGATCGGGTACGCGTATTACTGCAAATGGTGAACCACCGGCAAATACCGATTAAGATGAAAGTGGGACAGCTCGTTAAGAAAACGTAATCTCGAATCGACCTCCCGGCAAGGCGGCAAATCCGGATTACCAGATAATCAAATCGTACAGACGACATTTGAAAGGAAATGTCGAAAGGGCGGAGCCTGGGTAGGTGGTTATTAGATTTTTGTTATTGCTTAGAGGGGGAAACCGGAAATAGAATATTTATTGGAGTTTTTAGAGCCAGTCAAGGAGTTTGAATTCCATTTTTTTCGGTTGGAGAGAGTGTTGAGGGTGGTATTGAAAAAATGTAATGCCCGACGTTTGAGCAGCATCAGTGTTGGTGAGGCCGATTGCCTAATGCTCCATTGAGCTGATGGATAGAACTGGAGAAGGGTTGATAATATTTTTGGAGGAGGGAATATCAAACCTGATTTATTAAAAACGGATCTCGATGTAAGTTGTTGGATGGTCAGTGTAATCAGCTCTGTCCGCCTTATTCCACACCCAAGTAGAGTTGCTAATAATGCCTGATCACGCAGTCCGATATGAGTTGAGATATCTGGAGCGCTGATCAATTGTTGTGCCTGGTCGAGCGATAACCAATTACCAGTGCGCTTACCACGTTGCGGGATATTTTTCACCGATGAGAACGCAGAGGTTACAGTATCCGGCCAGATCTGAAGTTCGGATGCTTCCCGGGCCAGTTTGCGGATAGCTGCCAAGCGTATATTGATGCTGGCCTCACCTACTCCTTCATCTTGCATATTTGCGATATAAGTTTGTAGGAACAGCTTATCGAGAACTGGTTCTTCGCACACTCGCCAGTATTCCAAGAAATCGCGAATGCCCATTTTGTACACTCTTTTGGATAGCGGGCTTGGCAGGCTGTTGAGCACCACCCGCACCAGAATATTGATGTTTTGATGATTAGAATCCTGAAGATGGACACTTACTTTGGTAGAAGTACTTTGCATTGGATTCTCCTTTTAGTATCCCCGCAAATAAAAATGCCCGGCGGAATGCCGAGCAATGGTAGAATCGCAGAAGCTCTTCCTGCCGCATGTTCGGCGGGGATGGTTAGGCCTTACTGGGTGTTCAAGCACTCAGTAGGGCCGATTTATGGCTAAGTTATATGTTCTAATTATACCATTTAAGGGTGATTTATTGTAAGTTTTACTCTACTGTATTTGATTATGGCATCCACTGAACAAACTAAGATTTCACTACCCGCAGACCAATATTGGGACATGATTATTGAGCCTCAGCGCCGCCTGTTTGACTTGCGCCTGGGTGAACTTTGGAAATACCGCGACTTGGTGATGTTGTTTGTGCGGCGGGACTTTGTGGCCGTCTACAAGCAGACTATCCTGGGTCCGATTTGGTATTTGATCCAGCCGCTGCTGACGACAATCACATTTACTGTCATCTTCGGTAATATCGCCAAACTCCCTACCGACGGCCTGCCCCAGTTCCTGTTCTACATGTCTGGAACAGTCGTGTGGGCGTATTTTGCAGACTGTTTGAATAAGACCTCCAACACCTTTGTGCAGAACGCGGGGTTGTTTGGGAAGGTTTACTTTCCTAGACTAGCGGTTCCTGTTTCGATTCTAATCTCGAACCTGATTGCTTTTGCTATCCAATTCGGTTTTTTCATCCTTTTTGTATTGTATTTCGCCGCTCGCGGGACAGCCCTTCAGCCGGACTGGACTTGGATCGCGTTCTCCCCTGTGCTTCTGTTGATGATGGCAGGATTGGGACTGGGATTAGGTATTATCGTTTCCTCCCTCACGACAAAGTATCGCGACCTGCGCTTTCTGGTGACCTTCGGAGTGAGTTTGTTGATGTATGCTACGCCAGTTATTTACCCGGTTTCGTCAATTCCAGAAAACTTCCAGTGGATCATTCTGGCCAACCCGATGACGCCTATCGTGGAGGCTTTCCGCTACGCTTTCCTGGGTGCGGGAACGGTAAATCCAGGGCATTTGCTATATAGTTTCAGCTTTATGATAGTAGTTGTCTTTCTGGGTAGTTTGATATTCAACCGCGTCGAACAGACATTTATGGATACGGTATAGGATATTAATATTATGGGAAATAATATTCTGACCAATAAAGAGCATTACGATAGTCTTTATAGCAAAACGCAAGTTCAAACTGTTGTTGATAAGGCTCAAAGCTTTGAGGAATTTTTGGACGATGCAATTCAGACCGATACCAGTTGGCATGGATTATATGCTGGAAACTCTAGAAACCGGTTAAAGGGAAAAAGGATCTTGGAATTAGGGTCTGGTGATGGACTGAACGCGATTATTATGTGTTTATTGGGGGGAGATGTTACTGCAATTGATATTTCTGAGGTTACTGAGAAAATCATTAAGGAGGTAAACCGCCAAGTTGGTACCTCAGTTGAGGCTTTAACCGGAGATTTCTGCCTTATGGAGTTTAAATCAGAATCATTTGATTTTATTATTGGCAAAGCATTTTTACATCATTTGACTCATGAGTTAGAATTTGAATACCTAAAAAAAGTTGCTAAGCTGCTAAAACGAGAAGGGGAAGCACGATTTTTTGAACCTGCTATGAACAGTAAAATTTTGGATTTTATTCGCTGGTTGATACCTGTTCCAGGTCGACCTTCGTTATTGAATAAAAGAGCATTTAAGGAGTGGAAGGACAACGATCCTCATCCAGAACGCGATAATAGCAGCCAACATTATGAAAAAGTAGGGAAATTATATTTTGAGGAAGTACAAATTGCTTTTATTGGTAGTATTGAAAGGATATGTCGTTTAATTCCCGCAGGCAAATTCAACAGACGCTTCCGGCGATGGGCGCATCGTATTGAAACACGCCTGCCTAATTGGTTTAGGTATTTGGCAGCCCGGTCTCAGCTAATAATTTTTCGGGCAGCGCATATATAGATATGTCAGATACTATCATCTCTGTCGAAAATCTCTCTAAATCTTACCGCTTGGGGCAAATTGGCACCGGCACCTTTGCGCATGATTTGAATGTTTGGTGGGCTAGGACACGCGGCAATCCTAACCCCCTGCTGCGCATCGGCGAAACGGATCAAGACAAACGCGACAGAAAGGTAGCTGACATTAATGGGCCAAAAGGGAACAGAGCGATTAATAACACATGAAATCTATTGATTTGAAAAAATTGATTAACAAGCCCAAGCTTCTCACTGCATTATTTGCATTAGTTGGTTTTGCATTTATGATGTTGTCTACCCAAAATTATGGTGCTGGTTTATCGCCGGATTCTGTCGAATATATCGCAGTAGCTAGAAATATTAACTCCGGTGCTGGATTAGTTTTCCATGATGGTACACCTCTAATAGTACGGCCACCTTTATATCCAGCACTTTTAGCTTTAACAAGCAATATTTTTGAAATGGATCCCGTCACCATTGCGAATATTCTCAATGCATTTATTTTTAGTTTAATTGTTTTCTTTGGAGGTCAATTAGTATTCAAATACTTATCATCTTTTACCGCTCTTGGCCTGATCGGAATGCTTATTATATTGGTTTCAACACCGCTGTTCAAAGTTTCAACGATGGCTTGGTCGGAACCTCTTTTTATTTTGTTCGTCCTAATAAGTATTCTCTTTGCAGACTCGTATTTCGAAAAGAAAGGCATACCATCATTAATTGGTTTCTCATTATTTGTCGGTTTATCATGTTTAGTTAGATATATGGGTGTCTCACTAATAATATGGGGCGCATTGATCATCCTTGTTCTCAATGTCGATACCCTGAAAAACAAAATAACACACTTGTCATTATTTACACTAATATCAGGTCTTCCTCTAGGGGCATGGCTAATCAGAAACTATGCTATTTCAGGCACCCTATTTGGGCCACGCTCTGCGTCGCCCGATACATTGTTCGGTGAACTCGTTTTTTTGTTCAATAATCTATCAGATTGGTATATCCCAGGGGTAATTGCAGACCATCGCTCATTATTAATTCTAGTAAGTGTAACTGTTGGCGTTTTTTTAGGTCTCAATCCAAAAGACAGTTGGCAAAGCGTAAGGGTTAGCCTGCAGCGAGTAAAACCTTCGATATTGTTTGTTATTACTTACACAGCGTGTCTGATTATCATCACAACGTTAAATACGAGCCTGGAACCTATCAGCAATCGATATTTGTCTCCCATTTATATCCCTCTAACTTTGCTTTTAGTTATCGTAGCCCATGCATTAGCCGAACCCTATCGTAGACGTTTTTCAATAATAACGGTGAATTCGTTTCTGATAATTGGTATTGCGATTTGGTTGGCATACCCATTGCACTCTACGTTTCTTGAAGTGGTAAACATTACCCAAAATGGCCAGAGATATAGTAGCAAGGCGTGGCTAGAAAGCGAGACAATTCATTACCTTCTTCAGAATCAATCGTTGGAATCCGAGTGTACGATTTACACTAATGACCCATTTGCTTCCTACATTTTAGCTCATCTTATTATCACAACAAGTCCTGCTAAGCCACAATACCCATTCCCAGAGAACGAAAATGAAATCTCAACACTTAGGGGATCTTGGCCCGAAGAAAGCAGGGCATGTCTTGTTTGGTTCGATGTGACTAACCGACCAGACCTCTTAAATATTGATGAGTTAAAGACGGTTGCGAATCTTGCCCCAATTATGTATTTCGATGATGGTGGAATCTATTCCGTTGTAAGCAAATAAGATGGAATAGTCCAATTTAGGATAATTTGAATAGATATACTGATATGACAAATACTGCTATCTCTGTCGAAAATCTCTCTAAATCATATCGCTTGGGTCAGATCGGTACCGGTACCTTTGCGCATGACTTGAATGTCTGGTGGGCCAGGATACGTGGAAAGCCCAACCCCATGCTGCGCATCGGAGAAGCGGACCACGGCAACCGCGACGGCGAAGAAATTTGGGCGTTGCGGGATATCAACTTTACGGTTAAGCAGGGAGAAGTTCTGGGGATTATCGGTAAAAATGGCGCCGGAAAGAGTACATTGCTCAAGATTCTCTCGCGTGTGACGGCTCCGACATCTGGCAAAATCAAGATCAAAGGCAGAATTGCTAGCCTGTTGGAGGTAGGTACTGGCTTTCACCCCGAAATGACCGGCCGCGAGAATGTCTACCTCAATGGCGCAATTATGGGCATGACCCGCAAAGAAATCGATGGAAATTTTGATGAGATTATAGATTTTTCTGGTGTTGATCAATTCATCGATACTCCAGTCAAACGTTACTCCAGCGGCATGTATGTGCGCTTGGCATTCGCAGTGGCTGCCCATATGAACCCAGAAATCTTGGTCGTGGACGAGGTACTGGCTGTGGGAGATGCCGAATTTCAGCAGAAGTGCCTTGGGAAGATGGGGGAGGTGGCAAAAGAGGGGAGGACAGTATTGTTTGTGAGCCATAATATGGGAGCTATCCAGAGCCTTTGCCAAAACTCTCTGCTTATTGATGAAGGCTTGATAGTAGGAACAGGGAAATCAGAAGTTATCGTAACTCAGTACTTAGGGCTTATCTCATTAGAAAGTCGGACTATTTTTAGAACATCTAACAAAGATGACCATCTATGGTTAGAGCAAATTGAACTAAAACGTAATGGGGTAGAACCTGCTTCGATTATTCAAACTGGCGATCATTTAACTATTCACTTAGTTATAAAACTATCAAAACCCTTTACGAGATTATATGTTGGAGTGGATTTGTTAGATGAATGGGAGAGATTGATTTTTGCTTTCCATTCCAAGGAAGCTGGCCTTATAATTTACCAAGAAATCTATCCCGAGTTAAATGTTGAGATAGATATTCCTCAATTGTTTCTACTACCTGGGCAATTTCATTTTCGAGTGGTAGTCGCAGACAGAGATGGACAACTCGTAGAAGATGTACCTCGCGCTGTGTCATTTGATATTGTACCGAGAGATTATTCTACCCACGGGTATACTTTTAACAATAAGCATGGGCAATTATTTATACCATTTCGAATAAAAATGACATCAGGCAAAAATGTTTGGGCGAATGAAGTAGAGATTTAACCTACAGCATATACCATTGAAGTTTGTTAATAATTTAATGCATTATATAAAACCTCTAATCAGCTTCGGAAAGAAACGCATTTCTAAGAAATACCCCAAAACAAGATTACAAATGAAGCGTGTATTTACAGATTCTGATGATATTTCTTCATCTGCTAAATTGCCTGATGGTTTTGTTTGTATTCATTATTCTACGGGATTGGAAGATAAATGGTTGGAAATTATTAATTCAAGCGGAGAATTCTGTTATTGGAACATTGATTTACTTGAAAAGGAAATTCTTAATACCCTTATTTATCAAGGGGGAGTTTTAGTCTCTGCTGGTGATCGATATGTTGCGTGTGCAGCGATTTGTGAGCGTGATCAATTTAGACCAAATGCTTTATTAATGTACGTAATTGTGGAAAAGCAATTTCGTGGATTAGGATTGGGGAAATATATAACTCTTCAAGCTTTGTCTTCTGCTCGACTATTGGGGTATCCGGGCGTAGTTCTACGCACAGACGATTATCGTATTCCTGCAGTGAACATGTATTACCAACTTGGGTTTTTGTACGATCCCGTAGAAGGTATGTATAATAAACGTAAATGGAATGCCCTGGTCAAAAAAATCGAAACCCAAAAGTAGAAATGTTGAAATTATTTCATGCGAATAATGCTCATTGCACCTGAAATGATAGACACCCATACCAGACGCTTCATTGAAATGCTGTTGGGAGCTAGGTATATTGTTATTTGTGTTTCCATCGATAATCCAAAGCCCGAAGGAGATGAACGGTTCACCTTTATCAAATATCCCGAGGTCTATTTTTCTAAACGGATAAAACCAAAGATATTAAGGCGCGCACTTACAGAGTGGGGAAAAGCATTCCGATTACGACAGATCTGGCAGAAAGTGAAACCAGACATCGTCCATGTTCTCTATATTAATTTGCAAGCATATCATTCCGCTCTTGCTAGACTTAATCCACTTGTCCTCACAGCTCTAGGTTCAGATATAAATATATTTTTTGAAACAGGAAATAGTGATGTCAAGCGACGAAAGAAGATTACCAAGGCTTTATTAACCGCAGATCATATCACGGCTGACACCCATGAGGTACTAGACCGGTGTGAGATATTATCCAATCGCCAATTAAACTCCAGCCTCTTTTTTTTTGGCATTGATCTCAACCTCTTTAAACCTCAGTCTACTCAAGATAAGGGCAGGTTACGACAAAGGCTGGGCATACCAAATAGTTCAAAAATAATACTCAGTCCTCGGAGACTTGTTCCCAAAATGAAACATGACCTAATATTGAGGGCTTTTGCAGAACTTAAAAAGACGAGATATTTTGATACGGTAATAATATTTCGACGATTTGGTTTCCATTCTGAAATATTTGAAAAGATTATTCGCGAATTGGCCGTAGATCTAGGAATAAGTGACCAAGTAATTTGGATGGACGAGATGAACTACACGCAATTACCGGTACTCTACAGTTTGGCAGATATGATAATAAATTTTCCGGAACAAGATGGGTTACCCGTCACCTTATTTGAGGCTTCTGCCTGTAAGACACCAATCATAACTTGTAATCTTCCTTCTTATCGAGAATTTCTTATCGAGGGTACTTATTATCGTGTTGGGGTTGGAGATGTAAAAGGTCTAGAAGATGCAATGAAATCGGTGTTGGATGAAAACAATGATGATATGACAGGAAATCTACAAAAAAGTTATAATTTAGTATTCGACAAAGCCGACCAAGTAAAGTGCTTTTCAATTATTGAACAAATCTATCAAGAGTTTACAAACAACTAAACTTTATGAGATTGCTGATAATTGTGGATTCATATCCACCCCAACATACAGGAGGCTATGAATTGCGTTGCCGAGATATTGTGGATGGGTGGATAAAACGCGGGCATAATGCATTTGCGACTCGTAGTGCGATTTGCACTGAAAGATTTAACACAAATCTCATGTACTACCTACATCCAGGAGGAATGCCCAATGCAATTAGAAAAAATTAATAATATACTGCATGGTGTTTCGGGTATGAATTTCCATCAGGCAGAAACGATGCGGAATTTTATATTGGAAAACCGGTTTGAAAACATACTTGAATTAGGTTTTAATCATGGAGTTTCAACTTGCTATATGGCAGGAGTATTGGATGAGCTAGGACGGGGTAGTATTACTACGATTGATCAGGAATGGACACGCAAAGCCAAACCCGATCTTGAAACCATATTAATCGAACTCGGCCTGACTAAATATGTAACACCGATTTATGAGCCAACATCATATATATGGGCGCTGATGAAAATGCTGGAAGAAATGCCGAAACCACAATATGATTTTTGTTATATTGATGGCGCACATGATTGGTTTACCGATGGGTTTGCATTTTTCTTGGTTGACAAATTGCTAACCCCGGGAGGTTGGATCATTTTTGACGATTTTAACTGGACTTTTGCAACTAGTCCAAGCCTAAAAAATTCCGAGCTCGTTAGAAATATGCCAACTGACGAAAAAACGACACCTCAGATTCGAAAAGTTTTTGAACTTCTCGTAGAACAACACTCTGGTTATGACGATTTTATTGTTAAAGATGGGTGGGGTTATGCTCGCAAAGTTTCCACAAAATCAAGTTCTCATATGGTCCAAATAAAAAAAGAAATTGTCTATCAACCAGTAGATGTTGGCTTAGGAAGTGTCATCCAGAAAATTTACGGAAAAATAAAACGGACAGTTTCGAAATAATCATTTTAATATTTACATAGATGTTTGTTTATTGGATTGACAGTATTTTTCTGTGAACCTTTTTGTCGTTACCACCTTCTTTCCTCGTCATAACTTCTGTGGCTATGAAATTTGTTGCCGAGATGTTGAAAATAAGTTTAGTTTGGACAGGGAAGTATCAAATTGGGAGAAATTCTATACTAATCTTGTTAGTAGTAACAATAGATGAATTCGCCAATACCCAGTTGGTTATTACCCCAAAGTAGGTGTGGCAAAGCTATGAAATTGCTTGTTATCGTGGATTCATATCCTCCCCATCATACAGGCGGCTATGAACTTCGGTGCAAGGATGTTTCAGAGGAACTTGCAAGGAGGGGACATGATTTACTAATAATTACTTCTACACAACCACGTAATAGCAAGAGAATTGTCCAAAGAGAAGTAAACATCTTAAGAATTCTTACGGGAAAGCTGGGATTTTCGTCAATCGCAAAGAAAATATACCATGATCTACGGGACATTAAACTGCTTGCCAAACATTTTAACAAATACGATCCCGATATTGTTTATTTGTGGCATTTAGTAAATTTATCCACTGCGATCATTCCGTTCTTCTCAACAAAGCGAATTCCAGTCGTATATGATGAAGGCGGGTTCGGGTTAGCCAATTTTGTCAACTTCCAAAATCGACCCCGATATTTTTACGACAATGAAAAAGACCCAGCAATAAAAAAGTTATTGAAAAACGCAATACGCACAATTATTTCCCTCCTCAGCCGCGGATTGGTTAGGATGAAGTGGACCTGGCCGGAGGATATAGGAATAATATTTAATAGCACTTACACGTCAAACTATTCCAATGACTATTCCGTTCCGATAAACAATAGTGTGGTTGTACATTCAGGAATAAATCTTGATCGGTTCCCATATCGATCAAACAGAATTGTTGCGACACCGTTAAAGATTATTTTGCCAGGACGAATCGTCTCACAAAAAGGGACACTAGATTCAATTTCTTTGGGGAAAATATTAAAAGAGGATGATATTCAATTTCAGCTTATCATCATTGGAGAGATTATTTCACGAAGCTATTATTCTGAGATCGAACGAAAAATAATGGAATATAGTTTAACCAAAGAAGTGATATACCACCCTATGGTGTCGCAAGAAAAACTAGCTAATTATTACGGGGAAGCCGACATTTGCTTCTTTCCAAGTCACCAAAAATATGGGATGTCGCGAATTCCGTTGGAAGCAATGGCAAGCGGGTGTTTGGTTATTACCTACGGAAACGAAGGATCAGGAGAGATTATTAAAGACAAAGATACAGGTTACATTGTTCCGGACGGCGATGTTTCTTTGGCAGCGAAGAGAATTCGAGAATTAATTAATAACCCCGAAGATTATTCGAGAATTAATCACAATGCCCGGATGAAGATTGAGCACGGTCACTCAATGAATAGATATATAGATAAAATCGAAGATTTCTTAATTAATTGTTTGAAGCGTTCAAATGCCTAAAGAGATTAAGATTAGCGTTATCATTCCGGTTTTTGACGCTGAGGATTTTATTACTCAAGCAGTAATATCGGCTCTTCAGCAATCCGAGACTGGAGAGGTGGTTTTAATCGAGGATGGGTCACGAGATGGTAGCCTAAAGATCTGTCAAAGTCTTGAAAACCAATATGAAAAAATCAAGTTATTACGTCATACAGATGGGAAAAATCACGGCGCGGCAGCTTCAAGGAATCTTGGGATTGTCAATGCAGCATATTCGTATATTGCTTTTCTTGATGCAGACGATTATTATGTTAAGAATCGATTTGCAAAAACTATAGAGGTTATTAACTCACACGAAAATGTAGAAGGTATTTACGAGGCCATAGGGGCCGTTTTCCAAACCCCAGATGACAAGGTCATTTTCCTCAAATCCCCTCTTTCTGAAATAACATCGGTAAATAAGGATGTAACGCCAGAAAAATTATTTTTCGAATTAATTGAGGGAAAGTGTGGATATTTTTCTTTCATTGGATTAACGATCTCCAAGAATCTGATTTTGCGTTCAGGGTTATTCAATGAGAATTTAGAAATACACGAGGATTCAGATCTAATGTTCAAATTGTCTGCGCTCGGAAGGCTTCTTCCCGGAAACATTCAGATTCCGGTAGCCATGCGACGTGTGCATTCTCAGAACCGAATAACCCATCACTACGCAAAAAAAAGAGCTTTGTACAAATCTATAAGTAAATTGTGGGCTTCTCTATATGCATGGGGGAAGTTCCACCTTGACGCAGAAAAACGGAAATTAATTGCTCGCCGCTATATTGCAGAGCTTAGAAAAGTAGATTATTTAGATGATGTTCGGGTTAGTGAAATCTTGCATTCCAGAATTCAAATGCTACAAATAATGTTTGGGAGTTCAAAGGCGTTTACAGATCCGTTTCTGTGGAGACTCATTGTGCCTTCAAGAGAATTATTCCTTAGAAAACATTGACATCAAAAGTTTTACTTGGAACAATTATTATCAAGGCTATATCAATAATTAGATACCAATCAGAATAGCGTGAATTATCTGGATAGTATGTTATGAATAGCTCAATTGTGTCTATTATTACTCCGTCATATAATTCGGAGAAATTTGTTGAAGAAACAATACTAAGTGTAAAAAACCAAGATTACCCTTTCATAGATCATATTATTATCGACGGTGGGTCAACTGATGGAACAATAGCAATATTAAACAAGTATTTACACTTAAACTGGATCTCTGAAAAAGATGAGGGGCAATCAGATGCTATAAATAAAGGTTTTGGTATCGCAAAGGGTGAAATCATTGGTTGGTTAAATAGTGATGATACATATCAGCCTGAAGCCATTTCAACAGCAATAAATTTTCTCAAAAAAAATACTGATGTTGACATAATCTATTCGGATGTTCAGATTATTGATGAATGCGGACAACCAGTTGGTATTTCTAGATCACAATCATTTGATATTTGGAAATTAATCGAGACAAATTATATTCGGCAACCAACAGTATTTATACGGAGACGTGTCATAAAAAGTTTGAAAGGTGTTGATGAAAATCTCCATTTTGTTATGGATTATGAGTTATGGATGCGGGCAGCAATGGCTGGTTTTAAAATTCAATATCTTCCTGGGCCTCCATTAGCGAATTTTCGAATTGGTGTAGGAACTAAAAGCTTTGAGCATGCTCCACGATTTGTATTGGAATGGATGTATGTTTTAGAGCACATTTTCCGGGATTCGTATTTTGATAATATGGATAATTTAATCAAGCTCAGAATATTAAAAATAACTAAAAGCCAGTACTATTTTTCAGAATCTATTCAGGCTATTAAGTATAAAAATCGTAGAAAGATGCTAGTTTATTTCGCTAAGGCAGTTAAAGAAAATGTGAAGATAATCTTATATTTGGGTAACTGGCTTATTATTGTCATGGGGTTGTTGGGGAGAAGCGTAGATTGGCGCAGAAAATTTAGGAAATAGCTCTAACTAATTGGAATTAAAAAGAAAGTTGCAAAGGAAACTTTATAAGGATTCGCATATACTATGCCGAAAAGAATTTTGTATGTCCAGACTGGCCACGGGGTGGGCGGAGCAAAAATTAGCCTAGCCCACTTAATAAACTCTCGAGCGTTTGATGCACATATTCAATTGGTTTTATCGTCTACAGATGACGAAATATTCACAGATATGGTTGGTGATGTGATAAGCGCAATTCATACCTTATATTTACCTTCATGGTACAAGAATGAGACAAATGGAATTTTGCAAAAGTTGGTTGCATTATTGGGTAAAATTCGACGGGGTTGGTATGTGTTCCCGACACTTCGTTTAGCATTTATTATTTTGCGCAATCGTGTAGATTTGATACACACAAATAGTAGTGTAACTCCGGTTGGAGCGCTGGCAGCCAAGCTGACTAATCGCCCACATGTATGGCATATACGAGAGCCTATTGGTGAAGGAACAGTTTTTCCACTCGCACATCGTGACCGTTTATCTGCTTGGATAATCCGGCAAATCGGTCAAGAAATCATTTGCATTTCTGAGTATACTTCACAGTTCTTTATCCAATATGGGATAAAATTTACCGTTATTTTAAACGGGATCAATACTCGCGATTTTAATGAATCTAAGAATAGGGGAAACTTTTTGCGGGAAAAATTCAAGATTGGTCATTCTACTATTGTTATAGGAATGATAGGCAGTCTACTTGCAGATTGGAAAGAGCATGATCTGTTTTTGATGGCGATGGCTCTTGTTCTAAAGCAATACCCCAATACTCATTTTATTGTTTATGGTGGGGCTTCGAACTTGGAAATTAATGATGACACAATAAAACTTAACCAAATGGTTATTGATTTAGGCCTAACAAATCATATTGTTTGGTCAGATTATATTGACGATATTCCAGCCATTTTGAGTAGTTTAGATATCGTTGTCCATCCTGTTTCTAGAGAAGGGTCTGGGCGTGTTGTTATGGAAGCAATGGCCGCCGGCAAACCGGTAGTAGCTGTAAAAGCTGGTGGTGTGCAAGAGTTAATTGAACATGGAGTTACTGGGTATTTAGTAGAGGCGAAGAACCCTCAAGCTTTGGCAAAAGAAGTATTGAACTTGATTTCTAGCCCGGAATCCATGGAAAAAATTAGTAAACGAGGGAGAAATTACGCTCACAATCATTTTTCTCATGAGCGAACAGCTTCTCAGATAAAGGCGATATACAATAAAGTTTTAGAGAGAAGTTCCATCCTATGAAGAACTTTAGACTTCTATTTCACCATCATGTTGTCGCATACCAGAGAGATTCAAAAACTATATGCGTGCCCTCTTATATTGGGCGTTGGATTAACGCCTTAGTGGACCATCTTGGGGAAATTGGTCTATTGCTTTATGAAAGTGAGATGATTCTCCCTGAACAAGACGAAATAATTCAGGCGGAAAATGTTACTTTGTGGAGTCTTGGTCCCCCTGGAAAAACTTGGGATCGAATTCCTCGCATCAAACGACTGCAAAAAGTTTGTGCTCAAGCTGTTCAGGAGACAGATGGATTACTGGTGCGCGGTTGGACTCCACGTCAAATGAATGTATGGAAGGCAACACCATTGAAGAAAAAAGCTTTTATGCTTGTTGGGAGTTTACTGGAAACCAGATTAAGTCTACAACCATCTTTTTGGCGTATCTATGAAATCCTGATGTTGCGTTGGCGACAACATGAAGTTTTACAAATTACCAAGCAAGGAGTGGTACTCGCTAACTCTCCACATTTAGCAAACGAGTTAGGGCAATTACACCGAAAGGCAACTTTTGTGCCAACAAACAGTATTCGTTTGGAAGATATTACTCCCCTAGAAGTCCGTGAGCTTTCAAATCCACGAAAGATCTTGTTTTGTAGCCGTGTGATTCAAGAGAAAGGAATTATCGAGTTAATTCATGCATTAGCAAAATTTAACACCATTCAGCCCAGTATTCTGGATATTGTTGGCCCAGTTGAGCCAACATTTCGGTTAACCCTTGATAAGCTAATATTTGAATTAGGAATCTCCGATAGTGTAAATTGGCATGGTCGAATCCCCTTTGGTGATGCATTGTTTGATTATTTTCGTCAGGCAGATGTATTTGTACTTCCGAGTTACTTTGAGGGATTTCCACATGTCATTTGGGAAGCTGCAGCAAATTGTTGCCCTGTCGTGACGACATTTGTGGGAGGTATTCCTGCGCTTTGGAAAGATGCTAGGCATGGGCTATTAATTCCGCCGAAAGATGCTTCCGCAATAGTAGAAGCTTTAAACAAATTATTTGGAGATGACAATTTACGGAGTCGATTGATTCGATCGGCGCATGTATATGCCAAGGAATTTACTGTAAACGAGTGTGCTGTGCGCTTAGTTAATACACTAGAAGAATATGGGTGGGGAAATTAAACCATAAAAACCATCACATCGAGATTTATTATTTGGAATTAGAGAACTGATTCCCAAGTATAAATTCCAATTCATGAATAAAATTTTGATTTGTAATTCCAATACAACAGAGAATGATATCAGCGGTAATATTGCAGAAAATCTGATGTGTTTCCTAGACATCTACTGAGGATAATTGGTTTCCACGATTTGAAAACTATATAAAATGCTATATAAATCTTTGAAATATTTTCCAGCTATGAAGTTATGATTTTTGATAAAAGACGACCACAGGAATCCAAGTCAATAGGGATTTCGATCACGCTATTAATTTTTACATTTTTATCATTTATACAATGGGAACCACCAGGGTTTTATATATTTCTCGAATCTTTTCGTTGGTACTTTATGATTGTTGTTGTTGTGATTGTGTTCATATTTCAGACAGAACATATGAAAATTTCAAGTAGTCAGTTTTATATACTATTTAGTATTTTGTTTTGGTTTGGAGCTCTACTATCATTATTTCGTACACCGGACCCGGATCAGGTTTTATATAACATAGTTTCAATGGGAATTTCTTTTTTTTTGGGATTAGTTTTTATTCCAGTTATCTCATTGAAAAAAGGGAGATTAATTTGGTGGAGCACACTGTTAACTGCCGCTTTGTTTTGGGCATTTAAAATAATTCGGTTATGGTTTCAGAATGGGGAAAATATTAGATATATATTACATGGCCCTGGGTTGGATCACAATTTGATTGGACTCCTCTTCTCAATGGCTGCTACCGGATTGATGATAATTGCCTTGTATGGCAATTTTGTTATTCCGAAAGTAAACCCAAAAATTATTAACGTTATTAGTTTAATATCTAGCTTTGGGTTATTAATTTGTTCATTTCTTACATACTCGCGAAGTGGATTCATTGTTACTGTTTTGGGAATAATTTTCGCCATTTTTACATTGATTTTGTCAAACAAAAAACAAAGAATATTTACTTTGCTTATTATTCTATTAATTCTAATTTTCACTATTACAATTTCTATTTCGGAAGTACAAGGTAATAATCCAATTTGGTTTATAAAATTCAACGAAATATTTAATTTGGATGATAGTTATACTAGTATTTTTGTAAGAACAACACTCCTTCGAAAAGCCTGGGGATTTATTCAAGATGATCCAATCATCGGAATTGGCCCTGAAATTTTTAGGACAATATATGATCCTTTAATTGGGCACCAATCATATTATATGGTCCATAATACATATTTGAAAGCTTGGGTTGAGAATGGAATATTAGGGTTGGCTGGTATTGTAATTTGGGTACTTTTATGGGTACGTTTATTTTTGACCAAATGGAATGATTTTGACGTTCTCAAACGAGCATTAATTTCAACATTCGCACCATTTTTTTTAATGTTTACATTTTTAGATGTCGGAGGTTTTCCACAATCTTTTATGTTAATAATTTTCTCGAGCTTGTATAACGAGAGGGATATTGTATCTAATTCTTTTGCAGAATCTAAAAATAAGATATATAATGTCAAGCCCCCATTTTTCGCGCAGGGTGAAAGTGGAAAATCAAGCGTTGATTGATGCGTATTGATTAGGCGGCAAGCCTCCTAGGGCATCATGGGGACGAATCGCATTATATTCTTCTAGCCAATCTTCTGTGATCGCTTGCACCTCCTTGAGGGAATT
>VRUJ01000016.1 GCA_019456165.1 Chloroflexota bacterium
GTTATTACTTATTTAGCTTTATCCACACAAGAGCTGGGTCTTCATCAGAATCTAAGGTATGATCCTTTTAGCGAGCCATAGACTTATTCAACTCTTGTTCGACTTACCATAGTCTAATGGAGCGCGCCAGTTTGATTGGCGCAGCGAAGAATCTCTAACATGTTCATTATGTAGTGTCTCTTTTCTGAAAATTACTTAGGTGGCAACTTAGGTTATCTAACCACCCATTAGCATTACTAACCAGCCGCCTCAACGATCTCGGCGTAATCTTGGGTTACGGTTTCAGCTGGAGACGCGCCTAAAAACGTGACCAATTCAGCTACCAACTCAGACTTGTGTTCGGCGTCCTTGAGGCTCCAGGTGCGGCTCTTCACTTCGAGGAAGTGGCCTAAATCTGGTTCTTGGACGTGATCTATGTTGACGTAGAACTCGGTGTCTTTGTATTTGACCAGCCAGCGCAGGCGGTCCTTTTCAATCATGATTTCACGATCCGCCCTAAAGTATTCACGGTAGAAGCGCCGGCTTTGATCCGCGGGTGCCAGGAAGCGGCTGCGGGAAAGCAGCACATCGCTGGGGAATTCTCCTTCACGCTGCTCACCCACTAATGTGAGGCGGTAGCGCACATTGTCGATTTTTCCTTCTCTATCGATGAATTCATCTTCACGGTGGCGCACCTGGTTTTGGTTGGGGTCGTCGAAGACGAAATAAGTGTCATATTCGTGGTAGTGGCGATCGTAGACAATTTCTATTTCGGGTTTTTCCAGGGCCTTCATGATTGACGCGGGGTCTGGAATGCGTACTTTCACCTGGACCTCGAAACTCTCGGCCTCGGAGACGCCGCCGATGGCGATTAGTTTGGCAAGCACAGATTGTTCTCGTTGGATAAGGAAACTGTCCACCTGCTGGGCATATTCGGCGGCTTGTTCGAGCAATTCGGCCTCACTGATAGTGAGCAGTTGGTGTGCTTGCATTAACCATTTGCCGTCCACCAAGACATCGCTTACGTCCGTGGATTTGGCTGCGTAGACCAATTGGGCGTAGATTCCGTTGGGGTCGCGGTGAAAGCGCGGCGAGTTGTGCAATTGTTTAATATCTACCAGGATGAGGTCAGCGCGCTTGCCGGGTTCCAAAGAACCGGCCAGGTGGCCGATGTGCATGGCATGTGCTCCGAGGCGAGTAGCCATCGCCAAAGCTGTCCGAGCGGGAAGGCTGGTGGGGTCATTGGTTTTGTACTTAGCTAAAAATGCCGCCAGGCGTATTTCCTCGAACATATCCAAATCGTTGTTAGAAGCTGCACCATCCGTACCGATGCCTACATTCAGCCCAACCTCGAGCATCTCTGAAACCGGTGCAGCTCCGGAAGCCAGCTTGAGATTCGATGAAGGGTTGTGGGCCACCCCAGCACCATTGTTGTGCAGGGTGTGTATTTCACCTATGTCTACGTGCACGCAGTGGGCGGCCAATACCTTGGCATCGAAGAGATTCTGTTTCTTGATGTACGGAATCACGGGCATGCCGTTCTCGGCGCGCATGTTTTCGACTTCGTAGGCAGTCTCGGCCAAGTGTGTGTGCAATGGAACGTCAAATTCGGCAGCCAGGGCGGCGGTGGCGCGCAATATCTCTGGGGTGCAGGTGTATGGTGCGTGAGGGGAGACAGCCGGGACAATCAGGTGGTGATCTTTCCAACCAAGGATGAATTCTCGTGCCGCGGCCAGGGATTCTTCAAATGAGCGCGCGTCTGGAGTGGGGAATTTGAGCACCGTCTGTCCCAAAACGCCGCGCAGTCCGGCCTCGGAGGTGGCTATGGCGACATCTTCCTCGAAGTAATACATATCGGCGAAGCTGGTGATGCCGGTACGGATAAATTCTGCACAACCTATAGAGGTTCCCAGACGCACGAATTCTGGGTCTACGAATTCTCGTTCGGTTGGCATAATATAGCCCAGCAGCCAGACATCCAGGCGCAGGTCGTCGGCCAAGCCGCGCAGCATCGTCATGGGCACATGGGTGTGGGCGTTGACCAGGCCGGGCATGAGCACCTTGCCCGCGCAGTCTATGGTCTCGGCGGCGGTATATTGCTTCTTGAGCTCACTTTCTAAGCCAACCGCCAGGATGCTGTCGCCCTTCACGGCTACCGCGCCGGGTTCGTATTGGTTAAATTCCTCGTCCATAGTAAGGACGATGGCATTTGTGAGCAGAATGTCGGCTTTTTTAGGCATGGGGGAATCCTATCACATTATTATGGGGTAGTAACAAGGGGAGATGTAAAATGAAATTGAAAAAAAGCAATAATTTTTTTCACCCAAAGAGGAGGTCAGCGATTTGTTCCTCGGATCGGAAGCACAGATATACCCTGATAGCATAGAAGAGGCAAAACAGGGAGAATAACTCTTCAAATAGTTCGCCGGGGTTTGTTAATCCAACCAGAGTAATCAGGTAAACTAATACTATTAGGTTTGGGTGTGGGAAGATGATGTGATAGAAGAAGGGATGCCACCGGCGCACAAAGAGCCACCCAACAATCAGGCTAATTAGGAAAAATAGTCCGAACCCCCGGTAAAGGTTTTTAAAAAATGGGGTGAAGATATTGTGAATATTGGTTTCATCAGAGTAATTTAAGCGGGTTAGGGGCGTTGGAGTTTCCCAGCCAATTATCCTTTGCCCCCAACTAATTTCTTCCATCCCGATCACAAAGAAGAATATGAGGATTAAAGTTAAGGTTGTGATAATAACTTTGTAATTCCTTGCATTCCGCAAGCTGTCCAGTTTTCTCACAGACCAAATGGATATAGCAATTAGAAGTGAAGCTGCCAAATAGTTGATTGCGGTCAAGTATTCGAAAAGTCCATCCTCTAGATAATGATATTCTAGATTGAATAAACCACGAATTGTATACAAGCTCGCAAAAAATATGCTAATTAATGATGACAAAACAAGGATTGTCACTGGTTTAGGGATAGATGGATTCGTTTTGCACATCTCGTCAATAAGGAAGGTTTGCTTGAGAGCATTTCGAACTGTAGCTTTAGATGAACCCGCGACTACACTGCCAATAACAAGAAAAGAAATTGCGAGGATATAGAGGATTAGGTAAAAAAGCCGCTCGGCTTCAGGTGTAAGCTGGATAGTTGGGCTTTTTGACTGCTCAATAATTGGGTATACCAAATCAAATATGGATGCTCGGGCGAAAATCATAACTAAACCAAGCACAATAATTAATACGCCTGCAAAAATCCACTTTCTCCTCACCTGACGTTACTCCATTATGATAATATGGGCTATACTCGTGAAGCCCTAAGGTATTCTAACGCACTTTGAGTTTACGAATAAAATTCAAACATAAATTCAATGCCCATCTTTGCGACATTTGAGGCGGGCCGCCGTAAGAGTAGCTCCGTTGTAGAGTTTTGTGGGGAGTGATGATTGCAAGATGTAGGTCCTGTTTCTTTTCTCCACGATGCAATGCTACACCCAGGCAGGCAGTTGCGTTGTGGGTTTTGATGAAGTCAGCGGTAATTTCTTGGAGTTCTTCCTTGTTTGGCAGGTTGGTGAGAACTTCACCGCCCAAGAAAGGGCCTTCAGCTTCTGCCAGGAGCTGGGTTAGGTGCCCCCCAAGGCCGGCTTCCACAACCACTAACTGCCACTCATTAGTGGAGATGTTGTCTAAGGCAGCAGATTCCAGGGTTTGCTCATCCACTCCGTAAACCCACTCTCCCAGGCGTTCTCTCAACTCGTTTTCGATTTCGGATAACATTTCTTCGGCTTCTTTCAGTGAACCTGCTTTAGCGGTGATGCGCACATCTACCTGGCCTGCGTGGGCAGCCAAACCAACTGTTGGGTTGGTAAGCGTTTCTAGATCACCAATTAGCTCGTCTATCTGAGATTCGCCCACTCCCGCAGTATGCACCAGGCGTGTTTTGATCACATCACGAAGCTCATAGCGTTCTCGTAAATACAGCAGGATGTCATTCTGCATCAGGTATTCCATTTCACGCGGTACGCCGGGGAGAGCGATGATGCTGGTTTCATCGTGTTCAACTATAAATGAGGGCGCAGTGCCAACAGGATTTTCGACTGCCAGAGAGCCTGCAGGTACGAAGGCCTGGCGTTTGTTATTCTCTGTTGGCTCACGTCCAAAGCGTTGGAAACGTTCACAGATTTGCTCCCAGAGTTCGGGGCGGTATTCGGTTTCGACCCCCACGGCAAGGGCTATCGCGTTGCGTGTAGGGTCGTCCACAGTGGGGCCGAGACCGCCCGTGGTGATGATTATCTCCGTACGCCCTAATCCTTGGCGGATGGCCTCTGCGATACGTTCTTCGTTATCGCCGACCGTGGATGTCCAGTAAAGGTCAATTCCGGCATCACGCAAGGCACGCGCCAGATAGCGAGAATTTGTATCCACGATCTCGCCCAATAAAATTTCGGTCCCTATTGTGATAATTTCGGCTTTTGGCATACAGGTTTGGTGAAAGCAGTTTTTGATGTTTTGAGATTAGATAACATTGTACTCGTGAATCAAGCGGTTTTCCGAAAACCGAGCCAGGTCCAGCATGGAAACATCCACCGTCTGGGCTTTTCCATCCAGGAGGATCTCTGCCATCAGCTTTCCGGCGATAGGACCGTGCATGAAACCGTGGCCTGAAAAGCCAGCCACAACGTAAAAACCCTCGAGAGTTGTTTTACCAAAAATGGGGTGAGCGTCTGGGGTCACCTCGTATAGACCCGCCCAATGAGAGACAAGGCTGGCTTGCTCCAATAATGGAAAGCGAGCGATCGAGGCTTCCAGGTTGAGCAGTTCAAATTCTTCATCGACGCTTTGGTCGAATCCGGGCTGCTCATTCGCGTTTGACATGCCGGTCAACAAACCATCTCCCTCGGGGTGGAAGTATAGGGATTGGTCAAAATCTATCACGAAGGGAAAATCTGCGGGTAGTTCTGGTATTGGGGAAGTTGTCAACATCTGGCGGCGCAGCGGAATGATAGGAATCTCTACTCTTGCCATTTCCCCAATCAGACCGGCCCAGGGTCCAGCTGCATTCACAACCAACGGGGTAGCGATGCTGCCTTCAGAGGTATGCACGGTGGAAACTTTACCTGCGGTTATTTCAATCTCGGTTACTTCTATATTAGTAATGGCATTGACACCCAGATTTTGAGCTTTATTGATATAGCCCATGACCACGCTATTTGGGTCGACCAGACCATCCTTGGAGTGAAAAGTACCTTTGAGGATATCATCAAGCAGCATCAGGGGCAGTCGCTTGCGGATTTCATCTCCGCTCAGCCATTCCGTCATCACCCCGAGGCTGTGCTGCAGCGCGACGTTGCGTTCAAAAGCGCTTATATCCTCCTGGTTGTTCAGCAGCAGCAAGTATCCAATTTGGCGGTAATCGACCTCCTGGCCGATTTCTTCAGGAAAGCGTTCCAACATGGGGAGGCTCTCCAAAGAAAGTTTGATATTGACTTCGGTGGCAAACTGGTAGCGTACACCTCCAGCGCAGCGGCCAGTAGCCCCCTGTCCAAAGAAGGCTTCTTTTTCGAGCAGGACTACGTTCTTTTGGCCGTGAGCAGCCAGATGGTAGGCTGTGCTGGCCCCCATTACGCCGCCTCCAATAATGACGATGTCAGCAGTTTTGGGAAGGAGCATGTATTACGGCCTCTCCTTCACCAGTCTACTGTCTCCCCCAGCCCCATCTTCTGGGCGTTCTCCAATGCCAATCGACCAGCCATAGCATCTTGTACTGCCACTCCCACTGATTTGAAAACTGTGATCTGCTGATCATCTACGCGGCCTTTCTTTCTCCCCAAAACAAGCTCACCTATCTCCGCGTGGATGTGGTCTGAGGTGATCAATCCTTGTTCGATGGGCTGTAGTAAGTCTCCGCTTTCGCCCAAAACAGCATCTTTTGAGTCTACGGTAAGCAGAGCGCGTAGGATTACTTCGGAGGGAATTTCTTGCATTTCGGGTGTATACGAGCCAACCGCGTTGATGTGTACGCCAGGCTTTAAGCCGGAGGTTGGGATTACAGGAGTATTCGAGGTTGTGGCCGTGCTTATAATGTCCGCTTCGTTGATCGCTTCTTGTGGGTTTTCTGCCGCATGTAAATCATCTGGGATAGTTCCTTTTCCAGCCATTTCTCGAATAAAGGTTTCGACATTAGTTTTGTTAGGATCGTATATCCAAACTTTTTGGATGCTGCGCACGCTGCAGATAGCTTCTAATTGAGTGCGTCCTTGTACTCCTGCGCCAAAAATGGCGGCAACGCGGCTGTCGGGGCGGGAAAGCAGATCGGTGGCGGCACCGCATCCCGCGCCAGTGCGGATAGCTGTCAGCGCCCCGCCTTCCAGGACTGCCAGGACGCGGCCGGTATGAGCTTCAAGCACGAGAACGGCAGCATGGATAATGGGCAGATCTAGCTTATTGTTTTCAGGGAATACCGAAACAATTTTTACTGCTAGAGCTTCCCCGGCTTGATCTTCTACGAAGGCAGGCATGAACAAACTCACCCCATGGTGTGGGGTTACTGGTAAGCGCACCCTTAAAGGCACCTGCGCTCGTTTGTCGGAGAGGGCGGCGTAGGCATCCTTCATTGCTGCGATGGTTTGTCCCATTGGGAGAGCCTTACGCACATCGTCAGATTTTAGGATGAGCATAAATCTTTACCTTTAATCAGCTATGCGATGATTTTATAATCATACTGACTATCAACATCGCCTTTTTTTGTAAAGCGGTCAAATGAGAAGAGATTGATATCATCATTGGGATGTTTACCTTTTAGTACCAGTTGGGCCATCATTTCCCCGATTGCTGGAGCAAGCTTGAAGCAGTGCCCGCTGCCTCCAGTACACACATAAAGCCCATCATGGTCGGGAACTGCGTCCATCACAGGGTGCCAATCTGGGGTGATTGAGTAAAGGGCGGTGTAACTGCTGGTCAGGTGTGATTCTTCCATCGCCGGATAACGTAAAGCTGCACTTTCGGCAAATTCGGCTAAGGTTTGCATATCAACTCTATCGTTGAAGTTGTCTGGATTTTCCACTGTGTCTTCAGCTTCTTTAGGAGAAATTGACCCCACCAGCATTAAGCCCCCAGTCTCGGGGCGCATATAGTTCTGGGTGATGAAATCTGCCCAGATCAAGTGGCGGTCGAAACCTTCAGGTCTGCGCAGAAAAACGATACTCGCTCGTGCTGCGACCATAGGGAGGGCAACGCCTAACTGGCTGAGCATGCTTGTACTCCACGGTCCCGCGACGATAATAACCGCTCCGGCAGAAACAAAACCCTCATTTGTCTCTACTCCGACAATGCGCCCTTTCTCTTGCTTGATTTCAGTGACAGTCACACCGGTGCGAATACTGGCGCCATGACGCTTTGCAGCTTTGGCGTAAGAGTTTGCGGATAAATTGGGATCACAGAAACCCGCCTCTGGTTCATAAGCCGCGCCTCCCAAACCCGCAGGATTCATGTGGGGTTCAATCTCTTGCATCTCCTCGGGGTTGACGAATTTGGTGTCTATACCAACAGACTGCTGCAGGGAGATATTTTCCTTTAGGCTATCGACATCCTCAGGCAGCACTGCCATAAGAAAACCGGTTTGAGTGAAATCACACTCAGCTCCTACCACATCCTCAAAGTTTTGCCAGACGCGCAGCGAATTGAGCACCATGCGGGCGGTAATTTCATTGGAATAGTGTTGGCGAATAATGGCGCTGGAACTACCTGTCGGGCCGCCGGCGATAAAGGATTTTTCCAGGAGGGTCACTTTTGCTCCTTGTCTGGCAAGTTGAAAGGCTGTGCTGACGCCATTTATACCCCCACCAATAACGATTACATCGCTATTCTTGCTCATAAAGATCTCCTCAAGCAGGTTCAGATTATTAATTTGGGTTCTTTATAGTATACAAAAATGCGCAGGGATATGCAATTATGCTGCCCTGCGCAGGTATTTCATTTTCAAGAACGGACTTGAATGCTGGCTGCCTAAACTTCTCCTAGGTAAGCCTGGCGCATCATTTTATTTTCAAGTAAATTTTTGGCGGTGTCTGCTAGAACGATCCTACCCGTTTGGAGCACATAGCCGTGATTGGCTATCGAAAGCGCCATATTGGCGTTCTGTTCTACCACGAATACGGTAGTACCTTGTTCGTTTATCTGTTGGATGATGTCAAAGGTTTGTTGTACCAAGAACGGGGCTAGGCCCATAGATGGTTCATCCATCAGCAGCACCTTGGGATTTGCCATCAGAGCGCGGCCGATAGCGACCATTTGTTGTTCGCCGCCGCTAAGGGTTCCAGCGCGCTGGCCGAGACGTTCTTTTACACGTGGAAATAGTTCGAAGACTCTCTCTAAGTCCTCAGCAATCCCCTTGCTGCCAGTACGTATGAAAGCGCCCATTTCAAGGTTCTCAAGGACTGTCATGCGTTTGAAAAGACGCCGGTTCTCAGGAACCATCGAAATTCCCTTTGTGACGATTTCGGTCGTATTGAGACCGCTGATCTTATCTCCGGCTAATATTACATCACCCTCTGTTGGAACTACCATGCCCAGTATTGTTTTGAGGGTTGTTGTTTTTCCGCTAGCGTTTCCTCCCAGGAGACATACAGTCTCGCCCGGACGAATCTCAACATTCACGTCCTTCAGCATTAGGATCGGGCCGTAGTGGGTGGTTACATTCTTGAGTTCTAAAATGGGTTTGTTGTTATCGTTCATCAGGCGTTCTCAGCTTTCTTGCCCAGGTATGCTTCTAGAACTCTATCGTTTTGCGATATGTGTTCATAGTTACCTTCGGCGATCAATTGGCCATAATCAAGCACAATAACCCGTTCAGATACACCTTTTACCACCCGCATGTCGTGTTCGATGAATAGAATGGTAAAACCTTTTTCATCCCGCATCTTGCCGATAAGTTCGGCTAGATCTTGAGTTTCCCGTGGGTTCATCCCAGCGGTGGGTTCATCCAAAAGCAGCAATTTGGCTTCAGTGGCCATAGCCCTGGCAATCTCAAGCCTGCGCCGGTTTGCATAAGAGAGCATGCTGGCAGGTTGGTCAAAGCGGTAGCCGGTTAACTTGGAGCCAAAGAAAGACAAGACCTCTTTCGCCTTTTCCCGAATCATTTCTTCTTCTTCGCGAAAACTGGCGGTTTGTAAGATTGCTCCGAACACTCCAGATTTTGTGCGTGAGTGCTGAGCAACCATCACGTTTTCTAGGACGGTCATGTTGTTGAAAAGGCGCACAGTCTGAAAGGTGCGTGCGATACCCAGCTTGGTTATGCTGCTGGGAGGCATTCCTTTTAGGTTGTGACCATCAAAGATAATATCGCCGGTATTTTGAGGGTATAAGCCTGTTATCAGATTAAAAAAGGTTGTTTTACCAGCGCCGTTTGGGCCGATCAAGCTGACTATCTCGCCTTGGTCAATATGTAAACCCAAGCTGTTTATGGCACGCAGGCCGCCGAAGTCCTTTGTGAGTTGAGTTGTTTCAAGTAGTGGCACTTTATAACTCCGCTGGTGTGATAATGTTTCTTTCTGTCTCGCTCTTTAGCCAGTCGTCTTGAGCGGCTTCATCTTCGTGCAATTCACGCGCCCTGCGCGTGCTGGGAACGAGCCCTTCAGGGCGGACAATCATCATTATAATAAGGACGGCCCCATAAAGCAGTAGGCGATATTCTGAAAACTCGCGCAGCAATTCCGGGATACCAACAAGTGCAAATGCTCCAACCACTACTCCTGGGAGGCTGCCGATCCCCCCAATGATTAGCAAGCTTAGGGCTGTTATTGAGACCTCGACATTAAAACTATGTGGGAAAATAGCGCTCAATTTGACTGCAAAAACTGCACCTCCCAGACTGGCGATCATGGCTCCCATTGCAAATGCCAGCAGTTTGTAGTAGATGGTGTTGACACCCATCGTCTCAGCCACATCTTCATCCTCTCGCATGGCCTCCCATGCTCTCCCCACGCGGGACTTGTCTAAACGGCGCGAAATAAACAGCGCAAAAAGTGCAAATGCTAATATAAGGTAATAGAGTTTTTGAGGTCCGACAATTAAAAAATTACCAAGTGCAACACTAGGGATATTGATCACTCCCTGGGCTCCACCCAGCCAGGGTTTGAACCAATCTGAAAGAGCGATAAAGCGAGCGATCTCTCCAAAACCCAGTGTGACAATGGCCAGGTAATCTCCACGCATGCGTAACACCGGTGCGCCAACCAGTAACCCTGCAATACCCGTAATGATTACAATAATAGGAAGGGCTGCCCAAAAAGAGATTTGAATCGCTGAGATTTCGTCTGCGGAGGTTAATATTGCGGTTGAATAGGCACCAACTGCAAAAAAGGCTACATAGCCTAAATCTAGCAGACCCGCTTTCCCCACAACTATGTTGAGACCAAACCCCATGAGGATATAGATACCAACGAGGACCAACGTATCGCTTGTGACGCGACCAACAATCCAAGGAAGAGCTAGCAATAAGATTATGCCAAGCGCCCATGTTCCAAAGCGGAAATAACGTTGGCGAGTTGGAGGTAAAAGAGTAATACGCTCTATTAAAGGTTCTCTCCACCGCTGGTTTCCGAGGTTGATCGCTATGGCGAGAAGAAAGATGATAACAGCGCCGAGCGGAGTTAGTCCTTCAATCTTGACAAATAATTTTGCTACGACACTCGGTATGCCGATCTCGGAGAGTGTTGTTCGAATCACTCCTGAAAGCAGCCCCCAAAAGGCAAGCCACATGAGGCCTGCTACCAAAGGACGGCGTACCCTGCTCGGCAAACTGAAAGTAAAAGCTCCCAACCCCCCAAATAATGTTCCGAGGAATAAAAGTAAAAGGGCACCAGCACCGGTTTCAAGCCCAAAGGTCAGCAAGGAAATTAGCTCTGGGGATACATTTATCAATACACTGCGCAGGTTGATTTGACTTTCAACCAGCACGAGAAGGGCTAACCATGAGCTAACTACAGCCCCAGCTAATGAGCCATTACCAATTACAATAGCCCGTGCCCTCGCGGTCTGTTTACCATTTTCTCCAGGCTGCACTAGACCCTTTCCAATGCGAGCAGCTGTTTGGTAGCCTATTACTAAGACGTTGATCAGCAAAACGCCGAGTCCGATAGAAACCACGCCGTTAATAATATTCCGTTGGTCGAACGTTTCCACCATTCCAATCACAGAAATAAATAAAGCGATAATTCCGCCATAGAAGCCCAATTTCAGGGCGAGTCTTACATTATTAAACATAATTTAAGTCCTAGAATTTTAGGCAAAAAATTTTAAGCTTTCTCTTCCGCTAGTTTTTCACCGAGGATGCCTTGGGGACGGAAGATTAATACTAATACCAGCATGATGATCGCAATAGCGTCTTTCAGTTGATTTGCTGCTGGTATTCCTAGGCCCTGTAGAATTAAGGTTGGACCAACAGTCTCAAAAACGCCTAAGAAAAGTCCACCTAGCATTGCACCGGGAATATTTCCGATACCTCCCAGGACCGCAGCCGTGAATGCTTTCAAACCTGGATGGAATCCCATAAAGAACCAAATTCCCTGCGGTTGGTACATACCCCTGATAACACCTGCAGAGCCCGCCAACATGCCACCGATGACAAAGGTGATCACGATAACGCGGTTGACATCTATGCCCATTAGGGCAGCAATTTCCTTATCCTCCGAGACTGCACGCATAGCTTTACCCGTCTTGGTACGTTCGACTATCAAGTATAAACCTGCCATCATAAGCAATGAAGCTAGGAATACAAACACCTGGACGATTTGTATATCCATGCCCGCTATATTCCATACGCCCCAAAGCTGCCCGAATTCTGGATAAGTATGAAAACCTGAGCCATACAAACCGCGGAATGTATATTGCAGGAAGAATGAAGCGCCTATGGCCGTAATCAGGGGCACAAGGCGTGGTGCATTTCTCAACGGCCGATATGCAATTCGTTCAAGCAGCACAGCTACAACCGTAGAGGAGGTCATAGATACGATTAGTAATATGGCGAACGTCAGGATAGGATACTTGGGGAAGAAACCGGACCGCTCTAAGGCTTCAGCTACGAAAACTGAGGTAAAGGCGCCTGCCATGAAAACCTCGCCATGGGCGAAATTAATGAAGCGCAGGATACCATAAACTAAGGAATAACCCAGGGCGATGAGAGCGTAAATGCTGCCCTGCGCCAACCCTGCAATCACCAAGTTAATCCATGTGCTGGCTTCATATCTACCCGAGGCAAGAGTGTTTATGGATCCCCATAGAACCACTATAAACACCCCAACCCGCAAGGCCCAAAGGAGTAAAGTTATTAAAGAAAACTGTTCACCAATGCGTTGGCGCAATGTATTTTTCATAAGATTTCTGTGGAAATGAGACATGGGTGAGTCAGAAGGGAGTATTCCCGTCCAACTCACCCATGCTTGTAACTACCTAACAATAATCCTTAAGATGTTTTTATCAGGATTAGGGGGTCCAGAGTACATCGGGTGGATAGGCGTCTTCTGAATCGATCCAAGCTTGGTTCGCCTGGAACACACCTAGGGCCTCGCCAGTGGCACAGTCTCCCCGGAAGGTTACACCGGGTACGAGTTCCTTGGGACCGCAAGAGAGTAAGCCGGTAATGCCGTCGTAGTCGGTAGTGGCTTCAACTGCCTCCCGAAGTTCCTCTCGGTTAATGCGCAGAGTACCATCGTCATCAACCTCAGCAACAGCCTCAATTGCATTTAGCAGGATACCGAGTCCATCCGCAGCATGCTCTCCAAAGGGTCCCGGGGGAACGGTTCCATTGGCAGCTAAATAATCAGCCTGGAATGTATCCTCTTTGTCACCCGTGACATACGGTCCGGAGAAGTACATGCCGAGGGCTGCCTGCCCTGCTGAGGGAGCGAACGGGGCCACAAAAGAGCCATCTGCTGAGAAGAGAATTGTGTTTTCAAGCCCCGGAATTTCAACCGACTGGGCGACGATGAAATCGGCCTCAGGCTGGAAGATGGGGAAGAATAACACGTCTGGCGAATCGGCTGCAACCGTAGTCAATACAGAGCGCATGTCGGTATCACCCTTGTTAACAGCTTCCGTTGTGGTGACCGTTCCGCCCAGTTTTGTAAAGTTATCGGTAAATGCCGTCGCCAAACCTTCGGTGTATGGATCGCCGTCATGGATGGCGGCAGCAGTGGAGGCACCAAGTTCTTCAATTGCGTATTGTGCAGCAATCGCGCCCTGGAACAGGTCGTTATGGGCGGTACGGAAGTAGCCGGGTTGCCAGGTTTCATCAGGATTTGTCAACGCTGGAGATGTATTAGATGGGGAAATCACGGTGAGACCGGATTCACTCATGGTTGTCATGGCAGCGGTCATAGCGCTGGAACAGGTGGTGCCGATCACTCCGACGATGGTTGGATCCGCAACAGTCCTTTGGGCAGCGGTCTCGCCACCTTCAGCGCTGCATTCTGTGTCCTCACCCGTCAATAGGATGTCGTGGCCGAGCAGTTGACCGCGCTGCGAAATCAAGACATTCATTGCGCCAATGGCCGATTCACCGTAAACTGATGCGCCACCAGATGTGGGCAGCATGTAACCGATGTGAATGGGCTCACCTGGCTCGATAACAACGACATCGTTGCCGCCACCGCAGGCAGCTATTGCCATGCCGGCTAATAAAACTAGTGATAAAACTAAAAGTGTGCGTTTAAACATTCTTGCTCCTCCTCCAATATAGTATTGGATGTGTGTTTAGAGATTTACCGCAAAAGCGGGGATTCGGAAATGTACGACTTTTATGAACTTGTCTAATAAAGCTCACCTCCTTTTCTAATATCATTTTTTCTAATTGTGTTTTTGGTATTCAATTGTAATCGCTTGTGATTAGCTATTAAAAAAACGAAAGATTGTAGAATTTCTCTCATTTAATGAGCAATTTTATGTTATTCGGCTAAGTTGGTCAAGTGGCTGGACAAGGTATTTTTGGAATTATCTGGTTTTAGGTGTTAAATAACGTGTTTTAACTATGAAATGCTAAGTCTGGAAACATCTATGCGTATCAAAAAACCAGAAATGGATTGTGTTCGATATATTGGTTCAAAGGCAACAAATATTATTAAAATTGGTAGTTTTTGTAAATTTTTCTTCGCGAGTATCTGGATTTGTAATTCTGTTCGAAGGGTGCATTATACCCTGCTGTGGTAAAATAGGGTATCCATGCAGATGTGATAAAATGCTATTCCAGCAACTTAATTAACGAAATAACAGATAGTTGTGTTTTTGTATCTCAATAACCTGGGGGGCAACGCTGATTTCTGTCGATTGACCACTATGTGCATGAAAACATTAAAACTCAATTCGGAGGTTCTTAGTGACTGATGGTGTAATTGATTCGTACCAAGCTGAAGATATTCAAGTTTTAGAAGGTCTTGAGGCGGTACGGCGCCGTCCCGGCATGTATGTAGGCGGTACAGATCTGAAAGCCATGCACCACTTAATTTATGAAGTGGTGGATAACTCTATTGATGAAACCCTCGCGGGAGCTTGTGACCGCATTGATATAATCATACACGAAGATGAAAGTGTAACGGTGCAGGATAATGGCCGCGGCATTCCGGTAGCCGAACACCCGCAAGCAAAGAAATCTGCCCTAGAACTGGTGATGACAACCTTGCACGCGGGCGGAAAGTTCGATGGGGGTTCATATAAAGTATCCGGTGGTTTACATGGTGTTGGGGTCTCGGCGGTCAATGCGCTTTCGGAACAATTTGAAGTTGAAGTTATGCGCGATGGAAAAGTTCACGTTCAGCATTATGAACGAGGTATTCCTCTGGGGGCAGTCAAAGAGACCGGTAAAGCCAAGAAAGGTGAAACAGGTACAAGGATAAAATTCAAATTTGATTCCGAAATATTTAAAGGTGAAGAGACTTACCGATTCGCCACATTAGTACAGCGATTTCGCGAGATGGCCTTTGTCACGCGTGGGGTGACGATAAGGTTTTCCGATGAGCGTGATGACAGAGAAATGACATTTTATTTTGAGGGAGGCATTTCTTCGTTTGTCCGTTACTTGAACCGCAATCGCGGGGTTTTGCATCCCGTGGTGAATGTCGCCAGAGAATTGGATGGAGTGGGGATTGATGCAGCCATTCAGTATACAGATGCCTTCTCAGAATCGGTTTACGCGTTTGCTAATACGATAAATACTATTGATGGCGGCACACATCTTACTGGTTTACGCTCGGCGATCACTCGTACGATCAACGATTATTCCCGTAAAAACGGTTTGCTCAAAGACAATGATCCCAACTTTACTGGCGATGACACACGTGAAGGCCTGACCGCCATCGTCAGTATCAAACATCCTGATCCGCAATTTGAAAGCCAGACAAAAGTTAAATTGATGAACACAGAAGTGCAAACCCATGTGCAGCAAGCCGTCAATGAAGTTTTTAAGACCTTTTTAGAGGAGAATCCATCAGCTGGAAAGACAATAGTGCAAAAATGCCTCACATCTGCGCGAGCGCGTGCGGCTGCCCGAAAAGCACGCGACCTGGTGATCCGCAAATCTGCCCTCGAAAGCCTTACCCTGCCGGGCAAACTCGCAGATTGTTCAGAGCGTGACCCCGAAAAATGTGAGCTTTACATTGTCGAGGGAGACTCCGCAGGCGGCTCAGCCAAACAAGGGCGCGACCGGCATTTTCAGGCCATCCTTCCCTTACGGGGTAAAATTCTCAATACAGAGAGAGCTCGCCTGGATAAGATCCTTTCTAATAATGAGGTCAAATCTTTGATCTCGGCATTGGGGACAAATATCGGGGAACATTTCAGCCTTGAAGGTCTACGTTACGGCCGAGTCATTATTATGACCGATGCTGACGTAGATGGCAGTCATATCCGCACACTCTTGCTCACCTTTTTCTTCCGTTATATGCAGACCTTAATCGATGAAGGACATTTATACATCGCGCAACCGCCTCTATTCAGCCTTTCTTATAAAAAGAAGATCCAATACGCGTATACAGAGGCAGAGAAGGATAAATTGTTAAAGGCGTTAGGGAAGAACGCGGAAAAAGCCAGCGTGCAGCGCTATAAGGGTTTGGGTGAGATGAACCCTGACCAACTGTGGGATACTACAATGGATCCTGAGAACAGGATATTACTTTTGGTAACGATTGAGGATGCTGCCGAAGCAGACCGTACTTTTGACATGCTGATGGGTGCTGCTGTGCCTCCTCGGCGCCGTTTTATTCAGACACATGCACATGAGGTGCGTAATCTGGATATTTGAAATATGGAAATTCGTTTTTATTAGCAAACCCAATAATAGTAATAATTTCCTGGACTACATAATAATTAAATAAGTGGTAAGGAAGACATGGCAGCGAGAAAAAGATCTTCCAGAAGAGTTCATCGAAAAATCAGAACAAGTCGACCAGCCCGTAGAAAAACACGGGTATCACGCCGGGTAGCCAGGCCGAGAGCGGTTCGCCGTGGGGTGAACCTGAAACGTTCCCGGGTACGTAATTTGAAACGGCAAGGCGCGCGTCAACGAGCCAACAAATTGGTGAAGCGTTCCAGGCCGATCATACGCCCTAAAGCTCCCCCAAAGAGGGTGATGGCTAGGCGCAATTTGAAAGCATCCGAGAAAAAAATGAGTCGACGTCCAAGGCGGGTGGGACCACCACCTTCACCTAGAATGGAAAGGCGAGCTGGGGGCGGGTTGGGTGTTGGTGTGACCGCAGCAGCTGTAGCGGCAGGAGCTTTCCTGGCTCTGAAAACTAATTCTGCTCATCCTGACATCTACTCAGATGTATCATCTTTGGAATATTCCTTGGGCGAACTGGAAGAGCGAGCTGGTTTCTCGGAACTAGAAGCTGATATTTCCAGCCTAGACTCAACGCTCAATCATGCTCTCAACTTGTTGGAGAGCGCCAGAGAGAAGGGCTATCGATACGAAAAAGACCTCGAAGAGATAGCTTATGATGCCATGAACCGCTGGCAGGAGATCCGTGATGGTGTACGCCGAGATGTTCAACAGCAAGCTGATTTAATGCGCGGCAACATAAGCGCGATGGATGCACACATTCAGCGTTTGAACAATGTGCTGGATAATCCTAGCGCTGCCATGCCTATCTTAGGTGACACTCAGAACGAAATAAACCGGTTCATGGGGTCGATCCGGGATGCTGAAAACAATATCGAAGGTGCATACTCAGATATCGAAGCCAAAGCTGGGGGGTTGAATACGCGCTTAACACGCATACATTGGATGTTGACCCAACTCGAAGAAGCTTCTTTCGAATTGGATAAAGATGAAGATATGGTTAGAGCCGTCGTAGCTCGTTGGGATTATGAAGGTAAAGATGACCCTGAAGGATTGCTGTTCCTGACAAATCAGCGCCTGATTTTTGAGCGGAAAGAAAAAGTAGCTACAAAGAAGGTGCTTTTCATCACGACAGCATCTGAATTGGTCCAAAAGATGATGATCAGCCAAAAGCTGGCGAATATCCAAGAAAACAAAGCCCATTCAAAAGGACTATTTGGACACCATGATTTTTTGGAGGCGGTATTCGCGGATGCCAAGATTGGGAAAATTTCTTTTCATCTCAATGGTCAGGACTCGGAGGAATGGGCTCGTTTAATCAGGGATGCCAAGTCTGGTAAAATCGAAGAAGATCGCACCACTGGAGCGGGGTTATCTTTTTCTGACCTGACTGGCGCTCTCACAGCCGCGGATATAGTAGAACTTCAAGGTGAAGTGAATGAACTGCAGGACGAAATGATGCTGCAAGATACCCGTCGTGAGATTTCCGAACTAGAAAATGAGGTGCACTCTCTGGAGCGGGATATAAGTGAATTGCGCAGTCGCGGGTACGCTGTAGAAAAAAGCCTCGAAGCTGATATACAGGTACTGACTTCACAATGGGTTCGCATTAAGGGGCGCGCAGAAACCACACTGGAACACCAAACCAGGCTGCTTAGTGAGCAGATGAGTGCAATTCAATCAAAGATGGGCGAGTTGGCTGGATTGACTGATAAAGCGGCTGCGGCACGTCCATTATTTATCCAACTTAAATCTGCCATCGCTTCCGCGGAAGCGCAAGCAGAGGCAGCCGAGGATACAGTCCTGGACCAATACGACGAATACGCAGATGAGGTAGAATCGCTTAGCGCCCATTTTGACTGGATCGATTGGATGTTGGATGCAATTTCCACGGCCTCGTTCAAACTATTAGCGACAGAGAGCGGCGTGGCAGCCGTTGAAGCGACCTGGGAACCTCCTGGGCTGGAGCCGGAGAACGGAATATTATTCCTCACAGATCAACGTATATTATGGGAAGAGCGGGAGGGAAATTTTGAACTAAAAATTGAAGCGGCTGTGCAGCAAATCGTAGATGTCAAAGAAAGCAAAGATGAGACGAGCGGAGATGAGTATCTCACCGTTGAAATTGAATCAGATGCACCGGTGCGTAAAGCTCATTTCGAATGAAGCCAACCAGTAGCTGAGGAATGGCTGCAAATGATCGGTAGAGCACGTTCAGGTGACTATACTCATGATAGAGCTGTCGAGATATCTGAGGCAGAGGTCGCGCGTATTCGAGAAGCCCCTGAGCAATGCCCAAACTGTGGCGCAGCTTTTACTGCTCCAATCTTGCGCGGTCAGAACGAGATCATTTGCGAGTATTGTGGTGTAACTACAAGAATTTGACGAATATTATCGCATAGAGCATATTATTTTTAAAACCTATGGAAATTGGCAGCCTTCTAGATAATCGATACCGCATTTCTGAAATCCTTGGCAAGGGGGGGATGGGCGCGGTTTATAAAGGAATTGATGAAAGTCTGGGGGTTCCTATTGCAGTTAAAGAAAATCTTTTTTCCGATGAGGAATATGCCCGACAGTTCCGTCGGGAAGCAATAATATTAGCTAATTTGCGTCACCCCAACTTGCCGCGGGTAACTGATCACCTGGTAATTGAAAATCAAGGCCAATATCTGGTGATGGATTTTATTGAAGGCGAAGACCTTCGCCAGCGGCTGGACCGTCTTGGGATCATCCCGGAAGAAGAAGCCATGCTGATGGGCATCGCTATCAGTGACGCCTTGGCATACTTGCACACCCTTAACCCCCCCGTTTTACATCGAGATATTAAACCAGGAAATTTAAAAGTCTCGCCTAGCGGAGAGGTCTATTTAGTGGATTTTGGTCTGGCGAAGATTGTTAAAGGCTCCGGTAAAACCACCTTAGGCGCACAAGGTCTGACCCCGGGCTTTTCACCTCCAGAACAATATGGTGGAGCCCGAACGGATGCCCGTTCAGATATCTACTCTCTTGGCGCGACGATTTACGTCGCCCTGACCGGTTCCTCACCAGAAGATGGCCTGGCTCGTATGATGGGGCAAAGTGAACTAACACCCATCGCTGCCCGAAACCCTAAAGTATCTAAACAATTTACTAAAGTAGTTGAAAAAGCTATTGAGGTCCAACCTGAGGACCGTTTCCAACGCGCAGAAGTGTTTAAGCAAGCTTTGATTGAAGCCAATGATACCGTTACACGCAAAGTAGCCAAGGGGGGGATAACCATAGCTCCTCCGCCATTGGACGCTTCAGATTTACAAACCGAACCAGTCTCCCCCTCCAGCAGCCAGGTAGAAGCCTCTGTCCAAAAGCTAGAGGCAAAAAAAGGTGTATCGAAATTACAGATATCAATATTCGCGATCTTGGTATTGGCTATCTTGACAGTTGGCGCTTTTCTCTTCTTCCCCAATTTATCAGAACGGATCTTTGGGGGAGCTGATGGAACGTCCACCGAGGCCGTTGCGCAAGCTTCTATCACCCCTTGGCAACCTACTGAGGCGTTGGAAACAGGACCTGCATTGACAGAACCCGCATTGATTGAAGCTACATTTACACAGGAAATAATTGAAGAACCAACGCCCACTACTGCTCCTACACTTGGACCAACCCCGACAGGTGGCGGCGGTAAAATCGCTTTTGCATCTGACCGCACTGGGATTCCCCAGATATGGATAATGAACGTAGATGGGACTGGATTAGACCAGGTTACTGATGAGGTAGCTGGGGCTTGCCAACCAGATTGGTCTCCTGATGGCAATCGTCTGGTTTTTATCTCTCCGTGTTCAAATGATACGGATACGTATCCAGGCTCCAGTATGTTTGTGATCAATATTGATGGATCTGAATTTACACCGCTCGCGTCATTCCCTGGTGGGGATTACGATCCCGCCTGGTCACCGGATGGCTCAAAGATAGCATTCACCACGCTAAGGGATTCAAGACGACCCCAAATTTGGGTTTTGGACCTGGAGACCAATACGGCTAGCTCTCTTTCTGATAGTATTACAAATGATTTTAATCCCGCTTGGTCCCCCGATGGAGATAGTATAGTGTTTGTCACCACACGAATTGGTCCAACTCAAATTTGGACGATGGACGCTAGCGGGAGGCCCTGGAATTTGTTTTCGCGCAGTGATAGTTTAATTAATGTTTATCCAGCTTGGTCTCCAGATGGGGAGGTGATCTTATTCACCCAGAGTGACCCTTCAGGGGGACTGACCTGGTTATCAGCCGCTGCATGGACCGGGGGCGGCACCAATCAGGCTTACGATGAGTTCCTGGTTATAACCGACAATAGCATACGCGTACGGAATCCAATGCGCGAAGCAGATTACTCACCAGATGGGGTCTGGCTGACATTTGTGAATAACCCGGAAGGCATAAATCATGATATATATATCATGACTTCCAATGGAGCAAGGATGCTCCAGTTAACTGACGATCCGGCCAATGATTTTGATCCCGCCTGGCAGCCATTTAATCCTTAACCCATTTCGAATCATTTCCCTCAGCAAGTAATAATGGGTAAATAAATATTTGGTTGAAATAAATAACAAACTTGTAATGAATATGGGGGGGGGGCTTTACTATGACAATGCCTCTCCCTGGATGGTAAAATCTGAGTAAGTTTGTTATTATATAGCCTTAGTAGGCATTATATGACCCTGGAAAAAGATACAATATTATTAGAACGCTACCGCATTTTTGATATACTAGGGCAGGGTGGCATGGGGTCTGTCTATCGGGGCTTAGATGAGAACTTGGGGGTGGAAGTTGCGGTAAAAGAAAACCTTTATTCTTCCGATGAATACAACCGCCAATTTCGCCGCGAAGCCACAATTCTTGCAAGTATGCGTCATCCAAACCTGCCTCGCGTTTCTGATCATTTTGAAATTGAGGGCCAGGGACAGTACTTGGTCATGGATTATATCGAAGGGGAGGATTTGCGACAGCGAATGGATCGTATAGGAAAATTGTCTGATGAAGAGATAATCATGATCGGCGCTGGCGTCTGTGATGCCTTGACTTATCTGCATTCCCGAAATCCACCAATCTTGCATCGCGATATCAAACCTGGAAATATCAAGATAAGCCCTGATGGAGGTATTTTCCTGGTGGATTTCGGTTTGGCAAAGATTGTACATGGCAGCCAAGCGACTACTACCGGGGCTCGCGCAATGACACCAGGGTATTCATCACCTGAGCAGTACGGTACTGCTCGTACAGACGCGCGCTCGGATATTTATTCTCTTGGAGCCATGCTTTACGCAGCTATCACTGCGACTATTCCAGAAGATGGTTTAGCCAGGGCGATGGATCAAGCAGATCTAACACCTATCCGTAAACGGGTACCTGGAGTCTCCCGGCGTTTGGTCAGTGTGATTGAAAAGGCGCTCAGAGTTCATCCCGAAGACCGCTATCAAAATGGCGAAGCTTTCAAGATGGATTTATTAAGTGCCAGTGGAGCATTGAAAAAGCGTGTGGAAGCGGGGGAACTTACTGTACCTCCACCACCTCCTGAAGTTATCGCGGCAATAGCGGAAGGGAAAGCCCCTGCGTCAGACCCGGTTTCAACTCCCGTAATTGATATGTCTGGTGAGTCTGCGGCAAGGGTGCGCCGCCAACAACAATCTCGTGCACGCAAAATCATCCTTCGGATAGCGTTTTTCACCATCGTGACATTCTTAGGTCTTTTTGGTATATTGTGGCGCACAGGTTCGCTTCCGGAGATTTGGGGTACATTTAATGGTCAGGACTCTGCCACCGAGAATGTTATTGAAACACCCTCAATAGGTGAAACTGCCTCGATTGTGGACGATGCAACCGCGACAGCTACTCAAGATGCAGCGCAAATCCCGACTGCAACTTCAACAATCGATCCGACAGACGTACCTACCAATACTCCAATTCCTCCACCTGGGGCGTATGTAGGAGGCGGGGCTGGTCAAATAGCTTTTGCTTCAGCTCGGATTGCTTCAGATATGCCTGGAATCTCGCAAATCTGGATGATGAATGCAGATGGTACAGGCTTTTTTATGATAACCGATCAGTCGGATGGCGCTTGCCAGCCATCATGGTCTCCTGACGGGATGCAACTAGTTTTCGTTTCCCCATGTGTTATCGACCAAACTGAGTTTTTGGATTCTTATTTATATACAATAAATGTTGATGGAACCGATGTTGTTCAACTAGGTACAGAATTAGGGAGTTCGGACCCAGATTGGTCCCCAGATGGAACTAGTATATTGTATACAGTTTCATATGACGCTGTCCACACCCAAATTTACAGATATGACCTTGAGAATGATACTTCGGTGTTGATGACCGTTAATGATAAAGTGAATTTGCAGGCATCTTGGTCGCCGGTCGGGAATGATTTTGTCTTTGTTTCAACCTGGATAGGTGGTCAGAGTCTTTTGGTGCAGCGCAATGATCCGGAATCAAGCCCCAACCAACTCTCCCGCAGCGGGGAAATGTTGAATAACTTCCCGAGCTGGTCTCCGGATGGTTCGCAAATAGCTTTCTCTCAGCGGGAAACCGATACCAGCATCTCGACATTGATTTTAGTGAGTTATGAAATGCTGGGGCTGGCTGCCACTGATTATGTGGAAGGACGCGTTACAGAAGTTCAATTTGTTCCTGAAGGAAACCCGGATTTCTCGCCAGATGGAATGTGGCTTGCTTATGAGAGCTGGCCGGATGGGGAGAATCACGATATCTTTATCATTTCGTTGGATAGCTTGGAAATAATTCAATTGACCACTCATCCTGCATACGACTTTGATCCGGTCTGGCGGCCTCTTACCCCCACCGAAAACTAATCAATTAAATAACTTGGGAAATCGCAAGTTGCAGCCTGATAGTTTGTGTTTATTTATTCAATTAAGTTTGTTACCAAATTCACTAAAGCCTGATATACTTCCCCTTTATGGCCGAGATAATTAATGGCAAGAAAATTGCTGCACAAGTCCGTGCCGAGGTTGCAGCCGGAGTCACTGCCAGAGTGGAGGCAGGCCTCTCCCAGCCGGGTTTGGCAACCGTGTTGGTGGGTGAGAATCCGGCGTCAGAAGTATACGTACGCATGAAACAGAAAGCCGCAACGAAGGCTGGTATCAACTCTTTCGATGTTCGCCTCCCCACAGATATTTCCCAGGAAGGCTTAGAAAAGGAAGTCACTGCGCTTAACGCCCGAGCTGACGTCCACGGAATTCTAGTTCAATTGCCCTTGCCTGATGGACTAGATGAAGAACGGGTGCTGGGTGTAATAGATGTTAATAAAGATGTAGATGGTTTTCACCCGTTAAATATCGGCCGATTAGCGCAGAAAGGTCGCAAGCCCTTATTCGTTCCAGCTACTCCAGATGGGGTGATCTATTTACTTGAGCACATTGGCACCGAAATGGAAGGTGCTGAAGTTGTAGTATTGGGCCGCTCAAATATCGTGGGAATGCCAGTAGCTTTATTGTTGGTGGAACGTAATGCCACTGTGACCATCTGCCACTCACGCACACGCCAACTGCCTGAAGTTTGCCGTAGGGCGGATATATTAATCGCCGCGGTGGGCAGACCAGAAATGGTGAAAAAAGATTGGGTAATGCCGGGGGCAGTAGTGATTGACGTTGGCACCAACCGGGTTGACGATGACACCAAGGAGAAAGGTTACCGCCTGGTGGGGGATGTAGCCTTTGATGAGGTTAGCGAAGTAGCCGGCGCGATTTCACCATCACCTGGCGGTGTCGGTCCCATGACTATCGCCATGCTGCTGCGCAATACTCTCAAAGCCGCGGAGTTGGGGGACGGGTGAGATAAACATACTGGGGGCTAGCAAGAGGTAAAATATTTTGATAGATCCTGAAACTTGACTTTCAATGAATGTTAGCGTTGCAGAACGCGGTATCACAGAGCGTCACTCTGAGAAGCGCAGCAACGAAGAGTCTTTGGTAAATCTGCCTCATCTACATTGATCATCTTCACGATTTCCGATGAGGAAACTTGTCACTTATCCAAGGGAGACATCCATATGTGTGTTTAATAACCCTTATTCCCCAAAGTGGCCAATTATCTGCGGAAAACCCGTGTTACACTTTGTAAACAATCCAGTTAACTTCATGTAACATTTGAAAAGAATTTCTATACCTTCGGGAGGAGTTATGCGATGATAGAACCTTTACTTAAATCATGGGATGGCGAGAATGTCATCATCCGTTACGACCAAACCTCAGGGGCTTGGATTTTCATCGCCATCCATTCCACCCGGCTTGGTCCTGCGGCTGGGGGCACGCGCATGAAGTCGTACCCTGACCTGCAAGCAGCTCTACAAGATGCGCTACGTTTGTCAGAGGGCATGACTTACAAGTTTGCAGTGCCGGGGATGCCCTACGGGTGGTGGAAAAGCGGTCATCGCCATCCCTTCAGATTTTGATCCACAATCGCGTCAGGCTCTATTATTGCGCTATGGGTCTCTGATACAAAACTTCCGGGGGCTGTTTTCAACTGGAGCAGACGTTGGCACAAGCTCAGAGGATATGAATGTTATCGCGCAGACGGGAGCCCCATATGTCTTTAGCCGTACTTCTGACCAGGGCGGCGCAGGTCCCACTGGGGGTCCAACGGCTACCGGCGTGTTCACCGGCATTCAGGTTACTTGCAAGCGCCTTAATGGCGAATCATCTTTACATGGCAGGCGTGTGTTGGTGCAAGGCACAGGTAGTGTAGACGGCGCATTGATCGAGATGTTGGTTGCGGATGGGGCGCAGGTGATGTTTAGCGATGTGAATCCAGAAGCCATCCGACATTTCAAGGACGATCTCGGTTTGGACTTTGTTCCCGCGGAGGCTGTATATCAGAAAGAATGCGACATTTTCTCCCCATGCGCGTTAGGCGCAATCCTCAATCCCGAAACTATCACCCAACTTCGCTGTCAGGCTGTGGTGGGTGGTGCCAACAACCAGCTTGCCAACCCAGAGGATGCCGAGAGCCTCAAAGCGAGAGGCATCCTGTATGCGCCGGATTATGTGGTTAACGTGGGTGGAGCCATGACCTTAATTGGAATCGAAACACAGGGCTGGACGCACGAACAGGCGGAGAAAGAAGTGATTGAAGCTGTTAAGGGTGCTTTAGGGAGGGTCTATGAGATGGCTGAGAGGGAAGATACCACCACCGGCGCGGCTACACGGAGGATTGCGCAGGAGAGATTGGATTCGGCAGAGTGAATACACTTTTCAATCATCTTCAAGAATCTCAAAAAACAGATTTGCAAGCTGGTTAGTCTCCTTTTTATATTCAAAAAGATCATCAATCTTCTTTCGTAAAAGGTCTAATCGCACATCCAATGCTTCCCCACGACTCTCAATTTCTCGCACTTCTTTTGCTGAGAACGAGAATTTAACCCCGGAAATTAAACTGTGGACAAGGCTGGTAATATCGTAATTGTACGCATGGCTTTTTACAATGATGTCTTCAATGTCCTCTGTAAGTTCTTCGTTCTCAGGAGAGCCTCTGTCAATACTACCTGGGAAGGATTTTGAATTATGGTTTTCCAGCGCAGCTTTTAGGTGCTCAACTTTTTTATTCATCGCTAATTATCCTCATAATTTATTTTCCCCCATCACAGGGATGCAAACCCAATTAAACACCTTTAAAATTTTGTAAAGCGCCTATTTGACACCGCCTATTTTCTTTGTTACACTACCCCTGTTCAGTTGTCAGACAACTTGATTTTGGTATAGGGAAAACACATGTCCACCTTGTTAGTAAAGAACGCGGCGCTTGTGGCTACATTCGATGACCAACGCAGGGAGATTGCAAACGCGGGTCTTTTTGCACGCGATGGCTTTATCGAACAGGTTGGCCTTACCCAAGAACTACCGGGTGAAGCCGATGAAGTCTTGGACATCCGCGGCCACATCTTGCTGCCCGGCTTGATCAACACCCACCACCATTTCTACCAAACCCTGACACGTGCAGTGCCCGCGGCCCAAAACGCCAACTTGTTCAATTGGCTGAAAACCTTATACCCCATCTGGGCGGGCATCACAGCCGAAGATGTGCGTTTATCCACACAGACCGCCCTGTCTGAGCTGGCTCTTTCCGGCTGCACAACCGCTTCCGACCATTTGTATATCTTCCCCAATGACACCAGATTGGACGACGAGATCCTGGCCGCTAGTGAAATTGGCTTGCGTTTGCAAGCCTCGCGCGGCTCGATGAGTCTGGGCGAGAGCCAGGGGGGTTTGCCGCCAGATAGCGTGGTCGACAGCGAAGAAGATATCCTAGGTGACAGCTTACGTTTGATCCAGGAATACCACGACCCTGAACCCGGCGCGATGACCCAGATCGTATTAGCCCCTTGTTCACCCTTCAGCGTCACCGGGGATTTAATGAGAGAGAGCGCCAAATTAGCGCGGGAGTATAAACTTCACCTGCACACTCACCTCGCCGAGACTGAGGACGAGGATGAATTTTGTTTGCAAACTTTTGGCTATAAGCCGGTCGCGTATATGGAATCCGTTGATTGGATTGGCGAAGATGTTTGGTTCGCGCACTCGGTGCACGTCAACTCGCAAGAGATCGCTCTGTATGCCAGTACCGGCTGCGGGGTCGCCCACTGCCCCAGTTCGAATATGCGCCTTGCAGCTGGTATCACCCCTGTAATGGAGATGCTTTCTAAAGGTGTGAAAGTAGGCCTGGGGGTGGATGGCTCGGCCAGCAATGATGGTTCTCACATGCTGGGGGAGGCACGTCAGGCTATGCTGCTCGCGCGCCTGGCTGCGGGTGTTTCGGGAGCTTCCCTATCCAGCGAGGATGCATCTCCTCTGATGACCGCTCGACAAGCTCTGGAGCTGGCTACACGCGGCGGCGCGGCGGTTTTGGGGCGTGGGGACATCGGCTCGCTGGAGGTGGGCAAGTGCGCGGATTTCTTCGCCGTGAACCTTAACCGCTTGGATTTTGCTGGTGCACTGCATGATCCGCTAGCTGCGCTGGTGTTTTGCTCGCCTGTGCGTGTGGATTACACTATTGTAGGGGGTAAATACGTGGTCAAAGAAGGTCAAATGGTGCATGTGGATTTACCTGTATTGATCGAGAAGCATAATGCGGCTGCGCTAAGGCTGGTTGGCTAAGGATATGACCAAGATTGCCGATGTTGTGATTTGCGGGGCTGGCATTGCGGGGGTCGCAACCGCTTATCATTTAGCGGTACGGCATGGTGTCAAAGACATATTGCTTGTGGATGAACGCCCAGCTCTTTCATTGACCAGCGATAAATCAACCGAGGCATACCGCAACTGGTGGCCTGGACCAGGAGATGCAATGGTGAGCATGATGAACCGCAGCATCGACTTATTGGAGGGGTTCGCCCACGAGAGCGGTAATATCTTCCACCTCAACCGCCGAGGCTATCTCTACGTGACCCTAACCGCTGAAGGTATCCAGGATTTAGAGGCATTCGCTGTAGAAGCATCGACTTTGGGTGCGGGTCCATTGCGAATTCATAATTCGAAAACTGGGGGTGAGGTCTACCAACCCTCTCCTGCTGTTGGATTTGAAGGATTACCTGGAGGAGCTGATTTCATTCATGATAAGCAGCTTATCTGGGAACACTTCCCATATCTGTCAACCGAGGTTCTCGCAGTGCTGCATGTACGGCGGGCAGGTTGGTTAAGCGCGCAGCAACTCGGGGCTTATTTGCTTGAACAGGCGCGTAAATACGGGGTGGAGTTGGTAGAAGACAGGGTATTAAGAGTACAAGTAAAAGGCGGGAAAGTGAAAAATGTTGAGTTGGCCAGCGGCCCAGTGGTTAGCACTCCGGTTTTTGTCAATGCAGCAGGTCCTTTTCTCAGTCAAGTAGGCGAATTTATAGATGTGGATATCCCGGTGTATAACGAACTGCATATGAAGGCAGCCTTCGATGACCATCGAGGCGTAATTTCAAGAGATGCGCCCATGGTTATCAGCGCGGATGAAGAAACTTTGGAATGGACCGAGGTAGAGCGTGAATTGATCTCCGAAGATGAAGACTCCCATTGGCTTACTAGCCGTTTACCCTCCGGTGCACACTTTCGTCCTGAGGGCGGTCCGGATGCACAAACTCTGCTCACTCTTTGGGATGTGCAGGAAAAAGCCGTTGAGCCAGTTGTACCCCCACAGCTAGACCCCATGTACCCAGAAATTGCATTAAGGGGCCTATGCAAAATGGTTCCAGACCTTAAAGAATATCTTAAAAGGCTGCCAAAAGCTTATCTGGATGGCGGCTATTACACCCGCACGCGCGAGAACAGACCTCTGGCCTGCCCATTACCATTGGAAGGCGCGTTCGTAATCGGGGCGATGGCAGGATATGGCATTATGGCTTCAGCAGCTCTGGGTGAGTTGGTTGCCAAGCACATCACCACTGACGAATTGCCTGACTACGCCTCCACTTTTGATCTGCAGCGTTATTCAGATCCGGAGTACCAATTATTATTGGATAACTGGGGCTCAACGTGGCAGCTATGATAGTGAAAATAAGGATTTTCAGTGATTGATAACCACGTTTCTTTGCCAAATTCTACGAGTCTCTCCCAGCGCTTGCACGAGCAGCTGGGCCAATTGATTCAGGAGACACAAGCCGGGGAGCGATTGCTCTCGGAGCCAAAATTAGCTAAGCAGCTGAGGGTATCGCGTGCCACGCTGCGTGAAGCCATGCGCACTTTTGAAACACAGGGTTTTATCCACCGTCGTCAAGGTGTGGGAACCTTTGTTGTGCATCCCTCAGGAGTGATCGAATCCGGCTTAGAAATTTTAGAAAGTATCCACACTATGGCTCAACGCATTGATTTACCGGTTGAGATGGTATCTTTCGAGGTGGGACGCCGCGCGGCTGATAAAAAGGAAGCTGAGATTCTGCAACTGGAGCCAGATGCCAACATTGTGCAGGTTTCTTGGGTGATGGCAGCCGAATCACGACCGGTTGCGTTTCTGGTTGATATCTTGCCTGAAGATATCCTCAATGCCGAAGAGATTAACGAAAATTTCAATGGCTCCGTGCTTGATTTGCTTGCGAGGCGTGAGGATATTTCCTTGTCCAACTCGCGCACAGAGATCAATGCGGTTGCCGCTAAGCCGGAAATTGCACGCGCGCTAGGCATCCAACGGGGAGATGTGATCTTAGTCTTTGAGGCCACTCTATATTCTAACCAGGGACGGGCTTTAGATTTTTCATACAGTTATTTTTTACCCGGTTATTTCCGTTTTCACGTCAATCGCAGGGTTGGATAGGTAAATTTTTTTTATGAATCTGGTATTACTTTATTATCAAAATAAATTCTCAACTATTTGGAGGCACAAAAATGCGTAGTTTTTCAGGACGAGATATTCTCTCACTCAAAGATTTTGAACGCCATGAGTTCATGCGTGTATTTGAAATTGCACAGCAGTTGGAACCCATCGCCCGAAATCGCCGCAACACAGACATCCTAAAGGAAAAAACCCTGGTAACGGCTTTTTACCAACCCAGCACACGCACACGTTTGGCGCACGAAGCTGCCATGATCCGTCTGGGAGGTCAGGTGACTGGCTTTTCGGATGCCAAAATGACCCGCGCGGGGGATTTCTATCAAGAATCTATCAAAGACACCGTCAAAATGCTGGAGTATTACGGTGATGTGATCGTGATGCGCCACTTTCAACAGGGCGCCCCCCACGAAGCAGCCAAATGGGCAAGTATTCCTGTCATTAATGGTGGGGATGGATGGGGTGAACATCCAACTCAGGTATTGACCGATCTTTACACAGTCCTGCGTGAGAAAGGGCGGCTGGATGGTCTAAAATGGTTGGCGGTGGGTGATATGCGCATGCGCACAATGCACTCCTTGGCATATGGTTTAACCCAGTTCGATTGCCCCATCACATTCGTTTCGCCACCAGATATGTCCCTCACCGATGATTTCAAGAAAGAACTGAGTGAGTACAGTTTGGATTTCAAAGAGGTAGAACATGTGGAGCAGGCAATTGCCGATGCAGACATTATCCTGGTTGAACCCGTGGTGCAGCCGGACTACTCCAAGTCAGTCGACGAACGTGAAGGTGAATTAGCTCTTACCCCTGCTAATTATACGATCACGCGTGAATTGTTGGAGACCAAAGCAAAGTCGGATGCAATTCTGCTGCACTCACTGCCACGTATGGATGAGATCCCCGTAGATGTGGATGCCACACGTTGGTCGCGCTATTGGGAGGAAGCTTTCAATGGTGTGGTCATGCGTATGGCGTTATTGGCGTTAGTTCTGGGAAAGATGGAATAGATTAGTCACATGGTCGGGTAGTCTATTAGTCCGAATGTCAATAAACCGTAAAGGTTGAGAAATATCTGGTTTGAGATATGTCGAAGATTCAGCGATTTGAAGAATTGAATAGCTGGCAGAAAGCTCGGAAATTATCAAATCAAGTGTACGATCTTACCGAAAAAGGTGATTTCGCCCGAGATTTTGAGTTGCGTAATCAAATTCGACGAGCTGCTGGTTCTGTCATGCACAACATCGCGGAAGGTTTTGATGCTGGTTCGGATGCAGAATTCGCAAGATTCTTAAGGATCGGTAGACGTTCAGCCAGCGAGGTGCAATCACAGCTCTATCTAGCCCTCGACCGAAAATACATCAAAGAAAATGATCTGCATGATGTCTATGAACTGGCGACAGAAACAAAAAAACTAATCAATGGCTTCATTGCCTACCTTAAGAAATAAATTCAGGCCAGTAGACGGCAAACCGACTAAAGACTACCTGAATAACCGACTAATGACTAACCGACTAGGAGATTAAATATGCAAACTGATCTTAGAGGCCGAGACTTAATCGGCGACTTGGATTTTTCCAAGGAAGAAGTTGAAACTGTTTTGGATGTAGCCTGGGATTTGAAACGCAAGCGCGCCCTGGGTGAATCGCATGCCTTATTGCGCGATAAAGTACTGGCGATGCTCTTCTTTTTCTCAAGTACGCGCACACGCGGCTCATTTGAAGCTGGCATGGCCCAGTTAGGCGGGCATGCAGCCTTTATAGAATCGCGCACCACCCAGATCTCCCACGGCGATACCGAGAAAGAGTTAGGCGAAATCTTTGGCCGCTACTTCGATGGCATCGCTATCCGGCATGTGGATTGGGGAATCGGAAACCGCTATCAAAACATGGTCGCGGAGGCTTCGCGGGTCCCAGTACTGAATATGCAGTGTGAGATCTACCACCCGCACCAATGCCTGGCTGACATAATGACCATCATCGAAAAGAAGGGTAGGGACCTGCGCGGCAAGAAAATGGTAGTCTCGTGGGCATATGCCAGTTCATACCTTAAACCCGTCTCGGTGCCTCAGTCATTGATCTTGCAGATGCCGCGTTTTGGTATGGATGTGGTGTTGGCGCACCCGCCAGAGTTCAAGCTTATGCCCGATATCATGGATCAGGCCAAAGAGCAGGCCAAAAAATTTAATACCGGGTTTGATGTTGTGGATAATATGGATGAGGCTTGCAAGGATGCCGATATTATCTATGCAAAATCCTGGGGACCATTACTAACAACACAAGACCCAGATGAAGGTAAAAAGATCCAAGACAGCTACAAAGATTGGATCACGGATGATGCCAAGATCGCTCTGGGGAAAGATGACGTGATCTACATGCACCCGCTACCCGCAGACCGGGAGATTGAAGTGACCGACTCGGTGATTGATGGTCCGCATTCTGTGGTTTTTGACGAAGCCGAGAACCGTATGCATTCACAAAAGGCCGTAATGGCCCTAACAATGAGGTAAACATGACTAGTAAAGTTGCAGTTGTAGCAGTAGGCGGCAACGCCTTGATCAAAGATAAAACCAAGAAAACAATACCAGACCAGTACGCGGCTGCCAGTGAAACTATGGGGCATATTGCCAGCATGATAGAGTCCGGCTGGGATGTAGTCGTCACTCACGGGAACGGTCCTCAGGTCGGATTTATCCTGCGTCGTTCGGAATTGGCTGGAAGCGAACTGCATCCCGTTCCGCTGGATTATTGTGGCGCGGATACGCAAGGAGCCATTGGGTATATGTTCCAACGTTCTTTGCGCAACGAATTCAAAAACCGGGAAATGGATAAACTTGCGGTAACTGTGGTAACTCAAGTGCAAGTCAACGCTGATGATCCCGCGTTTCAGAATCCCACCAAACCGATCGGATCCTTTATGGATAAAGATACCGCCGATCAACGTATTGCTGAAGGCCAGCAGTTTGTAGAAGATGCTGGACGCGGTTGGCGCCGGGTGGTGCCTTCGCCAATGCCAGAACACATAGTTGAAGGTGATGCCATTAAAAGTTTGATAAAAGATGGCTTTGTGGTAATCGCTACCGGCGGCGGTGGGATTCCAGTTGTAGAGGATGAATCTGGGAACCTTAAGGGTATTGAAGCTGTGATAGATAAAGATTTTGCCTCCGCTCTGCTGGCAGGTTCCCTGGATGCTGATCTGTTATTGATCTCCACAGCTGTGGAAAAAGTGGCTCTCAATTTCAACACGCCTGAAGAAACTTTGCTGGATGAGATGACTGTTGCAGAGGCAGAAAAATATATCGAAGAAGGCCATTTCGCACCCGGAAGCATGCTCCCAAAAATACAAGCTTGTCTCAAGTTCATCGTAAATGGAGGCAAGAAAGCGCTGGTCACCGATCCACCGAATATCCCCCGCGCCTTGCGTGGTGAAACTGGAACCTGGATCCTGCCTTAGTCAGCTTGAATAGGACTTACCTGATTGAGTAGTTTTCTGTAATAGACAAGGGGTTTAAACCCCTTGTTATTTCCAAAAGAAAACTAAATGGACATATCTACTAAATTATGGGTAAGTCCTTCAGAATTAGAGTAACTAACGGATAATGTCGGTGTTTAAGGTTGCTACGATCAATATATTGAACGATCTAACCCATTGGGAAGCGCGCAGCCCCTTGCTGGTTGAGGGGCTGGCCAAGTTGGATGCTGACTTGGTAGCATTGCAAGAAGTTATGCTGCCGGAGAACAATGCTGAATGGTTAGCCAATCAGCTTGGTTTTGAGCATGTTTATTTGTCTCCCAAAACTCGACCGAAGGATAAACGGGAAGGAATAGCCGTTTTAAGCCGCTTCCCGTTTATACAGCGGGAAACATTAAATCTAGGTTCCCAAAGTAGAGTTGCGCAGCTTGTACGTGTTGATATCCAAGGGAAGCCGGTGTTATTCGTCAATGGGCATTTCCATTGGTGGCCCGGAAATTCTTCTGAACGTTTTGAACAGGTTACGCTTTTACTAAAATGGCTGGAAGGGTTTTCAGAGGGTACGCATCTCGCGGTCTGCGGTGATTTTAACGGTACCCCCGAGACATCAGCTATCCAGTTTATGCGCTCACATTTCAATTCAGCGTATGCCGTTATTCACGGGCGCGAACCACAGTTTACCGCCCCTACGCCTTTACATTATATGAGTAGATTTCAAACGTTTAAACAGTATTTGCTTAACATTGCTAAAAACCGGACATTTAAACCCTGGCGCGGCACTTTGGATTACATCTTTGTGAATGACAGAGTTAGGGTGTTAGAATGTGATTTGGTATTGAATAAACCCGCAGCTTTTCATAAGAATCTTTACCCGTCCGATCATTTCGGATTGGCAGCACAATTGGAGTTAATTTGAACATGGATATTATGCTCGGTTACCAGTGCAGTGTGTGCGGCGAGAAATATTCACCTCCTGAGATAGAATATGTTTGTCCGCAGGACGGCGGGAATTTAAACGTGCTCTTAGATTATGCCTCGATAAATAAAACCAGCAGGCCTGAAAAGATCACATCTTCTCAAGATTTTTCCATGTGGCGCTACCTGCTTCTGCTGCCGGTTGCTGATCCGGGAGAGATGGACACGCCTCTGAGGGCAGTCGGGTGGACGCCCACATATTCTCCCCCGGTTTTGACTGCGGAGTTGGGATTATCAACTCTTTGGATTAAAGACGAAAGCAGTAATCCCACCGCTTCTTTCAAAGACCGGGCCAGCGCATTATTGGTGGCGCGTGCGAGAGAATTGGGCGCGGAAGTAGTCATCACGGCCTCCTCGGGCAATGCGGGTGCTGCTCTAGCAGGCATGGCAGCAGCGGTGGGGCAAAAAAGCGTCATCCTGGTACCTAAAACCGCGCCCCCCGCGAAAATCGCGCAGCTATTGGTATTCGGCGCTGAAGTAGTGTTGGTGGATGGCAATTATGATGCCGCCTTCGATTTGACTTTGCTGGCTGCTCAAGAGTTTGGTTGGTATTGCCGCAATACGGGCTATAATGCTTTTACCGCTGAAGGTAAGAAGACTGCCGCCTTCGAGATCTGGGAAAATGTTTTACTGGCCGAGCAATTAGAGCGACCCTTGTGCGTTTTCGTCTCGGTTGGGGATGGCAATATAATCTCCGGGCTGCATAAAGGTTTCAAAGATCTCCAAGAGCTTGGTTGGTTAGAGAACATGCCGCGCATTTTCGGAGTACAGGCCGAAGGCTCCGCGGCCGTAGCCAATGCTTTTGATGCTGGTACGGAATCGATATCTGCGGTAGCTTCCGATACTCTAGCCGACAGCATTTCGGTAGACTTGCCGCGCGATGGATTACGTGCTTTACAAGCTGCCACTCAAACCAATGGTGCTTACGTGAAAGTTAGCGATACAGAAATTTTAAGTGCGATTGCTTCTCTAGGCCGGGTGGGTATATTTGCAGAGCCAGCAGGGGCAGCTGGTTATGCCGGCGTGGTTAAAGCTGTGGACAACGCTGTGATCGAGAAAATTGATCCTGTACTGGCTTTAGTTACCGGCAGCGGCTTGAAAGACACTGGCGCAGCTATGCAGGCAGCCGGAGAAGCTCCGGTGATTGAACCGAGTTTGCAGGCATTGAAAGGGATATTAGGCACTTAAAATGGATTCAAAACCAGTTTTTACGATAATTGCTCCGATTTTCAATGAGATTGGCTCCTTGGCCGAGTTCTACCAACGCCTCAGCAATGTGATGGATTCGATTGGGGAAAATTGGGAGTTGTTGTTGGTTGATGATGGCTCGACGGATGGGTCTACCGAATTGATTCTGGACCTGGCCGAAAAGAGCAGCTATGTCCGCCCATTGATCTTTGCACGGAATTTCGGTCACCAGATCGCAGTGACAGCCGGTCTCGATTACAGCCGGGGCCAAGCTGTGGTGATCATCGATTCTGATTTGCAAGATCCGCCGGAAGTGATCCTGGAGCTTATCGAAAAATGGCGTCAGGGATTTGAAGTTGTCTACGCTGTGCGGGCCGAACGGGAAGGGGAAAATTTCTTCAAGCGAATCACAGCCGCGCTTTTTTACCGCATTATTAATCGCATCACTGAAATTGATATTCCTTTGGATACAGGTGATTTCCGTTTGATGGACCGCAAGGTCATTGATGTGCTAAATAATATGCGCGAACGTCACCGCTTTTTGCGCGGCATGTCCGCCTGGGTAGGTTTTCGCCAGGTTGGAGTGCCGTATAAACGCGCGGCTCGCTTTGCTGGCGAGACGCATTACCCGCTCCGAAAAATGCTTCGTTTGGCTCTCACGGCAATAACCGGGTTTTCATTCTGGCCTTTGCAGGTTGCCATGTATATGGGCTTTGCGGCTTCGGGAATCAGTATATTGGCTATCCCTGTCGTTATCGGTTTGAGATTGGCTGGCTCACAAGCATTTATCGGTCAAGCGACAACCTTGATTGCAGTGCTTTTCCTTGGGGGTGTGCAGTTGATCTCTCTGGGTATATTAGGAGAGTATATTGGACGCCTATATGACGAAGCCCGCGGCCGCCCTTTATATATCGTACGCCAAGCACCACAAGATCCTGAAAAAGATAAATTGGAGTAATAATTGTGATTGATCTAACTGTTTATGAAGACCGCCTGGAACAAGCTGTGCAGCAGGCGCGTGAAAGAAATATTATCATTCCAACCTACGCTCAAATGAAAGACCCCAACCTGATTCCTGAATCTGTCAAAACCGAATTAAGCAGCGTTGGCCTGTGGGATGTTGCCCCGAAAAATTTATTTCGTATCTCTTGGAAGAACCAACCTCAAGTAAAAGGCGGTGGATTTGGAGAGGTCAATTACCTGGAATTCCCGAGCAGCCTGACAGGAGTGGAGGCGCGCATCATCGCTTTGGTGGGCAAATGGTTCCCGACTGGCGCGCATAAGGTGGGCGCTGCGTTCAGCTGCCTGGTGCCGCGCTTGGTAACAGGCCAGTTTAACCCTGCAACCCAGAAAGCTGTCTGGCCCTCAACCGGGAATTACTGCCGCGGCGGCGCGTATGACTCCGCTTTATTGGGCTGTGACTCTGTGGCGATTTTACCGGAGGGCATGAGCCGGGAACGTTTTGATTGGCTAGAAAACATCGCTGGGGAGGTTGTGAAAACTCCAGGCTCCGAATCAAATGTCAAAGAAATCTTCGATAAGACCTGGGAATTGCGCGCCTCCGATGAAGATCTGATGATCTTCAACCAGTTTGATGAGATGGGAAATTACCTTTGGCACTATGATGTCACCGGCCACGCGATGCAGGAAGTGCTGGAGAAGGAGCTAGGCCCCAAGGGCAATTACCGCGGCTTAGCCCTCACCACCGGCTCGGCTGGCACGATTGCCTGCGGTGATTACATGAAACAGTTGTATCCCGGCAGCAAAATAGTAGCCAGTGAGGCCTTGCAATGCCCCACGATGCTCGAAAATGGCTTTGGCTCCCACCGCATCGAGGGCATCGGCGATAAACACATCCCCTGGGTGCACAACGTCAAGAATACGGATATGGTGGTGGCAATTGACGATAACGCCGTAGTGAACCTGGCGCGTTTATTCAATGAGCCTGAAGGTAAGGCATATTTGATCAAACAGGGTGTGCCAGAAGATACCGTCAATCAGCTTGACCTGCTGGGCTTCTCCGGTATCGCCAACCTGCTCTCGACGATTAAGTTTGCCAAGTATTATGAGTTGGGTGAGCATGACGTGGTCTTGACGATATTAACCGACTCAATGGAGCTGTACGGCAGCCGCCTGGAAGAAATGCACGCTGAATATGGCGAATATACTGAGCTGGATGCCTCCGCGCACTATGCGCGTTATATGTTGGGGGAATCAACGGACAACCTGCTGGAACTGAGCTACACGGCCCGCCGCCGTATCCACAACTTGAAATACTTCACCTGGGTGGAACAGCAAGGCAAGACATACGATGAGATTCAAGCCCAGTGGTATGATCCCAATTTCTGGACGGGTGTGCAGAATCAGGTATCGGAGATCGATGCTTTGATAGAGCAGTTTAATTCCCGGATTGGGTTGTCGGGATAATTTGGTGGGCTGATAGTACTTAAAATGACAATTCATATTCAACATGAAACGATACAGAGTTTTATTAATTGAATTTGACACACGTGTCAATTTCCTTACGATGGAAATTCCGGATGAATGGGATGATAAAGTAAAAGAAGGGCATCTAGATATTCGTCAAAAAATTCAAGAACAAATTATCAACAAATATGGTGTTTTAAATTTCCAGCAGAAGCGTCAAAATTACATTGATTTAGGCCAAAAACCTTGGTCTATCCTAAAGTTTCATAATAAATTTCAGAACCAAGTTCGGGAAGCATTTATTAATGAAGCGTATTATCCTGCACTCACTGCAGCTTGTGCATTAGGTGAACGCATATTAAATCATTTATTGCTTACTCTGCGAGATTACTATTCAAGTTCACCTTACTATAAGAAAGTTTACGATAAGAAATCTTTTGATAATTGGGAATTTGCTATCCAAGTATTAGAATCTTGGGCAGTTTTATTACCCGAAGTTGTTCATTTATTCTTTGAATTAAATAAGTTAAGAAATCGGAGTATTCACTTTAATCCTGATACAGATTCAAACGATAGAGAGCTTGCCCTTGAAGCAATTAATTGTTTGGGTGAAATAATTCAGAAACAATTTGGTTCACTTGGCGATGAACCCTGGTTTATTCCCGGCTTTGCTGGTGAGCATTATATTCGCAAATCTGCTGAGACTGAGCCATTTGTAAAGGAAATTTATCTGCCAAATTGTGCCTATGTGGGTCCAAATCATCAGATAGTAAATATTTCAATCAATATGCATTATAGTATCCAAGATGACGATGATTATGAGGATCGTGAAATTTCGGATGAAGAATTTAGAGAATTGAGACAAGCGAGAAAATAAACATTGGCGACAAAAGTCAACCCAGCAAGAAAATTATCCCCTATTACCAACCTTAACTTTTGAAAAACGGAGTATTATCCCAAATTGTCCAGTTAATAAATTTAGGTGTTTCTAGTTTTTGTTCACTAATGAAAATTTGACGATACTCCACCCCTTTTTTTATTTTGTGAAATCTCGGGTGACTGAGATATATAAACTGGCGGCAGGATGATACTCTTCCTAGATTTCTTTATGGAATGAGGACTTTTTGACGCTCTGAATCCTTCTAACCTTGTTACATTTATTTTCCTAATTTGGCAGCAGCTCATCGAGATATGCAGCAGCCCCATCCGACATCAGGTCTTGCTGCTATCAAGATCATGATTTAGCTGCTGAAACTGATTTATAATAGGGATCTAAATGTCTAATTTACCCTCCTCCACCGAGCTGATTTTAGTAGCATACATGCCCTCGCCGCGGGATATGGAAATTGCGCGTCTGTTCGGCTGGTACCGCATCCCTCTACGCTCTGCACCTAAGGTTGTGGCGGTAGATTACCTGGCATTCTACCAACCTGCTAGTTTTGGCGAAGACCATCAATGGCGCATTGAGGTGGTTGCGCCAGTGCGCGGCCACGAATTAGCCACTCGCGGCGAACTACTTAAGGATGAGATAGATCACCCGCGCGCCCGGGAAGAATATTTCAAAATCCAATTAGGTCCTTTGGTAGACCTGCCTAGTCCAATAAAAACGGGAGAATGGAAACGCATCATGTTTTTATATACTACCGGGGAGAGGTTGCTTCAAGCTGATATGGTCAAGGAACTGACCGTGCATGACGAAGAACGCCAGGTCCTATGGCGCGCATTACGCGAGCGCGCCTTGGAGAAACAAACTTATAAAGCTAGCGATCTACCAGAATTGGCAGTGGACCCAGAAATCCTGGCCCTTTTCGGTATGATGGGCGGGGGCGCTGTATTTGACGAGATGGATTAACTTGAAAGTTATTGTTATATGTTGTTAATAAAATCTGGCACCTTGATTACGGCGGAAAAATCGTTTGAAGCCAATATATTGGTGGAAGGGGAGAAGATCACGCAGGTCGGGGAGAATTTGGATGTTTCGGGTGCCGAAGTTATTGATGCATCTGGTAAGCTAGTTATGCCGGGCGGGGTAGACCCGCATACTCATTTTGATCTTGAAATGTTCGATACGGTTTCTTCTGACGATCATTATACCGGTCACAAAGCGGCCGCTTTTGGGGGCACGACAACAGTAATGGATTTTGTGCCACAGCCGGCCGACGGTCCATTGGAGGCGGGGGTTGAACTCTGGCACGAAAAAGCGGACGCCAAGGCAGCCATAGATTTTGGCTTCCATATGAACATCACACGCCTGGATAAAAAGACCGCGGCCGAAATTCCGCGTTTACTTGACATGGGCATCCCCACGCTAAAAGTTTTCATGGCTTATAACGGCCGTCTGCGTTTGCAAGATGGAGAGATTTTTAAGGTTCTGCAGCTAGCCAAACAACACGGCATGCTGACCATGCTGCACGCAGAAAACGGTGACATCATCGACATACTTGTTTCCGAGGCTCTATCAGCCGGGCATACTTCAGCAGTATGGCACGCCCGTACGCGCCCAAGCTGGGGCGCGGTGGATGCGGTCCTGCGCGGAGCGGCGTTGGCTGCTCAGGCAGATGCACCGCTATATATTGTGCACATGAATACAGCTGGAGGGGTTGATCAACTCCGTTATGCCCGAGAACGAGGCGCACAAGTGATGGGCGAGACCTGCCCACAATATTTATTCTTCACTCAGGAACACTTGCGCAGCTCGGATGGAGCCAAGTGGATCTGCTCACCCCCCATGCGCTCGGGGCAGGATAACGCTTCCTTATGGCAGGCATTGTCTCAGGATGAACTCCAGGTCGTAGGTACAGACCATTGCCCCTTCTTTTTCGACGGCACGCAGCCAATAGAGTATGAAGGGCAAGAGGTGTCGATTCCTGGAAAGGAGTTGGGAAGCGAAGATTTCACCAAGATCCCCAACGGTTTGCCGGCTGTGGGAGACCGCTTGCCGATAATGTGGACATTTGGCGTTGGGGCCGGACATCTAACTGAAAACCAATTTGTAGCTCTCACCAGTACCAACCCGGCAAAAATATTTGGGTTGTACCCGCGTAAGGGCGCCTTACAGGTTGGCTCGGATGCTGATATAGTTATATGGGATCCAAAAATAAAGCTGACTTATGGAGTAGATCACAGCCACCAGCGCACCGATTACAACCTTTTCGAGGGTTGGGAACTCAAAGGTTTTCCAGAGAAGGTATTTCTGCGCGGCCGCTTGATCGTAGATGGGGAGCGTTGGTTGGGGGAAGCAGGGATGGGGCAGTTTTTGCAGCGTGGGGTTGGAGGGCAAGTTATTTGATCTTGACTGGATTAGGATTAATATATTATTCAAGAGATTATAGTCAAAATGCCGGTGCAACATGGGTACATTTGCTAGGTGCGGGATGATCGAATTATTTTTGGCGGTCTATCCTCATCGTACTTAGCAGGAAGATAAAATAAAAATATCATGCTCCTCATCCTCCCCATCCTCATCCTGCTGCTTACACCCCTAACTATGCTAGTCCTGCGCCGCTTGCGCCCTGAGTTTGATGCTCATTGGCTGCTGGCGGCAGGTGGCACTTTTTTGGCCTGGGCAACTCTATTTGTGTTACGGGCGCGCCTGCCGCAAACTGTTTCATTACCGCTCTGGCGTCCCAAAGAGTTTTTTCCAGTTTCACCAGAATTATTAGCGGATAGTTTTTCTTGGCCGTTCGCCTTGGCTTTGGCAACTCTGGTGCTCTCAGTTATTCTCACAGATGCTGCTCGTTTGAGCGAAGCAGATTGGTCTTCTTGGGCAGGAAGCTTATCCCTGGCAGCCGTGGGTATCTTAGCTGTCTTCTCCGGAAACCTCCTTACGCTAGTGATGGCTTGGGTGGTAATCGATATTCTTGAACTTGTTATCCTATTGCCCCGCATTAAAGATAATGTTTCTCGCCAGGGAGTGATCATCTATTTCTCGACCAGCCTTCTAGGAACTATGCTGGTGGTATTAGCCGGAATTCTTTCTCACGAATCAGGAGTAGACAATTTGGCTTTCAGTATCATTCCTCCTCGGATTGGAGTATATTTATTAATTGCGGTTGGCTTGAGGTTGGGGGTGCTCCCTTTGCACATATATTACCTGCATGAACCACCTCTAAGGCGTGGCCTGGGTAGTATTTTGCGGTTTGTTCCAGCAGCAGCCAGCCTGGTATTGTTGGCACGCATCGGAAATGCGGGCATACCCCTGGAATTTTCACCTTATATTTTATGGCTCACGCTGTTGGCTGCAATCTATGGCGCGGTGATGTGGCTGCGGGTTGATGATGAAATTATTGGCATGCCTTATTGGATATTGGCGCTGACAGCATTGGCCCTTGCCTCTGCGGTAGTGGCGCAACCCGAGGCTGCACTCTCTTGGAGTCTAGCAATCCTGTATTCTGGAGCCTTATTATTTTTGGCCTCATCTCGGGGTGCGCGCCAGGCTCCTTTGATTCTATTGGGGTTAGTGGGTATATCTGCGTTACCCTTTTCGCCAACCCAAGCAAGCGCGGGCTTATATTCCGGCTCATTTGGTCTTTCATTAGGCGGGTTTCTTGTGGTTCAAGGTTTGTTATTGTTGGGCTATCTCCGCCACGCGCTGCGTCCTGTGGGGAGTTTGGCTGGAGCTGAACGCTGGGTATGGGCGATATATATTTTGGGGTTGGGATTGCTGCCAGTTATCCATTTATTAGCAGGCGGGTTGCTTGCACCTGAAGACATCTTGGCACAGGAAACGCTAATGTGGTGGCCGGGATTAGCTGCGCTTGGAATTGCAAGCGTCTTTGGCGCGCTTTCCCGCCAATCTCTTGATGGGTCTCAAAGATTTTTTACGATATTTGAAAACGTATTTTCATTGGACTGGTTTTATCGGGTTTTGTTGCGTGGGACCCGGACCGTAGATCGGATAATGTCATTTTTGGCAGCTTTGCTTGAGGGTGAGGCTGGAGTCTTGTGGGCTGTGTTGCTTGTTGCATTATTGTTTTCACTACTAGCCCAAATTAATTTAGGCACCTGATTGATATTATGAATTTTGAGTCTTTGTCTCCTGTGGCAGTAGGTTTACTACTTATTACCTCCCTCACTATCCTTACTAGTCGCGATTGGCGTGTGATTATAGGGGCATTAGGTTTGCAATTCCTAGGGGTATTTGTTCTTGTGGCTGTCGCATGGCCTGCGAATTTGGCAGTAGTTAAACTGGTTGCTGGTTGGATAGCCAGTTCTGTATTAGGGATTACCTATGTTAGTGTTGGCATTGTTGGTGATGAAAAGAAAATCTGGCCTACTGAAAGATTGTTTCGTTTGTTCGCTGCCTTTATAATTTTGTTGGCTGTTATGTCAATTACTCCAAGAGTTGCCGATTGGGTACCCAACCTTGGCGGCTATCAGGTTGCAGGTGGGCTGCTTTTGGTGGGGATGGGCATTTTGCATCATGCTCTCACGGAGAATCCTTTTCATGCCCTTTTAAGTTTGATCTCAGTACTTTCCGGTTTTGAGATTTTATACGCAGCTGTTGAAACTTCTTCCTTAGTGGCTGGTTTGTTAGCGGTTGTCAACTTGGGAATTGCTCTAGCTGGTTCCTATTTGCTGGTTTCGCCTGGGCTGGAGGAGACCTCATGAACGCTCCCGCAATTTGGATCGTTTTTCCGGGATTTATCGCAGGTATCCTTTTCCTATTTCGGCGCTGGAATAATGTAATTACGTATTCAGGCGCTGGGATTTCTCTTCTTCTCGCCTGGACTGCCTGGCAGGTTCCAATAGGTGAGGTACTCTCGCTAGGTCAGATAGCACTAAAAATTGAACCGACACTCTCAATTTTTGGGCGTGATTTCACGTTAGAGGATTCTGAGCGCACATTTCTAGCTGTGTTGTACTTGGCGAACACCCTCTGGCTGTTAGGGGCTTTAATAGCCCGTCCGGGAAATTTGTTTGTGCCTTTGGAAATGGGGATGATGAGTTTGCTAATCGCAGCATTGGCCGTAGAGCCGTTCCTGTATGCAGCGTTACTTATCGAAATCGCTGCATTATTGAGCGTCCCCCTATTGGCTTCACCAGGAAAACCAGCTGGAAGAGGTGTTTTTCGTTTTCTTACATTTCAAACCCTGGGTATGCCATTCATCCTTTTTACTGGTTGGATGTTGGCAGGTGTGGATGCGAGCCCTGGAGATCTCGATTTAGTGGTGCGGGCTGGTGTATTGATGGGATTGGGTTTCGCTTTCCTTCTGCCAATATTTCCTTTCCACAGTTGGATTCCCATGCTGGCCCGAGAGGCACATCCTTATGTTATTGGCTTCCTCTTAGTCATGCTACCAGGTTTCGTTTCAATGTTTGGATTGGGATTTCTGAACCGTTATTCATGGTTGAGGGACTCTGAGGCGGTCTATGGATTATTACGGTCGATTGGTGTGATCATGGTTGTACTTGGGGGTTTATGGGCAGCCTTCCAGAGACATATGGCCAGTATATTAGGTTTCGCGGTAATAATTGAAATTGGTTTATCCCTGTTGGCAGTCGGCCTGGGAACCAGTGTAGGTGTTTCAATATTTTTCGTTTTGTTTTTACCTCGTACGCTTTCAATCATTACTTGGGCAATCGCATTAACCCTAATTGGATCCCGCACAAACAATGATCTAAGCTTTAACGCAGTACAGGGTTTGGGTTTGAAATTTCCGTATTTAGCCGCGGTGATTCTTTTAGCAATATTTTCATTAGCCGGATTACCAATTTTGGCTGGTTTTCCTGTACGCTTCGCATTATGGAGTAATTTGGCTGCTATGTCCCCATATCTGGCAATAGGAGCTTTATTAGGCAGCCTCGGATTGCTTGTCGGCGGAGTCCGAGTGCTTTCGGTTCTGGTCGTGAAAAACGATTCGAAAAATCATCTTATCGATAACAAGGAAGATACATCAATTACTCTTTCAGTTGATCCATTAACACCCACCACTCAGGTGTTTTTTTTACTGGTCGGATTGGTGTTATTATTGGTGGGCTTGGTGCCACAGTGGTTTTTACCATATTTTGAAAAACTCTCGAGCATGTTTGCGCAATTAGCGCCTTAGTAAAATTACTCGTGCTATAATTTCCCAATTCCTATTTGCATAAGAAAAATGGACCCACACTCTTTTGAGACCTCTATGGGAATTCCCCTTTTTAGATTATCGGAAAGTATTGTTCAGGAGATGGAATAATGGATACTGATCAAATAATCAAACGTATTGAATGGCTGGATAAAGAACGGCTTAATGATAAGAATGCGATCTCTGAACTGCAAAAGAATATTTCTGAACTTGAGAGGATGCTTGATAATTCTATTGGGACGATAAAAGAACTAGACAGCGAGATCACGCGTTTGAAAGTTGTTGTTTCAAAGGTTGATAAATTCGAGCAGACTTTGGGAAATTATAGTGCTGACGTAAAAAAAGAATTGGATGCACAAGACAAGCGCCGCAAGAGACGCGAAAAAGAAGCCAAGAAGTCCCAACGTATTGAACTGGATGATATGAATAAAAGCTTGGTTGAATTCAGGGAAGGTCTGGCTAAAATTGCTAAATTCAAAAAAGAATTAAACGATCGCAAAGAAGAGGATTCTCGTCTCGACCGGACGATTAATGAAGTTAAGGAACTGGTAGAAGAAAAAAATGAAGCTGAAGCGGAAGGGATCCGCCTGGTTACTTCAATTGAAGAATCGATTAGAAAAGACACCAAACGAGCAACCGATTTGCAAGGTGAAGTATCTGCTTTACGAAAGCGTTCGGATGAATTCCGGGGTCAGTTTGAATTGACTCTAGAAAATCAAAGAAAAAACGAAACCCAGCTAAATGAGCTGCAAGCATCCGAGAAAGAACGCAGGGAGACTCAAAACAGCTTTATTGAAAAAATTACTTTTGATATGGATGAACGCGGTCGTAACTGGAAGGAGTGGACAAAACTATATGCTGAGGTTGAAGAACAATCCAAACAACTTGCCACTCACTTTCAAAAGGTTTCAGATTCCGAAAGAGACGTTAAAAAAGCACAAGATACCTTCGATGAAATCACCGGCCAATTGAATCGACGTATCAACGAGATCATGGAAATGCAGCGCCTTGGAGAGGAACGTTTCCGGCAGGAATGGGCTACTTTCAAAGCTGATGACCAGAAGCGTTGGACGAATCATATGCTTACCCAAGAAGAATTGCAAAGAGAAAATTCACGCCGTCTAGAGACGCTTTCAGATCAGGCAACTAACTTGGATGATACTCTCCAAGAGATTCAAGATGTGGTTCAACACCTAAGTGAGCAAACCGATAAACGTATGCAGACCATGTTGACCAATCTGCGTGAATGGGTTGCCGAAACCGAACGCTTTATGGGGAGCATGCGCTGATAATCTTGGCGAACCCGATTTTATTGATAGGGTTGAACCGTTCTGACCTGAGGCGATTATTCGTATGCGTGTAATTGGCACTGCTGGGCATGTGGACCATGGTAAGTCTACGCTCATCGAGGCGCTTACCGGCACTCACCCAGACCGGTTGAAAGAAGAACGTGAGCGGGAAATGACCATAGATTTGGGCTTTGCTTGGTGGAATTTGCCTAATGGCGAAGAAATTGGGGTTGTGGATGTGCCCGGTCACCGGGATTTCATTGAAAACATGCTTGCAGGGGTAGGGGGGATTGATGCTGTTCTCTTTGTGGTTGCTGCAGATGAAGGTGTGATGCCGCAAACGCGTGAACACTTAGCGATCCTGGATATTTTGCGCGTCCAGGATGGGGTGGTGGCTCTCACAAAAACCGACTTGGTTGAAGATAAAGATTGGATTGACCTAGTGGAGCAAGACGTTCGAGAGGTTTTGGCAAGCACATCTTTAGCTGACGCCCAGATAGTGCGTGTATCTGCCGCGCAAGGGATTGGTCTGGATCATCTACAAACTGCCTTGGAGCAGGTAATCTCCAAGCAAGCTCCGCGCCCAGATTTGGGCCGACCGCGTTTGCCAGTTGACCGTATATTCACAATGTCTGGTTTTGGCACAGTTGTAACCGGGACCCTGACCGATGGTATGTTACGCGTAGGCGAGGATGTGGAGATTTTACCAGCAGGTTTGAACGGAAGGATACGCGGACTACAGACCCACAAACGTAAAGAAGAAGTCGCGGTTCCTGGCAGTCGAACTGCTGTGAATATCTCGGGTGTTGCCGTGGATGAGATACGGCGCGGCGATGTAGTCACCCGTTCTGGAGCCTTCAAACCAACACGCCGTTTAGATGTTCGTTTTAATTTGCTCGCAGATGCCAGTCAGCCGCTTAAACACAATAGCGAAGTGAAATTTTATATCAGCGCCTCAGAAGAGTTGGCGCGTGTTCGTCTGATGGGTGTTGAGGTTCTTGAACCTGGACAAACAGCCTGGTTGCAGTTGGAGTTGCGCAACCCGGTCTTGGCTGTGCGTGGAGACCGGTATATTCTGCGCAGACCCTCTCCGGGAGAAACCCTCGGGGGCGGGCGGGTTGTTGAGCCGCATCCTTCAGGTCGGTACAAACGTTTTTCGGAGCCTGTCTTGGCGCGCTTGGAAACTTTGGCTGAGGGCTCCCCGCCAGAAATTTTATTACAAGCTATAATCGCTCTTAGAGCAGCTCCTTTGAATGAAGTGATCGAAAAATCAAATTTGGAATCTGATGTAGCAGCCGCGGCGGGCGACCAATTGCTCGCTGAAAATCAACTCCTAATATTAGAAACTCAAACCGATCACCTCGAACAGGATGCGCTTGTAACCAGCCGTAGTTACTGGGACGCTATTAAGAACCACAGCTTGCTTGAAGTGGAGAAGTACCATAAAGTGCAACCACTGCGCAGGGGCATTCCCCGTGAGGAATTAAAAAGCCGCCTAGATCTTGCTGCCCGGGTATACAATGCTTTAATGTCGAAATTAATTGCTGAAAATTCGTTAAGCGAGTCAGGGCCGTTTATCTCCCAACCTGGTCACAAAATCCGTTTTGATGGCAAACAGAAGGAGGCGATTGAGTCTTTAATGTCATGTTTTGCTGCTAACCCGCACTCACCACCCACGATCAAAGAATGTGTCGCATCAGTTGGTGAAGCGGTTTTTATGGCATTAGTGGATTTGGGCGATTTGGTAACCGTTTCCTCCGAGGTTGCATTTCGTAGGGAGGATTACGATTTAATGATAGCAGATGTGCGCAACATAATCGAGAAAAAAGGTCCGATTTCCGTGGCTCAGGCTCGTGATCATTTCAATACTACACGTCGTTATGTTCTAGCATTTCTTGAACATTTGGATAGTGAAGGTGTAACGGTGCGTGAGGGTGATACCCGCCGTTTGAAATAGGCCTAAAGCAAGTTTTTATTTATGCTTGGAAATTCGAATAACTAAGATCAAATTGTGAGCAGGATGTTATAACTGCGCAAAATTTGAACAGATGGTTCTCGGAATTCCCTGGCCTGCAATATCACACTTATCTGAATGCGGTCTCTCTCGACCAGCTTTCTAATACGCACTGCCGTTCAGGCTGTGTTGGTCAGCGTAATATCTTAATAGAGGGGTTGTATTGGTGGGCGGGTCAATATTATTTACAGCAAACCTATTCGTGAGAATCTAATATTAATTGCTGATTTATTTCTTTTTAACTACCAAAATCGTGATGTCATCGAAGGGAGTTATGTCACCTGTGAAATCGTCTATCCCTTTTTGAACGGCTGCGACGATTTCCTGGGCAGAACTCGAAGAATTTTTTCGCACAACTTTTCTGAGGCGTTTTTCCCCAAAATCTTGACCTTCAGAATTGATTGCATCGCAGACACCGTCAGTATAGAGCACGAGAAAGTCCCCCGGAGCCAACTTAACCGATTTTTGTTCAAAGGAAGCTTCTTCTTCGAAGCCTACGAACATGCCGGTGCGGGTTAATTCCACTAGCTTGGTTTTTCCGACTCGGAACAAGAGAGGTGGATTGTGACCAGCATTTACGTAGGTTATATTTCCGGAGTCCTGGTCAAGCAGGGCATAAAATAATGTTACAGGCATTCCACTGGTCGAGTCTGCGCAGATCAGTTGGTTAGCTTTGGTAATTCCATCGGCTGGTGTGGCGGCTTGGGTAACATTGGCGCGTACGATGCTGCGGCTGAAAGCCATGAACAAAGCTGCTGGCATGCCTTTATCGGTCACATCGGCGATCAAAAGGCCTAACTTGCCTTCATCGGCTGGAATGAAATCATAATAGTCCCCTGCAACTTCGCGCGCCGGAAGCCATTTGGCGGCAAACTCATAGCCTGAGAACTTCGGGATATCATCGGGAATCAGGCTGCTTTGCACTTTACGGGCCATCTGCAGCTCACGTTCTAAGCGACCTTTCTCTACAGCCACTTCGAATAGACGTGCGTTTTCCAAGGCGATAGCTGCACTGCCTGCGATGGTAGTAAGTAGATCCAGGTCGGCATCAGTAAAGCCACCAGGTTTATTTGAGACTTCAATCACACCAATTGTGCGTTCATTGGAGATCAACGGAGCGGCCATTAAGTCTTGAGTGATGAATCCTGTTTCAGCGTCAGCATCCGCGTAGAAACGAGCATCTTTGCGAACATCGTTAACGATCAATCCTTGAGCGTTCTCCACCACCCACCCGGCAATGCCTTGATCACGCGGCAGCCGGAAAGGTTTGATCTCCTCAGATTTTTCGCCGATTGCGATCTGGAAAACCAACTCGTCACCATCGACGGTCAGGATTGAACCAGTGGCTGTTCCCAAAAGGTCTTGCACTCGGTTAAGGCATCCAGTGAGAACTTGTTGGATATTTAGTGTTGAGGTTAAGTCGGCGCTGATATCGTGGAGTAGGTGCAGGGTTTCTAGATTAGATTGAGTTTCTCGGAAGAGACGGGCATTCTCGATTGCCATGGCAGCAAGCCCTGCAATCGCAACGAGCAAATCAAGAGCAGCTTCGGAAAAGGCTCCTGATTTTAAACGGTTGTCTAAATAAATAGCTCCAATAGTTTCATGTTTGGTTTTCAAGGGAGCGCATAAAACAGCCAGTAAGTTAAGGTTCATAACACTCTGGCGTGCCCCAAGCCATTCTTCTTTTTGGGCATCCAGAGTTAGGATGGGTTTACCTTCGTTGAGTACTTTTTCAATTAAACCGTGAGATACCTCAAGTTGGGGAGAATCAATGCTTTGGCTGTCTATACCTCTTGCAGCCCGGAACTGTATTGCGTTGTTGGCGGCGCGTAAAACCACGAAACCTCTTTCTGCGGAAATTGCGCTGATGACCTCATCCATCACCTGGTTTAAAACTACATCCAGATCAAGTGAAGAGTTAAAAGTTTGACTCACTTGATAAAGTAACGAGAGATGCTCTTCTGAAAGATGGGAGGATTCCGCTTTCATTAGTTTCCTTTTAGGTTTTTTATTAATTTATCTATGCTGATGCTAGGTTAGGTAGTACGATTGGTCTTATAATTATATATCTTTTTTAAGGAATTTATGATTTGGAGAGATTATTCGGGTAAATAAAAAGATCTGGTCATTTTGTGTTTGCCTATTTCATTTTAGTAACGGTATGTCAAAAACTCGATGTAAGCTTAAGCTTGTTGGGGAGTTCTACGCTTTGAAAGAGTTGATCAGGTGAACGCAACAAGCGAAAATATCCAGGATTTCAGGATAGCTTTACATTGCCAAAAGCACTTATACTTTGTTCATGTATAATATCAGAAAATCTTAAAATTCTCCGAAAGAAAGAATGAAATTATAATGCAAACTTTTTACGATGTGTGCTGAGGTTTATGGTTAGTAAATATAAATCAAATATTATAAGAATATTCATTGCTTTGTCTGCCTTGGAGGGTCTTTTTTCTTTATGGTGGTTGTTGAATATTGATCAAGACCCTAAAAACGCTTGGTTGTTTGGTTATTCAATCAGAAGAGTAGGGATGATCCTCGGTTTAGTGATTGGGGTTTTGTTTTTTATTTTCTTAGGGTGGCGAGTTTGGCATAGATCAGATCTGAGAGAAAAAATTATCAAGATTTTCGAATATATTAGTAATAATGATCTGACCTTTCTAACCTCCATTACAATTTTGAATTTCTCACTTATTGGGCTTCATTATACATTTCTGAATCTAATTAATTCATTTTCTTATTTGAAAGCTGGGTTTTCTCGAATCTTGCCAATTATTATTTGGTTTGAATTAATTTTTCTTCAATTTGTTTTAAGCCTAATTATTCTTCGCCAACGGAGAGAGAAGATTAATATTCACTCCAAAGTAGAAGTATTAAAAGTTGCTGGGTTGGCTTTCGGAGTTTTCTCATTTTTCGGTGTTTTTATAGCTATAACTAAAATTGGATTAGAGCCAATAGGAGAATGGGAGAACTTAGGGGCTCCTTTGTTACCATCTCAGGTGTTCTTTTCATTAGCAATTGCATGGGTTTTGGGGTTAGGTTGGATGATTCTAAAGCGGTATAAAATGTTTATTACCTTTGAGAATTTTCGGGAAATTCTTCTTGTTTTATTCCTGTGGGGTTTTGCTGTTGGTTTGTGGCAATCTGTTCCGATTGACCGGAATTTTTTTATGATCTCACCTACCATCCCAAATCAAGAATATTACCCAAATTCTGATGCGTTGTTATATGATTCAATTGCACAAAACTATTTGGTGGGTGAAGGCTTCGAACCAAGTGAAGATAATGAAAAGCCTTTATACTCGTTTATGTTGGCAATATTTCATGCCATTGGTGGACCAACTTATGAGGCGGTAGTAAATCTTCAAATCGTATTATTAGCGTTGTTTCCTGTAGTTATTTATTTCATAGGAAAAATTATGCGCCATCATTTTACAGGTTTAATGTTGGCTACGATGGTAATTTTGCGTGAGTACAATTCATTAAGATTGAATGGAAGGATAGATGTTTCCCATTCAAAGTTACTTATGACAGATATGCTATCGATGTTACTTTTAGCTTTATTTCTAGGGGTCACAATTTTTTGGTTAGATCGGAAATGTAAAAGTAGAAAATTGGCGCTTCTTTCTGGTGGTTTATTAGGATTATTGGCTTTGGTAAGGACACAAAATCTAATATTTTTAGGTGTGGTTTTCTTCTGTTTGATGGTGGTGTTGTCTTTTGATAAGAAAAAACTATTCGAAATAGGTTTTGTATTTACTTTCGGAACAATATCAGTAATCACTCCCTGGGTAGCTCGAAACTATAATAGCATAGGTAGTGCATTTGCCATTATGCCATCAAAAGGGAGACTTATTCCCGCGCGATTCTATTTTCCGTCAGGCCTCGCGATTCCTCCCCAAGAGGATATTAGCTTTGAAGACGGGATGGCAGTATTATTTGAGTTTGCAAAAGAGCATCCGCGTGAAGTTGCAGAGTTGATAACAGCTCATTTTTTCCATAATGAAGTTTCAACTTTATTTATCTTACCGGTTAATTATGAATTTCAAAATTGTTGTGAACTTAACATGGTCGGAAATTTACCTTATTGGCAAGATGATTGGAACGGTTATTTTGGAAATCAATCTTGGTTACCCCTGCTATTTAATATAGTGGTGATTTCAATTGGGGTTGGGGTTGCCTGGCAAAGCAAAAAAGTAGTTGGGCTTTTACCCTTACTAGTACATTTAGTCTTCAATTTGGGAACAGTTATTTGGGGGGTTTCGGGGTGGCGATTCATTATGCCAGTAGATTGGATAGGCCTTTTATATTATTGTATCGGCTTTTCTTATTTAATCTACATAATCTTCAAGTTCTTTAATATTTCTGTTTGGGAAAGTGGTGATTATGAAGGAGAAATTGAGAAGAAGCGAGCGGAAGTAAAGATTAATGACCGGTTGATCTTAGGTTCTATTGCACTTATTTTTTCTATTGGGCTAATTATGCCATTGAGTGAATCATTTATTCCCCCTAAATATTCAGAAATCACAAAAGAAGAAGTCTTGGAATTGATATCTGAAAGGCTCCCAATTCTGAATGAACTTACAAATATTGATCTGGATGATTTGGTAAATAATTCTGCTGTAGAAGTTTTTTCTGGGCGCGCTTTATATCCCCATTACAATCCAGCTGGGAACAAACCACTAAGTTCAAACCCTGCCTGGAATTGGTCTCCATCAGACCTAATAGATAAAGATCGGATGGTGTTTTATTTAGTTGGACCTTATAATCTTTCTGTTATTTTGCCGGTCGATCAGATCCCAGAGTTTTTCCCAAACGCTGAGGATGTAATAGTAATAGGCTGCCAAAAGGACGATTACTTGTTAGCTCAAGTAGTGATTTTTATGAATTATCCAGAAAATACATATATTTCATCTATGTCGTGTCAATAAAAAGGATAGGATAACTTAGTTCTAAATAATAAAAGGGATTATTTATGGTTAGAAAGAATAATTATGCAGAACAGTCTCAAAAAAGATATCAGCAAAAGAGGATTGCACATTGGAATAAGGTCGCTGTGCAGCTGGATAATTGGAAGAGTTTGGGGGTTTATTATCATGAACGGTTAAATCAGATATATCGTTCTCTTATACCTCAAGAAACTAAACTTCTAGAAATCGGATGTGGAAGGGGTGAATTGCTTGGTGCTCTTCAACCATCATTTGGCGTAGGAATAGATTTTTCATCTGAAATGATTTCTAGGGCAAAAGAATCATATCCAGAACTAACTTTTTACGAAGTAGATGTCCTTGAATTCGATTCAGATCAAAAATTCGATTTTATAATCTTTTCTGATGTAATTAGTGACCTTTGGGATGTGCAAGGAGCATTGGAGGTGGTGGCATCTAATGCTACCTCACGGACTCGGATAATCATAAATTTTTATAGCAGATTATGGGAAGGAATTTTGAGATTAACAAGGAAATTGAAACTGACAACGCAGATTTTAGAACAGAATTGGTTTACGTTTGAGGATGTTTCAAATTTATTGAACTTGGCTGATTATGAGGTTATCAAGCATCAAAAGGAGATTTTATTCCCTTTTGCTCCAACTTTTTTTGCTAATTTTATTAATAAGTATGTGGTAAAAGTTTGGCCTTTTAATCATTTGGCATTAATAAATATTGTGGTTGCTCGCCCAAAACCAAATCCTATTGAGTCAGATAACCCGCCAATTGTTTCTGTGATTGTACCAGCGCGTAACGAAGAAGGTAATATTAAGAATATTATCTCCCGGGTTCCCCAGATGGGAGGGGGCACTGAGCTCATCTTCGTTGAAGGACACTCAAAAGATAAAACTTTTGAAGAAATTCAAAACCAAATAAAAGCGAATCCAGGACTGAATTGTAAATTATATAAACAGACTGGGGTTGGTAAAGGTGATGCTGTTCGGTTAGGTTTTAAAAAAGCTAGTGGTGAAGTCCTAATAATTCTGGATGCTGATCTAACAGTTCCACCAGAAGATTTGCCCAGGTTTTACGAAGCATTAGTATCAGGCAAGGGAGATCTGATCAATGGGGTAAGACTGGTATACCCCCTAGAGGAAAAGGCAATGCGTCCTCTAAATTTCCTGGGTAACAAGTTCTTTAGTCTGGCGTTTTCCTGGCTGCTAGATCAGCCTATTAAAGATACTTTGTGTGGAACTAAAGTGCTTTACAAACATGATTATCAACGGATTGCCGAAAACAGACCATATTTTGGTGAGTTTGATCCATTTGGAGATTTTGATCTATTGTTCAATGCCGCAAAATTGGGGATGAAAATCATTGATATCCCAGTACGATATCGGGAACGGGTTTATGGAGAGACCAATATTGATCGTTGGCGGCATGGTTGGTTATTATTGAGCATGGCTGTCGTGGCCGCCAGGAAATTAAAATTTACGTAATAAGTTTAGTTCAGGAATTGCGATGAACCTAACTGACTTTTCATTAAATTCTAGATCTCTAAGAATTTAATCAAGAATATATATTTATTAATAAATTAGTAAAATATAAAGGTGCTTCGAAAAAAATGAATTCCATTCCATCTCTCAAATTTATTCCAAGGGAAGAATACATCGCAATAGATAAATATGACCCTCTCCGATTTTACTTTTGGCCTATATTGGGCAAGATGTATCGCAACCGTGTTGAGCTTTGTTTGAATGAATGCAAAGGGGGAGAGAAAATACTAGATGTTGGGTATGGTTCAGGGATTAATTTTCCAAATTTAAATGAAAAGTATGCTGAAATTCATGGTCTAGACTTATATTCCGACCCAAAAAGAATTACAGAGATATTCGCAAAGCATAAAATAAGCACACATCTTCAGCAAGGAGATGTATTAAAAATGCCTTATCCTGATGATTATTTTGACACAATCATCTTGATTAGCATATTAGAGCATCTAAAACCTGAGAAGCTGCCAACTGCGTTTCAAGAGATTTTCCGCGTTGTCAAACGAGGCGGACAAGTTGTTTATGGTGTTCCCGTAGAGCGAAAACTCATGAGAGTTGCTTTCTGGCTCTTGGGAGCTAATATCCACGAACACCATTTTTCAACTCAAGACGATATTCTGTTTGCAGCAAGAGAATTATTTGAGGAAAAAAAACTTATCAAAATGAAAAGTATTATTCCATCCTTGGGCCAGGTCTACCAAATTGGTCATTTTAAGAAAGCGTCGTAATGCTTAGAAAGTTGTTAGAACATCCCCTGACCAGAGGACTTGACCTCGATTCTCCTGAGACAAGCAAATTGAGAATCAAGATAATTCAAGATAAGAAATTTCTAAAAAAAATATATCTCGAATGGTATCAACATCTGCTCGCTAATATCCCTGAAGGAACAGGTAATATTCTGGAATTAGGATCTGGCGGTGGTTTCATTCAAGACCTGGCTTCAGAAATCATCACATCCGATATATTTCTACTCCCAGGTCTTTCCTTAGTATTTGATGCGCAAAAAATGCCTTTTAAAGAAGGAGCTTTCAAATCAATAGTGATGGTTGATGTATTACATCATATACCGGATGTAGTGCTTTTCTTTCGAGAAGCCCTCCGCAGCTCTACTCGAAACGCAACTATTACCATGATTGAACCCTGGGTTTCCAGGTGGTCAAAATGGGTATATCCAAATTTACACCACGAAACATTTGACACACAAACCCCGCAATGGAATTTTTCCGAAAAAGGACCTCTCTCTAGAGCCAATAGCGCGTTGCCTTGGATAATATTTGCGCGGGACCGTTCAAAATTTGAAACTCTATTTCCAGATTGGGAAATAGAACGAACAGTTTCCTATATGCCTTTGAGATATTTAATATCCGGGGGGGTATCCTTGCGTAGTATTATGCCAGGTTGGAGTTTTGATTTCTGGCGTATTATAGAAAGGCTGCTAAAAAAAATCTTTCCATCCGTAAGCATGTTTGCAATTATTCAATTAAAGCGGAAATAATCTAACCACTCCGATGGTGCGTTTTTCGTGCTTCAATCGGCTGAATGGGCAATTGCGGCTTGGACAACAGTTTCTTCTGATTGTGTCTCTTCCTTCAGGCGTTCATCGGATTTGAAATGGATCGCTATGAATCCTGATACAGAAAAAAGTGCGATTATACCTGCGGCATACCAGACCCAATTCGGGTCGTAATAATCCATGATAATTCCTGCTCCCAGCGGTCCAACCGCGATGGGAACAGCCCAGCTCAAGCCCGAGAAAGCCATATACCGGCCGCGCATATCCTCTGGGGCGAATAAAGCGACTAGAGCCTGGCCTACTGGAGCGACAACCATCTCGCCAATAGTGATGATCACCATCGCAACCATTGCAAGAATGAAAACATTCTCGCCTGAAATGAACCCATACATGCCAAAGCCCAGTGCATAGAAAGCGGTTCCTAAAGCCATCATCATCATGGGGGCGCGTTTGGAGATCCTGCGGGTGACCCAAAATTGGAACAGCACTACCATAGCGGCATTTAAGCTGAGGATCATGCCAAATCCTTGCGCGGGGATAGCATGTACATCGCGCAGGAAAACTGATAACGTGCTGTTCATCTGGAAGTACACTAATGTCATCAGCATTGTAGCTGCGATGAAAGCCATAAAGATGTAATCTTTGAAGACCAAACTGTAACCGCCAACAGACTCCACCAGGCTTTGTTCGGGTTCGTCTTCGGGGGTTTCGGGTTTGGTTTCCGGAATTATGAAGTAGACGATCACTGCTGTGATGCCGCTGGAGATTGCATCCGCGATGAACAGCAGCATATACGATTGCGAGGCCAATAATCCACCCAGCGCAGGCCCGATGGTGGCGGCTAAATTTGCGGACACTCTCAGGATTCCGTAACCCTCAGCGCGCTGTTTTTCAGGCAATATGTCGGCGACCATCGCCTGCCTAGCAGGTCCGGCAATGCTTCCCATGGTTCCAGAAATTGCCCCAACTAGGTAGAACATGGGAATACTGGTTACCAACCCCATCACTATGCTGAATGCACCGCTGACGACCAAACCAAAGATGGTGATAAACTTCCGCCCATATTTATCGGTCAGCGCGCCACCGACTATACTGCCTACCAGACTGGAAATTGCAAATACTGCGAATAAGCCCCCAACTTGAGTCATTCCCACAGAGAATTTTCGAGTAAGGTATAACGCAAAGAAAGGGAAAAGCAAGAAGCTGCCTAGTTGATCAACAAAAGAAGCGCCCATTAAGGTCCAGAAAGTTTTTGGGTACTCGTTATAAACATTTCTTATTTTTGGTAACATGTTTTTTTCATCCTTATGCCTAAATTGTACAAGGAGGGGATTTATACCTCTCGGTAAAGGTTTATATCAATTAACTTTAAGAATTATACTAATTAATTACAAATTGTCAAGATTGAAATAAATAATATTGAACTAAAGATTAGAAAACATGAATAAATGGTTGGCTATTATAAAATTGTCGTGTTTTTACGCGGAAATACAGTTATGAGAATATAATGAACATGTTTGGCTGTAATTACCCCACAAAGCATAGATACTTCAATTTATGACTCTTTGGCTTGATACTATCACTCCTGGAAATCAAATATTTAATCACAGGAGGTTACGAAGGGCTAGTGCCGCGAGGACTGAACCAGCCACACGCGGCCCGACGATGATCACATCGTAATCTAAGTCTTCAATTGGCATGAGGATTGGTTCGGATTAAGGGTATTTTATTCTGCAAATTGAGCACACAAATACACGGCGCTAATTTACTCTTATTTGTAGTAGATTTTGGATACAATTATTCGTGATGATGGTCCACTGTAATTTCAAAGTCTGCTTTAGTAAATTTCACTAGTTCGACGATCTTGGCTCTATCACGGAATTGTGGTGGGACGATGTTCTTAGCTTCACCTTTATCGTCTAGTTCGACCATGATCCAGGCTTTATGTTCTCCATCCTCACACCCCCAATCTGCGTTGGTCATGAAGTGTGAGCCAGTTGCCAGGAAGACCTCAACGGCTCGTTGGCAAGCCTCCTTCTTGTTTTCATGTGGTACTTCAATGAGATACTTCGCCATATAAAATCTCCTTTCAGCTAGGAAAAACTAGATAAATTTAGTGGGGTTTCAGTTTATTGTACCAGAATTTTTATCTTTACAATTTCCGTATTAATTTCATGCTAACCTCGACCTATACTGCAACGCCTCCGCTAGGTGTTCTGGACCTATCTCAGTTTCTCCAGCCAGGTCTGCGATGGTGCGGGATAGCTTTAGCACGCGGTGGTATGCCCGCGCGGAGAGCTGCATCTGGCTCATCGCGCTGCTGATCAACGAGCTGGCTTCATCACTTAATTCACAGTATATGCGCACCTCAGCGGGACCCATATCCGCATTGCAGGTGATGGTCTCTTGCTCTGCCAGGCGAGTGCGTTGGAGTTCACGGGCTGCTTCAACGCGAGTTTGCACCTCAGAGGAAAGTTCACCAAGCCTGTCATCCCTTAATTTTTCGTAGTCTACGCGTGGAACCTCAATGTGAATATCAATGCGGTCGAGCAAAGTTCCCGAAATGTGCTTTTGGTAGGGTATGATCATGCTGTGTAAACAGGTGCACTGCTTGACAGCATCCCCTTAGAAACCGCATGGTCAGGCGTTCGGGCCAGCGCGGTCGAGAGTTTAAATCCCACCGCCCTGACACTTTTAAGGCTCTAACCCTTGTGTTTGGAGCTTTTGTTATTGGAATAATAGGATGTGAACCATTGATGACTTGGGCAGAGGTTCATATCCTATTCCATCGATTGTCTTTACTTATAAATTATTATCCTGTATAGTAAGAATACAATTGACTTGCAAGCAGAATATTCATTAGGAGGTAACTTTGAGGAAAGTATCCTTTTTATCCCTTCTCGCTCTCACCTTACTCCTGGCATCATCCTGCATCCAAGCAACAACGGAAACGACAACCCAACCGACAAGCACCAATACATCTATACCTGCACCCACAAATAATCCCACACCAGAACCACCTGGGATTACCTGGACTTCCATTGGTCCTGGCGGCGGCGGGAATCTAACGGCAATCGCTTTTGCCTCTTCAGGGACGATCTATGTCGGTTGCGATGTAGGCGGTGTCTATCGGAGTACCGATGATGGACAAACCTGGGAAATCATCAATGAGGGTCTAAAACTTTACGCCATAACAGAAATCGTAGTTGACCCCACCAACCCATCTCTGGTCTACCTCGGGTCTTACGGGGGCATTTATAAGAGCGAGGATGGTGGTGATCATTGGGAATGGAAGGACAATGGGTTTCCAACGGTTGACGAGTGGCCCTGGGGAGTACCGATCGGGTCTATGGAGATTGACCCTCATATTCCCTCAACAATCTACGCCGGTGTGGGTGACACCAACTTTGATCGCTGGGGACAGGGGAAGATCTACAAGAGTACCGATTCCGGCGATAGCTGGTTTGTCGTGAATGAAGGTACCCAAGGCATTGATTCCGAGGCGATCATTTACGAAATCGCTATAGATCCCCAAAACACGGATATCGTGTATTCGAGTACCGATCGCGGTTTTTACAAGAGCTTTGATGGTGGTGTGTCCTGGGAGCGAAAAGAAGAAGGCCTCCCTCACAGCAGCACACGCGAGGTGGTGATTTATCCTCAAGACCCCAATATCCTTTATCTGACCCTATATTCACCACCAAACCAAACCCCCTGGCAGGGGGGTGTGTACAAGAGCATGGATGGGGGAGAGACCTGGGTGGAGAAAACCTATGGTTTAGACATAAAGATCGGAGAGCCCGGAGATCATCCATATAGCACTTCGAATTACGAACAGATCCAGATTGATGCCCAGAATCCGGATGTGGTCTACGTTGGCGCCAATTACTGGACAGGGAAGTTTGGGGTATATAGAACCACAAACGGCGGTGATTATTGGCAGTTGGTCACCCGGGAGGACAACTGGGAACGCGGCTGGAAACCATTTGATGGGCAGCGCGTTGAATCCATGGCGATGGATCCATCAAATTCGTCTCGTATACTTTGGTCGGAAACTGGTCTCTTCGAAACCTTGGACGCAGGCGAAACCTGGCATCAAATATATACTAATGAAACCCCTCCTGGTTCAGGGTGGTGGCAAGGGCGCGGGTTGGAAGTTACCGGAGTCTACGACATCGAGATTGATCCAACCAATTCAAACAATATCTATTTTGCTTATGCAGACATAAACTTTCTCAGGAGCGAAAACAGCGGCCAGACTTTTGCCCGCTCAGTAGGGGGTCTCGACCCCGCTGAGACCAATTCTTTTTTCACGATCGTGATTGATCCAGATGACCCCACTATCATTTACGCTAGCCGAGGTTGGTGGAATTGGAATTCTGGCGATATCCTCAAAAGTATTGATTCCGGAAGAAACTGGACTGTCATAGGAGCCCCATCTTCCGGATTGCCAGACTCTCTGGTTTTTACCCTGGTTTTAGATTATTCCAGCCCCGTCGAGAATCGTACGCTGTACGCTGTGAGTTACGAAAATGGGGTTTATAAAAGCACCGATGGGGGTACCAGTTGGACCGCCATCAATGAGGGTCTGGGGACTTCTGGAAATTACTATTACCAGTCGCTGGTAATCGATCCGACAGACCCACAGGTGCTATATGCTGGTGTTGAAAGCGGTCTGTATAAAACTACGGATGGCGGAGCAACCTGGAATAAGCTTTCATGGGATATGCAGAACATTGGCCTTGTTGAGATCGATCCTCAGGATCCTCAGATCCTTTATGCCAGTGTCCTTTATCATCTCGGAGGTCTGTATCGAAGTCTTGATGGTGGAACCACTTGGGAATTGCTCTTCTCCGATCCCGTTGTCAAAGCCATAGCGATCGATCCTTTTAACCCCGAGATCATTTATATTGCTACTAAAGACTATGACGAATCTCCCTTAGGACGCGGTGTCTTCCGCTCAATGGACGGTGGTGAAACATGGTTACCTGTGAATGAGGGCTTATCACATCTCTCGATCTTCTCCATTGAAATCGATCCCAACAACCCAAACATCTTATACCTGGGAACTGAGGGAAATGGGGCGTTTAGGGGAATTGTTGAAGAGTAAATATCAATCAGTTCACTATTACCGACGGCACACCATTTTTTTATCTCCAAAATGACTAGTTATTAGGCTGTGAACTCAGACGGTGAGTTCGTAGGTTCGAATCCAAAATCCACGAAGTGTTCTTCCTAAACCTCAACTCAAGCGTTCAACTTTTACCTTTCCCACACTTTATTCAGTTCAAAATTGCCGTAATACGTGACTGCACGCTCAGAGGTTAATCGAGAATACCAACAATTTCCATCCAATAATTAGGAAGTATATTCAGTTCCATTTTCACGCCTACTTTACAGGATTAGTTTTTTTCTGTATACTATTTATATAGACTAATAGGTTTGTAAGTGCATATCCCATATACGAATATACTCATGAAGAAGTTCAAATTGATACCTCTTTTAGTGCTCGCGTCGCTCCTAACATCTGCCTGTAAGCAGGCCCCACAATTACCAACCTCAACACTTACTGCCGCATCCACAAATACATTACGCCCGGAGCCTACAAAAACATCTTCATCAAACCCTTCTCCACCAGATTTACCGCGCCTGCAAGTCGTTGGCAACAAGATCGTCAATGAAAACGGAGAAATAGTAGTGCTGAGAGGGATTGGAACTGCGGATATTATCGGCCTCTCGAGATGGTCCACTGATATCCCTTGGGGGGAAGAATTATTTCGTACAATCCACGATTGGGGAGCCACAGTTGTACGATTACCAGTTTCCCCTGTTTTCTTTTTCGAGGATGAGCAAAAAGGATTGGAAGCCCTCGATCAGGCCATTGAATGGGCCGCCAAGTACGAGATGTATGTGATCATCACTTTTCACGCTTTCGGGTTCCCGCCGACTGGCTTTCTTATAAACCCCAGCGATCTTGGCATGGCCTCCGATGTGGATGGTATTCGATTCTGGCAGACGGTTTCTGAACGTTACGCAGGAAATGATGTTGTGGCATTTTATGAGATTTTCAACGAGGCTAACAGCCACCCGTGGGATGGGCTCACACATCTCGAAGATTGGATCATATGGAAGGATTTCAGCGAACTGGTCATTGATCTGATCCGGGTGAATGATCCTGAAACCATCATCATTGTGGGCGGCTTGAAATTTTCGTCTGACCTAACCTATATATTGCAAGCGCCCATTCAGCGCAACAACGTCGCTTACGCGCACCACGAAAACCCAGGAATCAAGGATTGGGACAAAGCATTTGGAGGTGTGGTGGAGCAGTATCCGGTCCTGATCACAGACTTTACATTTGGGATCGATATTACAGGAGAACAAAGCTGGTTGAATGAATCGAACTATCAAGGAGAGGAACCCTACCGATATGCGATAATGAATTATTTGGAAGAACGCGGCCTCAGTTGGATTGCCGTTGTCTTCTCTTCCCTATGGGTCCCAGAATTGGTCCAAAACCAATTATTTGAGCCAAGTGAAGTCGGCCAGTTCTATCAAGAACAGCTGTTAAGCCACGGCTGGGAAATAACTATCGGTGAAATGATCGCAGGGGACAAAAATATATTTAACGGTGCGGTGGGCTTTTGGGAAAGCCTGGACCCCAGCGATGGGAGTTCGCGCACGCTTAGAATAAGTTCGGTAGCGGGCGATCAATACAGCGTGAATTTTGTTGATGATGAGGTGCCTCTATGCGGTGTGAATACTTATGGTGCGCCTCTTACTGGTGCTGAAGCCAGGGGAGAGGGGCAAGCCTTCTATCAGAAACTTGACGTCGGCCCTTTATATCTTGAATGTTCGAATAATAATGGATGGGTTGGAGGGGTGCACTACGATACCTTTCTTTATGATCCCTATTCGGATTCGCTGGTCGACCTCCAGGGTACTATTTGGACGAGGTCGGCAGAGCAAGATGCAAACGAAAACGAGTTTGGTGGTGCTGTTGGGGATTGGGAAAGCACGGATAACGATGGCAGTTACCAGACACTGACGATCCAGCAAATATCTGATGTCCTTTTTTCCATCGAATTAGCAGATAGTGGAGCATCTTCTTGTGGCACCGATGATACTGGTGGGCCATTATATGCCGCCAGGCTTGAAGGTAGCGGCAATGCGGATCTCAATTTTCTCTTTCTCCAGGTATTGGAGCTCACTTGTATGGGCGATCCGGAGTGGTCATTGGATCCCTTATCACTTACCCTCACCTATGATCTGATCACGGACATATTGTCGGATTCATGGGGTGTTGTTTGGACCAGAATAAGATAAGATCTCATCATTATTCTGACCGTCTTGCGAATTTTTCACGTTTTGGTGAGTATGTATTCCCTTTACTCAGAAACTGCATGACCAAACATCCAACTGTTACCTTTCCCACAATTTTCTAATTTCTAATTTGCCGTAATACTTGACTGCACGCCCATGGATTCATCGCACCGATCAACTGGAAGTTGGCAGGAGAATATCTTTCCCCGTATTAGTTTAATGCCAGTCTCGACCTATACTGCAACGCCTCCGCCAGGTGTTCTGGGGCTATCTCAGTTTCTCTGGCCAGGTCTGCGATGGTGCGGGACAGTTTTAGTACGCGATGGTAGGCGCGTGCCGAGAGCTGCATCTGGCTCATAGCGCTGCTGATCAACGAGCTGGCTTCATCACCTAAATCACAGAAAATACGCACCTCAGCGGGACCCATATCCGCATTGCAAGTGATGGTCTCTTGTTCTGCCAGTCGAGTGCGCTGGGTTTCACGGGCTGCTTCAACGCGAGTTTGCACATCAGCAGAAAGTTCACCCAGCCTATCGTCCCTTAATTTTTCGTAGTCTACGCGTGGAACCTCAATGTGAATATCAATGCGGTCGAGCAAAGGTCCCGATAGGCGTTTTTGGTAGCGTGTGATCGTGCTGTGTGAGCAGGTGCACTGCTTAAGTGCATCACCGTAGAACCCGCATGGACATGGATTCATCGCACCGATCAACTGGAAGTTGGCCGGGAAGGTCAGCGATCCTTGGGCACGGCTGATGGTGACCATTTTATCTTCCATGGGTTGGCGCATAACTTCCAGGACACGCGAGCCAAATTCGGGCATTTCATCCAGGAAAAGCACCCCCCGATGTGCCAGGGAGATTTCGCCCGGTTGAGGCCAATTACCTCCGCCTACCAAGCCTGCATGCGAGATGGTGTGGTGCGGGGCGCGGAATGGCCTGTTACGCATTAAGGGTGTATTCTCCGGCAGTTGGTCCGCTACTGAGTAGATCCGGGTTGCGTCCAGGGCTTCATCAATTGTCATACTCGGCAAGATGGCAGGTAAAGCGCGCGCTATTAAGGTCTTCCCTGCTCCGGGAGGGCCGATCATTAACACATTGTGTCCTCCGGCTGCAGCTACCTCCATGGCGCGTTTGACGTGCTCTTGACCCTTTATTTCGCTAAAATCGGTTTGAGCTGTCGGAGTCAATTCCTCAAGCGGCAGCTCTGTTTGAGTTTCGAGTGTAATTTCACCAATCAGATGGCTGTGTAAAGCGCCCAGAGAAGCTGCAGGGTAAACCGCCAAATCTGGGATCAGGGCGGCTTCAGCAGCGTCCACAGCAGGTACGAAAATGCTTTCAAAGCCTTCATCGCGTGCCAGAGCCGCCATCGGGAGCACGCCGCGCACATGGCGTACGCTGCCGTCTAAGGATAACTCGCCGATTACCATGGCGCCATCTAACGCATTTGTGGGGAGCTGTTCCGATGCCATCAAGATCCCCAAGGCTATGGGTAGATCATAAACTGGACCAACTTTACGCACTGAAGCTGGGGCTAGGTTAACGGTGATACGTTTTCTGGGGAAATACAAGCCCGAATTCTTAATCGCAGACTGGACGCGTTCACGGCTTTCCTGGACAGCGGTATCAGGCAGACCGACAATGACAATTGCTGGCAGGCCTTGTCCGGTATCCACCTCTACTTCTACAACTACGCCATCCAAACCGATGACAGCACAGGAATTTACCCTCGCTAACATAAACTAAGTTTAGAGTGGTAAAGCATTATTGTCAATAGATTGGAGTTTGGCACAATATAATTTCAAGTGAATATTTGACCCACGGTCAATCCATAAGTAGTTGTTGATTCTATAACTTTTCGTTTAACCTAAATGCTTACAGCAAGGCGCGGATTATCGCCCAAATAGAGCGGGGCTTTAGCGCTTTATTAAATACCTGGCTGTACGGGGCATGCGCAGAGATTGCGTCGAACAGAGCTGCGCTTAAATTGGCATCTTGTCGAGCCGCGCGCAGAATGGGATCCAATAATCGAAAACGTGCCATATATATTGTCAGCAGACGCATAGCCCTGCCGTAGGGCAGGTCACGCGTGATATCCCTGTTAGCTGTGCGGAAGTGGGAATGAAAGGCATGTTTAGATATACCTTTCTCCAGTATGGTTTTTGCTGCGCGGATTCCAGTCAAAACTGCAGAGGTTACTCCTTTACCTTTGAATGCGCGCACTAAACCGGCTGCATCTCCAATCATCACATAGCGGTCTCCGTAATACTTCTGCGCTAAAGATCGTGGAAAGCGCCCTTTGAAAAAGCGTAAGTCCGCGGGATTGTATTCTACGGCTTGGGAAATGGCTGGTAGTTGTGCACGAACCGTGGGATGATCTAGAAAAACCTGCATCAATTCTGTATCAACGGAAAGCCCCGCGATATTTATAGTCAGGTGATTACCTTTTGGGGTGATCGCACCGAACTCAATGCCGGGTTGAGGCAGCAGGAAGGCATGTATGTTTGAGCCAAAAGCCTCAACGCTTTCTGGGTCTGGGTGATATTTTGTTACCACAGAACTGAGGGCTAGCGGAGGCTTGTAGTTTGTTTGACGGGAAAAAAATGCAGCGCTGCCTTCGTCCATCCCAAAGGCCCCAACGACGATATCACACTCAAGCGGCGCGCTTTCAGTATAAACTACCACCTTTTCAGCATGAAATTCTATGTCTACAGCACGGGCAGAAATAATCGCGATACCATTTTGCTTGGCTTGTTCCAACATGTAGGCATCAAACTGCACCCGCCGCATGATAATGGAATCTTGCTCTTGGCTGGCCACCTTGATCTCTTCAGCAGCAGTGTGAAGGACATAGGCTTGGATTTCGCCTCTACTAAGGTTATAAGGAAAGGGTACTTTCAATTCAGCTTCTAAAAGGGAGGGAAGAGGGTGGGAAAGGACGCCAACGCACTGGTTATAATGGTGTTCTCCAGCAAATTGTTTGCCTTCTAAGATGGTGATCTGTAATCTCCGGTTCAACTCTGCGGCCAGACGTTGTAATGCTAACCCACAAGCAACACCCCCTGGACCACCCCCAATGATCACTATGCGGCCGCCATCTGGAAGGGGACCAAGGCTTGATTTCATTCAAATCTCCTTGAAATTCCAGTCTGTAAACCTCGCATAACGGCTCTCATTGATTTCAGGCTTAGGATGAGCCGAAACAGGTCGCGATATTGTTCATCACCAGTAAACAACCCCCATAACAAACGCATGTTCATTCGTTTCTCTGGTGGAATTGACAACTCCTCTTCCATCGTAAGCCTCCAAATCCGGGTTAAGGTTCGATTGTTTAATGTGAGATTCCACATTTGAAAGAGCATGCGGCCAAAAAAGTTATCTCTCGCAACCCTGCGGCAATGAGGTAAATACCCTTTATTAAAGGCCTGACTGGATATTCCATCTTGCACAGCTACCTGCATAGCAATTTTCGCAGTAAGGAAGGCGGAGCCTATACCATCTTTATATAGGCGTGTCACTGCTGCGTCTCCTACAGCAACCCAACGGGACCCATAGTATCGGCGAGCGGGGCTTACAGCGATACGCGGGGTACAACCACATAAGCTGCTGAACGAAGAAAACTTTTTCAAGTCAAGGTCATGTAGTTCGAGAAAATCTCTGATGGTATCTTTGTTGAATCCGCTGCCAAGAAGGGAGATATTTAGATAGCGACCTTTGGGTATCAGCGCACCGAAAATTAAGCCAGGTGGATCCCTGAAAAACACACCTACTTCAGTTGGAGACCACTTGTCTGGGGTTAACATTTCATCTTGCGCCATGATGACAGTCTTGGGTGGTTGGTAACCAAACTCAGGTGACATAGGGGGGCGGCTGTTTACTCCTGTAGCAAGTACCAGCAAATCCGCGGATATTCGATCGCGAGCTGTATGGACTACTGGTTTTTCTTCCCAAACAACTTTGCGAACGCGTGAGGGTATATGCTTTGCGCCTCGCAGGATAGCTTGTTCGAGTAAATATTTATCAAAACTTGCTATCGGCTCACCAGCTGACAAACGTGGCCCTGCTCCCCGATAGACGCTAATAATCTTCCTCTGGGGGTCAGGTTGTTCGAGCTGCACGACTACATCATCCAAATGGAGCGCATAGGTGGTTAATTCGGCTTGGATGAGTTCGTGGGGTAGGGATAAACCCAACGATTCCAAACCTTCTAACAAACGGCTTGACAAAATTCCCGCACAGCTATTACAACCCCCTGGACCAGGATTGGAAAAATTGCGTGGCTCGAAGATTAAAACCTCTAACTTCAATCCTAGTTTTCTTGCTGCTTTGAGGAGGTGCAGGGCGGCAAAACTGCCTGCCGGTCCGCCGCCTATCACACACACCCGGTCACCTTCCGATAATCGCAAACCTACGTAACCTCCAGTCTATCATCATAGCAAATAAAAAGTATATAGGCAACAATGGAAATACTAGAATAGAAAGGGAGTAATGCAAATGTGTTTGTGGATCGTCGCTTGAGATGAACAAAAAGATTGGTTTTGGGTCAAATATTAACAAGATTGTAAGTATATTTAACTGCTTTGGGCGCTTGGTTAGTGTAAACTATTTTCTGTAAAATTAGTTTTCCAAGAACGGTAGGTCAGGTGTATCCTAAAGGTTACTACAACAAAAAGGAGCACAACATGACCTACCAAGATGATTTTACCTTAACAACCGAATTATTGGAGCAGGTGACCGAGCAAGGGCTAGATTACCTGCCGGAGCTGATACGTATTGTGATCAATACAGCCATGCAAGCAGAACGACAGAAGCGTCTGGGTGTTGGACCTTATGAACGGTCCGCTGAGCGCCAAGGGCAAAGCAACGGCTTCAAACCCAAAACGGTCAGCACCCGCATTGCGCCAATCATTGATGCGTGCGTATGGAGGGATTACTTTTTAAATCAAAATCGATAATGAATATAATGTATCTTGAAAACACCTCCAATAATCAAAGAATGAATTCCCATTTTGACCTCGATAAGTTTGCTGAGCAAAGGTATACTTTAATCAACGAAAATTCAAGTTCACCAGTAATAGAGAATCTTCTTTGTCATGGAGCAGATATTGAAAGTGAATGGATCCAAAGCAAATCGAGAATTCATCAACGGGGCTGATGCCATTGTTCGGGGGGCAATCCATGCGGAGTGTGATTTTTTCGCTGGGTACCCGATTACTCCTGCTACTCCAATATTATTACAAATGGTAAATGAACTGCCTAAGGTGGGAGGAGTGGCCATCCAGGCTGAAGATGAGATCGCTGCTATTGGCATGTGCATCGGTGCTGCAATGGCAGGCAGCCGGGTACTTACGGCGACCAGCGGTCCAGGTATCAGCCTGTACAGCGAGAATATTGGGATGGCGATCATGGGTGAGGTTCCAATTGTGATCGTTGACTGCCAGCGGATGGGGCCCGCCACCGGCGGCGCTACCACCACATCCCAAGGTGATATACAATTCTTACGTTGGGGCACTTCGGGGGGTTATCCTGTAATTGTGCTCTCGCCAACCAATGTGGTTGAGTGTTATAACCTCACGCGTAAAGCTTTCGATTTGTCAGAGCGTTTCCGAGTCCCTGTTTTCTTGGCTACAGATAAAGAAACGGTTTCCACCAATGTCACCGTAAATACTGCTGACTTCGAAGCAGTGCCTGTCCGTGAACGAAATCTAGCTGCCGAGGGTATCGATTTTATTCCATATCGCGTCGGACAAGCTTCGGATGTGCCCGACATGGCTGTTTATGGGGGAGCGCACATACTGCGTTTCACCACTTCATCGCATAATGAAAAGGGCTACCTTACCAAAAACCGTGATGATGTCGGAAGGTTAAATGAGCACCTTACAGAAAAAATTAGCGCTCACATTGATGAGATCGCTATGTTAAACACCGACCTCCAATCGGGCGCGGATACACTGATCATCAGTTATGGTGTGACCGCTCGTTCTGTAACTGAGGCAGTAAGACTGGCGCGCTTGGAAGGGAAAAAGGTATCTGCATTAACGATCTATTCATTGTGGCCAATCCCCGAAAGGCAAATCCGCGAAGTATTAGATGGGTATAAACGTGTCTTGGTGGTTGAATTGAACCACGGCCAATATCTTCGTGAAATCGAACGCCTGGCGAAGAATGACCAGGAAGTAATTGGATTATCCCGAGTCGATGGCGGTTTGATCTCACCTTCAGAAATCCTAGAAAAAGTGGGAATGCGATGAGCGCGGAAATTTTGAATAGTTATCTGAATGAAACCACCCTTCCATATCCATTCTGCCCAGGATGCGGACATAGTATGGTGTTGAACCAGCTGGATGCCGTACTAGTTGATTTGCAGATCGACCCTCACAAACTTGTGATTGTCACCGACATAGGGTGTGTGGGTCTTTCAGATAAATTTTTTGATACAAATGCTTTCCATGGTCTGCACGGCCGCTCGATGACATACGCAACAGGCATAAAGCTGGCGAATCCCGAATTAAAGGTAATCGTCTTGATAGGCGATGGGGGCTGCACAATTGGTGGGAATCACTTGATTAGCGCTGCCAGGCGTAACATCGGAATCTCGGTATTAGTTTTCAATAATCTTAATTTTGGAATGACTGGGGGCGAGCATTCGGTGACCACTCCAACTGGGGCAATCACCGCAACTACAAATTACGGGCATATTGAGCGCCCTTTGGATATATGTGGGACCATTTCAGTAAATGGCGCCGGGTACGTTGCACGCTCCACAGTGTTTGAGAAGAACCTGCCTGAACTAATAACCGAAGCAATCGCGTATGACGGCTTCTCTCTTCTAGACATCTGGGAACTCTGCACTGCATATTATGCCCCTAAGAATCAGCTAAATAAGAAATCTTTGGAGCGCACGCTTGCCTCCCTGAATTTCTCCACCGGTGTTCTCCACCAGGAAATTCGTCCGGAGTATAGCCATGCTTATCGTACTGTAGTGACCGAGCAAGAAGAGGAAGCTTTGGAACCCGAAAAAACATCTCAAGAGCAATTTGGATCCAATCTCTCCAAAGAAGTTGATTTCATTATTGCAGGAGAAGCTGGAAAGAAGATCGTCTCGGGTGCCGCAGCATTCAGCCAGGGAGCATTGAAATCGGGTTTGTGGGCCACCCAGCGTAATGATCATCCGGTAACTGTGCAGTCAGGCTATTCAGTAACTGAATTGAAATTAAGCCCAGAAGAGATCCTATTTACCGGAACCACGCGTCCAGATGTGATCATAGTTTTGTTTGATGAGGGGTTGAAGAAAGTAAGTCCTCAAATCAATGAACTTTGTGAGGATGACACACTCTATATAAATTCAGATTTATTGCCTGTCGAGACGCGTGCAAAAGTAATCAGCCTGGATTTCACGAAAGCGGGTAAATGGTCTGGTAAAAAAAGATTATGGTGCGTGATGGCGCTAGCAGAGCTTCTGCGAAACACTAATTATTATCCCTTAGAGGCTTTCCAGGCGGCAGTTTCCGAGCAAAAGAGATTTGCAGAGGATAACTTAACCGCAATCGAAGCTAGCGAGGGACTGATTTCTTTTTCTTAAGCAATTTCAACCAAGGGAGGGATTCAGGGGGTCACCGGGAGGAAACTATTCGAACTGGGAAAAATTATTGAAATAAAATTCTTCGGTACTTATCAATTTTCCATTTTACGCGTCTAGGTAGTTTTAGTATTTCTAGATAGGGGCGATAAATCCGATTTTGTAAGGCCAATTTATTACGCTCTTTATCTATTAGTGTTTTTTGTTCAGCTACCTTTGATTCGAATTGCCTTTTCGCATAATGGTAGAGTTCAATATCCAATTGGTTATATTTCTTTATTAACGCAATCGTATCCTTAGAAATTTCTGATCGTGGCAGCCTGTTTTGGGATACATTACGGACAACATAGTACAATTTCTTCCAGCCATAGTGAAGTTTCAGCAAGATTAACGACTCCTCGAACCGTTCTAAGAGGCCGACAATTGAAAAGTGTGATTGGATGTTCTTTTTGGCTAAATCTAACAACTCAGGCGTACACTTTCCGTAAGCATAAAGGTGATCTTCTCCAGAAATTAGCCTTGTTTGACCGTTGTTCACTTCTGGGGTAATCCCGCTTTCGATATACTCATCTAAACCCATCTTTCCATTTTCAACTTTATCGTGCAGCAAGTGATCGCGGTCTCGCTTTACGTAATAATATTGAGAGATTACGCGTTCAATCGGGTCGCGCAAGAGTGTGAAATAGCTCGCGGTTTGGGAAATGTGTTTATGCAATCCATATTGGAAGTGACCGCGAATCAATTTGAGATTATTCCTGATCTCTATTTCCACATCTTTCAATGTATCTCCAGCTTCTTGGAGAATTAATTCATCGCCATGAATATGAAAGATTTCCTCCTTATTGAATTGGCGATCAATAATCCTATTTAAAGTGATACCCGCAGTTTTGGGAATATGAAGGAAAATTACCGTTTGGTCCTGAGGAATGGTTGAATCTTTTGAGTTTATTTCTTCTCTCATTAGGTCTTATTTTACTTTATAATTATTTTAGCTATTTAGCGGGTTGTAGGATACCATGAAACCCTAACTCGAATTACCCTCGTTAATAATTTATTACGTATCCAAGAAAAAAATAGATCTTTCTCTTAGCTTTCAATAGTGACAAATTTATTGAGCAGCTCTTCGGAAGCGGATGAAACTTCTAACCAAAAGCGTTTATTTTCCGGATCTCCGGGCATAAAGAGATTATCGTACTTTATGCGGTCTTCCCCAGGTGGAATCCTTTCCTCAACACGTACTGCAAATTCCCGTAATTGGCGCGCGTTCGCTAATTTTGAGTTCTGAGCAATGTAATATAGCCCGAGCTTTTCCACAGCATTAATTTCTCGGCCAGTTTCGCGCCCAGCCGCGACGAATTGGCTTAATACGATCAATATTCGGTCACCAAAGCTCATGGGAGGGATAATAAATTCGTTCTCGGTGGGAATCCGGCTGAGTAGGTCAGTCCCTTTTGGGCGTGATCCAAGCCGTTGTTTCATTCCAGCGAGACTAAATCCTGAGCTGCCAGCAAAGACAAATACAATGGAAGTAGATTTTTCAATTGCTTTGTCCAGGAATGGTAACAGTATCTCGTACGGCCAAGGCTCATTTTGTTTAGCATCAACTTCGTCCACTAAGCAGAGAGTGGGTTCGCTAGTTTTCGATAAAACCTCAAGCGCGGAAGAAAATCCTTTTTCGTCTAATTTGGCAAGGTTTAGTTCGTGATATTGAATCAACTCGCCCTGAGATTTTACTATTTGCTGCACCAAGAAGGTTTTCCCACTTCCGGGGGCTGCCCAGATAAGGTGGTTTTCTCTCCGTTTACTTGGATTCTCAATTCCTGATAGTATATTTTGTTTGGCATCTTTTAAGGAGTTTAGGACTTCTTCTTCATATCGGGTGTAATGACCCACGACGCGATAACGTGACAGATTGACCACACTAAGATCAGAAATAAAGGGGAGCTGCCAATATGGGCTGGTCTTGCCGATTTCTTTCAGCGCCCGGTGATTATCTTCAAGGTAGGTTTCAGCTTGTGATAGGGATTGTTCGAGACGATCCCTAAATACCGGAATGCTGAAAACTTTCCCCCAATCTGCTACAGGCAAAATGTAATCATCTGCGAGAGAGACATATTGAGGCCGCCTTTTTACGTGATCTTCCGACCGGAAGAGATTCATCAGACTTCAGTTGAATGCTGCAGAGCCTTCCCTCCACCTGGTGAATGGTGACATCATATAACCTACGCTTGAAGGAGGATCAATTTCTAGGATCTCATCATCTTTCATGCGCACAAAGATGGGTTTGCCACAGTCTAAACATCGCGTATCGAGGCGAACTTCCTTCCCTGGGAAAAGCCAGCGCACGGCTAGCGCTTCAAGCCCTCACTGGGCATACCATTTTTGCTCCCCACCCACAGTTATTAGATGGTGGGTGGGAACATTGGAAAATGGCGCCCATGATTCAATGAAATCTGTATCATGGCTCATCCAACATCCAAATACTGATGCATCGGCAGCTTCGCGTTGCAACTCTCGGGCTTCATCAGGCAGTATGTTGAATATTTCTGCTAATTCGGTGTAATGGGGCGCTCGTCCGGTATCGATAAAATGTTGGAGTATGGTGGTATAAGTTTGCTGCAATAATTCCGCTTTTTCCATAGCTTACTTTTTGACCAAGTTGAAAAGTTGTTGCCAAGCTTCAAAACTGTAATTGGGGAAGATATTCTAGGATAAGTTTACTAGAATAATTTCAACCAGTGGGATTGGCATACACTCCCTGGTATTCTGGCGGTAGTAATTCCGCTATCTTGCCCATCACCAGGTCTGCATTGCGTTGGCGTGCTCTTTTGCGTTCTTTTCCCGTTGATATTGATTTGGAAAGCTGAAAGGGTTTCCCAATCTGTACCTTCAAGTGGGGGCGTTTTAGTTTTAAAGCACGAGTTAATAAATCGGAGGTTGTCCCAGTGACCCCGATGGGTAAAATTGGAACTCCTGCTTTTTCTGCCAGGTACACAACCCCGGGCTGGGCAGGTAATAAGCCTGGTTTCATGGATCGTTTCCCCTCAGGGGCTATGACTAGAACGCGTTTTGCATTTAATACCTCGAGTGCTTGTTTCAATACTTTACGATCGAAATAATCATCTGTAATCGGCAGACCGCCATACATTCTAACAATAATTCCAAATCCAGGGCGGTCCCAGAGATACCCCGCGCCGATCACTTCTGGTTTCACTGGCCAAAATGACATTACCAAAGGAGGATCGTAGATTGACACGTGGTTGAATACCATCAAATATGGCCCTTCTTTGGGAACGTTTTCCCAGCCGGTAAATTCAAGCTTGCACAAAGTACGATATAGAACGCGAAATATCCAGGTAACTATAGAGCGGGAAAGCCGGTTTTTATACGGGATTTTTTCGGTTTCGGACATATTAGATTTTTGTTTCCTTTCCTTATTATAGTGTTTAACTTGGCATAATGGGTTACGTTGAATTGGAAAGTTTGAGTTTCAAACCTGCCCAAGTTTAGGGCTTGAGCTAGAAAATGTCAATAGTTTTTATTAGAAAGCTTCAATATGTTTAACTTTATTACCTTTTGAATAATCAAATTTTAGATAAATATGTAGAAAATCAGTTAGAATAAATATTAAAAGACATTAAATTGTAATGAAATTTACTTTTAGAAAAAAACCTTTCCTTTTATAATTTGTTTAGGTTGAATTTGTTGGATGATAAGATAAGCGTAAATCTATGACAATCTATACCGTAAATGGACAAGAGATACACGCGCAGGAGGGGGGGCCACCCAACCGCCAAAAAGCGATCCTGATCCACGGATGGTCAAGTTCCTCTTACGCTATGCACCCCTTAATGGAATTGCTTAGCTCACGTTTCTCTTGTGTTTCGATTGATCTTCCAGGCTACGGAAAATCCCCCCGATTAAAAGAGCGCGCTACAATACCCTTATACGTTGAATTACTTGCTGACCTGATCGAGCAAATCGGTGAAGGGCAGGTTGTATTGGTGGGGCACTCTATGGGAGGTATGATCTCATTGAGCCTGGCTTTGGAATACCCCATGCTGGTAGATAGAATGGTTCTGATCAGCCCAACTATCACGGGCCGGCTTTCGATTTATATCAACGTAATGATCTCACCGATCACACTTTTGGAACGATTTAGAATAGGGCAGCGGCTGGTATCTTACATAGAAGGTCTTATATTCGGCCTAACAGACCGTATAATGCGCCCTGCTTCATTCGCAGATAGGACGGGAATCACAGAAGATGATTACAGGCAATTGCGTGCCGACGCCCGAAGGCCGGGCCAAGGCAAGGTCCGTGCTGAGTGCTTTTTTGCCATGCGCGATAATGACCTTAGTGGGAAGATCGGAAAAGTGGAAGCGCCCTCTTTGGTGATCTGGGGGGCTGAAGATAACACTGTACCATTACGCGATGCCGGAGTGGTAGAAGATGAATGGCCTGAGTCGGACCTGCGGCTGCTACCCAAAGCCGGGCATTGGCCGCACTTTGAGACACCTGAAACCACCAACCGCTTGATCGCTGCATATCTAGGCTTGCCGTTAATGAGTGATAAGCTCCAATCGCCGGTGGGTGAAGATACTGTTGTAAATATTCGCGATATCGCCCAATTCCTAGCACATTCGGGTTTGGGAAGCAATCTCAATCTTGCCCAACGTACGCGTCTTGCTGCTCAATTATCCCAGCGAAATTTTCCCCCTTATAAGAATATCATTGAAGAAGACCGCCATGAGATGTTCATTATCCAGGGCGGCACGGTAGAGGTATGGACCGATCCCGAATCTGATGGCCCTGAAGATTTACCAAAACAACCTCGCCGAGTAGCAACCGTCAAACCTGGTGAAATGACTGGAGAACTAGGCATGTTGGATAAAGGTTTGCGCACAGCAGATTTGATTTCAGGGTCGGAGGGGGCGATTGTATTGTCTTTAGATCGAGACCGTATGCTCGCTTTGATGGAGGATGATGCGGTTTTGGGAGGTCTTTTGCTTTGGAATATTGCTAACGCGATGACTCAACGCGTACGTTTTATCCTTTGGCAGTTACAAAGGGCCGATCAGCGAGCGAGACGTGAGCAAAAATTATGGGAGCAGGAACGCGACCGTCAGGCAAATCTTTTAGAAGAGCGGGAAAAACAGACCGAATTTATAAATAAGACTTGATTAGTGGTGTTTTCTTGGTAGAATCTTGCTATGACGAATAGCTTTCTTTCGCGCCGCGAGTTCCTCAAATTATGCGGCCTTACCTTGGGGACACTTGCCTTTAGCCCCTTGTTCCCAAGGGACGAGAGTGAGTATCCGATTGGGGTAATTGGCCGTGCGACCCATGATATTAGCGTTTTCGATGAGCCCAAATTGGATGCTGAAACGGTTGGTTACCGCTCCCGTGATGACCTGCTCAATATTTATTACCAGGTAACCCCTCTTTCAGGACCAGCTTATAATCCGGTCTGGTACCGTGTGTGGGGAGGTTACGTGCACAGCGCTTTCGTGCAGCGCATGGAAGTCCGCTTCAACGAACCTTTGGACAGCGTAATCGAGAGTGGGCAATTAACAGAAATGACCGTACCTTATACAAGACCCTATGGTTATTCATCCGACGGAGAATGGGATAGTAGAACTGACTTTCTTTTGTACTATGGTTCCAATCACTGGGTTACTGATATTGTGGAGGGACCGGATAGACAGACCTGGTATGAGATCTCCGATGAGCTGTGGGAAGGATTTAAATATTATGTACCTGCATCTCATCTGCGCCCTATCCTGGACGAAGAATTAACACCAATATCCCCGGATGTAGCCTTTGAAGATAAGCGTATCGAAGTGTCAAAAGCAACCCAAACACTCACTGCTTATGAGGAGGGTGAAATCGTAATGCAGACCAAGGTTTCAACTGGAATAAATCGTGGAGGTTCTACGGGCGATTACCCTACGATTACTCCTTCTGGGACGCATAATATCGCTTCAAAAATGCCTTCTAAACATATGGGCAGCGGAGGCCTAGCTGGAACTGGAGAGGACTTGAGCGCTTTGCCTGGCGTACCCTGGACAGCTTTTTTTGCAGAGGGAGGTTACGCGTTACACGGGACTTTCTGGCATAACAACTTTGGAATACCGATGAGCCGGGGTTGTGTCAATATGAGAAATGAAGATGCAAAATGGTTGTTCCGTTGGACGCTACCTATCAATCCTGCTTCCAGTTGGGAGACCAGGGACTTTGGAACCCAACTCATAGTCACCTAGCAACTAGTTTTTCCTCGATAATCAGACTCTTTTGAATAAATGTTAATAATTGCTGTGTTATGATGGTAAATCAATTTACAAATATGCACAAAGACAGCATGTAAAGATGGGACCACCAAATTAGGTGACTGTGTGTGAAAAAAAATCTTACCCAAAGTTGGAATGCATGTGGCATTAATCCAGGGGATATTGTACTTATCCATACCAGCTTGCAGCGCACGTTATCAGAACATAATACTACTCCCCAAGTTGTTTTTGAATCTTTCTTGGATGCAGTTGGCCCAGAGGGCACATTACTATTCCCCCTCTTCAATTTTGATTTTACAAAAGGGACCCCTTTTGATATTCGCAGCACACCTTCGCAGATGGGAGTTCTTACAGAGACGGCCCGTCTACAACCCGGTGCAGTCCGCAGCGGACATCCAATTTATTCTTTCGCGGTGATTGGTCCTCAAGCGGTTAAATTTGATGTCGATAATTTTAGTGGCTACGGCAGCGATTCACCATTTGCGATCCTCAAAGAATTAGATGGAAAGATCGCGGTACTTGATCTTTCAGACCTGAACAGCATGACTTTTTATCATCACATTGAGGAAATGCATCAGGTCACTTTCCGCTATCATAAAGAATTCAGCGGTGAATATACTGATGCAAATGGTGTGACATCAGAACGGACTTATGGTTTATTTGTACGGGACCTGGAGAGAAGCGTCCTGACAGATGTTAACGATATGGGAGAATTGCTTTGGGAACAAGGTCTCTATTCCGGGTGCAGGCCTAAAGAAGCTGCAGGTTTGCGTACGATTTCTGCGAGAGCGATGTATCAATCTGTATCAGAAGTGATCGAATCTGGACGGGCAGAAGGCTTACTCTTTAGTATTGAGAATAAGGAGTCTTAATTGTCTGAAATTGGCGATTCGATCTATGGGTTGGCGCAAAAATTATTCCCGATCTGCCGCAGTATCACAGGAGATGGTCTACGCAAAACTTTACGGATCATTCAAGAGGAAATCCCTAGCCTAAAGACGTTTGAAGTTCCCAGCGGAGAAAAGGTGTTCGATTGGGAAGTTCCCAAAGAATGGAATATTAAAGACGCATACATAATTGATCCCCAAGGTAACAAGATTGTAGATTTTAGTGAATCCAACCTTCACGTATTGGGTTATTCGATCCCTGTAGATCAGACGATTGTCTTGGAGGAATTGCAAAAGCATCTCCACTCACTCCCGGAACAACCCAACGCTATCCCTTACGTCACATCTTACTATGAAGAAAGATGGGGTTTCTGCTTGCCTCATTCCCAGAGAGAAGCCTTACAACCAGGAGATTACCAGGTCCTCATTGATAGTGAGCTAAAGGCTGGTAGCTTAACCTATGGAGAAGTATTGATCCCAGGAGAGATGGAAGAGGAGATATTTTTAAGCACTTACATTTGCCACCCTTCAATGGCTAATAACGAATTATCTGGTCCAACAGTGGTTGCCTTTTTGGTAAAGTGGTTGCTCAGCCAAAAAAGAAGATACTCTTACAGGATAGTTTTTATTCCCGAAACTATCGGTTCATTAGTATATTTAAGCCGCAATATGGAAGAGATGCAGAAAAAGATTATTGCTGGATATAATGTCACCTGCGTTGGAGATGATAGAGCATACTCTTTTTTGCCATCCAGACAAGCAGACACCTTGGCAGATAAGGCTGCTAAACACGTTCTAAAGTATCTGCATCCAGAATATGAGGAATATTCTTATCTTGATCGAGGTAGCGACGAGCGCCAATACTGCAGTCCAGGGATAGACTTGCCAGTAGCATCGGTTATGCGCACAAAATACGGTGTGTTTCCTGAGTACCACACCTCCCTTGATAATCTTGATCTCATCACTCCGGCAGGTTTGCTGGGGGCCTATGAAGTTCTCCAGAAATGTATTGAAGTTATCGAAACCAATGAACACGTAAAAGTGACCGTTCTAGGTGAACCTCAATTAGGGAAGCGCGGCCTTTATCCTACAGTGGGTACAAAAAAAAGCAGTCAGCGGGTGCGTGATATGATGAACCTGATTGCTTATGCGGACGGTACGCGTTCCTTACTTGAAATTGCCGAGAAAATTCAAGTACCTATGTGGCATCTGCTGCCTACCGTAAAGAAGTTAAAAGAAGAGGGGTTGTTAGCGTAGTTTAGGATTATTTATTTTGCTTCGCATATAATTAAATTAAAAAACAGTGAGCTAATCGCCTACCGTTTTTTTTAAAAACCTTAGTGCGACTCTCTGCGGGTTAATTAACCAATACAATCCAGTGAATCGGTGTAAGAGAAAGAGCCAACCTCTGGGTAGTAGCTGTAGTTGCCTTGGCCATCGATTGCCCAAAACCGCCAATACACCACATCAGTGCCTGCCTGCAGTGACGTATCAATGTTTAAGACATCAGACCAGGTATTTCCAGCCTGAGTCAAAATTACGTAGTAAGGGCTGGGGAATGCAGCCGCGTTATTGAGACTGTATTCCATTTTAACGAAGGAAACTCCATCTGCATCGCTTACATCAATGCTGAAAATATTGGCACATGAGATAACTGCGTTGCCATCAGTGGGGTAGATCGGAGCGCTGAAGAAAGTAGCCGGACCAGGAGTTTCAACTGTTGGAACTGGCGTGTTGGTTGGCTGAGGCGTGGAAGATGGAGGAATTGTAGTTGCAAGACCGCAATCCAAACTGTCGCTATATGAGTATGGGGTGGTTCCAATCTCTGGGTACCATTGGTGGTTGTTGAAAATATCTGCCATCGCAAAGCGCCAAAAAACCACATCTGGGCCGGAATTCGAGGCAGTGTTTATCTCCATAGTCTTGCTATATTTGTCATCAACTTGGAAAGGCAGATTGACAAAGGTGGAGTTGCTAAAGGTTGCATCATTTAAACTGAGTTCCACTTCTACGTAATCAATGCCATCTGGGTCAATGACTGAAACAGCGAACAAATTACTGCAAGTCGATATTGAACCACCTACTGGTCCAAGTACGTTAGTAAAGATCGCATTTGTGCCAGACCCTCCCGAAGTAGTAGGCGTGATAGAGGCTTGGGTTGTCATTGTGACTGTGGGGACCACAGTTGGGGTAGGAGTGGGCGGGCCAATATTGGGTACATATAAGCTCATCCCAGCAAAAATGATGGTTGAATCACCTAGGCAGTTGGCATACTGTAGATCAGCCAGGCTTATGTTATAAGCTTCCGCCAGTTGAGCTAAGGTTTCTCCGGAATTCACTATATAAATGATCCAATCCGTAGAAGGCCCACACTGGACAGCAGTTGGTGTCGGTGTAAGATTTGCACTGGATGGTGGAACAAATATACTCGACCCGCTTTCCAAGGATGCACCTACGTCCATACAATTCCCATTTGCCAAAGTTTCCGCCGTGGTGGAATACAATTCTGCAAGGCTGGTAAATGATTCGTTCGGAAGAACTATCCTTGGCACCCAGCCTGGAGGGATTGGGCAGCCGGTGGGAGTTAGCACACTGGGTAGTGGGTTCCCTTGGAGCGCAGCTACAGTGGAGGTCAGACGGGCAACGACGATGGTTGCTTCAGGGTTGTTCGCTAACCAATTATTCACATCTTCGTCACTCATAAATCCAGGTACGGGTGCGCTTTGCAGATTCATTACGCTTACTTTTTGTCCAGCAATCAAATTAACCGTTCCAGCTTCGTTGCCAATCTGACAATTACCTTCCAGACAAGTGATAATTGCTTCTTTGGTTATTGGATCAATCTGGACGGACATATAAGAACCGCGTACTGAGGCCAAACCTGCGGGAGTCTCAACATCTACTGAGCCGCCGTTCAGGATTACCCATAATTTTCCGACTTCCAAATTAAAACGTGCGAAAGGGCCGCCGGCGCTGATCTCCATGTCCTTTAACGTGAACACAGAGAGTGGCCCAACGCGTATGATTGTGCCGTTGGAGAGATTGACCCGCGCTCGCCCATCCTCAAGGGTGAGCACCTGATGATTCACTTCGATTTCTTGCCCATTTACAGCATCGACAAAAAGTCCCTCCTCGGGATTAAGGGTTTGCACCTTTCCCTGGATCTCATCTATGCTTGCAGTCAGGATTCCGTTTGAATTGCCCCCACTTGTGATACAAAACAGCGATGTAATAGCCAGCGCTGAAAGCATAATAAGAATTTGGTTTTGATTCTTTTGTCTGTTCATGATTGACCTTCTGCAATATAGATTTTTGTGAAATGGATTCTGACCGAAAAATAATTGCTTATATTGTAAATTCTACTAGCGCGATAAACAATAGGAATTAGGTTCCTAATGCATAACAAATGTGCAAGCTTGGTAGCCGGCAGCCTAAATGATCGTTAGATATTGCTGTATGTTTTGACTTTCTCTTCAGGACCACTACCCAAGCGGCCGATAAGTTTGTAAATGTTGACCGTTTCGGTCTTACCTTTCAATAATCGAGAATCCAAAAATTCGGTTTCGAATTCATCTTTTACCTGTTCATAAGTCGAGCCGCTAATGAGAATAGGCCATTTAAATTCTTTGGTTTGATCTTGGAGACGGGCAGCCAGATTCACGTTGTCACCAATCACAGTGTAATTGATGCGCTGCTCAGAACCCAATAGCCCAACGAAAACTTCACCTGTATTCAAACCTACACCCATCTCGAAGGTATCTGTAAACCGTTGCTCGGACTTCCACTCGGAAGTCAATTTTTGAAGAGCGGTACGCATTTCTAAAGCCGCGCTAACTGCCTGTTTTGCATGGTCCGAGAAGGGGATAGGTTCTCCAAAGAAAGCTACGATGGCATCTCCTTCGAATTTGTCCACGGTGCCGCCGTGTTTGTGAATCACACTAGACATGACCTCAAGGTAAGGGTTAAGTAAAGCGACTAATTCATCAGGCCTGAGTTTCTCAGATATGGTGGTAAAACCACGAATGTCGGAGAATAGGATCGTCAATTCGGCACGTTTGTTTAATGATTCAATATCATGGGTGTCCAAGATTTGGGTGACCATCTCTGGTGAAATAAAGCGGCTGAATAAACTGTGGACCCGGCGTTTTTCCACTTCTTGAGTCACGGCCTGCTCTAAGGTAGGGACTATTACGCCCAGGAAGAGCATGGCTTCAGGGGTAATGATAGCAAATTCCCAACCCAATTGGGTGAATGCGATGAAGCGCAAAATGAAATACAGGCTCATAATTCCAGCTAATACCAGGATTGCTCTGCTGGGGCGTTTTATTTTGTTGCTCCCCCATGCGAAAAAAGCAGCTAGAACAGTAATGGCTAAATTCATCCAGGGTGGGGCTAACTGCAAGTAATCTTGGTTTAATAATGTGGCTACTGTGTTGGCAACAATTTCCACACCCGGAGTGAGGTTGGTGGTAGAGAAAGGAGTTGGATAGAGATCCTGCAGAGTTTCACTTGTTGCGCCAATGAACACAATCTTGTCGCGAAATAGTTCCGCAGGATAATCACCTTCATCTAATGGAACGAAGGCTGCAGAATAAGTAGGGAAACTACCAGATGGCCCCGCATAATTAACCAAAAGAACGCGCCGTTGGTTGAGAGGTATGAAACTTCCGTTGAAAGTCAATCCTGCAGGGCTAGGGTCGCTTGGTGGGTCGATACCTAAATAAACTCTCACGATTTCGAAAGCCCAAGTATAGTAAACCTCTCCGGAAAATGTCTTGTAGGCAGAGATACCGCGTACAATAGCATCGTCATCGCGTACAATCTCGGTAATCCCGTATCCATCCAGCACTTCCTGGTAAATTGGAAGTGGTGGTTTATGTGTAATAGTCATCTCACCCCCAAATATTTGATTTACACTCACAATTGCGTTTGCATTTCTGAAAGCCTCGACAAGGGCATCATCATCAACCTCGTTTGGTGCGGGATCAAAAAGAAACATATCCAGGGCGATCACACGTGCCCCAGCATCTGTCAACCAATTGATGATTTCCGCAATCCTTGAACGCGGCCAGGGCCATTGTTCATTAACCCATCCGAGTGAATCATCGTCAATCGCCACGATGACTAATTCTTCAGCTGGGAGGGATTCCCCTCTCAACCTAAACGAGAAATCCCTAACGGAGAGCTCTACACGTTCTAAAGGGGTGGTAACACCAGGAATATATCCAGCAACCTCAGTAACGGTCAGAATAATAAGGATGATTAAGATAATAATAACCTGGCGGCGAGAGTTGGTTGAACGAATTGAAGATTCCATGATTGGCAGCCCTTATTGGTTTTGAATTGTGAGATGTTGCGGTTCTTGGTTTAGTGGATAATCCATTGTATTCATAAATCATTATGGGGTAAATTTGAGTATGATTCCATAACAAATTTGTGGAAGTTTAGGTCAGATATTGTTAGTGTAACATTGTTTCTGTAATTTCCAAAAAAAGATGGGTCAGGTATCCTTTTAGTGATAAAGCTAGAAAGGAGCTACACATGACCTATCAAAACGATTGTACATTACCAGAAG